>NZ_JCAWAI010000002.1:0-1117169 GCF_059691875.1 Mucilaginibacter sp. 320_HR
CATCAATGATCTTTTGCTCCTTACTTCTTTTCATCGTTTACTCCTTTTACCGTGTAAACTCATTCCAGGACAAGTCAGATGATGTTACAGTGGTTCTTGCAGCTCCTGCTCAACTTGATAGAGGTCGGCAGCTAAATTTTGTTCCTTATTAAAATAATACATTAACAGCAGGCCCGCACAAACCGCGCAGCACACCGCCACCAGCAGCCACCACAATAATGTAAAGCCGCCAAGTCCGATAACCTGCGCGCCCACAGCTGGTGCTACTACCTGCGCTGCGGCCCAGCTCATGGCGTACAAGGCAGCATACTGCCCACGATTATGCTCCTGGGACCGCGCCACCCAATAAGCATTCATAAAAGGCATGCTCAGCATTTCTCCAAGCGTGATGATCAACACGATTGCGATACCTGCAATAGCACCTGGCGGCAGAACATTCAGCAGCGAAAAACCAGCGCCGGTAACCAGCACACCAATGCTGATGAATATCAGCGGGTGCCGCTTTCCTTCCAGCTGATTGATCATCACCATCTCCACAAGTGCGATGAAGATACCGTTCAGTGCAAGCAGGGCGCCAATAAAACGCTCGTTAAAGTGCCACTCTAACTTATAAAATACGGGCTCCATTACAAAGAACTGGAAAAAGCAGATGTTGAACAGCGTGATCAGTACAATAAAGGTGACGAAAATCTTATCCCGGTAAGGAGATGATTTACGCGTGGTTGACTTTGCTGCGCTTACGGGTTTAATGAATTGTGATCTTGGCATTAGTTTAAGCAGGATGAGCGCAGCTAATATATTGGTGCAGCCATCTACCCAAAAAAGCAAATGATAGTTAATAGATGCCAGGAAACCGCCAGTAGCAGCCCCAACTGCCCAGCCCAGGTTTACCGCCAGCCGGTGAAGCGAGTAGGAGCGGGTTTTATTCTCGGGCTTGCTGTAGTAAGCTATTGCCGTTGAGTTGGCCGGCCTAAAAGCTTCGTTGCATAAGCTTAAGATAAAGGTACCTGCACCCAGCGTAGTAAAGGTGTGCTGAAAACCCAAAACAATGAACATAATGCCGCCGCTTAGGAGTGTGCCTGTCTGCATGTCGTAAAAGCCGATACGATCCGACAGTTTTCCACCTATGAAGGCCCCGACTATAGCACCAACACCAAACAGCGCCATGATGTAGCCAGCCTGTTCTACACTAAAATGCAGCTGTTTAACGCAGTAAATAGTCAGGAAAGGAACTACCATGGTGCCGCTCCGGTTAATGAGCATAACTATACTCAAATACCAGTTGTTACGGGAGAGGCCGCTGTAGGCGTTTTTATATAGCTGAATGATGGAGGGCATGGCTTGCGATAGTAGGATAAGTCAATGTATAACGGTTTAAGGCCACTGCTTAATTGCGCCCTTAACTTTCCACATTAGTTCGTCCAAATCAAGGGCAAAATCTCCTTCTTTGCGGGTGTTCACCATTACTGCCCAACAAAAGTTTTGGTTAATGCGCGCAGCTAGCGCCTGCTCGCCGGGTAGGCTGCCGTTGTGCCAATAGTTATTTGCCGTATTTACCGCCCAGCCTTTTGCATAGTCCGGACTTACTACAGGTGCCATAAACATTGTATTAAGCGTTTCCATTTTCAGGATGTCGGGCTGCTGCGGGAATTTGTCCACCCGGATCAGGAACTTAACCAAATCCGTAGGTGTAGCTATCCATCCGCCGTGACTGTCCATCCGGCGCTGGTCCATTGTGTAAGGGTCTTCAGCTTTATCATAGTAAAGTACTTCTTTGGGCTTCCTTTCAGCAAGTGTATTTCCGCCTGTTTCCATTGTGGTAATGCCGCAGGGCTGCAGTATGTTCTTTTGCACGTAATCGGCGTATTTCATTCCGCTTACTTTTTCTATAACGCGGCCAAGCAGGCAGTAACCAAAGTTGGAGTATTCGAAATTAGTTCCGGGCTGATGGCCAAGCGGTTGATTGTCCAGCGTCCAACTGATCAGTTTTGACTGGCTCATTTCCGGGTGCATAAACATAGGGTCTTGGCTACTGTTGCCCCAGCCGCCGCCCAAATGTTCCAGCAGGTTCTCAACCGTTATTGCTTTTACACGATCGGAATAAGGTTTGCTGCCGTATGTGGTGCCCAATAATGCCCCTTTACCAAAAATGCGGTCGGTAAGCTTTAGCTTTCCCCGCTCTACAAGCTGCATAATAGCGGCTGATGTAAATGGTTTGCTCACGCTTGCGATTCTAAAGCGGCTGTCCGGATCAACTTGTTGCTTTTTAGCGGAATCGGCAAAACCATACGTGCGCAGCAATTTGATAGTGTCCCGCTGGGCTATAACTAATGATAGTCCCGGAACATCATACTTGCGCATAAAGGTGTTTACGATGCTATCTGCCGCTTGGATATCTTTGGAACGAAAGCCAACAGGAGCGGGTTGATTGGCGAAGGTCTGGGCAAAGCAGCCGGCAGTCAGGATAAAGCATGAAAATAAAAGCAGGGACAACTTCATGGCGATAAGTTACTATGGACAGGTAAAGTAAAGATATGAAGTAGCCCGGTATTATTAATCCAGCCGTACGGTTTTATTCCGCAGCCAATGGTCGGCAATAACCAGGGCAGCCATTGCTTCTACAATTGGTACTGCGCGTGGCACTACACAAGGATCGTGACGCCCCTTGCCGGATATTTCGGCCGAGTTGCCTTCGCTGTTTACCGTTTGCTGGTTATGCATAATGGTGGCAACGGGTTTAAATGCAACCTTAAACTCTATAGGCATACCATTGCTGATACCGCCTTGTATACCACCGGAGAAATTTGTACGGGTGGCAACCTCTCCATCAGCGTTCTTTATAAAAATGTCATTATGTTCAGATCCCCGCATCTCGCTGCCGCTAAAACCGGAGCCAAATTCAAAGCCATGTACGGCATTTATGCTCAGCATAGCCTTTCCCAGGTCTGCGTGCAATTTGTCAAAAACCGGGTCGCCTAACCCAACAGGGCAGTTTTTAATATAGCAGCTTACTTTGCCGCCAACCGTATCACCATCCTTACGTACACTGTCTATAAAGGCTATCATTTCCTCTGCAGTAGCAGGGTCTGCACAACGGACAATGTTCTTCTCGCGCTCGGCAATAAATTGCTCCGCGTCATTTATAAATACATTTGGCGCATCTATCCGGCCTACGCTGCTTACGTGGGCCACAATGTATATACCTTGTGTTTTGAGTAACAGCTTGGCTAACGCGCCTGCAGCAACCCTGGCGGCAGTTTCGCGTGCAGAAGAGCGGCCGCCGCCGCGGTGATCGCGGATGCCGTATTTACTAAAGTAAGTATAATCTGCATGCGAAGGGCGAAACACATCTACGTTGTGGCCGTAATCTTTTGATCGCTGATCTTCGTTAGGGATCAGCATCATTATAGGCGTGCCGGTGGTTTTTCCTTCAAACGTTCCGGAGAGGATCTTAAAGGTATCGCTTTCCTTGCGTTGAGTAGTGATTTTACTTTGGCCGGGCTTGCGTTTATCCAATTCGCCCTGTATGTAATCCAGGTCTACGCTGAGCCCTGCCGGGCAGCCATCTATAATAACGCCAATAGCCTCGCCATGCGATTCGCCAAAAGTTGTTATCCTGAATAATTGCCCGAATGAGTTACCTGCCATGCCCCCTGACCCCCTGAAGGGGGAATTTAAAATTTAAAAGTAATAAATATTTATTGCTGAAGCCCTTCTGCTCCCCCTTCAGGGGGGCGGGGGGTAAATCCCACGCTTTTAAGATCGTCCCAGAATGCAGGATACGATTTTTCTACCACGTCGGCGTCTTCTATTTCCAGTTGTGGTATTACACTTGCAAGCGGTGCAAACGCCATTGCCATGCGGTGATCATCATAAGTGTTGATGAATACGCTCTCGGGAATATGCTTTTCGCTGCAGTCCAGTTTATACACCTGGCCTTTTTCTATCAACTTTACGCCAATCTTTGCCAGTTCGGTTTGCAGTGCCAGTACACGGTCCGTCTCTTTAATCTTTAAAGTTTCCAGCCCTGTGAACGTAGCCTCGTGCCCCAATGCAGCGCAAACAACAATTACGGTTTGTGCCAAATCGGGGCACTCCTTCATGTCGAATATTTTGCGGAAGACTGGTTTAACTTCCTTAGTAAGGTATACGCCTCCATCCTTAAATTGTGAAGTGATGCCGAAGTTGGCCATTATCTCTGTAATGACGCTATCGCCTTGCAGGCTGTATGGCGTTAGTCCCGGCAGAAAAAGCTCAGCCTCGTTGCTCAGTGCTGCTATAGCATACCAGTACGAAGCCGCGCTCCAGTCCGGTTCTGTGTAAAGGGATGTTTCTGCAAACTCCTGGTGCGCTATTGATATCACATTTCCTTGCCAGCTGTGCTGTATGCCGGCTTGCTTAAGCATAGCAAGGGTCATTTCTACATACGGGCGTGAGGTAAGCTCACCTTCTATTTCCAGTGTTAAGCCCTGGGGTAACGTTGATGCGATAAGCAGCAAAGCTGTAATATACTGGCTGCTGATATCACCCTTAATGCTTATACGGTTTGCCTGCTGCTTAAAACCGCTGTGGATTTTAATAGGAGGGTAACCCTCGTTATTCACATACTCTATCTCCGCACCCAGTTTGCGCATAGCATCTACCAGCACACCTATTGGGCGCTGCTGCATCCGCTCAGAACCTGTAAGGGTTACCGTAGCGTCTTGCAGTGGAAGAAAAGCCGTTAAAAAGCGCATGGCTGTGCCTGCCGGACCGATGTTTATCACTGATTGTGAATCGTGACCGGTGAGTGGTGAGTGATTGCCGTGCAATTGCTCACTTGTTGAATCGACCTCATATAACTCGCCTGCGCCAACTGCCAATTGTACGCTGCCAACTCCTGCACTTAACACCTTTTGCAAGGTCACCGTATCCGCAGCATCAGATATATTTTCTACTTTAACCTTGCCTTTGCTTAGCGCCTGTATCATGAGCGCGCGGTTGCATTCGCTTTTAGATCCGGTGAGCTGCACCGTTCCTTTAAGCGTTTTGCCCGGCCGGGTAAGTATAATGTTATGTTTTGCCATAATTAAACCGATCAGTTAACGATTGCACTGACAGCTTGTAAGATTAGCGGTATCGGGTATGCTAATCTGATCGCTTATCAACCAATCACTAATAATTTAATTTACGCGTGTGTTAGTTTTTCTTCTGCCTGGCCTGCTTCAGCGTTCATGATCTCGGTTTGTTTACGGATCGATTCGCTGTGCATCAATTCTAATAGCTTCTCGGTAAACTCCGTGCTCAGTTTAAGCGCTTTGGCGTAACCGGTACGTTTATGCAGGATTTCGTCCCAACGGTTTACCTGTAAAATGGTTATGCCGTTATCTTTTTTGTAGTTGCCAATTTTCTCAACAATCTGCATGCGCTCTGCCATTTTCTGGATAACCAGGTCGTCAATCTTATCTATCTGGTTGCGCAGTTCTGCAAGTTTATCATTTACAGCAGCGTTGCGCACTTCCGGCTTACGTAATGCCAGGTGATCAATAATCTCCGACAAAGCAGCAGGAGTAACCTGTTGTTTAGCGTCTGTCCAGGCAACGGTAGGGTCAATATGCGACTCTATCATCAGTCCCTGCATATCAAGGTCAAGCGCTTTTTGAGAGATGTAACCGATCAGGTCGCGGTTACCGGTAATGTGGCTTGGATCGTTTATGATAGGCAGTTCAGGCGCGATGGTTTTCAAGCCGATTGCCAAATCCCACATTGGTTCGTTACGGAAAGCCGATTTCTCGTATGATGAGAAGCCACGGTGAATAGCTGCTAATTTAGTTATACCTGCATTGTTTATACGCTCTAACGCGCCAATCCATAACGACAAGTCTGGGTTTACCGGGTTTTTTACCATAACCGGTACATCAACGCCGCGTAGCGCATCAGCAATTTCCTGTACGGTGAACGGGTTAACGGTAGAACGTGCACCTACCCAAAGGATATCTACACCTGCAGCAAGGGCTTCTTCTACGTGTTTAGCAGTAGCTACTTCTACAGCGGTTGGCAAGCCGGTTTCTTCTTTAGCACGTTTAAGCCACTCCAGGCCGATGCTGCCAATGCCTTCAAACTCACCCGGACGGGTACGTGGTTTCCAGATGCCTGCACGCAAAGCGCTTATTTTACCGGTTTTTGCCAGCAAGTGGGCAGTTGCTACTAATTGGTCCTCGGTTTCGGCGCTGCAAGGGCCGGCGATTACCAAAGGTTCTTTGCCCGATTTGTTAATCCAGGTGTTCAGTGGTTGTATGTTCAAGTTAAGTTTCATGATCTTGTTTTTAGGCCGGAAGTCGGAAAGACCGAAAGTCCGGAAGATTTTTGTTTGTTGTGTTATGTAATTGTTATATTCTGTTTTCTATGTCTTCCGGACCTACCAACTTTCGGTCTTTCCGGACTAGCATTATTCTATTCTTTTCATAGTAATGTACTTTCGGGGGCGCTGTGCTTTAGGCAATAACACCGCTGTTTCTTCTTCCCAGCGCTCATACTCGCCAAGTATGTTGAAATTGTGCGTATATTTTAATATCTGGCGGATTGCAGCATCGTAGTGCTTGGTTTCCGTCCATTCAATATCTACGTAAAAGTTGTATTCGTTACGTTTGCCCAGCACCGGCATGCTCTGTATTTTGCTCATGTTCACATTTTCCTGGGCAAAAATATTGAGCACCTTGGCAAGCGAACCCACCTCATTACTTACCTGGAAACATAGCGATGCTTTATTGCCCGGTTTCTTTTTAGCGTTCTCGTGCGTGGTAAGAATAAGGAAACGCGTGTAGTTCTTTTTATTGGATTCAATGCGGCGTTCGATGATATCCAGCCCATAAAGCTGGGCGGCCAGTGAATTGGCAATCGCAACCGTATCGGTAAGTTGCTCATCGCGGATTCGTTTGGCGCAAGCTGCAGTATCGCTGCTTTCTACAATCTTGAGGTCCGGGTATTCATCAAAGAAATCCACACACTGGCGTATCGCAATAGGGTGCGACGTTACAGTTTTGATGTTCTCGAACTTAACACCAGGCAACGCCATTAAATGTAACTGAATAGGAACATACACCTCGCCCACAACCGGGAAGCTGTAATTCATCAGCAGCGAGTAGTTGGGCAGTATGCTGCCGGCTATGCTGTTCTCTATAGCCATTACAATATAATCTGCCTCCTGGCGCTGTAACGCTTCAAAGGTTTGTTTAAAAGAGTTGCACTCAACGGTGATTATCTTTTCGCCAAAGAACTTAAATGCGGCCTCTTCGTGGAAGGAAGCGCGGATCCCCTGTATGGCAACTCTTGGCAGTTCGTTCTTTATCATAGTGGTAAAGCAAAAAGTCCCGGCTTATTGGGCCGGGACTTTTTTGATTTTGTATGTTTTGTTAGTACATATCAGTCCCGGCTCTTACTGCTAAAGTAAAAGTAGAAACCATAAAAATATGCACGTGATGTATTCATGTTTTTGTTATGCTGTAAATGTACAAGTAAAAAACAAATTGTCAATAGATAATTTTATTTTTTGCAAATATTGTTGAGTGAACCAAATTTAGTTTGGTAAATGCAACTGAAAACAAATTAGGGGTTAAATCCAAAAGCTTTGAAGCCACCTTAGGAAACTTTCTTATACTCTCTTTGCAAAGCTCTCGCTGTTTGTGTGCTGCCATCATGGCTCCATCCGGGGGGATTGATTATGTAGCCGAGTTTATTGCGCAGGCCAGGAGCTTTCTTTACATCCTGTATTAGTGCTTTCCATTCATGAAAGAGGATATTTACGGGTCCCAGCTTCTCCGGCTGCTTGGTTAAACCATATTTTACAGGCTCTGCAGGGTCCTCGTCATGGAAGGTGCCAAACATACGGTCCCAGATGATGAACATCATACCCATATTTTTGTCCAGGTAGCGCAGGTTTGAGGCATGGTGTACCCGGTGATGTGCCGGCGTGACAAAAATGAATGAATACCACCTTGGCAGATTTATTTTGTACTGCGTATGTACAATATTGCCGTATAGCTGGGTGATAAGGTAAGCGTAAAGCACGTCTACAGCGTTGAAACCCATAAGCGCCAGTGGCAAATAAAAGAAGGTGCGGTAAAGTGGTTCGAAAACAGTAGAGCGAAAGCCGGTTGTTAAATTAAACTTTTCTGACGAGTGATGCGTTACATGCACTGCCCAAAATAAGCGGCAGTAATGCCCGGTGTAATGTAGTACCCAGTAGAGGAAATCCTGAACAGTAACCAGCACCAACCAGTATACAACTCCGTTACTTATCTCAAATAAACGATACTGGTAAGTGAAATTAAGCAGATAAAACGCTGCACCATTTACCGCCAGGTTCATGATGAAGGCTAGGGTAGTAAGGTAAATGTTGGTAAGGGTATCCCGCTTCTCGTAGTACTGCCTGTTCTCGCGATAGCTAAGGTACATCTCCACAAGGGTGAGTATTACCAGTAAGGAAATAAGTAAAGCAACAGCTTCGCTTCGCGGTGTTATGAGCATGTTAAAGTGCAGCGTAGTATCTCAGACTAGCGCAAAGTTCGTCCTCCGTACAAATATTATCAATACTAAAGCAGCCGATCTTGGTCAGCAATGTGCAATTAATTTGTTTTTCGGTGTTCTTCTTGTCTTTTTGCATCAACTCGTAAAGCACATTATGACAGGTATCCGGCACGGGATATTTAGGATACAGTCCGTTGAGAACAGTGCTTATCTCGTGCAGCTGCTCTTCAGGCAATCCGGCTTTTTTATGGGATAACCAGGCTTCGCATATCATGCCAATAGCTATCGCCTCGCCATGGGTAAGCGGCCGTTCATCGTTCAGGATAGAGTTAGTCTCTACAGCGTGGCCAATGGTGTGGCCAAAGTTGAGCGCCTTACGAATGCTCTTCTCCTGCGGATCTTCTATTACCACGGCGTTTTTTATCTCTACCGAACGGTATATCAGTTCTACAGACGGAAGGGTAAGATCGCTGTTCTTTAATTCTTTCCAGTAGTCGGCATCGCATATCAGGCCATGTTTAAGCATTTCCGCCAGGCCGGATAATATCTGGCGCTCCGGCAGAGTCTTTAAAAAAGCAGCAGACATAAACACCGCCTTCGGCTGGGTAAACGTCCCTATGATGTTCTTGATGCCGTCCATGTCTACTCCGGTCTTACCGCCAACAGAAGCGTCGACCTGTGATAACAGCGTAGTGGGAACCTGCACGAAGTCTATCCCGCGTTTATAAGTAGATGCGACAAAGCCGCCAAGGTCTGTTACCACACCGCCGCCGAGGTTTACCATTAAAGCTTTGCGGTCGGCACCAAAGTCAATCAGCATTTTCCAAACGCCTACGCAAAAGTCAATGTTCTTGCTTTCCTCGCCAGCGTTTATCTCGATCAGGTCGTAATTGTCCAGCTCAGCTAAAAGTGGCTCCAGGAGGGGCAAACACTGTGCAGATGTATTTTCATCTGTAAGTACAAACGTACGCGAGTACTTGCCCTGCTTTATAAAAGTAATAAGTTCAGAAAGGCTGTCATCAAAAAAAATAGGGTAGCTGTCGCTTTGAATAGTATCCATTGTGTATCAGGTCACGTTGATCTTTTTACCGCGGAATTCTACAACATCGCCTGGTTTTACTTTAAGGCGTTTGCGGTAATCTACCTGGCCATTGTATTTCACCTCGCCATCTTCCACCACAATTTGCGCTTCGCCGCCTGTTTGTACCAGGTTAACAGCTTTAAGCAGTTGTATCATTGGGATATAGTCGCCGGTTACTTTAAATTCGATCATGATGGGCAAAAATAAACTATTCGTGTGATAATGGTTATCATTTTATAATTTTGCGGCTGGTTCATAGTTTATGGATTATAGTTCATGAGTTTGCTTGCCCACTATTAATTGCTAATGGTCTGCAACTGCCATGATCCCACAAACAATTACTTGTGAACGTTTCAGCATGAATAATAAACTATCTTTCGAAGATACCGAGATTGCCTTTAAACATTCTTCTAATACCGATCTTAACCGCGCTTACTGGCTTTTCAGGGCTATAAACGTTAACTTTTTGGTGAAGATTGGCCCGCCGATCACTAACTTTTTCATGAAGGTAGGCCTGCCTATAAAAAGCCTGATTAAAGCCACCATCTTTAAACATTTTTGCGGCGGGGAAACTATTGATGAGTGCAACCCAACCATAAGAAATTTGGCTGTTGGCGGCGTGGGTACCATTTTAGATTACTCGGTAGAAGGGGAGGATGAAGAAAGCGTATTTGATAATACCCGCGACGAGATTATCCGTACTGTAATAAAGGCATCGAAAGACAAAGCTATTCCGCTTACTGTATTTAAGGTTACCGGTGTTGGCCGTTTCGCACTGCTGGAAAAGTTGGATGAGGGGCTTAAGCTGAGTGTAGACGAGCAGATAGAGTGGCAGAAAGTACAGGACCGTGTGCTGGCAATTTGCGAGATGGCACATTCTGAAGGGGTACCGGTGATGATTGATGCTGAAGAAAGTTGGATCCAGAAAACGATTGATGACCTGGCGCTTAATATGATGCGTTTCTTTAATAAAGAAACGAACATAGTATATAATACCTACCAGATGTACCGCCACGATAAGCTGGCATCGTTAATAAACGACTTTGCCGTTGCGGAGGACGAAGGGTTTATCCTTGGTGCTAAAATAGTACGTGGTGCCTACATGGAAAAGGAAAGGAAGCGCGCGGAAGAGCGTGGCTATACTTCGCCTATACAACCGGATAAGGCCTCAACCGATCGTGATTACAACGACGCGCTGGTTTTTTGTGTTGATCATGTAGATAAAATAGCTTTTGTAGCAGGTACCCACAACGAAGAAAGTTCGCGCCTGCTGGCAGAGTTGCTGAACGGCAAGAAAGTGCCGCATAACCACCCTCACGTTTATTTTTCGCAATTACTTGGCATGAGCGATAACCTAAGCTTTAATCTGGCAGATGCTAAATACAATGTAGCTAAGTACGTGCCTTATGGTCCCATAAAAGCAGTTCTGCCATACTTGTTCCGCCGGGCGCAGGAAAATACCGCTATAGCCGGGCAAATGAGCCGCGAGTTGGGGTTAATTGTTAAGGAGAAAAAAAGAAGAGGCATTTAATCAGCCAAAGCTATTGATTGAGTTTAATTGTAATATAACTAACTGTCCACATCCGCTTTATTCTCTAACCACATCACTATCTACAGGGATGTAACCTAGCTGCCGGCTCATGTTAACCACCTGGCCTTTGTGATGAAATTCATGCGTTATAACATGGGTGAAAATTTCGAAAGGCGACCGCAAGAGTGTGCTGCCGTCCGGCCGGGTAATAACCTGCTGTTCCTGAAGCGAGTTGGCGAATTGGCGCAGGAACTCATTCACAATTAAATCTACCTGCCCGTACGCTCTTTTTATAGCTTCCAAATCTTGGTGGTCTTCAACTACAAACTCAGGCCGTTGCTCCTGCATAAGGCTTTTTGACAACCAAAAAACATAACAGTTAGCCACATGTATCAGTTGGGTGATCATGCTCTCATTATTAAACGATGGCAAGGGAGTAAGTAAATGCTCTTTAGACACGGTTTCACAATAATTAAGAAGTGAACTACGTGCCGACAGAATTAATTGATATTGTTGCAAAAGAGTAGTATACATAGCCGCGGATAATATTAAAAGGTACAAGCAGCCGCATTATCTTGCTTACAGCTACATAAATTAAATTAGGTGTTCGCGTTTTGCAAACGCCTGCAGTGTGTCCGGGGCAGTCATCAAAAACGTTTGTATCCCTAGTGTTTTTGCCGCCTCCAAATGTTGGGGGCTATCATCAATAAACAGCGTTTCTTGCGGGATCAGGTTATTTTCATCCAGTACCTGCTGAAAAAAGTTGATCTCCGGTTTACGTTTGCCCTGCAGGTGCGAGTAATAGGTACGTTCGAAAAGGTGCTCGTTATTGTCGAAGTTAAACTCATCCTTTAGGTACTTCATTATGTAGTTGTAGTGGATGTCGTTAATGTTGCTCAATAAAAAAGTACGATATTTACTTTTCAACTGCAGCAATAAATCATGGGTACCCGGTGCTATGCCCAGTAGCAAACTGTTCCAGGCATGATCAATCTGCTTATTAGTAACATTAGGGTCGCCTATAACCTGCCTGATGTAGGTACGGAACTCATCACCGGAAACTTCGCCACGATCGAACTTGTCAAATATTTGGTCTTGCTGCCGGTGCCCGTAGAATTCTTCGGCGTTGGTTAAACCCAATTTTGCAAATGCCTGCTGCGCATTACGAAAGTCGATGTTAAAAATAACGTTGCCATAATCGAAGATGATGTTTTTTACGTTCTGCATAAGTGAGATTGAACGCAAATATGCCAAATTGATGTGAAACTAAGCCGATTAAATTGCTGATTACAGGGTAGGAGAGTGTTGGTCTAAGTTGCTTATTTCAAATTCTTCCTGATGTGAAAACATCCGGCCGTCATGTTCCCAGTCAAGTGTTAACTTCCATTTTCCCTTGCCGCAATCATCCACCGGTATCTCTAGTGAATTATCGTTCAAACTTGTTACTTTCAGACGTTGGCACGAGCTGCCGGTGCAGGTTATAGGGGTTAAAACTGCGTTGCCGTTTACCGGATGGTTGAAGTTGAAGCGTATAGTTTTCATATCGGCCTGATTTAATTACATAAATGTACCATAAGTTAAAAGTCAAAAAAATGACAGGCATCACAACTTACTAGATGATAGCTGGGTAAGATTATTTAGTAATGCACTTTCAAGAAAGTTAAGTTGGTCTTTCAGTTCTGCTGCTGAAATAAAATTGTCTGTAAATAAATTCTTATAGTAGTTTATCCCGCTTAACAGTTGCTCTTTAAAAGCCTGTAATTGATTAGCCTTTTTCTGGGTGAGCTTGTTGATATGCTTTTGTAAGTCTTTTTGCAGATAATTTATATAGAGCTCAAGTTCTTTGATGAAAAAGTGCGGACGTTTATTGTCGGTAAGCAGATTAATTTTTCCGTAGATATGGCCAATCATTTCCTCCAGCGAAAAAGTTTTATGAAAATAGGCCAGGTTTGGACCGGGGCATATTGCAACCGCGGTATTTTCCTTCGGTTTGGTAATATTGTACTTCAGGTAAGCCGATGCGCACAACCCCTCGCACAGACAAATTTTCTCAGTGATTTCGTTAAAGGCAGCCTGGTGTTCTGTATCTGCTAAGTGCAAATTGTTAAGTTGTTTAATTTTAAGGCTTTGATACTCGCGGGAAGCTGTACAAATAGCTTCGTCAGTAAATTCGGTATTGCTGCACAAAAACTTTTTAGTACAGGGGCTGCCCGGGCGGTTAAGCGCAATGCGCTGAAGCCTTTGTTGCTCTACAGTACTTTGCTTAAAATTACTGAACAAAATGCCCAAAGGCGAGGAGTCACTTAAGTAGTAATCCTCTTCTGCAGCACTCGTTAGTTTAGCCAGGGTCTCGTCATCTACGTTTGTTGCTTCGGGTACCAGTAGGAAGGGGCTGCCCCAACCGGTGGCATCTACATGATAATACTGCCTTAAAAAGTTGTTCTCCTCGGCTGTCCCAATGCCCCCCTGCACGGTTATTCTTAGTGACTGAGGTTTCGCTCCAAGGAGTCCTTTCTGTAATAACGCGTTAATATATAAGTTGCAAAGTTCAGCATGCATTTCCGCGCGCCGGTCTTTAAACTCCTGCAAAATGGGGCCGAGCAAATAACCTTCAGTTGCAAACGCATGGCCGCCACAGTTAAGTCCTGATTCTACCCTGAACTCAGAAACCCATATTCCTTTTTTTGCCAGAAACTTCGCCTGGATAAAGGCTGAGCGAAAATCACTCACTTTAAGAATTACTCTCTTATTTATTTCCCCACTTTCGTTAGGATAGAAGGCGGCAAAGTTCTCAAGATGACTATATAGCTTAGGGTTCATACCTGCGGACAGGATTACAGCAGAGTGCAGGTCACTCTCTGCAAATCCCCGTAATGCGGCAAGCGCATCTGTGTTTTCAGCCCCTAAATACGTACCATCCGCAGCAAAATTCATTTTGTCTACTTTGGCCATAATATTTACATCAATAGATCCCTTGGTTATACTATTACGCAGTACAAGCTGAAACATCTGTTTTTGTGGACCTTCCGGATATTCAAGCATCAGGTCGTACCCTTGTTTAAGGGGAGAGGTGTCGGGCAAGAGCTCAAAATAGCGGCATAAATCGTTACCAGGCACGAAATTTTGCTTTTTTAATGCCGTAAACTGCTCATTTACCAAGTCATTCACCAGATTAAGGTAAGCGGTGATCCGCTTGGCACGATGATCTGCTTCTGTCTTCTTGATAGGTATAAATGGTTTGTTATTCTCTTTGGAATGGAACTCGCGCATTCGCTCTACCAGTTCATCATCAACAATAGACATTACTGACGAAATACCGTACCGCGCTACCTTAAGCGGCGTATCTATAGAAAAACCTAATCCTAAAACAGGGATGTGAAATGTATGGCTCATGTGTCAAAAGTAAGCCGGTGGCAAGCGCCAAAAACTGACCACCGTCACATTCTGCTAAAACGATGATCATTATTTAAGCGGTCGAAAGCAGGGAGTTTTGAATGATCAACATTAACAAATGACTGAAAGCATTTTTACTCAAAAAACACTCTGCTATCATTGCGGCGATGAATGTTTAACAACCAGGTACACCCTTGAAGAAAAATCATTTTGTTGCCACGGCTGTAAAACAGTTTATACTATACTGGCCGAAAATAACTTGTGCAGCTACTACTCCTTCAATGATCACCCGGGCTTAACACGTGCACGTACAGATAAGCGCTTTGACTACCTGAACGAACCGGCAATTATAAAGGAACTGGTAGACTATACAGATGATAACCTTACCATAATAACCTTTTACATCCCGCATATCCATTGCAGTTCATGTATCTGGCTGCTGGAAAAGCTTAATAGGTTTAACGCTGGTGTTTTATATAGCCGCATAGATTTTTTAAAGAAACAGCTTAACGTTAAATATGATCCTCAAAAAATAAGCCTAAGGGAACTTGTTGAGCTGCTTTTTGATATCGGCTACGAACCGTTGATCAGCTTGCAGGATGTTATCAAAAAACAAAATCGCGCTAATGAGAAAGATAATCTCATACAGCGCATAGCAGTTGCAGGTTTTTGCTTTGGCAATGTGATGCTTTTAAGCTTTCCGGAGTATTTAGGGCTGTCTTCATTAGAGTCCTCGTTTAAACATTTCTTCGGCTGGCTAAATGTACTGTTCTCGTTACCGGTGGTCTTTTATAGTGGCCGGGAGTACTTTGTGTCAGCATGGCAAAATTTGAAGAACAAAATCCTTAACATAGATTTTCCGCTGGCACTTGGCATTGCGGTATTGTTTGCGCGTACGGTTGCCGAAGTGCTTACCAAATCGGGAGCCGGCTTTGCGGATACGCTTTGTGGCCTAGTGTTTTTCTTGCTTGTGGGCAAGTTTGTACAACGCAAAACTTATCATCACATATCGTTCGAGCGCGATTACCGTTCCTTTTTCCCTGTTGCCGTACAGGTTATTACCGATGGAGTGGAAAAGCCGGTGCCATTAGCCGACCTGAAGGTTGGCGAGCGCATCGTACTTCGGCATAACGAAATTATCCCGGCAGATGCTATTTTACTAAAAGGGGAGGCGTTGATTGATTTTAGCTTTGTAACCGGCGAATCTATCCCTGTAAGCAAAACCCTGGGCGAGATTATTTATGCCGGTGGCCGGCAAACAAGCGAAGCTATTGAGTTGGAAGTGGTAAAGCCCGTATCACAAAGTTACCTTACCCAACTTTGGAACAACGAGGCGTTCACCCGCTTACAACATAACCGCATGCAAACTTTTAATGAGCGGGTGAGCAAGCATTTTACAATAGTGCTATTAATTATTGCTTTTGGTGCGCTTTTATTTTGGTTACCGACCAGTTTAAACCGCGGTTTGGCTGCCTTTACAGCCGTGTTAATAGTTGCCTGTCCCTGCGCTTTAGCTTTAAGTACGCCGTTTACCATGTCGGCAGCGTTAAGCATTTTTGACAGAAACTTGTTCTACCTGAAGAATACAGCGGTTGTTGAGCAACTGGCGAAAATAGACACAATTGTATTTGATAAAACAGGCACAATAACTACAGGCACCGACAATAACATAACACTTAGTGGCAGCCTAACGACATCAGAGCTGCAGTTAGTTTATAGCGCCTGTATAAATTCCAATCACCCCTTATCCCGAATGATATGCCAATACCTTGGTAAAATTGATAAGCTTGAATTAAAATATTATAGAGAAACACCAGGACAAGGTATAAACGCCCTTGTAGGGGGGCATGATGTGCGGATTGGAAGCGGCAAGTTTGTGTTTGGCGAGTTTGAGGAAACTGGTAATCAAACCCGTGTGCACTTACTTATTGAAGGAAAGTACTGCGGGTACTTTGCCTTCAAACAAAACTATCGTGCGGGGCTACGCCAAACGGTAACCGAACTTTCAAATTATCAAGCCTTCCTGATTTCGGGAGACAGTGATCATGAAAAAGATGAGTTATTGCCGGTATTTAAAAGTTTCGACCGGATGAACTTTAGTCAGTCTCCACATAAAAAGCTGGAGTTTATACAGCTATTGCAACGATTGAAGGGGAAGGTAATGATGATGGGGGATGGCCTTAATGATGCCGGTGCCCTGCGCCAAAGCGATCTGGGTATCGCCGTTACGGATAACATAAACAACTTTTCGCCTGGTTGTGATGCTATACTGGATGGGCGGTCGTTTAACAAACTCCCTGCTTTTTTAAAGTTTTCCAAAAGCACCGTCAGCATAATACATTGTTCCTTTTTGATATCGCTTACCTATAATTTGATAGGCCTCAGCTATGCGGTTACAGGCAAACTTTCGCCGTTAACAGCTGCCATATTAATGCCGCTAAGCACGGCTACAATCATTTCTTTTACTACTGTAGCTACACACTTTGCTGCAAAAAAACGGGGATTATAATGAGCATAATTTACTTTCTAATTGGTTGCAGTGTAGTACTGGCACTAGCGTTCTTGCTGGCCTTTTTTTGGTCGCAGCGTACGGGTCAAAATGATGATCTGTATACCCCATCAGTGCGCATACTGATTGACGACGAACCGGATACTAACGACAAAAAGTGACGGTCGTCACTCTTTCCTGCAATTAGCATCATTCTTGGCCCGCCCGGCTTGAAATACTTTTACAACATCATTTAAACAACATTATGCAGCCCGAAAAATTTTACTATGATAACAAGATCGTCAGGAATTTTGGTATTGCCACCATTGTATGGGGCATTATCGGAATGACAGTTGGACTTATTGCAGCAATCCAATTATTTAAGCCCGGCATGAATATGGGCAACCAGTACACCACCTTTGGCCGTATACGCCCGCTGCACACCAACGCGGTGATATTTGCTTTTGTTGGCAACGCCATATTTATGGGCGTATACTATTCACTGCAACGCCTGCTAAAGGCCCGCATGTTCAGCACATTTTTAAGCAATTTACATTTCTGGGGATGGCAGCTTATCATCGTATCGGCAGTTATTACACTACCGTTAGGACTTACCACATCACATGAGTATGCCGAGCTGGAATGGCCAATAGATATTGCTATTACAATTATATGGGTAGTGTTCGGCGTTAATATGTTTGGCACCATTTTCAAGCGGCGCGAAAGGCACCTGTACGTAGCTATTTGGTTCTACATCGCAACATTTGTAACTATTGCCGTGCTGCACATTGTTAACTCATTTGAGTTGCCGGTATCTGCATTTAAAAGCTATATGGTTTATGCCGGTGTGCAGGACGCGCTGGTGCAATGGTGGTATGGGCACAATGCGGTTGCATTTTTCCTTACAACTCCATACCTGGGCATGATGTACTACTTTTTGCCCAAAATGGCTAATCGCCCTATCTATTCGTATAAACTCAGCATCCTGCATTTTTGGGCATTGATATTTATCTATATCTGGGCCGGACCGCATCATTTGTTATATACCACGTTACCTGGTTGGGCACAGTCATTAGGGATAGTATTTTCTATCATGCTGATAGCGCCAAGCTGGGGTGGTATGATTAACGGTTTGTTAACGCTGCGCGGCGCGTGGGACAAGGTGCGTGACGATGTAGTTCTTAAGTTTATGGTAGTTGGTTTAACTGCCTATGGCATGGCCACGTTTGAAGGCCCGATGCTCTCCCTTAAACAAATAAACGGACTTGCGCACTTTACGGATTGGATTGTAGCCCACGTACACGTTGGCGCGCTCGGTTGGAATGGGTTCCTGACGTTTGCTATACTCTACTGGCTAATACCACGCATTTATAAAACAGAGCTTTATTCTAAAAAACTCGCGTCTTTCCACTTTTGGATTGGCACCCTGGGTATACTGTTTTACGCTATACCTATGTATTGGGCCGGCTTTACTCAGGGGCTTATGCTTAAGGAGTTTACCGCCGAGGGCATGCTGAAGTATCCAAACTTTTTGGAAACAACACTGCGTATTATCCCGATGCATGTAATGCGTTCAATCGGCGGTACGTTTTACCTGTTGGGCGTAATTGTAATGGCTTATAACATAGCCCGCACTATGAAGCAGGGGAAACTTGTAGCTGATGAAGCAACGGAAGCTATGCCGTTAGAACCTCTAAACGAGCTAGCTGAGAGCGGCTGGCACCGTAAACTCGAAAGAAGGCCTATACAGCTAATGGTTGGTGCACTTATAGTGATCTTGATAGGCACCGTAATAGAGTTGATGCCAACCATGACAATTTCATCAAACGTGCCCACAATAGCCAGTGTTAAGCCTTACACTCCGCTTGAATTGCAGGGTAGGGACATTTACATACGCGAAGGCTGTTCAAACTGCCATTCACAAACAGTAAGGCCCTTCCGGTCAGAAACTGAACGTTATGGCGAGTACAGTAAAGCCGGAGAGTTCGTTTATGATCACCCATTCCTCTGGGGATCTAAACGTACCGGACCCGATCTGGCCCGGGAAGGTCAAAAGTATGGGAACGCATGGCATTATAATCACATGATGGATCCTCGACTGATGTCGCCGGGAAGCATAATGCCAAACTACGATTGGTTGTTAACTCAAAAGTTAGATAGTACCACCACCCGTACCAAAATTAACGCTATGCGCACTTTGGGTGTTCCATACGCTGCGGGTTATGAAAACAAGGCTAATTATGAGTTGAATAAACAAGCCGAAGAAATAGCGCAAAGCCTTTCGAAAGATAAGATCAAAGTAAAAAGTGATAAAGAGATCATTGCCGTTATTGCTTATCTGCAAAGATTGGGTACTGATATTAAAGCAAATAAAACCGCCAACAAATAACAACCATGTTTAAACAATTTACCGAGAACATAAACGGGCACCAGGTTTACCTGCTTAGTTCGCTGGGCATATTTCTGATATTTTTTATTGTAGTAGCTATAATACTATTCAAGTTGGGCAAAAGCCATGTAGAGCACATGAGCGAGCTTCCACTTAGTGATAGCGATATCCATTCATCAGAAAAAGCTTTACAATGAAAAGACGGCTATTTATCACAACAACAATTGTAATAGCAGCGCAGCAAAGCTTTGCACAGGGCGATGGCATGTTGTCTGATGAAATGAAAAATTACATTGGCTATGGTGCCATTGTAACCATGCTGCTGTTGTTTTTGGGAGTTATGCTGGTTTTGCTACGCACCTTCAAAGTACTTACCCGCGTAGTTTTAAAATCGCAGGGCTACACCTCTCAGCAAATAGAAGCTGAACTACAACCAGCGAGAAAAGAAAAGAAGCCGAAAGGTGAGGTATGGAACAAACTGCTGTCTCTTAAGCCTTTATCGGAAGAGAAAAGCTTGCTCATACCGCATGAATATGATGGTATACAGGAGTTAAATAACCCGACGCCCGCATGGTTCATGTATCTGTTTTACAGTACCATCTTTTTTGCAGTAGCCTATTTACTTATCTATCATGTGTTTGACATTGGCCAATCGCAATATGCAGAGTACAAGACGGAAATTGTGCAGGCCGAAATTGAGAAAAAGATTTACCTGAGTAAGGCCGCAAACCGTGTTGATGAAAGTACTGTGAAGGTTAGTACAGACCCAAGCGTATTAGCCGGGGGAAAGGGTGTGTTTAAGCAAAGCTGCGCTCCTTGCCATGGCGACAATGGGCAAGGTGTTGTTGGCCCTAACCTTACAGATGAATACTGGCTGCATGGCAACAAAATTTCAGATGTATTTAAAACGATCAAATATGGCGTGTTGGCTAAAGGTATGCCAACCTGGGAAAAACAGCTGACGCCTAAGCAAATTGCAGATGTAGCCAACTATATCCTGTCCTTAAAGGGTACACACCCGGCGGGTGCTAAAGAGCCGCAGGGCGAAAAAGAGGTTACAGAAAAATTAGTTGCTAAGAAATAAAACGTTATGGATACGGTCATAAGTGATGCTGGTGTAGAGAAAAGGAGATGGCTGTATCCGGCACTGCGTAAAGGACAGTTGTACAGGTGGCGGGCTGCTGTTAGTTATGTGTATTTGCTGTTCTTTTTTGCAGGACCCTTTCTAAGGATTGGCGGACAGCCTTTTCTGTTGCTGAACGTTATAGAGCGCAAGTTTGTGATTCTTGGACAGGTGTTTTGGCCGCAGGATATCTTCTTGTTTGTAATAGCAACACTGATATTTGTTGTTTTTGTTACGCTATTCACTATAGCTTTTGGCCGGATATTCTGCGGATGGATATGCCCGCAAACCATTTTTATGGAAATGGTTTTTCGCAGGATTGAAATATGGATTGAGGGTGATGCCAACAAACGCCGAAAGTTGGATGCAAGCGAATGGACGAACGAGAAGATCCTAAAAAAAGGAGCTAAGCATTTAATATTTATTCTGCTTTCATTCTTTATAGCCAATACATTCCTCGCTTACGTTATTGGTAGTGAAAACCTGGTTAAGATTATAACCGAGCCGGTTACCGCCCATGTGGTTGGCTTTATAAGCATATGGATTTTCACAGTAGTCTTTTACCTGGTATATAGCCAGGTGCGCGAGCTTGTTTGCACCGTTATATGCCCTTATGGCCGCCTGCAAGGGGTGTTAATAGATAAGGATACGGTTGTAGTGGCCTATAATGAGGTAAGGGGAGAGCCGCGTGGTAAGTTAAAGAAGGATAGCGCCGACAATCCAAAAGGTGATTGTGTAGACTGCAACCTGTGCGTTGCAGTTTGTCCCACCGGTATCGATATCCGGAAAGGTACCCAATTAGAGTGTATAAACTGCACTGCTTGTATTGATGCTTGTAACTATGTTATGGATAAGATAAACAAGCCTCCTGCCCTTATCGGTCACTATTCTGAGAACATGATTGTAAACAATCAGAAGCCAGCTTTTACGTGGCGAATGGCAGGGTACAGCGCCATTATGTTAGTGCTTATGTGTGTAATGGGCTATTTTGTATTCAGCCGCAGCGAGGTTGACATAACAGTTATGCGTGGCGCAGGCATGCTATACCAGGAGCAGCCGGGAGGCTATATTAGCAATATATACAACGCCGAGATCATCAATAAATCTAACCAGCCAAAAAGGATAATTATTAAACCTACAGACCCGGCAGTTAAGATAAAATATATTCAGGCGCCGGCTGTAATTGAAAAAGGAAGTTCGCTAAAGGTGGTGTTCTTTGTAATGATGCCCGCGGCTGCTATTCAATCGCCTAAAACCACGGTAACGCTACAGTTGCTAACTGGCAACAAAGTGCTGGAAACCAAAAGTACGTCCTTTATAGGACCTGTAAACGACTAATAAGCAACACTATGAACTGGGGAAAAGGATTAGTTATCGGCATGCTGCTCTTTATGAGTTTTATTGTGGGCATGAGCTGCTATATGTTTAAACTACCGGCAGACGATTATGACCGTGAGTACTATGAGAAAGGCTTAACTTTTAACAATGATTTTAAAAAAGAACGGCAAGTGGTAATTGATAAGGCGCAACCGCATATGAGTGTAAACGCTGAAAGTATCATGATCCGGTTTACTGCGCCGGCAACGGGTACAGTTAGATTTATAGATCCCTCCAGCCAAAACAGGGACAAAATCTATCGGGTCGAAACAAATGGTGATGTTACTATGGCCTTACCTAAAGGGGCGCTTACGAACGGCAAATGGAATGTAACGATCAACTGGAAAAGTGGCGCGCACCAGTATTTGTATAAACAAGATATTAATATACATGGGCAATAACCAGGTAGCATTTTTTATAGGCTTGCTTGGTAGCGTACATTGCGTTGGCATGTGTGGTCCGCTAGCCTTCAGCATCCCTTCGTTACAAAAGAATTGGCTTTCAATAGTCGCTGATAAATTGCTTTATAATCTTGGACGGGTTTTAACTTATGCTACTTTAGGGCTTCTGCTTGGTTACCTTGGTAAACTGCTTTGGCTGGCCGGAGCGCAGCAAATAATTAGCGTTACAAGTGGGATTGTTATAATTGCTGTGGGGCTGGTTAGAGTATTTAAGTACAAAAACAATAAACTAAAGATTAGCCAGTCGTTACCCTTTTATAAACTCATTAATTTTGCTCTTAAACATCATGCAGGGCACTTTGCTTTGGGCATGCTTAATGGCCTTCTTCCGTGCGGCTTTGTATATGTTGCGCTGTTTGGTGCGCTTAATACTAACTCCGCAGCAGAAGCCGCAACATTTATGTTTTGGTTTGGCATAGGTACGGTTCCGTTGATGCTTACTGCAGCATTGAGTTTTAAACTGTTAGGCCCGCTGGTGCGTCGCCGTATAAACTTCGCAATGCCCTATTTGATGATTGTGTTGGGTTGCTGGTTTGTTTTGCGCGGAGCGGGTTTGGATTTGCCGTACCTCAGTCCGCTTATTAAAGCTTCAGGGGCAAGCGTTTGTCATTAAATAAAAATGTGCTGAACGTCACCTTTTTTGCCGCTTTCGGTCATGTCCCGGGCGGCCATATCAATGCACTTTTGTGGTATAAATTAATTGATATGGCAACTCTAACAAATACCACAGCTCAATGGAGCGACGTCTCTTTAACCAACACCAACCCCAGTCTAATCAGCAAAATAACAGCTTGGGCAGATAAACAAGCTGCAAACCGTACACTTTGGTTTATGGTATCTTTAATTGCGCAAGGCGTACTGTTTTTGCCCGTGCCTGCAGTTCTACTGTATTACTTTCACGCGCCACTTTTTGTTCTTGCGGTAACCCTAGGATTGTTCTTCTCAAACATTATAGCTGGTATGGGTGGGGCAGGTATCCGTGCAATGCTGGGTCTTTTTGCCTTTAGTATAATTGTCCACTTGTTAATGATCATCACCTTTATCATCTGATATGATACCAAAAATGATGAAAGCGGCGGTTGTTCAAGAGTTTGGACAGCCGCTTTTGATTAAAGACGTACCTGTACCCAGCCCTGCGCAAAACCAAATACTTGTAAAGGTGATAGCTTGCGGCGTATGCCACACAGACCTGCATGCTGCTAATGGCGACTGGCCTGTAAAACCTCAGTTGCCACTCATTCCCGGTCACGAAGCAATAGGCTATGTGGTAGCCTTAGGACCGAGCGTTGAGCGCGTAAAGATTGGCGACATTGTAGGCGCTCCGTGGCTGCACAGTGCTTGCGGGTGTTGCGAATATTGTATTACCGGATGGGAAACCCTTTGCGGAGAACAAAAAAATGGCGGGTATAGCGTAAACGGTGGTTTTGCCGAGTATGTTGTAGCTGATGCAAGGTATGTGGCTCAACTACCGGCGGGAATAAACTTAGCGGAAATGGCTCCTATAATTTGCGCCGGAGTAACAGTTTATAAAGGATTGAAGGAGACGGAAGTAAAGCCTGGTGAGTGGGTGGCCATATCCGGTATTGGAGGGCTGGGGCACCTTGCGGTGCAGTATGCAAAAGCCATGGGCATGCATGTTGCTGCTATTGACGTAGCAGATGACAAGCTGGAGCTAGCCAAACAGATGGGGGCAGAGATAACCGTTAACGCTCTTAATCAGGATCCCGCAACTGCAATCAAGAGTGCGACAAGCGGTATGCATGGTGTGCTGGTTACTGCGGTTTCGCCGATAGCTTTTGAGCAGGGAATAGGAATGTTGAGGCGAATGGGTACAATAGCTTTGGTTGGCCTGCCAAAAGGCAGTTTTGATCTGCCGATATTTGAAACCGTACTAAACCGTTATACTGTTCGTGGTTCTATTGTTGGAACTCGTAAGGATATGCAGGAAGCCGTTGCTTTTGCAGTGGAAGGGAAAGTTAAAGCTGCTATCCATACAGCAAAGCTGGAAGATATTAATCACGTATTTGACATGATGCGTAAAGGCGACATTAATGGCCGGATAGTACTGGAGATAGGAACACCATAATTACCAGGTGTTCTCAACAAAAAGGCTCCTAATCAGGAGCCTTTTTGTTGTCTTAAATAGCCATACTAAATAGCTGCGTAGCGGGTTTGTCGTTCCAAAGCCTGGTATCAAGCGCCATGCAAATGTTGCGCAGGTATCGTTTGCCGGTGTTTGTTACCTGCAGCCCCCAGGAGCATAAATCTATCAAGCCGTCTTCTGCAAGCGGCTCTAAACGTTCGATGCCTTTAAGCAAGCCTTCAAATGGCTCGTTGTGGTAGTTCCATGTGGTTTTGCCGGTGCACATTATCTCTAAAATATGTTTGCGGATAACAATGTCTTCATCGGTTAATAAATGGCCTTTAAATATTGGCAGCGCGCCAAGTTCAATGGTGTTGATGTAGTCCTCAAGCTTTTTTTCATTTTGAGCAAATGCGTACCAACTGTCACTTATTGCCGATACGCCCAAACCTATAAGCAATTGAGTATGCTGATGCGTATACCCCATAAAGTTACGGTGCAATTCACCTGTTTTTTCAGCGGCAACCAGCTGGTCATCAGGCAATGCGAAGTGATCCATGCCAACTTCAACATAGTCGTAGTTTTTTAAAAGGCTGCGGCCAATTTCATAAAGCTTTACCTTCGTTGGTGCATCTGGCAAATCTGCTTCCGTAAATTTGCGCTGGCCGGGTTTTATCCAGGGTACATGAGCGTAACTGTAAAAAGCTATTCTGTCAGGCACCAGTTCACTTACCAGGTGCATTGTTTTCACCAGGCTGTCCGTTGTTTGTAGCGGTAAGCCGTAGATGAGATCATAGTTTACCGAAGTATAACCAATTTTTCGTGCTTTGTAGGTAACAGTGCGTACCTGCTCCAGCGTTTGATGACGGTTGATGATCAGCTGCACGGCAGGATCAAAGTCTTGTATGCCAAGGCTCAGGCGCCTGAAGCCAAGGTCAAATAAAGTCTGAAGATGCTCTGCAGTTGTATTACCCGGATGTGCCTCAAAACTAAATTCCGCATCGGGGTGAATGTTTACCCAACTTAATAGTCCGGTGATTAGCTTTTGCAGGTTAGCAGGACTAAAAAAGGTTGGTGTACCACCACCCAAATGAAGTTCGCGTATTACCGGAGCGGTATCCATTAAAGAGCGGTACATGTTCCATTCCTTGAGTACAGCGTTTATATACGGCTCTTCTACATTATGGTTTTTGGTAATACGGGTATTGCAGCCGCAATAGGTGCACAGGCTTTCGCAAAATGGCAAATGCACGTACAGGCTGATGCCATCTTTTTCGTTAGTTTGGGAGAACGAGCTCTTTACCGAATCCTCCCATCGTGCCACAGAGAAATGATCAGTGTCCCAGTAGGGCATAGTTGGATAGCTGGTATAACGCGGCGCTGCTACATTATACTTTGCTTGTAAATATTTGTCCATTATGGGTTATTGATTTAAAGTTGATGCAACAGGAACGCGGCAATTTTTGGCGCAGGCACATGCTTTGCCCACGCATTTATTTTGTTGCCATTTGTCCAGATTGCCAATGGTTTGGTCTGCTATGCTTTGCAAGGCTTCACGTGTAAGATAAGCCTGATGGGGTGTTAAAAGCACCTGCTCAAACTGCATCAGCTCCTGTAGCATCTTATCTTTATTAACATCATGTTCATGATCTTCAAAAAACAATCCTTTCTCAAATTCATAAACATCCAAGCCCAGGTAGCCTATTTTGCCGGCGTAAAGTGCCTGGATAACATCGGTTGTTTTAACAAGAGCACCGCGGGAGGTATTAATAAGCATTACACCATCTTTCATTTGCGTTAAAGCATCCCAGTTGATGATGTGCCGGGTGCCCGGGGTTAATGGCACGTGTAGAGAAATAATGTCTGATTGGGCGTAAAGCTCAGGTAAAGACACATGCTTTATTGATGTTTCGTTGTTCGGGAACTGCAGGTCGTACCCAATAACGTTACAACCAAGTCCTTTAAAAATGGAAGCTGACGCTAAACCAGTATTTCCCAGTCCTACTATCCCGACTGTTTTACCTGAAAAATTAAATCCTAAAAGGCCATTGTTGGTGAAATTAAATTTGTGGCCCTGCTCATTAGCTTTAATAAGTTTACGGTTGAGCGCAAAAGCTAATGCAACGGCATGTTCCGCAATTGCCTCTGGGGAATAATAGGGAACGTTGGCTACTTTTATTCCAAACTTGGCAGCTGCTTCTCTGTCAATGTGATCTGTGCCGGCAGAGCGGGTGGATACATATTTAACCCCTAAAGTAGCCAGGCGCTCTACAACTGGCGCCGAAACTTCATCGTTGGTAAACACAACAACCGCGTCCTTCCCTTCAGCGTAAATAGCAGTGTCTAAGCCAAGCGGATTTGATATAAGTGTTATATCGTGCTTTTTTTGATTAGCTTTTGAAAGAAATTCCTTCTCAAACGGTTTAATGCTGTATGCCACTACTTTCATTCGCGATATTTTTTATCAAAATTATCACGAATACAGAAAGCTATAGTTGAGCCATGTCAGCTCCAAGAATGATCTTCGTCAGTTTTTCATTTTTCCCAGCCGGGTTTCATCAAGGATCGTTATCAGGCTGCCTTTCTTTTCTATCAGGCCTTCGTCTTTAAAATCTGATAAAGTGCGGCTTACTGTTTCAGAGGCCATGCCTGCAAGGGCCGCAAGATCTTCGCGGCTAATCTTGATACTATTGTTGTCGTTACCTTGCTTCTGCAGCTTTAATAATGAACCCGCCATGCGTTTACGTACCGAATTATAAGCGAGATGCAGGAGTTGTTCTTCCTTATCTCTTACGTCGTTGGCCAGTATCCGTATAAATTCGCGTGCCACATCGGGGTACTGTCCAATTAAATTATCCAGTTGTTCTTTAGGTATTAAACAAAGTTGCGAATCTTCTAAAGCTGTAGCAGTATCCGCATACGGCTCATTGGCAAGCATCGCGTTTATACCCAGGTAATCATCAGCTGAATATATACCGGTCATTAATTCACGGCCGTCATCAGCAAGCTTTGCTGTCTTTATTCTTCCGCTTAGAACGATAAACAAGCCATTGCCTCTATCACCATCATAATATATAACCTGATTTTTTTTGACAGGCCTGCTTTTACGTTCGGCCACAATTTTTTTGAGTTCAGCAAGCCCATTGTTTTTAGCCAGCAAGCCCGTTAGCTTATCGAGTGTGTTGCTGTAAAAACTCTCCTGAACTTGCCGTTTTTTTAACCGGCTTTCTATAGCGGTAAGTAATTCTATGTCATCAAACGGCTTGGTAAGGTAATCATCGGCACCCATTTCCATGCCTTTTCGCAGATCTACGCGCTCTGCTTTGG
The DNA here is from genome assembly GCF_059691875.1 of Mucilaginibacter sp. 320_HR. Taxonomy (NCBI): domain Bacteria; kingdom Pseudomonadati; phylum Bacteroidota; class Sphingobacteriia; order Sphingobacteriales; family Sphingobacteriaceae; genus Mucilaginibacter; species Mucilaginibacter sp. 320_HR. The sequence continues at coordinate 27,759 of NZ_JCAWAI010000002.1, forward strand.
CAGTTAAGAAGATAAATGGTATGGCAGCGGTTTCAACATTTTTGTTAAGCATATAAAGCACACCGTAACCATCCAGGTCAGGCATCATAATGTCGCAAAGAATAATGTCCGGCTTGTGCTTCATAGCAAGTTCTACACCAACCTTGCCGTTATCTGCCTGTAAAACGCCAAAGTCTGCTAATTCAAGTATCTCAACTATATTTTCGCGAATATCCGTGTTGTCTTCAATTATTAATACTTGCTTGCTCATAATCGGTTAAATGAAATTTTAAATGATGTACCCTGGTTTATAACGCTCTTGAATTCGATATGACCATTCATCAGCCTGGTGTACCGTTCCACAATGTTTAGCCCAAGCCCTGTTCCCGGAATGTTACCTGTATTATGCGCCCTAAAGAAAGGTTCGAACAAATGCTTTTGATCTTTCTCGGGTATGCCAATACCATTATCTTTTATCATTATAGTACACCCTGAGTCGCTAACCTCGGTGTTAAACTCAATAAAAGTGTTTTCGCCGGAATATTTTATAGCATTGGCTATCAGATTGAAGATGCAGTTCTTTAGAAGATTTTGGTCGAGGTTGACTACGCTTTCCTTGCCAGTGTGCTGATAGATAATATGCTGATTTTGCTTTGCTATTATCTGCATTTCTTCTGTTATCTCTTCAGAAAGTTTTACAAGATCAAACGTGGAGAACGCCGGGTTAACCTTGCCGGCCTCTAGCTTTTCTAAGGATAAAAAATCGTTAAGTATGGTGGTAAGGTTGCCTACAGCATTTTTAATTTTACCTACGTGTTTGGCTATATTATCGCTATTGAAAGCCTGCGCATATTTGTCAACCAGAGACGCGGATAGCTGTATGGCGCTTAGTGGTGTACGAAACTCGTGGGATGCCATAGATACAAAACGGCTTTTCAGCTGGCTTAATTCTTTTTCCTTTTCTAAGGACAGGCTTACTTCTTCTTTCGCGTTTTGCAACGCCATTACCGATTCTTTTAAAGATTGCGTCCGTTCTTCCACCAGCTCTTCCAGGTGTGCAGCATAATCTTTAAGTTGTTCCTCAGCCTCTTTTTGTTTGCTTAGATCATGTATAAAACCGGTATAAATTTTTCGACCAGAAAATGCCACTTCGCTCACAGCCAATCTGAAAGGAAATGTACTGCCATCTTTTCGCAGACCGACGACTTCGCGGCCAATACCTATTATATGAGGTACGCCGGTGTGCTGATATCGCCTTATATATTCATCATGTTGCCCACGGTCTGGCGGTGGCATTAAATAAGAAACATTTTTGCCGATAACCTCTTCCGGATTATATTGAAAAAGCGAGCATGCAGCAGGATTAATAGTTTCAATAAGGCCTCTTCCGTCTATAGTTACAATGCCATCTATAGCATTTTGAATTATAGCATTTAAGAGTGCCGCGTTTTCCATAGCCTAAGTTATTGTTGTATAAACATTGCAAATATGGTGACCATAGTTTGCTTTTATATAAGTATAGCTTATATAAAAGTAACAAAAGTCACTTTTTTCAAAAGTCAGGAGTTTCGTAAACAAGTAATTTGACTTGCGTTGTTTTTTGATGTGATCTTCGTCATTTATCAGCGGTTGTAAAGTAGGCATCTTTATAGCAAACAGAAAATTTAATGGGCAGCACAGAAATACAGTTCCTGGACGGGCCGCACTCCAGATTAAAAGAGCTAAAGTTTACTATACAGACAATGCTGGACCTTATACGAGGCTTGCGGGCATTACACTTTGTAGGCCCATGTATTACCTTTTTTGGTTCGGCCCGCTTTAAGGAGGATCATCCGTACTATGAACTAACACGCAATGCAGCTGCTGCATTTGCAAGGTTGGGGTTTACTATTATAACAGGTGGAGGGCCAGGCTTAATGGAAGCGGCTAATCGTGGTGCTAAAGATGCAGGAGGATATTCTGTAGGGTGTAATATTCAATTACCGGTAGAACAAATGCCCAATCCATACCTGGATAAATGGGTTTACATGAGCCATTTTTTTCTAAGAAAGGTATTGTTGGTTAAATACTCCTTTGCTTTTGTGGTGATGCCGGGTGGTTATGGGACACTGGATGAATACTTTGAAGCGTTGACCCTTATTCAAACCCATAAAATAAAGGATTTCCCCATCATTATTTTTGGTAAAGAGTACCACAAAGAATTAATTGATCACATAGCAGTGATGAAGCGGGACGGAACAATAGGCTTTAACGATGAAAAGTACTTTTTGGTAACTGATGATATTAATGAAGCTAAAGCTTTAATTGAAGATAAAAGCATAAAGAAGTTTGGTTTAAAGCCTAAAATAAAGTATCAGCCATTTGGCTGGTTATTTGAAAAAAAATAAATATTTATGGACATTAAAAAAACACTATCGGCGCGCTCTCTGCAATACTATGTTATGGCGAGACATTGGGAATCTGATCTGGAATTTTTCAGGATCGAGACGGATTTTTTGAGCCATCTAATCAATTATAACTTAAAGCTGGTAAAAGCAATTTTTGACACAAGTACTCTACGTTCACTTTTAGGTAAAATTAACCGGCTGAAACAAGATGAGCAAGCAGTAGCAAAGTTGCTTGCAGCGCAGCTGCAGCAACTGGAACTTATGGCTGAAGACATTATTCCGGAGAACGTTGATGAGGTTAAAGGTAAACAGGTGCATTTGGAGTGCAAAGTTGCCGGTTTATTAAAGGAATACCAGGCTGTAAAAAAAAGCCTGTTCGCAGCAATTGAATATACTTTAAAAGAGAACAGAACAACCGTGGCCTAATACCCCCTATATATAACAATTGAAGTGAGGCGCCATAAGTATATGTGCGCCTTTTTTATTGCCGGCTTACATCAACTATTTGCGTGATGTGTATCATTATTTTCAAGTATCCCTTGACAGACCTTTACATCATCTAAATTCAAGATGATGAAAAAGCAAATGAACATCGATAATTATCACGGCATAAACAAACAAGTTGATACGTTGCTGCTGGTATGCTTGTTCCTGGTAAGTTTAATGCTTACGTTAGTGGTAAGTACGACAGCTCGTGCTAACGGCTCTGATAAAATAGCAGATAAAGAACTTTCCGCTGAGATAGCTGCGCAGTTAGGCAGCGGAAAACTGCCTTTAAACTTTCCTCAGTCTGTAAAGAGATTTTATCAGCAGCGTCAATTTGCTGTTAACTGGCTGGTTTCTGAAAAAGATGCTGACCAAACATGGGCGGCCGTGTTAATGTTGGATTGTGTGTTGCAGTTTGGTCTTAATCAAGCCGATTATCACCCCAATGAATTGGTAGCCAGCAAACTGCACGACATATTGGAACGGCGCGCTGATGTGCCGCTGGTTCAAAAGGGCAGATATGAAATTATGCTTACGGATGCCGTATTGTCATTTGTCAATAACCTGCACTTTGGTAAATACAATCCCGACTATCCGGCTTCAAAAATTGACAAGGGTGTACTGCCGTTTGATGCAATAGGCGTGCTTAACAACGCCGTTTTAAGCAAAGACTTTATGGTAACCATCGTTAGCGCTCAACCTCAAAACCAACTTTACCAAAATCTTCAGGAACGGATGCATAAAGTAGCAGGGTTACAGGTAGGAGATTGTTACGAATTCCCCGAAGCAGAAGTGCGCAAAATGGCTCTTAACATGGAACGGTTAAGGTGGGCCGCATTGGATAGCAGCAATTTCATCCATGTTAATGTGCCATCTTACAAGCTCAGTTTTTACCATCAGCAAGCGGTGGATACATTTCGGGTAGTTGTAGGTAAGCCTGGAAACCCTACACCAACCTTAAAAAGTGTTGTTAAGTATTTTACCACCGCACCGGAATGGAAAGTGCCGCAAAAAATATTCAGAAATGAATTGTTGACAAAGGCAATACGGGACACCGCCTATTTAACAAACAACCACTATGCTATTTACAACAATGCCGGAATGCTGATAACTCCTAACAAAACCTATCTTTTAAAAATTAAGCAAAACCCGGCACGATACCATGCTACCCAGTCTGCCGGGTGCGATAACGCTCTTGGGCAGATCGTATTCAGATTCCCAAACATTTATGAGATCTACATGCATGATACGCCGCAACAAGAGCTGTTTAAGAAGGATGCCCGCGCTTACAGTCACGGCTGTATTCGTGTGCAGCAAGCGGCCAAACTGGCCCGGCTTTTATTAGTGAATGATGGCCAGCAAGCAATGGTCAACAAAATGCTAACAGCAATAAACCAGGGTAACAGGAAGAACTTCAAATTAACTAAACCTGTACCAATAGCAGTAACATACCTAACCTGCGAGGTGATTGACGGAGAATTCATTGCATATAGCGATATATACAACCTGGACAATAGCCTTGATATGCTTATGTATAAAAAGGATGATAAAACGCTTAAATTAAGTCAAAACTAGTACGATCTACACGCATACCGGCCAATGATTGAGGCATATACAGGTGGGTTAATAGTATCTGTATTATTCAGATTGGAGCCAGCTATGTTGCGTAGTTGCACAAGTTTCAGAAGTGATGTATATCACCCCAATTTAAACGTGGTATATGACGGGCGTCATTATTTAACAGGAATTTTAGCAGCATCTTCGGAACGTAATTATCATTAACATGAAAACGATACTTGTGCCAACAGATTTCTCTCCGTCAGCCACTAACGCCGCAAATTATGCGTTGGAAGTTGCCAGGAGAGTTAAGGCCAATATAAAGCTTTGTAACGCCATAAAAGTACCGGGGGAAGCTGTTATGGCTGCACAGGTAGTATGGCCAATGCCAGACGCAGACGATCTGAAAGATAAATCTGACGCCGAACTCAATTACTTAGTTACAACCCTGGAAAAGCAATTGGATGGCCAGGAACAAGTATTTAGGCCGCACATTCATCATACGACGGGGTTTGGGGATGTAACCGACTTTGTGAGGAACCTGGTAAGCGACGATAATGCTAATTTAGTAGTAATGGGTATGTCGGGTGCAAATGTTTTTTCGAGATTTGCGCTTGGGAGCAATAGCCGTGAGTTAATTAGTAAAGCCAGTTTTCCGTTGCTGCTGGTTCCTAAAGCCTACAAATACCGCCCGATAAAGAAGATTGCGTTTGCAACGGACCTAAGCGAAGCCGACATTGACATCTTGCACAGTCTGGCCGGCTTTGCAAGATATTATAATGCTGAAATACTAATCAGCCACGTGTTGCACGTACCCGACCAGGACCAAAAGCTAATCGATTCTTTTTTGAGCGATGTAACCTGTAAGGTAGACTATCCCAACATCTACTACAGAAGCTTGCAAAGTACCGGTGTAAACGAAGGGCTGCAATGGTTAACAGAAAACGGTATTATAGACATGATAGTAGTGGTGCATCGCAACAACAGCTTTTTTAATAGTCATTCCCAAAAACTTGCTGTAAATACCAAAGTTCCACTTATGGTACTGCCAGGTGGATTTAACAAGTTTTTGCTGTAAATTTTAGAGGCAAATATCCGGTAACTAATTTGTTGTTGCTCTGTTTGGGTCAAGTCTTATCGCGCAGTTCCTGGTTAGTACATCCCTGTTTATAGTCGTTTTTTGGAATGCCGGCGACTATCGGTTGTAACGTGAAGGCAGTTGTTTAAAAAAAAATTATCTTAGCAGCGTAACCCATAAAAATAGTTTATGAAATATACACTGCACCAACTACAAGTTTTCTCTAAAGTAGTTCAGGCGCAAAGTATTACCAAAGCAGCAGAAGAGCTTTTTCTTACTCAACCGGGCGTATCCATACAGCTGAAAAATTTTCAAGATCAATTTGATATACCTTTAACAGAAGTTATTGGCCGACAATTATATGTGACTGATTTTGGGAAAGAAATAGCTGAGTTGGCCCAGCAGATACTTAACCAGGTAGAAGAAATTGACTACCGTACCAGCGCATTTAAGGGGAGGTTATATGGCCGGCTGAAAATGGCTGTTGTATCTACGGGTAAGTACGTGATGCCTTATTTCTTATCTGCTTTCATCAATGATAATCCTTCAATAGAGCTCACAATGGATGTGACTAACAGGGCAGCAGTTATAAAAGCACTTGAAAACAATGAAGCAGATTTTGGTTTAGTTTCCGTATTGCCCGATAAACTGAAGATAGAAGAGGAGCTGCTGCTTGAAAACAAGCTTTTTTTAGTTGGTGATGCGGAAAGCAAGTTAGAGGTTCCGGCTAAAAATATACAATTACTGGAGCAACTGCCCATGATTTATCGGGAGGAAGGTTCGGCCACCCGAATGGTAATGGAAAAGTTTTTGGAAAAGAAGAAAATACATCTGAAAAAGCGATTAGAACTTACCTCTAACGAAGCTGTTAAACAAGCGGTTATAGCTGGCCTGGGTTATTCGGTAATGCCGCTTATTGGTATCAGAAATGAGGTGCAGGATGGCGATTTAAAGATTATCCCAGTGGCTGATTTTCCGATCAGATCCCGCTGGCGGTTAATTTGGCTGAAAAACAAAAAATTGCCGCCCGTAGCTTCTGCGTACCTGGAACACGTACGCCAGCACAAGGCGGCAATAATAGAGAAGCACTTTTCCTGGATAGAAACAGTTTAACACTCCTGCGTTAGCACGCTTCCGGTTGGTTTACTATTTCCCAGATGTAATTCCCGGTGTAGCGGTGCGAAACCTTACCTTCTGTATCCATCGCAAGTAGGTATATCCAGTTATTGTCACAAAGGTTTCGGACAGAGGCGTGCTTTTTCAAGACATCATTCATTGCTTCCAGAGGAGCTTCGATAACCACACTTAACCGCAATGGCTCATGCTGATATTGAGCACCGTCATGCACAGACTGCCACGGCAGGCCAATCCTTAAATCACCTGAGCTGCCTTCTACTACACCTACGCCTGCTGTTATGTTATGTAGTGCCTTGTTACCTGACCCGAAATGTTTGTTATCTGTGGTAGAGGCATAATACTGCAGATTTATCCAGCTGGTTACTACCATAGGAGCGGTCATAATCAGTTCAAGAACCTTAAAGTCATGATCCTGTTCCCATTCGTAAGAATGAAGAAAAGATTTTCCGCCGAGGTTTATTCCTTTTGTTCTTGAGCGCGGCGCCACCACAAAGGCCGAACAACCCGCTAAACCCCATTCCGGGCGTATCTGCGACCAATCTTTGCTCCGGGCTATTATTGCATCGTCTGCATTCTGATTAGAATTGACAGCCATTCTTAACAGCCTTTCTGCACGGCAAGCTTTGCCGGCAAGTTCGAGTGATTTTTTTACATCGTTCCACTCTGCAACGCGGTCTGCAGGAAGGATGTATTCATTGTAAACTGTGACCTTGTCTGTTGTTGTATCATGCAGGCAGGCCATAAACATGGTCTTTTCCGGGATGTAAATTTCTGACTTATTTAGCTGTTTTCTAACTAATTCGTCGTTAAGTATTTCTGCAGCCACTTTAACGTTAGCTTCACCCGTGTGCCCGCCACAAGCACCACAATCCAGCCCTGTTGCGTGGGGGTTATTTACACTTGTTGAGCCGTGCCCCACAATCAACACAAAAGGAGCGAAGTTGGAGGTTAAAGACATTGCCGTTAACGCATTTTTCGCCATTTCCACTTGTTGGTCCAATGGTATTCCTAATGTGTCTTTTCCATGCCTGGCATAGGATAAACTTACACGCCTTTTTGCGGAATTCGCCGCTGTTAACCCGGTGCTATCCGGATGGGGAACTGGTCTTGTAAGGCCAAATGAGTCGGTAAACAGTTTTGGCAGGTAAAACAACCCCATTGGGCTTACAAAACTAAAGCAGCTTACCGCACCAGATTTAAAGGACTTCCATAGTTGATTTACCTGGTGTGTTAATATCCTTTTTGTTACTGCTTGTTTATGCAGCATATTTTCAGGGATTTCTTCAGCAATCACTGGCCCTGTTTTCAACAACACCGGGCATTGCGCCTGCCCCTCCTGTTGCCCTAGTGGAATATACTTTACAGGAAATGCAAAAAAGCCGGCAAAACCCAGCGTCTCAATGGCATTATCTACCAGCTCCATGTTTCTCCTGAACACCTCCGAGCGTACATCTATGCAGAAAATGGCTTGTGCTTTCGGGGCGATAGTATACGGCCTTGCTGCTTGTTGTGAAGACTGCAACCTGGCTATCAATTTATTTTGCATGGCCAAGTCAAAAGCTTCCTGTAAAATAAGTTTCCGGGTTAAGCTGCTGTCAAGCTCACCCTTTATTGGCGCTAACGCAAGGTTAGCGCACACATCTCTCCATTGTAGTTGTATCTCGGTATCCTTTATTGTATTAAGCAAACATGCTTCCCAGCATATCAATATTGCAAGGAATTCAACCAGCTTTTCGTCTGTCTTGCCATATAGTTTGTTGTCAAAATCAATACGGGCAATATATGCCGCCCAGCCACCAACGCGCAATAGCAGGCGATGAAGGTATATAGAGAGTCCTTCTTCTGGTATGCCAAGGGTGCCCAGCGCAAATTGGGCTGCCTGCAGTGGGTTATCGGGTAAACCTTTTACAAATTTCCTAAAGCCGGCTAGTCCCATAATCTCCGGATTAAAATCCCATGCAGCTTCCTTTCTCCAGGAGGTGTATATACTTTCATCCGGATTGGTAGTGGCCCAAATAGCCTGCCCCTGGTCAAAGTAAGTTGCAGCCCACGCCGCCACTCTCGTGGTAGCAAAGCGGCCCCAATCTTTTCCGGTAGCCTTACAAGCCGTATCAGCTACCGTTAAAATTATGTCTGATTGCTTTTCTGTATCATCAAAGTCCAGCAGCTTATTAAGAAAAACGTTTACATCTAACTTTTCATTTGGGTACTTTTTATTTAAAACTACCGCTACATCATTAATTGTTATCTGCTGTTCCTCCAGCTTTTTAAGATAGAAGCTTACTGGTAAGGTCATTTGTATACCTGCTGCTACAGCAAGGTCCTTAGCAGCGTTCGTAAATTTTAAGTCGGTTAACCCCAGGTAAGGGTTCACCGCAACAAAATGCTCTAACGGCCATGCCGGGGCAATTTTTTTGCAAGCGACGTTTAAAGCGTTAAACAAAGCTGTGGGTGTGTTCTTCTGTAGTTCTGCTACATTATCTTCCATTATATTATTCATTGTTGTTGCAGTTAATGTTAAGGCTTATGCCGATTATTTAAGCGGGTATTGTTTGCAGCTCGTGCTATTGCTTTTTACCCCTTGTCACCTCCGATGATGTTTTCCCGTTAGAATAGATGGTTAATGACCCAATCAGGCGGTCAAAAGCAGAGTTGACATATAATCCATTCCTGATGTGCAGCGCAATTGAGCGATAGGAATTTCGATTAGGGATTATGGGTGCAAGTATCTGTATAAGTACTGCGGCAGCAAACGCGCAGAGCAAAATGCTCATAAAGAGTTTTTGTGTGGCTGTATTTGCTCCGGTCTCTGGAACTTCTGCTGCAATCAGATGATTGCTCAAAGCCTCAAGGCTAAAAAAAGCTGCTGAAATCAACATCGTGATAAACCCTGCTCTTAACAGCAAGGCTGCACTCCCGTTTGAATCTGTTACGGAGGTTAAAAGCCTGGATAGCCCAAGTACCATAATTGCTCCTATTGCAAAGAGTGAGAAGTGTTTAGTTGTATCTACACCCAACATGCCCGCAAAACCTGTGTAAATAACTAAGGCAAGCGTCATCCCTATAATAATCTTAACTGGATTTCCTGTCCTTTTAACCGACTCGAATTTTGAAGCCCGCAGCACATCTATAGTACTGCCTGATGATAAAAAGGCATGGGCTTTGTAAAATGAATGTGCCACAAGGTGAAGCATTGCTGCCGGGAATACGCCAAGGCCGCATACGAGTAAACTAAAGCCCATATGCGCAACGCTGGAGTAGCTTAACGCTGTTTTTATGGAGGTTTGGGTGAGGTACACCGCCGACGCAAACAATGCTGTAAAGCCTCCTATGCTTATGAGTAAAAGCGGAGCGTAGGTACTTGCGTGAATGATGAAGGCCATCCTGATGATTAAAAAAGGGCCTGCATTTAATAGGCCCGCATGTAGCAGGGCGGATACCGGCGTGGGTGTTTCCATCACTTCTATCAGCCAGCTATGTGTAGGGAATTGCGCAGATTTTAACATTGCAGCTAAGGCCAGAAAAACAGCAGCCGCTTCTACTTCACCGGGCAATGTACCATGGGCGAAATGTGCTTTAACCTGCCCGGATATGTAGTTGAGGTTGCCAGTTCCAAACTCTTTATATAACAGTGCAATAGCAATTATTAAACAAGCGTCACCTACACGCGCTATGATAAATTTTTTCCGGGCGGCAATAATTGCACCCGGCCTGTCAGGATAAAACAGTAATAGCCGGTGTAAAAACACACTTGTTAATACCCAGCTAACTAAAAGTATCCCCAAATTACCCGAGAGAACCAAAAATTGAACGGAAGCGATGGTTGCCGAAAGCCTGCCGATAAAAATACCCTGCCTTGCGTCGCCATCAAGGTAATTAAAGCTAAACTTTACTACCACGAAACTAATAAGCGCAATCATTGTGAACATGATAACACTCAGGGGATCAAAGCGCAAACTAATACCTAAACCTTCTGCCACAAACAAGTTGCTTTCCGCAGAGCCGGTTATTGTTGTTGTAATTGCAATAAACGCAGCGATAATTATAACCAGCGTTGTTGCTATAAGGCTCATACGTTTAATTAACGTTAAGCTGGCGCTAAATTGCCGGTTAGCTACCAGTGCCGTCGCCAGAAACATTGCAGGCGAAACAATAACTACATTTAGTAAGAGTCCGTTCATTGCAGGTTGTTTTTAGGGGCGTTATCAATAATTTCAATAAAAATTTCAGAACTTATCCGCAGGGTGCTGCCTTGTTCCTGTGCTTGCCGTACGATGAGCTTTATAGACTCAGAAGCTCTATTTAGTTCTTGTATTCGCCTCAGCGAGTAAATATCAGGCTCGCCAGAGCGCTCTCTAATACTAAAGTTGCGTAGGGTATGGAAGTTTATCTTACCGGAAATAAGATTGTTCATTACCTCCATAGCGTCACCGGGAGAAAAATCGCCTTTGATCAATTGATAGCGTTGGTCGGTTTTGGTTAAGTTTTCTAATTCTTCAGTTGTCATAAATTTTATTTTATGCAAAAGAGTAGAATTAAACACATAAGTTTTTATTTATGTTTTTAATGCCACATATAATATAATTTTATGACTATCAATATGGTACTAATATAACATCAATAATCATCAGAGATGTAATATGTATTTAATATGTTTATGGATGGTATAATAAACATAAATTAAAGCAAATGCTTTGATAGGCGTATTTTTGCCGCAGATAAGGAACCAGATAGCAAGCGCATTTTTTGCTTGCTACATATTTTAAATACTTATCTTTTTTCAGATTTTAACTGAACGCAATAGAAAGAGTGAAAAACCGGAAACACCCTGAAGTTAATAGGCATTGGAATTGTTTGATTCAATTAAATTGCCGTTTATGGGCTAACCAAGTTTTCATTGCAAAGCTTAATTTAATTGAAATTACCAATGGCTGAGAGCACATCTGTATCCGTAAAAAGCGCAACAAAAAAGCTATTGCAGCTGGTTAATCTGGAACGCAAAGAAGTAAGCTACATATATTTTTTTGCAGCGCTTGGTGGTATAATACAACTATCGCTGCCTTTGGGCATTCAGGCCATCATAGGTTTACTGTTTGGGGGGATACTTTCGGCATCGTTAATTGTACTAATTTGCTTTGTAGTGCTTGGCGTAATGCTTGCAGGTATTTTGCAGGTAATGCAAATGAGGGTGTCTGAGCGCATACAGCAGCGTATATTTGCACGGCTTACATTTGCATATGCCTACCGCATTCCAAAAATTGATTTACTCAGTGTAGATAACTACTATTTGCCGGAGCTGGTGAACAGGTTTTTCGATACCGCAAGCTTGCAAAAAGGGCTGTCCAAATTGTTGCTTGACATTCCTGCGGCATCTATCCAGATATTGTTCGGTCTTATATTACTTAGTTTTTACCACCCCATATTTATTGTATTTGGCATTGTGCTGTTGGCAGTGGTATTAATTATATTTTATTTAACCAGCCCTAAAGGTTTACGAAGCAGTATTGAAGAAAGTGATTACAAATACCAGGTTGCACATTGGCTGGAAGAAATTTCAAGGGCAGTCAAGACCTTTAAGTTTTCGCAAAACTTCGGATTGCATCTTAAAAAAACAGACAAATTAACCGCCGGATACCTGGACGCGCGTACCGAGCATTTTAACGTGCTGATTTTACAATACCGTGTGCTCATCGCTTTTAAAGTGACTATTACTGCAGCTATGCTTATCATTGGTTCTTTGCTGCTTATTCGCCAGCAAATTAACCTTGGTCAGTTTGTGGCCGCCGAGATTATTATTATCGGAACGCTAAGCTCGGTAGAAAAGCTGATCGTAAGCCTGGAAACGGTTTATGATGTAATGACATCTATAGAAAAACTGGATAAGGTTTTGCAGAAACCTCATGATCCTGAAAGTAGCAAATTGAACATTACCGACGCGGACATGAGCCAATCTGTGGATATAAGCGTAGCCAATTTAAGCTTTGCTTACCAGGAAGGTAAGCAGGTGATAAACAATCTGTCTTTTGCTGTTAAACCAGGAGAAAAGGTGTGCATACGCGGAACCGAAGGTAGCGGTAAAACAACTTTACTGCGGGTACTGGCAGGATTGTACGGCAGTTACAAGGGCCAGATCTTAGTTAACGGAGTGCCGTTACAAAATTTACCGGCTGAGCAATGGCGCACTAAAGTAGCTGTGTATTTTGCACGTGAAGAGCTATTTAGCGGCACGTTTTGGGAAAACCTTACCTTGGGGAACGAGAAAATAAGCATCTCTACGGTAACTGAGGTTTGCAACCTGGTGGGCCTGGCAGACTACATCTCGTCAAGAGAGCACGGTTATCAATCCATACTTGATCCATTAGGGCAGAAGCTGTCTGACACGGTGGTACAAAAAATATTGATTGCACGTTGCATATTAGCAAAGCCAAACCTGCTGCTGCTGGAAAGCGGATGGCAAAACATAGAAGAGCCTTACAGAAGGTTAATTACGGAAAAGTTGATGAATGATAGAACATTTACCGTGATGGCGATAACCGACAATCCGGAGTTTATTGAAAGATGCGACAAGGTTATTGATCTGTCAACCACCCAAAAAGCTTAGTTATGTTTTTAGAAAAGAATATCAACGTAGAATCCATTTCGGGTTATAGGTCCTTTCAGATGGCTATGCAGAACAATCATAGCCAAAACAAAATAAAATGGCTTGCCGCTTTCATCATTTTGGTACTGGTTATCCTATTTCTGCCCTGGACACAAAACATACAATCAAAAGGGGAAGTTTCGGCGCTTGACCCGCAGCAACGGCCGCAAGAGGTCAATAGCATTATACCGGGCCGTATAGTTAAGTGGTACGTTAAAGACGGCAGTTTTGTAAAGCGGGGCGATACGCTGGCACAAATAACCGAAGTTAAAGATGATTACCTGGACCCTGAGCTAACCGACCGTACTGCAGAGCAGCTAAAGGCTAAAAACGAAGCGGCTGGTTTTTATCAAAGTAAAGTGTTAACGGCCGACAAACAGCTAGCGGCGTTAGGGCAAGCTTTACAGTTAAAGTTAGCGCAGCTGAATAATAAATTGAAGCAGTACAACCTGCAGGTACAGTCTGACAGCATTAGCATGCTGGCTGCTAGTAACCAGTTTACCATAGCAGATGCGCAATTAAAACGGCAAAAAGAGCTCTATACTGCCGGGTTAAAGTCGCTAACCGAGCTGGAGCAGCGGCAGCAATATTACCAGGATGCACTGGCAAAAAAAATCAGCAGCGAGAATAAATACTATAACAGTAAAAATGAGCTGCTTAACATTCGCCTGGAGCTATCGTCGGTAGAACAGGATTATACCGAGAAGTTGTCCAAAACCAACGGCGAACGGTTTGCCGCCTTGTCTCAGGCTGCCACCGGTACAGGCGAAGCCGCCAAGTTGCGCAATCAGCTTACTAATTACCGTACCCGGCAAGGTTTCCATTATATCCTCGCGCCACAAAGCGGGCAGATTTTACGCAGCATTAAGGCGGGTATAGGTGAGATATTAAAAGACGGTGAAAAGCTGTTAACTATTGTACCTGCAACATTTAGTAAAGCAGTAGAAATAAGTGTTGATCCTAACGACTTGCCGCTGGTACATGCAGGTCAACTGGTGCGCATCCAGTTCGACGGCTTCCCGGCAATTGTATTTTCCGGATGGCCACAAGCATCTTACGGCCTCTTTAGCGGGCGTGTTGTGGCCGTAGATAACAGCATAGATGCTATGGGTAAATTTAAGGTTTGGGTAAAGCCAGATGAAACTACAAAGGCCTGGCCCGCAAATGTACGTTATGGTACCGGCTGCCAGGCTATTGCACTGCTAAACAATGTGCCTATTTGGTACGAGTTATGGCGGAAAATAAACGGATTCCCGGCAGACTTTTACAAGCCAGCGGCTGGTGATAACGCTGAATCAAAGACGAAGAAAAAATGAAGCGACTTATTATAACGGCGTTGCTTTGCCTTCACATCTTCGGTTCCCTGGCACAAGAAAAATTACTTACCCTGGACGAATACCTGGCCATTGTAAAACAATACCATCCGCTGGCCTTACAAGCACAATTGAATACAGAAAAGGCAAGGCTGACCAAACGCCAGGCCCTGGGCGGCCTTGACCCAAAATTGGAAGTAGACGGCGACCGTAAAATATTCGGAGGTAAAACCTATTACGATTATTTAACACCCGAAGTAAAGGTGCCACTTTGGTACGGTGTCGATTTAAAAGGGAGCTATTCTAAAGTTACCGGCGACTTTGTAAATCCGGAGAATAAAACTCCTAAAGATGGTTTAGGCTATTTTGGCCTGAATGTGCCGCTTGGCAAGGGACTGTTTATTGATGAGCGCCGGGCAGCCTTAAAGCAGGCCGGTATTTACGCAACGGTAGCAGCTAACGAACAGCAACAGATGATGAACGATCTGTTTATATCAGCCACCAACGCCTATGCCGAGTGGCTTAACACGTACCTGAATACCAGGGTTTATGAAGATGCGGTAAAATTGGCCGAAGTTCGTTTAAACGGAACACGCTTACTGTATAAAAATGGTGATAAGCCGGCAATTGATACAATAGAGGCATTAACACTGCTGCAAAGTCGTCAACAAAAGCTTAACGAATACCAGGTGCTGCTTACCAACCGTACCAACGAGTTAAGCAGTTTTATGTGGCAGCAAAATCTTACACCGGTAGATTTGGCTAATGTGCGCCTCAGGCCGGATACCCTGCTATTGCAAGTAAGGCCGCCTGATAGTTTGTTGCAAAAAGAGGCACAAGCTATTGTTAGCCAGAATCCGGATGTGAAACTTTATGGGTTAAAGCTTGATCAGCTGGAAATAGAACGGCGGCTTAAAATGGAAGAGGTAAAGCCAACGTTAAACCTTAACCTGGGCATCCTGAACACCGGGCGAAATATCTTCCAGAATTTTAATAGCGATTGGTTTTCCAGTAATCAAAAAATTGGGTTTACCATAGCCATACCGCTTACTTTTACCAAGCAACGGGCAGCTTATAGTTTAAGCAAGATAAAACTTCAGGAGACACGATTTTTGTTACTTGATAAACAAAATCAGGTAGCGGTAAAGTGGAATAATTACAGGAACGATTATTATAATCTGGACAGGCAAATCAACCTGAACACGCAATTGCAGAAAAATAACCGCGCTTTGCTGAATGGGGAAGAATACAAATTCCGTTTAGGAGAGAGTTCATTGTTCCTCGTAAACTCACGCGAACAAAAGGTGCTGGATACCCAGGAGAAGTTAAATGACTACTATACAAAAAGAATAAAGGCCATACAGTACCTCAAGTGGCTATCAAATACCTTTTGAGCAGCGTTTGCATACAATTACTTTAGGGTGTTTACTAAGCTAAACTGCAGCCTTGTGATTACATGTCAAAAAGCCTTTTCTAACTAATATTTATAATACCTTGCCTGATTAGTACAAGCATCGCCCGCTTTTGTCCATGTTCATTGGAATACCCTTGTTGTATATTTGATATATAAAGCAGGGGGTAAACATGAATTACAGTAAGATCGCGTTTTCTGATGCAGCAAAGGAATTACAGCACCAATTTGGAAGCCGTCAAGCTTATGACAGGCGGGAGAAATTTCAGGTTGTTGATGGCCTGACAGAAAATGAAATTGACTTTATTGCTGATCAGGACCATTTTTATATGGCTAGTATTGGTGAAAGCGGATTTCCGTATATTCAGCATAGGGGAGGCCCCAAGGGTTTTGTTAAGGTGCTGGATAACCATACCGTGGGTTTTGTTGATTTCTCTGGTAACAAGCAGTATATAACCGTTGGAAACTTAGAAACCAACGCTAAGGTTTCATTAATCATGGTTTCGTATCCTCATAAGGCGAGATTAAAACTTTACGCTACCGCGAAGATCGTGTTGCCTGACGAAGATCCACAATTGTTCTCTAGGGTAGATGTATCTGGCTACAAGCACCATGCTGAACGTATAATAATATTAGACGTTGCGGCTTATGATTGGAATTGTCCTCAACACATTACGCCGAGATACACCACAGAAGAAATAGAACATGCATTTGAGCCGCAACGGCAATATATAGCTCAGCTCGAGGCTAAAAACAAAAAGCTGGAATTTGAATTAAAAAACCATCAAAAAGATTAACATGATAACTATATATCATCAGAGCAACGATAATGACATTGTTGCCTGGAAAGATCGATTAGAACAGCTTATTGTTAAACACGAATTTGTTGTGCAGGATCAAATTGACGCCTCAACTTTAGTCGACGATGAAAAAATTATAAAGGGAAAGCAAGCTATTGACAGTTATCTTGAGGGGCTGGAGCAATTTGTTAACGGTTGGTATGAAGATCGCTGCGACATGTATAATTTTGATGCTTAACCTAATAGACTGCAGCCGCTAACGGACATTAGATGGGGAACCCCAAAAGTAATTTTGAACGTTTGCAAAAATTAATATAGATATTAAGTCACCCGTTACGGCACCCACTTGCTACAAAAAGGTAACTCTTACTACACAACATGGTTAGCGGGGGGGCTCTGATAGGAGATGGTGAAAATTGCTAATCGTTATTAAAGTTTGTGCTTGCAGTCCCTGCGCAAAGTTCAACCTCCAGACCCGATAGTTATTTATAACAATTCTAAATAGCACATATCCCTTGTAATAAACATTATTCGCTTTGCGTTTTGTATTTTTGCAAACCGGATTTAAACAGGCATAAGTTAATGAAGAAAAGCGCTATACTCGGTATTGTTGTTATTGCTGTAGCAATTGCTGTTATCATCAGTACCTATTCAAATACAAGTACTTACGGGTCTTTTAAAGATGCACGCCAAAGCGAAAGCGAATTGCACGTGGTAGGCAAGCTAAATAAACAAAAAGATTTGTTTTACGATCCTACCAAGGATGCCAATTATTTTTCGTTTTACATGACGGATAATAAGGGAGCGGAGTGCAAGGTAATTTTTACCGGTACCAAGCCCGAAGATTTCGAACGGTCTGAACAGATTGTGCTTACCGGCAAAATGATTGGTAACGAGTTCCACGCATCACATATCCTGATGAAATGCCCCTCTAAATACACGCAGAATAAGTTAGAAACACAGGAATATAAGGCCAATAAACAGGCCAGTTTATAAAATTTAATGGATATAGCATTTAAAGGCGAGCACCTTTTACAGGGGCAGATAGGGCAGTTTTTCATCATCTTATCTTTCGGATCGGCCCTGCTTTCGTTCCTCAGTTATTACTTCTCTACTACAGACGATGCCGGGAAAGTCGACAGCAGCTGGCAAAAGATAGGCCGCTGGGCCTTTTATGCCAATGTGTTGTCTATCATTGGTATAGGTGTTTGCCTGTTCAACATCATCTACAACCATTACTTCGAGTACCATTACGTTTGGGCGTATACATCGCGCTCGTTACCTACACGCTACATCATATCGGCATTCTGGAATGGACAGGAAGGCGGCTTTTTACTGTGGCTGTTCTGGGAAGCGTTATTAGGCTTGTTCCTGATTTTTAAGGCCGGTACATGGGAACGTCCCGTGATGACGGTTGTTGCACTGTCGCAAGTTGTTTTAGCTTCTATGGTATTGGGTGTTGAGATATTTGGCATGAAGCTGGGTAGTTCTCCATTCCTGCTGCTGCGCGACTCGATGGAAGGCCCTATTTTCTCCAGGCCAGACTACCTTTCTTTCATAAAAGACGGGCAGGGGATGGTACCCTCGTTACAGAACTATTGGATGATCATTCACCCGCCGACATTATTCCTGGGCTTTGCTTCTATTGTAGTGCCGTTTGCTTATTCAGTTGCAGGTTTGTGGCAAAAGAGGTACCAGGAATGGATAGCACCCGCAATACCTTATGCGCTGTTTGGTTGCATGATACTGGGTACCGGCGTCGTTATGGGTTCGTTCTGGGCATACGAGTCGCTTAACTTTGGTGGTTTTTGGGCCTGGGACCCGGTAGAGAATGCATCTATTTTCCCATGGCTTACCTTAGTTGGCGCAGTGCACGTGCTTGTTGTTTACAAAAATACAGGCCACTCATACTTCACCGCAACCATGCTTACCATGATAAGCTTTGTGCTGGTTTGGTATTCATCGTTCCTTAACCGCAGCGGTATCCTTGGCGAAACATCGGTACACTCTTTTACAGACCTGGGCATGTTTTGGCAGCTGGTAACGGGCGTGGTTATTTTCCTGGTTATTATGGTTTACCTGTTGGTAAAGCATTTTAAAACTATGCCGATAACTAAAAAGGACGAGGAGACCTATTCGCGCGAGTTCTGGATGTTTGTTGGTTCGGTGTTCCTGGGGCTTTCCTGCTTTCACCTTATTGTTGTAACATCCGTACCTGTATGGAACGCTATTTTCCACCTCAATATAGCCCCGCCGGCAGATGCCGCACGCATGAAGCATTACAATGTTGTACAATCATCATTTGTGGTACTGATCACCATACTTACCGCCGTTGCTCAGTTCCTGAAATATAAGCGTACAGATGTGCGCCGGTTTGTTATAACAACCGGTGTTTACCTGTTTTTTGCCGCGGTGGTTACCGCATTAATTGCTTTTGCAACAGGTGTGAACAAAATGCACTTTGTGTACATACTGGCAATGTGGGGTTCTGTTTACTCGGTTACCGCGAACGGTAAAATGCTGGCAGATGCCTTTAAAGGAAAAATTAAACTGGCCGGTGCAGCTGTTGCACATATTGGCTTTGCATTGATGCTGGTAGGCGCTTTGATAGCCGCCGGTACAAGCGATGTTATTTCTATAAACAACACGGGCGAAGGCTTTACGGCTGATTTCGCCAAAGAGAACAACCCGCGGGAGAATATCTTGGTTTATCGTAACGAACCATTAAAAATGGGCGATTACATGGTGACCTATTTAGGCGATTCCATTGCCGCTCCGGAGCACTTTTACAAGGTGAATTACAAAAAGGTAGATGCTGCTGGTAAAGTAGCCGAAGACTTTACGTTGTGGCCTAAAGTGCAGGTAAACAAAGGATCACTGGCTTCTTCTCCTGATACTAAACACTACCTTTTTCATGACCTGTATACCCACATCACCATGACCAATTCTATCAGCGAGTCTGAAGAACCTGGTGCTGAAAAAGATGGTACACAGGCAGATGAAGATGATGAAAAGAGCTACGATGCGCCAATACCACACGAGGTTTCTATTGGTGATACTATAAACTTTCGCGAAGGTTTTATGGTGTTAAAGAAACTGAACAAGGGCGTGAAGGTGCAAAACATACCTTTAAAGGACAATGATATATCTGTTGGTGCTGAGTTGGAAGTGGTAAGCCACGGTAAAAAGTACACAGCCGAACCTATCTACCTGATAAAAGATGGCGGTGTTTACGACTTTTCCAAGAAGGTTGCAGATGCCGGCCTTAAGCTGCGTTTCTCTAAGATAATCCCTGAAAAGAACAAGGTGGAGATAACCGTTCTGCAGCAGAAAGAAAGCGCCAAAAAATATATTGTAATGCGAGCTATAACGTTCCCTTACATCAACTTCTTTTGGGGTGGCAGCATCATTATGGTAATTGGCTTTATCCTCTCTATCTTCCGCAGGAATAAAGAGTTGAAGGTAGTTCCTGTAGCTGTAAAGCAAGGCACCACAAAGGGCGCAGGTAAAAGACAGCCGGTGAGCTTAAAATAAGAGCGTCAAAAACTTGTGGAGCATCAAAAGCAACTTATAGCTGAAAACGGTTACGTTGTTGTTGACGGTGTATACAGTGATGCAGAGATGGCCGCCATTCAGCTTGCAATCCAAGAAGCAGATACCTCAAAAAATACTTTCCGGAAAACGGACGATCTGTTCGCCATAAGGCAGTTTTTAAAAGAAGTGCCAGCCGCAGCTAGCCTTGTATTAACAGATAAGCTAAAACTGCTGGTTAGAAAACTTTTTGGTAGTGACTTCTTTGTGGTAAAGTCGATATATTTTGATAAACCCGTAGCCTCAAATTGGTTTGTTGCCTGGCACCAGGATCTTACTATATCTGTTAAAGGTAAACTAATTGCTGATGGTTATGGCCCATGGACAGTTAAACAAGGGCAATTTGCAGTACAGCCCCCTTTAAGTATACTGGAAAGCAATTTCACGATACGCATTCATCTGGATGATGCTGATGAGGGGAACGGTGCATTAAAAGTTATCCCTGGTTCGCATAGAAAAGGTATTTACCGGGCCGATCAGATCAATTTGAGAACCGAATCGGCTGCTGTATGTGATGTGAAATCTGGCCGAGTTATGGTAATGCGTCCGCTATTGATGCATGCATCGGGAAGAACCACCAACAACAAACCACGGAAGGTTATACACATTGAATTTAGCAGAGATGACCTGCCTAAGGGCCTAAGCTGGGCAGAAAAGCTGTCCTTGTTTAACTGATACAATCCAGACCCTCCGGGCATATAGTGTCACGTACTACGCTTCAAACTCGTGAAAAAGTAATCTTTAAAAATTGTCACACTGCTGGCAACGATCTACCTAAAAGCTCATTTTAAAACTGTAACACGGCACTAAAAGTGTATCATGATTACAAAAAGTGTAACATGTTTAAACATGTAAAATTCGTAAGTTATTGATATATAACACGTTTAGGAAAAGCGACCAGATTTAAGTGTATCAACTGTAACACGTCCACGTGTTACAGTTGATACACTTGTAGTTACGCGCTAGCGCTGTCGTCATTGAGTGCCGACGACTTCAAGAGGCCTTCACTAACCTTTAGTTCCCCGGTGTGGAAGTCGATGATGCCGTTCTGTTCATCCTCAATATTGGTAGCCTGGGTGTAAACGTCACCTGCTATTGGCCGTTTGCGCAATTCCTGCTTAAACAGCGCTATTTGCTTGTTTCTTTCCTCGTTGTCCTGCGGTCCGCCATAATCCGAAAAGCCGAAACCACCCCATTCACTCACAATAAGCGGCACCTGCTTTCTAAAGAAGAATGGATCGCCCACAATAAGAGGGAACGCAGCAACACTTGTTTGTTTGCCTTCTACCAGGTCGTCCAGCATTTCCTGCCAACGTTTAAGTTCCGGCGTGTATAAGTGAACGGTAAGCAGGTCGCTCTTCAGCTTGCCTTCAAAGGAGATATGCTGCCAGCCGTCGTTATCTACCACCAGGAACTGCGGGTGAGAGATCTGCATGTAATGGTACATATTGATGATGTACTGTCGCGTTTCCTGGTTGGTTGCAATGTCCTGCGCGCCCCAGTCCTCGTTGTACAAGCTCCAGATAATCACTGAAGGGTGGGTGGAGATGAGGCTCAGCATGCGTAAAAGTTCAGCCTTGTGGTTTGCCCGGCTCTTTTTGGTGGAGCGGTGCGGGCTTGGTACTTCTACCCACAGTAGCATGCCCATTTTATCAGCAAGGTGGTAAATGCGTGGGTCTACGCCGGCAATGTGTATGCGCACCAGGTTACAGCCTAGTGCCTTCATCGCGTACATGTGCCGTTTTATTTCTTCGTAATTAGCAATCCCCGGTTGGTACAGGATGCCATCGATATAGATCTTTTTGTTGTTAAGATAAACCGAACTGCCCCGTGCCTCAATCTTACGTAAGCCGAAGTACGATTCTATTTCCGCAACGTAGCCGGTACTGTCTATCAGTTGGGCTACCAAACGGTAGCGGTGCGGGTTCTCAGGTGACCATAGCTGCGCGTCGGGTATGTTAACCACCAGGCGCTGCTGCTTTTGGCCCGCCTCTAACAGCAGCTGGTATTCATCAGTTACCACAGGTTCATCAATTTCCTGGTGTCGGTTATAAACTTTCAGCCGAATGGTATATGGTCCGGGATCATGTATGCGGGTAGTAAGGTTAAAGCGTACCAGGTTGTCCTCAACAATACTTACCACACCAAGCCTCGAGCGTAACCGGTTGCGCTCCACTGTTTCCAGCCATACACTGCGTACCGCGCCGGTGTAGGTTTGATACCATATGCCGCCTCTCTTGTAAATGGTGGACTCCTGCTTTCCCCTAGTAGTATCAGCATCCATTGAGTTAGCTATGCGAACAGTAAGCCGGTTATTCGGTTGAAGCATCTTCTCGTCCAGTTCAAACGAGAATGATGTGTATTCGCCCAGGTGAAAATCTTCTCCTTCAATAGTCTTAAGAGGAAAGCCGTTCAGCCATACCCTTGTCTCGTAGCCGCATGCACCAAAGGTAAGCTGCAGCAGCGAGTTAGGCGAGCGGTGACCACCTTCCAGTTCGGGCATCGGGAATTCACGTTCGTACCACACAACAATTTTGTCGCGCCAGGTATGTTCGGGTTGTATACGGGCCATCTGTGCCTCTACACTGCCGGGCCAATGGGCTGTGTCGGTGTAATCATGGGCCAGGAACCAGTTATTTGCAAGTCCCTTATCTTCCTGGTCTACGGCAAACTTCCATTCGCCATCTAACAACAGGAACGAATTTGGCCGCATTACCGCCCTCGGGAGGGGGTTAAGGGGTTCGTCCTGCGCGGAATCTTCGGGCCTGCTTTTGGTAAGATTATAGTTTGCGTGCGCGGTCTCAGCATCTGGGTTAAAAATCATAGTCGGTATCAGTTGATGAAATTACTTCAAAGTAAATTACTTTAATTACGTAAATAATGTTTTGATTGATTTAAAATGAACATTATGGTTTAAAATTGACATAAAAAAAGCGGCTTAGTGGTAGCTAAGCCGCTTATGGTATATAACCGTAAATTATTAAAGGTTCTCGCCGCTTGGACCTTTTCCTTTGTTTGAAGAGTCGCCGCCTCCGTTATCATCTGATGATGAACTACCGTCATTTGATTTGGCAATGCTTTCAGCATCATTATCCGGGGTTACGGTTTCTATCTCCGGCGCTTCATCTGTGCCGGTGTTTTGACCTAATGTATTGTTGTCGGCATTTGCAACGTTTCCTGCAGTATCATGATTTTGGCCTTGTCCGTTAGCCCTGTCAAATCCTTCTGGTTTGTTTTCCATGGTGTTTAGTTTTAAGTATGTTATTGTTCGTCTTTTGCTGTTACCCATTTTACCGCATCGTCCAGTTGGCTTAGAGAATAGCCCTTTGATTTTCCGGGTATAAAAAAGCGGAATGCATCTGTAAACCACTCAACCCCTTTTTGATCGCTTACTACGGCTATTCTATTCCATTTAGTAAAGTTTTTGATGCCCATCTTAACATCGTCCAGCCAGGCGCCTGCTGTCCAATTTTTAACATCGGTCTCTAACACGAGCAGGTAATTTATTTCACCTTGTCGCTGTACCAGTTCGTCTATCCTTGGCAGTAAAACAGTATCGATATCTTGTTTGGTAACCTCACCTATGGCATGTATGCCAACTACGTGTGGCTCCAGATCGTTAATGAATTGTAACATAAGAGCAGATGTTTTTAAGTTATAAGAAAAAATCATACCATTAACTCGGAGCGTACACAACACACGTAAAAATAGATGTAACCGCATAGGTTGACGTAAAAACGTCTTATAAAGTGTTCAATGTGTTTTCAACGGTCAATCATATTAACCTTATCTTTGTGAAATGCAGCAGAACCGCCAGGCATATTCTCAATTAATAAAGGACGAGGCAAAAGCGCTCGGCTTTATGTTCTGCGGCATATCTAAGGCAGAGTTCCTGGAAGAAGAAGCGCCACGACTTGAAGCATGGCTAAACAAGGGCATGCAAGGAGAAATGCGTTACATGGAGAATTACTTTGATAAGCGGCTCGATCCACGGTTATTGGTAGATGACGCTAAGTCGGTGATCTCAGTTGGATTAAACTACTATACAGAAACCGTTCAGTTAGACCCCGAAGCGCCTAAAATATCAAAGTATGCGTATGGCGCAGATTACCACACGGTGATAAAAGAAAAACTGAAGCTGCTGATGCACACTATTAACGAGAAAATAGGGGAGGTTGGCGGCCGTGCTTTTGTCGATTCTGCACCTGTATTAGATAAAGCCTGGGCAAAAAAAGCAGGGTTGGGTTGGATAGGCAAAAACAGTAATCTGCTTAACAAGAAGGCAGGCTCGTTTTTTTTTCTGGCAGAGTTGATTGTAGATATTGAACTGAACTACGATGTTGAGCCTACTGCCGACCATTGTGGCAGCTGCACCAGGTGTATAGATGCCTGCCCTACAGATGCAATTGTAGCCCCGTATATTGTGGACGGCAGTAGGTGTATTTCTTACCTGACTATAGAGTTAAAGAACGAAATTCCGCAGGAATTTGAAGGTAAAATGGACAACTGGATGTTTGGCTGTGACGTTTGCCAGGATGTTTGCCCATGGAACAAGTTCTCAGTGTTACATAACGAACCAGCTTTCGATCCCCACCCTGATTTGCATGGAATAACAAAGCGCGACTGGGAAGACATTACCCGGGACGTGTTCCAAAAGGTATTTAAGAATTCTGCCGTAAAGCGCACTAAATTTGAAGGTTTGCAGCGAAATATTAAGTTTTTGACTCTTCAATCTACTGAGAAGGATACAAAAGTAATATTCAACACAAATTTAGGCGATTAGATAATTACCCCTTCTTGAACTTTTCGGACAAGGCTTTTAACATGTCATCATTCACCGGCTTGGCTGGTTCCTGTTTCTTTTGGAAAGGCTTATTATAATGCTGGTTATTGTTGTTTATCTGCGGCGAAGACTTTGGCGCATTATTTTGGAATGAAGGCTTAGATGCTTCCTGCTGATTGTTTTGCGGCTGAGCTTGCTGTGGTTGTGCCTGCCTGTTTGCCTGGCGTTCTGCCACACGTTTTGCATTCCATCGCTTGTATATTTCTTCCAGTTTGCGTTTGGTATATAGCGGGAAGTCGCCTTGCATCATCCATGAATAGTAGCTTGGTTCCATCGAGAACACGTCTTCTACCTTGCGGCCTTTGTGCTTTCCAAAGTTTATCAGCTCCTCGCCATCTTCGTTATACACCATTCGACCGGCGAAATCCACAGGGCGGCTTAGGTTAGTAAACTGGTGCAAGGCTTCTACATCGCCAACAACGGGTTTACTGCGGTTGCCTTTTTTGTCCTCCCATTCCATGTCTGCGTAGCGCTCTATCTGGGCCAACAACACCTCCATGGTAGCACGGGTATCTGCCTCTGCAGAGTGCGCGTTGATGATCTGTTTATTGCAATAAAATTGATAGGCGGCTTTTAAGGTACGCTGCTCCATCTGGTGGAATATATTCTGCACATCAACAAAGTGACGTTTCTCCAATTCAAAGTTTACACCAGCGCGCAGGAATTCTTCCATCAGCATTGGTATATCAAACTTGTTGCTGTTGTAACCAGCCAGATCAGCATCGCCGATGAATGCAGCAATCTGTTCGCCCAGCTCATGAAAAAGCTTTTCCTCCCTTATGTGTTCCTCGTAAATACCATGCACAAGCGACGATTCCAGCGGAATAGGTATACCGGGGTTTATACGCCAGGTCATCACTTCTTCGCTGCCGTCAGGGTTGAGCTTTATTACAGATATTTCAACTATACGGTCCGCGCCGATGTTTGTGCCGGTGGTTTCCAGGTCGAAGAAGGCTAAAGGGCGCTTTAAAACTAATTTCATGTTGCTTGTAAAAGATTGCAAAGGTGGCAAAAAGTCTTGCAATATTATGGCCTGCCACTTTTTTATGATAATTAATTAATAATTATTACTTTCATGGCACCTGATTAACTAAACCTGATATATGAATAAATTTTTACCCGGCTTGTTTATCTCACTGCTTGCCGGAGTCGGCGCATCCGCGCAAAACTTCCCTTACGGAACTTTCTCTCAAGAAGAACTTGCAGCAAAAAAATACGTTAAGGATACCTCTGCACATGCTTATGTTATAAGCGAATACGGCACGTCAAGAATTGATGTAACCAGCGACGATAACATCAAAGTAATACACGACTACCACGTTAAAATTAAGATACTAGATAGTAAAGCTTTTGATAAAGGTACCGTAGAAGTTAGTTATTATACCAAAGGAGATAACCCTGAGTCTGTTGAGGACATTGAAGGCGTAACAATTTACATAGACGAGAATGGATCGGCAAAGCAATCGGTACTTGACCGCTCACAGGTTTACAGGAGCAAAGAGAACGTTTATTACAGCAAAGCAAAATTTGCAATGCCCAATGTTAAGGCTGGCAGTATAATAGAGTATAAATACCGTTTGGTGTCGCCTTATATATACCAGTTTCCCTCATGGCAGTTTCAGGATGATATACCCAAAATGGTATCAACTTATGAGGTGCATATTCCGGCTTTCTGGACGTACAATGCATCGCTTCGCGGCGCTCTAAAGCTTACCAGTAACACTGCGGAAGTTGAGCGTGCTTGCTTCACAACGCATGGCGCGAGCTGCGATTGTTCACATATAACTTATGGCATGAATGACATCCCTGCTTTTATCGAAGAGGATTACATGACCTCTCCCAAAAATTTCGTTTCAGCTATCTATTATCAACTGTCGGACTATGTTAATCCTTACAATAGCCAAAAAGTAAAAGTAACCAAAGAGTGGAGGGATATTGATTACAACTTGAAAAAGGCAGACTACTTTGGTGCGCAGATTCGAAAAAAGGATTTGCTAAAAAAATATATTGATCCGGTAATTGAAGGCAAAGCCGACGATCTTGCCAAAGCAAAAGCAGTATATGCTTATATTCAAAAGAATATCAAGTGGAATAATGTGCGCGCTCGCGGGAGCGAGGACGGTATACGCAAGGCGCTGGAAAGCCACACGGGATCGGTAGGTGATATTAACCTTGCACTGGTTGCTGCACTTGGGTCGGCAGGGCTCAATGCAGAAGCAGTGATGCTGAGCACCCGTACTAACGGGCTTATTAATAAACTATATCCTGTGGAAGACGAGTTTGACTATGTGGTTGCCAAACTTAACATCGACGAGAAAAGCTATATGCTTGATGCGTCAGACCCGTTATTGTCTTTTGATATGCTTCCGTTAAAATGCCTGAACGACCAAGGCCGTGTAATGAGTTTGGACAAACCATCATACTGGGTAGACCTCACGGCAAGGCAGCCTAAAAGAAGCACCAGTTCCTATGAACTTACCCTGCAGAGCAATGGTAAAATGAAGGGCACCGTCACAAATTATTCTATCGGTTACGAAGCATACGAAAAACGAAAAGCAATACGCAAGTTTAACACCACAGATGAGTATGTAGAAAACCTTGATGAAAGGCTTGCTAAGGTAAAAATATTAAACTCGCAGATATCCAATTTGGATAGCCTTGACCTACCAGTAGTTGAAAAGTACGAGGTGGAGATAGATGCTTTTAATTCGGTTAATGGAGGGCGGCTGGCCTTTAACCCCTTCTTTTTTGACAGGATAGCGGTGAATCCGTTTAAGTTACAGGATCGCGCGTACCCTGTAGATTGGGGTATGCCATCTGATGAAAGATTTGTACTGAACATGACTTTGCCGGCAGAATACATGGTTGAAAGCGCTCCGCAACCTAACGCCATAAGTTTGCCAAATTCCGGAGGAAAGTTTATAACAGACTTTAACAGCGACGGAAACAGGTTTACCTTCTCCAACGTGGTACAGTTTAGTAAATCGGTTTACGAGAGCGAGGAGTACCCTTATTTAAAAGAATTTTATAACAAAATGATAGCTGCGGAAAAGGCGGAAATTGTGTTCAGGAAAAAGTGATGAAATCAGCTTTTATATTTTTGTTTTTGCTTTTAAGAGCGGCGTTAGGTTACGCGCAGCCAAACTATGATGCATCTTTAATAAGCAAAGACCTGCTGCCTTACGCAAGCGCAGTTATTCGCAACCAGGAGGTAACTGTAGAGGTGAAAGACCTGGATAATACACAATACCATTTTAAACAAGCAATTACAGTGCTCAACAAAAATGGCGACGACATTGCCCGCATTGTTATATGGCACAACAAAAGCAACATACTGCGTAATGTAAGAGGGATTGTTTATAACGAATTTGGTAAGCCGACAGCGAAGTTTGGTGAAAAGGACTTTAAAGACCAAAATGCAGCAAACGATTATTCACTTTTTGAGGATTCGCGTGTGCAGTATTATACTCCGTCGGCAGGTGCATACCCGTACACTATCGAGTACGAATATGAAACTAAGTCTAAACAATCGCTCAATTTTGATGATTGGAAGCCTAACTATGAGGATGGCCTGGCTGTAGAAAGAGCAAGCTATACCTTTACCTGCAAGCCCGATTTTAAAATAAGGTATAAAGAGGTGAACATGCCAACAAGCGCGAGCATAGGCAGCACCAAAGAAGGGCTTAAAACATATACCTGGCAGCTTAATAACCTGAAAGCTATACGTACCGAGCCTTACAGCCCTAATCCTGAGCAATATCTTAGTTCGGTTAAAATAGCGCCGCAAAGCTTTAAGTATGAAGGTTTAACAGGGTCGTTTGCGAGTTGGACTGAACTGGGCAAATGGACGTATGATAAACTGCTGGCCAGCCGTCGTGTGTTACCGATGGAGACTGTACAGCGAATTAAGGAGATTACCGCCAACATTACCGACCCAAAAGCTAAGGCAAAAAAGATATACGAGTTTATGCAAGGGAAAACCCGGTACATAAGTGTGCAGGTTGGTATCGGTGGTTATCAGCCCTTTCCTGCTTCGGAGGTAGACCGTCTTAGTTACGGCGACTGTAAAGCGCTGGTGAACTATACTCAGGCGCTGCTGAAAGCTGTTGACATAGAGTCGTGGTATTGCGTGGTACAGGCGGGTACACGTAAAGTAAGTATGATGAATGATTTCCCGAGTATGGGTCAGGGTAACCACGTAATTTTGTGCCTCCCTTTTAAAAACGACACTACATTCCTGGAATGCACCAGCCAGAAAATACCCTTTGGGTTCTTGAGTGATTTTACAGATGATCGTACGGTTTTGGCCTGTACTCCGGAAGGTGGTAAATTGCTGCATACGCCCAAATACACATCAGCAATAAACCTGCAAAAGCGTAAAGCAGAGTTTGAAATTGCGCAGGATGGGAGTTTAAAAGGTGATATCAAAACTACCTTTAAAGGTACACAGTACGATAATGTTGAGGAGATGATTGGCGAACCGCCCAGTGAGCAAATTAAAATGTTGCAGAAGGAGTATACGGCCATTAGTAATCTTAATATCGGAAAATTTGACCTAAAGCAAGAAAAAGGAGCAGACCCAGTAACAACAGAAACTATCCAGGTGAACTCGCGTGAATATGCCAGCGCAGATGGCAGCAAGCTTTACTTTTACCTTAACCCGCTTAACAGGATGCAGCGCGCTCCCAGGGATGTACGCAACCGGAGCACTCAGGTATACATCAACCGTGGCTATACAGATGAAGATGAAATTGTTTACAGTCTCCCCGAAGGGTACAAAACCGATAAAAACCTGCTGGATATAGCTATAAATAAACCTTTCGGTAAGTTCACAGCAAAGACAACACTAAGCGGCAATAAGCTAATTTATAAACGCCGATTGGAGATAGTAGACGGATTGTACAATAAAGAGCTGTATCCGGAACTTGTGGAGTTTTATCAGCAAGTGGTGGATGCAGACAGTTACAATGTTGCCTTGGTGAAAAACTAATTAGCTGAATATAATAATGCCAAGTACTATACCTACGATCATGATAACGTATAATAGTATCTCCGTACCTGCAAACCGCTTGTATTTGGTCCAGAAGGAGTATTCGTCTTTGGGCTTTTCCATAAGATTACAAAATTAAAATTATAATACCATGAACGTTAATGAAGGCGAAGAAATTAAGAAAGAGTTCCAGTTAGAGCGTGTGATACTCTTTAGTGATGCGGTTTTCGCCATCATTATAACAATAATGGTATTGGAAATGAAGATGCCTGAAGGGCTGCGGCATGCTAATGCTGAAAAGGTTAAAGAAGCTTTCATGGAGCTGCTTCCTAAGTTTGGCGGTTACATAATATCATTCCTTATTGTAGGTGTTTTCTGGTCGAAGCACCTCAAGATATTCAGTTTTCTAAAAGATTATACAAGCCAGCTGATTGCCCTGAACCTGCTTTTTCTTTTTTCTATATCCCTGTTTCCGTTTGCTGTTTCGCTAATGACAGAAACACTTGGTCCGCATAGCTTGTACGGGCTGGCGGTGTACTTTGGTATAGTAATGTTTTGTTCTCTTACGCAAACGCTGCTGGTGCATTACCTGATTATAAATGCCAATGAGCTGTGCATTATGCCTGCAGAAATAAAAAAGAACCTGCAATGGAAATCGCAACGCTTTACCTATATCGCTGTACCGGCGTTTTACGCACTAATCATAGCAGCAATAGTGCTGAATTTAAATGTTAATGTTATAACCACCATAAGTGGTGTTTGGGCTATTACACTTGCTGTGATACGCAAAAGGTACTATCCTGCGGCTAAAGCTGAGGGCGGCCCTATACTGGCGAGGTTATTCCGCTCAAGAAGGCGCCTGAAAGAAGCTGCTGAAAAGCAGTAGAGAGTCTTGGAAATAACTATTTTAGTTGCCCGGTGCCGCCAGCTCAGCGGGATCGAAGATAGACCCTGCCCGGGAGAAATATTGATACAAGCCGTTATCATGTAAGCGTACTACTACAACGCCTCTGCGGGTACTGGCGTGTACAATGTAGCCGTTTTGCAGGTACACCCCTACATGGCTGAACTGCTTTCCGTCAAAATCAAAAAAGACCAGATCGCCTTCTTTCAGTTCATCCTCATACTTTCTTTTTATGGTATTAACCTGCATGGCACAAGTACGAGGTAAAGCGGTATCGTAAACCTGCAACTGCAACAATGAAACCAAACCCGAGCAATCGACACCGTCTTTTCCTAAACCGCCAAACCGGTAGGGGGTACCCATCCATTCGTCAATAAAGCTGTATAGCCGTCCGTTTTGTATATCGTTGCGTTTAACGCCCATCATTGTGGCGTACTTGTCGGCAAGCTCTTTATCAGGCTTCACCATCACATATGGTCCACGCCTGGTAATTACTGCAGTACTTCCGGCGTTACCATAGTTGTCTGTACGCGCTGTGAGTTTACGTGTGTGACAAGAAGCTAAAGTGGCTACGGCAACTATAAACAGTACAGCCTTAGTATAGGTACGGAAGTTAAACATGCTATAAAGATATTTGTGCACGGCAATATGTTACAACGGATGTTATAAACATTTTATCAAAGGTGGGACAAACAAACCCTTATCAGCTTTTTATTACCCGTTGTATTTCGTCCAGTTTCATTAGGGCTTCTACAGGGGTTAAAGTGTTTACGTCCAGATTGTTCAGGGTATCGCGGATCTTTACAAGCACCGGATCATCAATGGAAAACATTTGCATTTGTACGGCTTGTTTTTGCACTTTACGGATACTCTCTTTGATGTGCTCGCCGCCGGTGCGCTCATGTTCAAGCTTTCTTAAAATCTCGTTAGCGCGACTAAGCACTTTGCCTGGCATACCCGCTAGTTTAGCTACGTGTATACCGAAGCTATGCTCGCTGCCACCCGGGACTAACTTTCGCAGGAAGATGATCTGCTGACCAACTTCTTTAACTGAGACGTTGAAGTTCTTAATTCGATTGAAGCTGTTGCTCAATTCGTTCAACTCATGATAATGCGTTGCGAATAAAGTTTTCGCCTTTGCTGATGGATGATTGTGCAAGTATTCGGCTATAGACCAGGCTATTGAGATTCCATCATAAGTGGAAGTGCCGCGCCCGATCTCGTCCAATAATATCAAACTCCGGTCACTTAGGTTGTTGAGAATGCTGGCGGTTTCATTCATCTCCACCATAAAGGTTGATTCGCCGGAAGAAAGGTTGTCAGATGCGCCTACACGGGTGAAGATCTTATCAATTAATCCTATAGAAGCAGCTTTGGCTGGTACAAAGCATCCCATCTGTGCCATCAATACAATAAGGCCGGTTTGCCTAAGCAATGCCGACTTACCTGCCATGTTTGGCCCGGTTATAATGATGATCTGCTGTGAGTCGGAATCAAGGAATACGTCGTTAGTAATGTAGTCCTCACCAGGAGGGAGGTTTTTTTCTATCACCGGGTGTCGACCGCCTTTAATGTCCAGCACGCGGCTTTCGTTAACATCAGGCTTAACATAATAGTTCTTTAACGAAATGGTCGCAAAATTAAGCAACACATCCAGCCGGGCTACCAGTTGGGCATTCAGCTGTATCGGTTTGATATATTCTGCAAGTGCATATAGTAAATCGTTATACAGGCTGGTTTCTAATACTAATATCTTTTCTTCCGCACCCAGTATCTGCTCCTCGTATTCCTTAAGCTCCGGGGTAATGTAGCGCTCTGCATTTACCAGCGTTTGCTTACGAATCCAATCAGTTGGCACTTTATCCCGGTGGCTATGTGTTACCTCTAAATAATAGCCAAATACATTGTTAAACGACACTTTAAGCGATGGTATCCCGGTCACTTCTGCCTCACGTTTTTGTATTTCAAGCAGGTAACCTTTGCCACCGAAAGCTATTTTACGCAGTCTGTCCAGTTCTTCGTTAAGCCCATCGTTCATCACCGAGCCCTTTACCATCATAATCGGTGGTTCGGGATGAAGCTCACGTGCTATCTTCTCACAAATGGTAGTGCATTGGTTTAGCTGCTCGGCAATAGCACGCAGTGGTTCGCTTTCGCTGTTCTCTGCAAGTTTTTTGATGCTTGATATTGCCAGTAGCGCTTTCTTCAACTGGCAAACTTCGCGCGGATTGGCTTTTTGCAAGCCGATTTTTGATATAAGCCGTTCGAGGTCGCCTATTTGCCTTATCTGCTGTTGTAGTTCTTCGCGTAGTTCTTCCTGGCTTATAAGGTATTCTACCACCCCCAGGCGGTCACGTATGGGTTTTATCTCCTTTAAGGGCATCACTATCCATCGGCGCAGTAAGCGCGCACCCATAGGGGAGCAGGTTTGGTCAAGCACATCAACAAGCGTTAAGGCATTCTCATTTGCCGAGCCAACCAATTCCAGGTTACGTATGCTGAACCTGTCCAGCCATAGGTAGCGGTCTTCTTCTATGCGGCTTATGGCGCTGATGTGCTGCAGGTTCCTGTGCTCTGTTTCGTTAAGGTAATGCAGGGCAACCCCGGCCGCAACAATGCCTAGGTTCAGCTTATCAATACCAAAGCCTTTCAGGGATTTTACGCCGAAATGCTTTAGCAATGTTTCGTGGGCGTAATCGCCGCTGTATGGCCATTCATCAAGTGTGAAGGTGTAGTACCGATCGCCGTAAGTATCTTTAAAATCGTGCTGACGACTTTTGGGAAATATTATTTCGCTGGGAGAGTAGCTTTGCAGTAATTTATCAATGTAATTGCTGTTTCCCTGAGCGGTTAAGAATTCACCAGTGGAGATGTCAATTAATGCGATCCCAATACTGTTCTTTTCAAAATATAGAGATGCGAGGTAATTGTTCGTTTTTTGCTGAAGGATGTTATCGCTTGTGGCTACGCCGGGTGTAACCAGTTCTGTAACGCCGCGCTTTACAATTCCTTTCACCGACTTAGGATCCTCCAACTGATCGCATATAGCCACCCGCTGACCAGCCCTTACTAACTTTGGCAGGTAGGTTTCAAGCGAGTGGTGCGGGAATCCTGCAAGCTCGATGTGTGTTGCAGCGCCATTTGCACGTCGGGTAAGCACAATGCCTAAAATGCCGGATGCTTTAACAGCATCCTGTCCAAAGGTCTCATAAAAATCGCCCACACGAAAAAGCAGCAACGCACCCGGGTGCTTAGCCTTTATGGCATTGTACTGCTGCATTAAAGGGGTTTCTTTGGTTTCGCTTTTTGCCAAGGGTGCTCCGTTCAAATAATCCGCTAATTTAAGCCTATTGCAGCGTATAAACAGTATTGTGGAAAAGTAGGAATAATGTGGATTGCTAAATACCTACAGAACGGTTAATTGCCGTTGTGATAGGCCATGCTGTTAGCGTAGGTAGATTCCGCTGCTATTTTATTGAGGCTGTCTATGCGAAAAATACTGCATTTACGAAGATCATACCTTACACCGCCATTGGCTTTGTCGTGCAGCCCCACTACATCATATTCCACAACTACAGTGGTGTCGGTGTTGATGATCTTATCCACCAGATATTTTGCATCAGGTGAAACATAGAATTCTAAATGGAATATCTGGTCAGCGCCCTCCGGCCCTGTAGCCATGCCCTTCCAATCACTTGATGAAATGTTTGCTTTGGGCGCATACTGACTTGCCAGGCTTCTAAGGTCATGATCATTAAGGTACCTGAAGTGCTCCTGTATAAGTGTTTCCGACTGCATCTTCTTGTCAGCAGCAGGCTTTTCAGGCTTTGGCTGCCCACATGATGAGATCAGGATAATTGCTACAGCAGTAACTGCTGGTAAACATTTCTTAAGCATTGCTAAAGATAGAAAATACGTTATTAAAAAAGCAGGACTCATAAAGCCCTGCTTTTCTTTCTTTGTAATGCGATTAGAAGCTGCTTCTTACCGCATTGCCAAATGTTTTGGTGCTCCAATAGCCACTATCCAATATACGGCGAACGGTCATTAACGGGTACTCCGGATCGCGCTTATCAGCTAGCTGGAAGGCGATTTTAAAACCTCTTTTCTCAATTTCAGGCAATACAGGTTGTTTCCAGATACCAAACGGATAAGCAAAGTAGATTATTTTTTTTCCGGTGATCTCTTCGAGTTTCTTGGTTGGCTTGTCTATTTGTGTTACCCAATCGTCTACAGGGCGTTCGGTAACTTTGCCGTTCTTGCCGATTATTTTTAAAGTAGATGTGTGGGAAAGTTTATCCACTCGGTGGTGGTCCCACGTGTGGCTGCCGATAACATGGCCGTCGTCAGACAGTTTCTTGATCATGTCTGCAGTCATATAGTGTGGGCGGCCTATAGATACTGTCATCACAAAGAAAACGCCTTTGAACCCGTATTTTTTCATCTCTGGTGCAGCGATAGTAAACTGATCCAGGTCGGTATCATCAAACGTTAACATTATAGGCTTTTTAGGCAGCGCTGCTCCTGTAGTAAGATAATTGTATAACTGATCCGGCAATATGGTGTGATAACCGCTGTCTGCCAGCATTTTTAAGTGTTCTTTAAAGGCCGCTATCTGCACAATGTAATCCTTAGCGCCTTTGCTGTCAGTTGCTTTCCAGTCGCGTATTTGGTGATAGCACACAACCGGTACCTGCTTGCGCGCCATCACAGCGGCTTTGTCTACCGGGCCTGTGGCAAGCTTAGTGGCAGGAGCATCCGGCTGTCCGGCAGTTGCTGCGGTTGATGAAGCACTGTCTTTGGTGGCTTCGGCCTGGCCGGTTGGTTTTGATTGACAAGAGATCATGCCGGCTACAAGCAGCGGCAAAAGGGCAGAAAGTTGTTTGTACATAAGTATGGGACGTTTTAACAAGATGCTAAAATTATAAATTGCAGGAGATATATTATTAACTGTTAATAAATAAGACTAATGTTAAAGAACTATTCTTTTTCCTTCGGCCACAGACCTTTTAGCCGCATCAAGTATTTGCATTACCAGCATATTGTACTTTAACGATGACCGGTCATTAATGCCAAGCAAACGGTTTTTAAGAACCAGTTGCAAGTAGGTGACCGGATTGTCCAACGGTGCTTCCAGGGCATTCGTTACATTTATTGTGCTGGCAGTATCGCCGGTGCGGATAAGCGTGCTGCTGTTGTTAAACGCGTGCATGTAGCCGCTATCGCCAAAAACCTCCAGATCTTTGATGGAGAAAGGCCAGTTCCATGATGCTTCTATAATGCCGGTAGCCGTAGGGTATTCTACAATAATGCTTACATCATCTTCCACCTTAGGGTACATCTGCAGTTTCATATGACGGGCAACAGCTGTAACTGCCACTGGTTTTTGCCCCTCCATAAGCCAGGTCATTAAATCAGCGCCATAGCATCCAAAGTCTATAAGGGCACCACCGCCATTAAGTTCAGGGTCTGTAAGCCAGCTTACAAATTCTTTACTGCAACCAATCTCCTTTGGGCCCTGGTGGCCATCGTGCACTATCATTTTCCGTATCCGGCCAATGCTGTCTTTTTGCGTAAGGTTGTATACATGCTGGTAAGACTGGTACCAGGTAGTTTCGTAATTGGTAAGCAGCTTTATATAGTATTTCAGCGCCAGAAATTCCATTCGTTTTGCTTGCGCCAGGGTGGCTGCAAGTGGCTTTTCTACCATCACACTAATGCCAAGGGGCGCACAAACTTCAACCACATCTATGTGCTTTGCAACCGGGTTAAAGCCGAGTACAGCGTCCGGCTTTTTGGTGACCGCCATTTTTTTAAGATCGTCAAAAAACAAGGAGTCGGGTATGTCATACCGCTTCTTGTATTTTGCGCGGAGTTGCTTATCGGCTTCTGCTATGCCTACAATTATTACTTTTCCCTGGTGGTAATCAGTAAGGATATTATTTACGTGATCGTGTGAAAGGCCTGCTATGCCCAATCGTAACGTACTTACGGGCAAATTCATGGGCACAAAAGGTACAGCCGCAGGAATTGCCACTGCCGGCTGTTTTGCAGCCGGAACTTCCTGCGCTAACACAGCCGACGCAGATAACGTAATAAGTAAGCTAAATAGAAACCCTTTAATATTCATGCTACAACCAGCGTTATTTCTCGGTCGATAACGAATAAGGTACGTCCTCTGTTTTGATGCCGCGTGTTTTGTTAGGTGATGCAGACATGTCAAAGTTAAGCACTGCACCTTTTAGCAGGTTGAAATGGCTTAACCAATTATGTGTATATGGCTTCCCACCAATGGTAAGGGTTTTTACATATCGGTTAGCGTCGCTATTGGTTGGTGCGTTTATCACCAGCTGTTTGCCGTTCTCCAGAGTTACGGTCATTTTCTTAAACAATGGTGTACCTAAAACGTACTGATCGCTCGCCGGAGTAACAGGGTAGAAGCCCATTGCTGAGAATACATACCATGCAGATGTTTGCCCGTTATCTTCGTCGCCGCAGTACCCGTCAGGTGTAGCTTTGTACAACTTATTCATCACGTCGCGTACGTGCAATTGAGTTTTCCACGGCTCTCCTGCGTAACCATAAAGATAGGTCATGTGCTGTATGGGTTGGTTGCCGTGTGCGTATTGGCCCATGCCGGCAATCTGCATTTCGCGGATCTCATGAATTACTTCGCCGTAGTAGCTGTCGTCAAATACAGGTGGCATTGTCCAAACAGAGTCTAGCTTGGTTACAAATTTTTGTTTGCCGCCCATCAGGTCAATAAGGCCTTGCACGTCCTGGAAAACGCTCCAGGTATAGTGCCAGCTATTACCTTCGGTAAAAGCGTCGCCCCACTTAACCGGGCTAAAAGGCGTTTGGAAACTGCCGTCTTTATTTTTTCCGCGCATTAAACCTGTAGAAGGATCGAACAGGTTCTTGTAGTTCATGGCGCGTTTTTTATATAAGCCCGTCTCTGATGCCGGCCTACCTAAAGCTTTACCTAATTGGTAGATTGCAAAGTCGTCATAAGCGTATTCTAACGTGCGTGCGGCATTCTCGTTTATTTTAACGTTGTAAGGCACATAGCCAAGCGAATTATAGAACTCAACACCTTCGCGTCCGGTAGCAGCCGGGCCTTTATTGTTAGCGCCATGTAGTAGCGCCTGGTAAAGTGTGTTGATATCGTATCCGCGACCACCTTTTAGATAGGCGTCTGCAACTACTGATGCTGAGTTGTTACCAACCATTACTGCGCTATAACCCGGGCTGCTCCATTCCGGCAGCCAGCCGCCTTCTTTATAGTCGTTAACCAAACCAGCCTGCATTTCTTTGTTGATGGAAGGGTAAACCAGGTTCAGGAAAGGGTATAATGCCCGAAAAGTATCCCAAAAACCGGTACCGGCAAATTTATACCCAGGCAATACCTCGCCATTTTGCGCGCTGTAATGCATTGGCTGGCCTTTGGCATTTATCTCATACATTTTATTAGGAAAGAACAGCATACGGTACAGACACGAATAAAAGGTACGTACCTGGTCTACCGTTCCGCCTTCTACCTGTATGCGGTTTAGAGTTTTGTTCCATGTTGCTTTAGCTTTGGCACATGTTGTATCAAAGCTGTCATTTGCCAGTTCTCTGCTGAGGTTTAGTTCTGCTTGTTCCGGGCTGATGAAAGATGAGGCCACTCTGAGATGTACCTTTTCTCCTGTTTTGGTTTTAAAGCCTATTAGCGCGCTCACATGCTTTGCAGAAAGCTCGTTGCCATTGTTAAGTGTACTATCGCTATAAACCTGGGAAAGGTTGATAGCCTTATCTACATATATTACAAAATAATTCTTGAAGTTTTTGAGCGGACCGCGGGCGTACTTGGTGGAGTAACCCACAATTTTGCGTTGCTCGGGTATAACTTTAATGTATGATCCACGATCAAAAGCATCAACAACAATGTAAGAACTGTCGGACTTTGGATAAGTGAACCTGAACTGCGCAGCACGTTCAGTAGGAGTTATTTCCGTAGTGATATCATGATCGGCCAGGTATACGCTGTAGTAATATGGTTTTGCTACTTCTGCTTTATGCGAAAACCAGCTTGCACGTCCATTTTGCGACACTTTGATTTTGCCTGTAACTGGCATAATTGCAAATTGACCATAATCATTCATCCATGGTGATGGCTGATGGGTTTGCTTAAAGCCGTTAATTTTGTAAGCGTCGTAGGTGTATTGCCAGCCGTCGCCCATTTTACCTGTTTGAGGTGTCCAGGTGTTCATGCCCCATGGAAGGGCTATAGCAGGGTAGGTGTTACCATTGCTCAGGTCGTATTTAGATTGCGTTCCCATTAGCGGGTTAATCCATTCCACGGGGTCAGTTACTTTGGTAACCTGCTGGGCAAATACATTAGCGGAAAACAGACATGTAGTCAGGAAGAGTGAAATTTTCTTCATAGAGATATTTTGGGGATATACAGGCCGTAAATATAAAAGACCGGCAGGGATTGCCGGTCTTTTATATTGTAAAATTATTACCACCCTTGGTTTTGTTTCAATTTAGGGTTGGTGTTTATCTCTCTCTGTGGTATTGGCCAGAAATAATACTGTTCTTTAAACGTTACTCCCTGCTCATTCGGCGTAGAGGTAGCGTCGGCAAAAGTGCCGCCTGGTACAACGTATATTTTATGTGTACGCTGAATATCGAAGTAAGATTTGTCCTCATAACATAGCTCAAGGTAACGTTGCCTCCAAACTTCCTCACGGAATGCGGCCTGAGAAAGGTTTCCTATAGGAGCCAACTCGGCGCGTGCGCGGATAGCGTTCACCTGATCTCTGGCAGTTTGATTAGGTGCGCCTTCAGCTTCATTTTGTGCTTCTGCGTAAATCAACATTGCTTCGGGCAAACGGAATAATGTCCAGTTTTCATCACTCTTACCATTTCCCAACGCACTTTCTGCATGGAAGAATTTATAAAGCGAAGCTTTCTCAAAAGTGATGATTGTTGATGGATCTTTGTCTTTTGGATAGCTGCTGAAAAAGAATTGACGTTCTTTTGCACGTTTATCACCGGCAGGGTAGCTGGCAATAAATTGGGTAGTAGGTATCATTGCACCCAGGTGATCACCATAAGCACCAACTTGTAAGTTAAAAGGCAGTGTTAATTGTGGTATCGCGTTTTCTTTTACACCCACCAGGTAGTTAATCTGGAAGATCAATTCCCCCTGGTTTTTATGAGCGTTATCATGTAAATATGCATAATCCGGGAAAAGCGTATACTTTGTTAATACTGGTAGTACCTCAGCGGCCGCCAAAGCATAGTTTTCTTTTTTCTGCATCGGATAACCAGCCATGGTTAAATAAACGCTGCCCAGTAAGGTACGTACAGCGCCCAGAGATGCACGGCCGGTTTGGTCGGTCTCGGACAAGCCAGATTCCTTAGCGGCCTTTAGGTCGGCTACTATCAAGTCGTAAACTGATGCCATTGGCGAACGTTCAGGGTAAAGAGTTTCACTGGTGATGGTAACCGGTTCAGTAATCAAAGGCACATCACCGTACAGGCGCACCAGGTGGAAGTAGAAAAATGCTCTAAGAAAGTAAACTTCGCCAAGCAGCTTTTTCTTATCGGCATCCGGCATTGCAATATCTGGTATTCGTTTTAGCGCAATGTTGGCGTTTGCAATAGCGGCATAACTATTAGACCATACGGTTTGAAAACCGGGGTTTGTAGGGCTGGTGGTTTGGGTTATAACTTGTTTATTATTTACACTTTGCCCAAGCGTGGTGGTATGGCCTGCAAAAAGCTCCAACGTGATAAAAGGGCTCTCGCCATAGGCATCACCATTTTGAAACATGTATAAATTAGAGTATATACCATTTACAAAAGTTTGCGCCTGCGATGCAGTTGTAAAGTAGTTATTGGTGTTGAAATTGTCCCTTCGCTCTTCGTCCAGGTATTTTTTACAGCTACTGGCCGAAGCAGTAAGGATTAGCATTAATATACCAGCGCTATATTGTTTTAGGTTAAACTTCATAATAATGTATATTAAATTGTTTAATTAGAAACTAACATTTACTCCAAGCAAGAATGTTCTTGGTTTTGGATAATCGTAAAACAGGATGCCCTGTGTAAAGTTGCTGCTGCCGTTGTAGGTAGATACCTCAGGGTCGTAGCCGGTGTATTTTGTTATCACAAACAAGTTTTGAGCCTGCGCGTAAACCCTCAAACGGT
Organism: Mucilaginibacter sp. 320_HR; assembly: GCF_059691875.1. Taxonomy (NCBI): domain Bacteria; kingdom Pseudomonadati; phylum Bacteroidota; class Sphingobacteriia; order Sphingobacteriales; family Sphingobacteriaceae; genus Mucilaginibacter; species Mucilaginibacter sp. 320_HR. The sequence goes on from NZ_JCAWAI010000002.1 coordinate 69,075, forward strand.
TTATCTTCAAATGTTTGAGTATGTTGTCCGAAAAGTTGTACCCTAACGTTACCGATCTGCCACGGATGAAGTTGCCGCTTTCTACCTTAGTAGAATAAATTTCGGTCTGATAGTAAACATATGCAGGGCGGGTTTGAGCTATCGAGGTATTTTGGTGCTCTGGCGTCCAGGCGTCTAGTACGGTGGAATAGCTGTTAGCCTGACCGGTACGGTCCTGGCCCGAGTGCCTTGTCAAGTTCATGATTTGGTTACCGTAGTTAAACTGTAACTCTACACCCAATTCAAAGCTTTTATAGCGGAAGTTGTTAGTGAAGGTGCCAAAACCATCAGGTGTTGATTTTCCAAGTACTTCGCGGTCATCAGCTGTTATTTTGCCGTCACCGTTCAAATCTTTGATTTTCAAATCACCAGGTAATAGGTTGTATTTCGCAGCTTCAGCAGCCTCAGAAGTTCCCCATGTGCCTAGTACTGTATAACCGTAAAAGCTACCCGGCGACAAGCCTACCCTCATCAGGTTAAAATTTGAAAGGAAGCCAGGGTCAAGGAAGATATCATCGTTATTTTGGCCAAGTTGTAATATTTTGGTCTTTAAAAACGTGATATTGAAGTTAGTTGTCCAACTAAAGTCGTTTGTCTTAATGTTGGTAGTATTAATTGCAAGCTCAATACCTTTGTTTTCTAACTTACCAATGTTTTTGAATACGTTACCAAACCCGCTTGTTTGTGGTATCGGCGCATTAAGCAACAACGCTTTGGTCTTTTTCAGGAACGCGTCTGCTTCAATATTAACACGGTTGTTAAACAGGCCTAATGATACTCCCAAATCTAACTCCGAATTTTTTTCCCAGCCAAGTTCTTCGTTACCAATTGAAGTTTGATGAGTGCCAATGGCCTGTGCACCGCCAAATACGTAAGGGGTTGTTTCAATGTTGGCAGTTGAACGGTACTCGCCAATCTCGGTGTTACCGGTTAAACCATAGCTTACACGAAGTTTAAGGTCAGATATGGTTTTGTTATCCTTCAAGAATGATTCTTGCGATGCTCTCCAGGCCAGCGCCGCTGATGGAAAAAAACCATTTTTGGTATTTTTACCTAAGCGGGATGATCCATCCTGGCGGCCGGTTACAGTTAAGAGGTACTTCTCTTTGAGGTTGTAGTTCAAGCGAGCAAAGAACGATTGCATTTGCCATGCATCGTAGTTTGACGAAGGTATACCCGGGATTGCACCTGCTCCAAGATTATAAAAGCTATAGAAGTTATCAGATAATGTGCTTGTTGATGCACCAAAGCCTGTCTGTTTAAAGTTCTGACGCTCGAAACCCGCCACAAGGTTAATTTTGTGAATACCGGCAAAAGTTTTGTTGTAGGTAAAGTAGTTAGACCATTGCCAAAAAACATTGTTCGCCTCGCTTATAGAAGCAGAGCTGTAATCCTGACTGGCACTTGCACCACCTACCAAACCGGTTTGAGAGCTTGGGTAGTAATTGGCAGATGTAGTAACACCCAGCACACTGCGGAATTGCAAGCTTGGCAGAATGTTAAAGTTGGCGTAAGTATTACCACTAAACACCCGTATCTTGGTTAACTGGGTTATTTCATTCGCTTGAGCAACCGGGTTATCGCCGCCTTCCATATTAGGGTAGTCTGTACGTTTGCCATAGCTGCCATCAGGGTAGCGAATAGGGATGATAGATGGCATCTCTACTAACATACGCGGAATGTTGTTACCGCCTACGCCATTATCCTGTGCACGGCCTTCCTGCGCATTGTAGTTTAACGTTGCACCAACCTTTAACCATGTTTTTATTTGATTATCAAAGGTTAAACGTGCGTTATAGCGTTTTAAATAGCTGTTTAAGATAATACCCTGATCATCGGCATAGTTTAAGAAGAAACCATAGTTCATTTTTTCACTATTGCCTGTAAAGCCCAGGTTATGGTTCTGGCTTACCGCGGTGCGGGTAGTAGCATCCTGCCAATCTACATCGTACAGCGGGTTAAGGTTGGCATCGAATAATTTACCAATAAGTGCAGTGCGGATAACTTTGGGATCTTTCGAGGCATAGTTGCCGGCAGCCCATCCTACGGGATCAAACTTTTGTATGTTAGCATAACCCTGGTCTTCAATAGCTAAAAACTCCTTAGCGTTAAGCACATCAAGCTTTTTAGCCATTTTGCTTACGCTAACGTAACTGTCATAGCTTACAGTTCCGGCACCACCACGGGCACCACGTTTTGTAGTAACCAAAATTACACCATTTGCACCGCGTGTACCATAGATAGCAGTAGATGATGCATCTTTCAACACGTCGATAGATTCTACGTCATTTGGGTTGATAGCGTTACCGCCTTCTGTCCAAACCACACCATCTACCACATAAAGCGGGTTGGTACTGGCGTTTAATGACGTATAACCACGGATACGTACCTTAGTAGCGCCACCTGGCGCACCTGAGTTGGTAGATACATTCACACCGGCTATTTTGCCTGCAAGTTCCTGCTCCAGGTTGGTTTGCGGGCGGTCCTGTAGTTGTTTGGCGCTTACGCTACCTACTGATCCGGTAAGGTCTACACGTTTCTGTGTACCATAACCAACAACAACAACTTCGTTAAGTGCTTTTGAGTTTTCACCCAATACAACGTTAACTACTTGCCGGTTGTTAATTGGCTCCTCAATTGTATTGTAGCCTATAAAGCTAAACACCAGCGTGCCGCTGCCGTCTGGTACATTAAGCTTGTATTTACCGTTCACATCGGTTACGGTACCAGTTACAGTACCTTTAAGTTTCACGTTAACACCCGGTAGCGGGCCTTTTGCGTCGGTAACTGTACCGGTTATGTCTATTGCTTGTATAACAGTATTATGTTCAGCATCCTTTTTCTTAACTACAATGGTTTCATCAAAAATCTTGTAGGTGAGGGGCTGATCTTTAAACGCTTCATCAAGCGCCTGGTTAATGGTTACGTTATCTACGGCAATGTCAATCCCGCGTGCTTTTGCAACATCGGCTTTGTCGTACATAAAGTGATAGCCGGTTTGCCGCTCTATAAGGCGGAGTACTTTTTCCACCGAGGCATTCTTTTGCCTAATTGATACCGTTTGGCCAACAGTTTTGGCAGTAACATTGGTAAGTGCTGCAATTAATATAATGGCAGTTAGTTTCATAACCAATATAAATTTGAATGGTTTAGACCACGCCACAGGCGTAGCCTTAGAATTAAAATTCATAAGTTTGAGTGTTTGGGTTAAACGTTAAGTTTCAATTCGCTAATTGCAATGAATAATGGGTGACCCTGGCATTTTGCCGGGAAAGTGGGTCCAAGCACTTCCCGGTTTTTTATGCGATATATTTAAAAGAGGGCACCTTTTTCGGCGGCTAACTGTCTGTGTATACTTCTTTCATCATAGGTGTTTTTGTAGGGTTAGTTTATAGATGTTTACCGTGTGTGTTGCTATTGTACTATTATGGTGGTGCCTTCTATCTCAACGTTTACGCCGGTATACTTAAGCATTTTTAAAAGTTCCGATGCACGTACATTGCGTGACAGGTGACCGGTAAATTCTCTCTGCGGCACTTTTCCTTTGTAAGTTACGTCTACGTCATACCAGCGTGAAGCCTGTCTCAGGATCACGTCTATACCGGCATCCCTGAACTGGAAAATCCCATTCTTCCAGGCCGTTTCATCGTCTACATCAACATCGTCAACAACTCTGTTTTGCCCTGAACGATGTATCTGTGCCTGCTGACCCGGTTTAAGTGCCGCGCTGAAGTTGCCGCTGCTGATGTTCACAGCACCCTCCAGCAGCGTTGTTTTCATGACGTTTTCGTCGTCGTAGGCCATAACATTGAAATGAGTGCCCAGAACTTCTATTTTGGCCTGGTTTGTTTTTACCCTAAAAGGCATGGCTTTATTCTTTGTAACTTCAAAGTAGGCTTCGCCGGTAATGGTAACTTCTCTCGATGAACCAGTGAAGTGAGCGGGAAAACTGATTGACGACGCAGCGTTAAGCCAAACTTTAGAGCCATCAGGCAGTATGATCTGATATTGGCCACCTCGTGGCGTGGCAATGGTGTTCATTGCCATAGCATCGGATGTTTCCGCAGCAGCTGCGGCATTATAGATAAGTTGCCCGTCGGCCGTTTTCTTTATTATAGTAGCGCCCTGTTTGGCTAGCGTGCCGTTCTGCGCATCGTCTAAAATAATCGTCTGGCCGTTAGCCAATGTTAATACGGCTTTGTTACCACCGGGTAAAGCGTCATGTGCCGGGCGTTTTGCACGGGCGACCACCTGCTGTTTAGCTGGCCGTTCCTTAATCTGGTGGAAAACAGCTGCGCCTGTAAATACAATAAGCATAGCAGCTACAGCAACTTTGGCCCACATGATAATGGAACCTTTTGACTGGTGACCTGAACTTTCGTTCTGTTTAGTAATACTAGCAAGGATGGATGCTGACTTTTCTTTGGTGAAGAAAGGCTCTGTACTATTTAATTCATCCCAAGTTTGGCTAATAAGGTGTGCAAGTTCTTCATCCTGCTGCCCGGCATCTATAATGGCAAACAACTCGTCGCGCTCTGACTGAGAGGCAGTGTTATTGTAATAGCGATCAAAAAGATGTCGCAATCTCAGCCGGGACGTTTTCATTGATGTGTTTTAAATTGGTAGAGCAAGCTTGGGCAGCTTTCTATAACTAAGACACCATCGTTATTGAAAAAGGGGGTATAGGTAGACTATCTTTTTAAAATAAAATTAAAAGCAAGCAGTACTATTGCAGAAACATCAATATTCGACTGTACAAAGTTGGTAATGGAGTGCGTTGCACCTTGTAAATATTTTTTGACTGTTTCGCGGGACAGTCCCATTTGCGTGGCAATCTCATCGTACTTTAAGCGATTGTGCCTGCTTAGCAAGTAAACCTTTTGCTGTTGGGGGGGGAGGTGGTCTATTGCTTGATCTAATAAGGTATAAATATCCATTGAGCTTGTTTGCTCTACAGCAAGTACTGCGGCGTTTTCTTCTATAGCTTTCTGATGCATACGCTCCCGGGCCAGTTTGCGCAGGCAATTAAGCGCATGGTTACGAGAAACAACAAACAGGTAGGCTTTAAAATTTTCTACTAACGCAAGGCTCTCTCGGGCGGTCCAGATTTTTAAGAATACGTCCTGTACAACTTCTTCGGCGAGTTCTGCGGAGTCTGTTATCTTGTAAATATGCCTTCCTAAAAGGTGATGCCAGGTGTTGAACAATTCGCTGAAAGCGTGTTCATCTCCACGGGAAATTTTCAAGAGCAACTCTTTTTCACAGGGTGATCCCAAGTCAGACATAGGCGATAATTGGCGCTGGCAAGTAATAAAAAATTAACTATAACTGCAAATAAACAACAGCTTTATGTTAAAAAAGTATCACATTGTGTAAATTTTACACAAGCTAATTATCTGTAAGGCAATAACTTATTTTTTAAGCAATAAGAAAATCAGAACAAAGATGGGTTACCGCCAAGCTTAATTTTACCCAGGTGCTTGTAAGCACTCTCGGTAACCTCGCGTCCGCGTGTAGTACGCATCAGAAAGCCCTCCTGTATCAGGAACGGTTCGTAAACTTCTTCAATGGTTCCTTCGTCTTCGCCTACTGCTGTCGCAATGGTTTTCAGGCCGACAGGCCCTCCCTTGAATTTGTCGATAATGGTGGATAGTATCTTATTGTCCATTTCGTCTAACCCGTGTTCGTCAACGTTCAATGCGTTGAGGGCATATCGGGCTATCTCCGTATCAATACTGCCATTGCCCTTAATCTGAGCAAAATCGCGCGTGCGGCGCAGCAGTGCATTGGCAATACGTGGCGTGCCGCGGCTTCTGCGTGCTATTTCGTAGGCGCCTTCGTCGCTTATAGGTGTACGTAAAATAGACGACGAGCGGAGCACGATAGTAGTAAGCAGCTTTGCGTCGTAATATTCCAGCCTGGAGTTGATGCCGAAACGAGCCCTCAAAGGAGCAGTAAGCAGGCCGGAGCGTGTTGTTGCGCCAACCAGTGTAAAAGGATTTAATGATATCTGTACGGACCTCGCGTTCGGCCCGCTCTCCAGCATAATATCTATCTTAAAGTCCTCCATGGCCGAATACAGGTACTCTTCCACCAGCGGACTTAAACGATGTATTTCGTCAATAAAAAGGATGTCTCCCGTTTCCAGGTTGGTAAGCAGGCCTGCAAGGTCGCCCGGCTTGTCTAATACGGGGCCGGAAGTTATCTTGATACCAACACCCATCTCATTGGCGATGATGTGCGACAAGGTTGTTTTACCGAGACCGGGAGGGCCATGCAGCAGCACATGGTCTAGTGCCTCGCCACGTAAACGTGCGGCCTGAACAAATATCCTGAGGTTTGCTAATATTTTATGTTGCCCGGTAAAGTCTTCAAAAGCCTGCGGCCGAAGTACTTTTTCTATATCCCGCTCAGCAGGGGAGAGGCGTTCGCCATCCGGATCAAGGTTTTCGTTCATTGCCAACGAAATTAGTAATTTCTTTTTAGTCCGAAAGACTTAACAATTGCTTATGACATCGAACTTACTGACTTTCGGACTTTGCTATCCTTCAGGATATTTCCTGAAGATGCTGTTAAGTTTCATGTGGAGTACGCCAACTACCGCTTCGGTAAAAATACCTTTAGACATTTTTGATGAGCCCGCTGTACGATCAGTAAAAATGATAGGTATCTCTTTCACCTTAAAACCATGCTTTATGGTAGTAAATTTCATTTCAATCTGGAAGGCATAGCCAACAAACTTTATCTTATCCAGATCTATACTTTCCAGCACCCGGCGTTTGTAGCACATAAACCCGGCTGTAGCATCCTGTATGTTAATACCGGTGATAAAACGCACATAAACTGATGCAAAGTAGCTCATCAATACCCTGCTCATAGGCCAGTTAACTACATTAACTCCTTTTATGTATCTAGATCCAATAGCCGCATCAGCACCCGCTACACACTCTTGCCTTAGTCTCAATAGGTCGTCGGGGTTATGAGAAAAATCGGCATCCATTTCGTATATATAATCGTAATGGTTAGCAATGGCCCATTTAAAACCATGTATATAGGCAGTGCCAAGGCCCATTTTACCTGCTCTTTCAATCAGATGGAGCTTTTGAGAATAATCACGCTGCAAGGCTTTGATAATTTTGGCGGTACCATCAGGCGAACCATCATCAATTATCAATAGATGAAAATCGTGCTCCAGCGAAAATACCTTATGGATCATTCGCTCGATGTTTTCCTTTTCGTTATAAGTGGGTATAATTACTATACTGTCAGGCACTTAGCTAATGTTGGGTTAGGGGATGGACTGCAGGTGGCTAAAATAGCCGATTTACTTTGCTTAAAAAATAAAAAAACAGGAAAGCTGATGCCTTCCTGTTCTTTTATTGGTATTTTTTTCTTTACAGCCCCTTGGTATCGGCCATTACTTCGTTTTCAATGTATGGATCGGTGATATAGTTACGTTCTTTTAAACGGGAAGAAACGAACAGGAATGCAATTATAAACACACATATGAAAGCCACAAAGAACCATTCATAGTTGGCTCCTTTCAGGTTTTCGGCCCACCAGCCGCCGTCTTCAATTAATCCATTAACAACGGCTGTGATCAGATTCCCAAATGAAACTACCAGGAACCAAATACCAGACATAGTGCTTTTCATTGATTTTGGCGAGTGTGTATATGCGTACTCCAAACCTGTTATAGAAACCAGAACTTCTGCTGCAGACAATATCAAAAATGCCAATACCTGCCACCACATTGATGGTGCACCACCATTATCAATACTTACATGGGTGAAACCGATAACCACAAATGATAGAGCGGTTAAAACCAAACCCGCACCAAGCCTGCGTAAAGGAGTTGTTTTTAACCCCATTTTGTCTAATCGCGGATAAACCACGTAATTAAAGAAGGGTATAAATATCAACAGGAATATGGTGTTGAATGTAGACATTGAACCCGGCTCTACAGTAAACGACGTAAAGCCAAGATTTATATTGCGGTCCATTTTAGCAGCATACAACGTCCATTCTGAAAGGCATTGATCCCAAACTGCCCAAAAAGCCAGTGCGAAAAAAAATACCGCGATAACTCTATATACCGCTTTTACCCCCTCAACACGTTCCGGGTCGTAACTTTCTTTGGCAATGTCGAGCATGGATTGGCCTGGTTTCCTGTTTTTTAAATGGGTTAACGCATACCAGGTGATAAATACCAGGTTGTTACGATTAACACCCTGAGGCGGTACCTTAACGTACTTCTTGCGCCCCATAAAAAATATTACCGTTGCCAAAGCCATCAATATACCGGGGATACCAAATGCCCATTGAGGGCCATAGTACTTATAAACGGTAGGGATAGCGATTGTTGACAACATAGAACCGGCATTGATACTGAAGTAGAACCAGCCGTAAACCTTGGAAAGCAGATCCTGATTGCTGGCATCAAATTGGTCGCCTACGTTAGCCGAAACACAGGATTTAATACCACCTGCGCCGATAGCTACCACAAGCATACCTATTTCGAAACCGCTCAGACTGGTATCAAACATGGCCAGCAATAAGTGGCCGATGCAATAAATTATCGATACATATAGTATAAGTTTATACTTCCCGGTGAACCAGTCCGCTATCATGCCACCTACAAAGGGTAATGCATAAGCTACCATTACAAACAAGTGGTTTAACTTGTTGGCGTGGGCATCTGCCTGTTGCGATAAAGCAACATCTCCGGTGGGGTTAAAAAATTGCTTTACTAAAAAGAGCGTGAGTATAGAACGCATACCATAGAAGCTGAAGCGTTCTGCTGCTTCGTTGCCTATAATATAGGGTACTGCTTTGGGAAATCTTGACTTGGCCTTCACTGGAGCCTCGGTGGTTTCTTGCATACTGGAGTTAAAAAATTTGCCTAAAATACTATTATTCCGCTGAAACGGAATTTTATACCGAGATTATTACGAGCGGTAATGCTGTTATTTGGATTGCGTTAAATGTGTTAAGGTTTAATTCGTTTAGGTGCAGGCTGTAAGCTTTGACGATCTATTTTTGCCTGAGCTTTTGGATCTACGTAGTCAGCATCTTGTTCCTGAGGTACGTTGCGCATGTCAAGGTTTTCTACCAATACCCACTTGCCATTCTTAAGTTGGTAACCGTCGTAACTCAGGTCGGGGCCGTAGCTGTCCATTTTGCCCTTCATGCGGTCATCCGGTGGGGCAAGATGATCAAATACAATGAGGTTTTGCTCCGGTACATAGCGCAACAGCATAGATGCCTGCCGGGCATATTCAAATACCACACGCTTGCGCGTCTTGCTGTTTCCGGTAAATACGGGCATCCCTAGCACCGGCTTATCATCGCGGTTAAAAGAAAGTACTTCAATTACCTTTTTTGTTGATTTTACGGTGTTACCTTTCCAGCCCAGCAATACATAATATGGATTTGCGGCCGCTACCCTGATGATCTTATAATATTGAGCGCCGTACCATTTACGATTATCGGTAATGGTGTCTTCAGGGTTCTTAAACATGGGCGTGTAGTCTTCCAGCGGGTACATTACCAGCTTATCGCCGGTATTCATTTGTATCGTGCCGTAAAAGCGGTAGCTTCCATCCTGGTTCATGATATGCCAGCTGATAATACGAAAACGGCTATCCGGAGAATTGATAATGCTGATAGCCTTTACCGAGTCAAAAGAGTAGTTGAAGGAGTGTGGCACCTTTAACGCCGATACCAACGTAGGAATGAATTTATAATTTGCTGATTTACGGTCGAGATCACTGGTATCGTTTATAAAGTGTTTACCAAGGCTCGCCAGGCTATCCTCATACATTTTCAGCAACTTCAGATTTTTACTTTCGTCAGAATGCTGCGCAAAAGTATACAGACATGAAATTAGCAGAAGCAAAGTAATTACAGAACGTTTAACCACCTTTAACTAGTTGTTTTATTAGGTAAACTAAAAATAGGATAAAATATTTTAGCCCTGAGTTATTACGATAAATTTTCGATGACCATAGCACTTGCGCCACCACCGCCGTTGCAGATGCCCGCTGCCCCTAACTTGCCGCCGTTTTGCTGTAACACGTTTATAAGCGTTACTATGATGCGTGCGCCGGATGCACCAAGCGGGTGGCCGATAGCCACAGCACCGCCGTTAACATTAACCTTCGCGGCATCTAATTTAAGCAGCTTATTGTTGGCAAGCGACACTACCGAAAACGCCTCGTTTATTTCATAATAGTCTATCTGTTCTCCGGTAAGGCCAGCTTTATCAAGCGCCAGCGGAATGGCTTTAGAAGGTGCAGTTGTAAAATGCTCAGGCGCTTGTTGCGCATCAGCAAATGAAACTATCCTCGCAAGGGGTTTTACTCCCAGTTTTAGTGCTTTTTCTTTGCTCATCAACACCACTGCGGCTGCGCCGTCGTTCAAGGTAGAGGCGTTGGCTGCGGTTACGGTACCATCTTTTTTAAACACAGGTTTAAGTGACGGAATCTTCTCGAACTTTACTGTTTTAGGCTCTTCATCATCAGTAAATAATGTAATGTCGCCTTTTTTATCTTTTAATTCAACGGGTGTAATCTCGTTACTAAATTTTCCTTCCTGCTGTGATTTCAGCGCGCGGGCGTACGATTCTATCGCAAAGGCGTCCTGCTCTTCGCGGGTAACGTTACAATCCACCGCGCAAATCTCTGCAGCCGACCCCATGTGGAAGTCGTTGTAAACATCCCACAATCCGTCTTTAACCAAACCATCAGTAATTTGCCCATTTCCTAAACGGTAGCCATTGCGTGCTTTGTCAAGATAGTAGGGCACGTTGCTCATGCTCTCCATGCCTCCTGCTACAATAATGTCTTTATCACCGATAGCAATACTTTGGGCAGCCAGCATAATTGCCTTCATGCCCGATGCGCAAACCTTGTTAACAGTAGTAGCAGGCAGGTGAGGCAAGCCGGCGTAAATTGTTGCTTGTGTAGCAGGCGCCTGCCCAAGATTAGCCGACAGAACGTTGCCCATAAAAACTTCCTGAACATCGCCCGGCTGAATGTCTGCTTTATCAATTGCCGCTTTAATGACAATCGCTCCCAGTTGGGTGGCTGTTAAGCTTGCAAGGCTGCCGCCAAAAGCACCAATTGGGGTGCGTGTTGCCGACACAATATATACTTCTCTCATTACAATAACCTATTTTGATAAATGGTGATAGCAAAGTTAGAAATTTTACAACAAGCTAAAGAATATTATGCATGCATAGTAAATATCGCGATTGGTGTGTGATTATGATATAAATTCTAACAACTTTGCAACACGGAAGATCAATCAGTAACCGGCGATCAGAATAAGTGTGGTTTTTGATGGTTTTGGAACATGAAAATCACTTGTCCAACTTTTTCTTACGCGCACTCTTTCTGGCTTTGAGCGCCTCTTGTAGGAGGTACTCTATCTGCCCGTTTGTGCTCCGGAATTCGTCGGCAGCCCAGGCTTCGACTTCCTTTAGCATATCAGGATTTATGCGTAAAACAAAAGCTTTTTTTTCTGCCATAGTTTAACTTGCTGCGGCTGCCGCGGCGCGCGCTTGCCTTATCAAAACAATGTTTATACCTATAAAAGCCAGCAATAGCAAAGGCAGCGGCAGATTGTTCTTAAGATGCTGAGGCTCAATCTTAACCTCAAAAGGTTTGCTAAAACCCCATACCTTTTGTACCAACTGCATTATGTCGCCATATTGGTCATTATGAAGGTTTAAAGATTTGGAAAACAGCTTTTTATATTGGTAGGTAGCCTCAAAACCATTGTCCGTTTGTACCTTTATGTCTCGTTTCCAATTTGATGGCGTGATAGTACCAATAGTTTGGTCTTCACCATGGTTGAGCAATAAGGAGCGATTAAACCAGCCTTTCATTTTGATGGTCCACATATTATCTGCTGTCTCAATTATGGCGTATCGCTTCCAATGCCCTTTATAGCGCATACGCGCATAAATAAACTGCCCGTCAGTTAGTTCAAAGTAGGGGAAGAACCACTTATGGCGAGTTACAAAAAGCTCGCTTGTTTTTAGAAGATTGATGTCTCTTAAATCGTTCATCTTAATGGTATAAAGTGCCGGTATTTACAATAGGTGAAACAGCCTTCTCACCACAGAGTACAACCAGTAAGTTGCTCACCATGGCTGCTTTACGTTCCTCATCCAGGTCTACAATGTTCTTTTCTTCCATCCGTGTGAGCGCCATCTCAACCATGCCAACGGCACCTTCAACAATAAGCCTACGGGCTGCTATAATAGCAGATGCCTGTTGCCTTTGCAACATAGCCTGCGCTATCTCGGGTGCGTAAGCCAGGTGAGAAATTCTTGCTTCCATTACAATAATACCAGCACGTTCCAACCGGTCATTAAGTTCTTTTTCGAGCATTTCGCTTACTTGGTCGGCCCCGCCACGCAGGGTAATGCTGGCATTTTCATCCTCAATATGATCATAAGGAAAAGAGTTGGCCAGGTGACGTACGGCTGCCTCGCTTTGTATATTTACATATTGCATGTAGTTCTCGACAGCAAAAACAGCTTTAGCGGTGTCTTGTACCTGCCAAACTATTACAGCAGCTATTTCAATCGGGTTACCTACACTATCATTCACTTTTAATTGCTGGCCGTTAAGGTTAAATGCCCGTAAGGATACCTTCCTTTTTACGGTGAAAGGGTTCACCCAGAAAAAGCCATCAGCTTTAACGGTTCCCAGGTATTTGCCAAATAAGATCAGTACGCGAGACTCGTTTGGGTTTACGATGATAAGACCGGCAAGCACTACAACAAAGTCCAAAATACCAAGGATAACCGCCGGAACCGGGTAGCCGGCAACTCCTAGTAAAGCCGAAGCTCCCGCAAGCACAAAAAACAATAGCAAGCCCAGATAACCTGAAGGCGCTGTGATAATTTTTTCAGTGTTCATGATTAATTGTGATTTAAAATGATATCATAAAGATATCATATTTGGTTTGACTAAAGCAAGAAAAAATAGTTACAACCGAAACTTATCTTATTTTTGATTGATTTAACACGCACATGGCAAAACTATCTACATCACGTCAAAAGGCATTGTTGCGCAAATACGCACTTAATGTCAAGTTTTTTATGATGATAGTGAGTATAAGTGTAATCGTTTATACGCTACCTAAGCAGGCTAAATTTGGCTATGAATACGAGAAAGGCAGGATATGGAACCAAAAGGACCTGGTATCTCCTTACAGTTTCGCCATTTTAAAAACCAATCAGGAGATTGAGGCGGATCAAAAAGCAGCACTTAGTACAATTACACCTGTTTATCAGCTCAATTCAGAAGTAGGAAAGCAATTAACGGAGGGTTTCAAGAACGATCTTGAAATAAAGTGGCACGGGGCGGGAATAAATGATAGGCTTAAACCCAAATATATCCAGACTGGTACAGACCTGCTTTCGCAGGTTTACGATCGTGGGGTCATAAAGCCAACTGCAAAATACCAACAAGGCGGGCAGAACTATAAAATTACTATTCTTAGCAATAATATTGCTACAGAAAAAAACACTGCGGACATATTTACAAGGGAAACTGCTATTGCATACTGCGATAATGCTATAAGTAAAACACCTTCTTTAGACAAAGCTTTTCTGCTTAACCTTTTACAAGATAGGCTACAAGTAAATCTTACCTATGATGTTAAATTAACAGGTCGATTAGAAAAAGAAGTGCTGGATAATCTTTCTATTACCCGTGGTATGGTGCAAAAAGGAGAGACTATTGTTACTAAAGGAGCAGTAATCAACGACGAAACTTACCAAAAGCTATCATCTTATAAAAAGGCGTTTGAAGATAATGCCCGTATTAACGGAAACTACACGCTAGTATTATTGGGGCAGTTTTTATTGGTTGGCCTGGTAATAACATTACTGATGATATTCCTGTACTTGTTCAGAAAGGATATTTACAGCGATAACCGCCTCGTAAGCCTTATTTTGCTGGTAGTTACAGCAATGTTAGCTACGTTGTCGTTAGCTATAAAACTACAATGGCCGGGTAATCTTTACTATATACCTTATTGTATAGTGCCTATTATCATCAGGATATTGTTTGATACCCGTTTGGCGCTAAACATCCATTTGCTTGTGGTGATGATAGCGGGCTTTTTTGTGCCAAACAGCTTCGAGTTTGCTTTTTACGAGATCACGGCGGGGATGGTATCTATTTACAGTATTAAAAACCTTATTCGTCGGGAGCAGTTCCTGATATCGGCGGTAATAATTATACTGGCTTACTTCGTTGCATTTTTGGGAATTTCGCTAATACGCGAGGGTAGTTTCACAAACATCGACTGGATGGACTTTCTTCCTTTTGTTGCCAGCGTTGGTCTTACGTTGCTAGCTTATCCGCTTATCTATGCCTTCGAAAAGGTATTTGCTATCACGTCTGACATAACCCTTATTGAACTTACCAATACTAACGCCCCATTATTACGCGAAATGGCGTTTAGTGCACCGGGTACTTTCCAGCATTCGCTTCAGGTAGCTAACCTTGCCGAGAACGCTATATATGCTATCGGCGGGAATGCCTTGTTAGTAAGGGCAGGAGCGCTGTACCATGATATAGGTAAGCTACAAAACCCGTTATTCTTTATAGAAAACCAGAGCTCACATTTTAATCCGCATGATAAGCTACCTTATGAAGAAAGTGCGCAGATCATCATCAGGCACGTAAGCAAGGGAATAGAGATGGCAAGGAAAGCAAATTTGCCGGAGATAGTTATTGACTTTATACGTACCCACCATGGCAATACAAGGGTAGATTATTTTTACCAGTCTTATCTGAAAAATTTTCCGGAGAAGTTTGTAAACGAGAACATTTTCCGCTACCCTGGCCCTATACCTTTCTCCAAAGAGGGGGGCGTTTTGATGCTGGCGGACTCTATAGAGGCTGCTTCGCGTTCGCTCAAAGAACCTGATGAAGAGTCGATAAGTGTGTTAGTAGATAGAATAGTAAAGTACAAGCTTGATCAAAATCAACTGAAGGACAGTAATATAACATTGAAAGACTTGGAGACGATTAAAACCATATTTAAGCGAATGCTGATGAGTATTTATCACGTGAGAATAGATTATTAGAAATGTGATCTTTTTTTTTGACAGCTTTAACGATTTGCTATATTTGCAGTCCCTGAAAAAGGGATATTATTTATGATCTGGTGAGGTGCCTGAGAGGCCGAAAGGATCAGTTTGCTAAACTGACGTACGGGAAACTGTACCGAGGGTTCGAATCCCTCCTTCACCGCTGAATTGAGTTCAAACTTCATTAAAGCCCTGTAAACAAAATGCTTACGGGGCTTTTTGATTGATGGGCTTAGTGAAAACTTGCTTGACATAGCGCAGAGCTCTCAAAAGTTTGTGAAGCATCAATAAAAGTCCTGGTACTTTCTTGAACTGAAAAAATTAGACCCTCACTGTCAATAACTCTTTCGATAAATTATATCGTTTAAACTTCAACAGTTTATATCCAGCCATAGGAACTATTAAGCATGTTTAGTAATTTGCTTAAATGAGTACTATTACCGTAAACGTTGCACTTCCAAAAAACTTACAACCGTCTGAAAGGCATTTATTTGAGCCGTATAAAACTTATAAGATTAGTAATTTGCCAGTATTAGACTTGGAGGAAGTTTTTGTTACTTATACCGGTTTTTGTGCCAATGAAGATGGACTTATCAGCGATTGTCATCACGATCATCCTTATCAAATGGCAGGTTACGTTGCAGAAACGATGAATTACTACCAGGATGCGTCTGACTACCCCGAAAATCTGATCGAAATGGATGAGCATAAGCGCTATTTATTAATACATCACCCATGGTACAACTACTACCATTGGCTTTGCGAATGTATCCCCCGACTTTGGCGGGTACGAGACCAGTTAAAGGACGTAGTTTTATTAATCCCCGAACACTATATTCAAACAGATTTTATCAGCGGGTCGTTGGTTCCGTTCAATGTGCAAAATATGTTTGTTATCCCACGGGGGAAAAGCCTGATGGTACCTAAATTGAGGTTGCCGCGCATTAAGCCACTTTGCGATTCTTACGATAAGCTTGAGCTAAAGGAGCTGGCTGCATTTTATAGTAAATATGCAATAGAAAGTATTGCGGATATAAATATCGGTGATAAAATTTATCTAAGCCGCCGTAAGGCAGCTCGTAAAAAAGTGCTTAACGAAGACTTGGTTGAAAAGGTAATGACTCAATATGGCTTTAAAACAGTGTATAATGAAGATTATACCTTTTTAGAACAGGTACGTTTGTACGGTCATGTTAAGTACCTTGTATCTATACATGGTTCTGGGCTTACCAATATGATGTTTATGCCTGAAGGGGGCAGCGTCTTAGAAATTTTAAAAGCAAAAACCAATGACCTTGATAGACCAAGCTTTGTGTTTTGGTATGAGGCAGACGCTTTGAGCCACCAGTATTATGCACAGATAAGTGCACCTGTTAGTGAGCCCGACGATTACTTTTTTGGTGATTTTTATATTGATATTGAAACTTTAAAAAAGAATATGGCACTGATGATGAACCACTCATGAGTTTTCGTATATTGGATCGCCAATAAGCCTTTAGGGGCCACCTATGTTAACATCATTTCCTAATTTCAAGCAACTCGATACGATGGATTGCGGGCCTACTTGCCTGCGTATAGTGGCCAAACACTATCGGCGCGACATTAGTCTGGGTGTTCTGCGCAATCACTGTCAAATTAATAAAGACGGCGTTAACCTACTGGGTATTAGTGAGGCTGCCGAGAAAATCGGATTTCGGTCACTCAGTCTACGGCTAACGCCGGAACAGTTGAAAACTGCAGACCTCCCTTGCATCCTCCACTGGAAAAACAACCATTTTCTGGTGCTTTATAAGATCAAGAATGATCAGTATTATCTTTCAGATCCTTCGGGTGGTTTGGTTACGCTCAATCAGGTAGATTTTAACAGGGGTTGGAGTGAAAGCGGTGCGGGCATTGCCCTAATGCTAAGCCCAACGCCAAACTTTTATACCCAAGAGCACGAGAGAGACGTACTCAACTGGAAAACTTTGCTTCGCTACGTATCCAAGTACCGTAGCCTTATCACACAGTTGTGTTTGAGCCTTGCTTTAGGCAGTATCCTTCAGCTGATATTTCCCTTTTTAACACAGGCTATTGTTGATGTTGGAGTACAAACCCGCGATCTCGGTTTTATTTACATTATACTAATCGCTCAAACAGCGCTTGTTCTTGGCCGTGTAACTGTAGAATTTTTACGTTCCTGGATCCTTCTTCACGTGAGTACACGCATTAACCTTTCCATCTTGACGGACTTTTTAATAAAGCTTATGCGTTTGCCCATGAGCTTTTTTGACACCAAGAAAACGGGCGATATCATGCAGCGGATGAGCGATCAGCGTAATATAGAGACCTTCTTAACCGGGTCGGCACTTAATACAATATTTTCGCTTATCAATTTAGTAGTATTTTCGGTTGTATTGGTCTTGTACAATGCCACCATTTTTGTGGTTTTTGTAGTTAGTGGTATAGGCTACCTTGTTTGGATAAATCTTTTCTTAAAAGCCCGGCGTGAGTTAAATTATAAAAGTTTTGACATTTCCTCCCGCACGCAAAGCAATGTAGTACAGTTGATTAGTGGTATGCAGGAAATTAAACTGAACAATTGCGAACGTCAAAAACGATGGGAGTGGGAGCGGCTGCAAGCCAGTTTATTCAGGTTTAGTGTAAAAAGCCTTGCATTAAGTCAGTATCAGCAAGGAGGCTCAACGTTGATCAACGAAGGAAAAAATATCCTTGTGACGTTTTTGAGCGCAAAAGCTGTGATAGAGGGGCACCTCACTCTGGGCGGAATGGTGGCAGTGCAATATATTATAGGACAGCTGAATGGCCCGATAGAACAGATGCTGGGCTTCATCAGGTCCTTTCAGGACGCGCGGATAAGCCTTGAACGGTTGAATGATATACAGGCCGTTGCCGACGAAGAACCTGTAGGAAAGGAGCTGATATATAACTTACCGCAGGATAAAAGTATCACGATCAAAGATCTATCATTCACCTATCCGGGAGCAGGAAGCGAACCGGTTTTAAAGGATCTATTTTTAGAAATACCGCAAGGCAAAACCACTGCAGTTGTAGGCATGAGCGGTAGTGGTAAAACAACCCTGCTTAAACTTTTGCTGCGATTTTATGAGGTATCTGCAGGCAGTATTACGATAGGGAACACAGCTTTGAGCCAATTTAGCGTTCGCGCATGGCGTGGCAAGTGTGGTGTGGTTATGCAGGACGGTTTCATTTTTTCTGATACTATTGCTAACAACATAGCCGTTGGGGACGATAGCCCCAATGAGGCGAGACTGTGGCATGCCGTAAATGTCGCAAACATCACCGACCTGATTGAAAATCTGCCGCTTGGTATTGATACTGTAATAGGTGCCGAAGGAAACGGTATAAGCCAGGGTCAACGGCAGCGATTGCTCATTGCCAGGGCGGTTTATAAAGATCCGGATTATATTTTCTTTGATGAGGCTACCAACGCCCTCGACGCGAAAAACGAACGTGTAATAATGGACAACATGGCCGGTTTTTTTAAAAATAGAACGGTAGTAGTGGTTGCACACCGCCTAAGTACGGTAAACAATGCGGATAACATTGTGGTGTTAGATAAAGGAAACATTATTGAACAGGGAACACATCAGCAACTGATAGCCTTGCGTGGCGAGTACTATAAGCTTGTAAAAAATCAATTAGCATTGGGAGAATAGCAAATTAGAATAGGTTATGCCAATAGATAGCACACGAGATTTACAAAGACGCAATAGCCCTGAATTAGATGAGGTTATCTCAAAACCGCCACCGACTATCATCGCTTGGGGCATAGGCACCATTACTGTTATTATTATGGTGCTGGTGGCATTAGCAGGCTATTTAGAGTACCCCACCTTCATCAATGCACCTATCCACCTTAATGAAGAAGCTAGTGGTCAATTAACTGGTAGTGCTCAAATAGCTGAGCGTGACATTAGCAAAATCAAAAGCGGACAATTGGTTTATATTCACCTGAATGCGTTAGCCAATGGCGGCAATAATGATTTGCGGGCGGCAATCAGTACTATTGATACTGTTGTAGGAAAAAATGGATTAATTAGTGTTAAAGTCACCGGCCTTCCTAACACGTCAACTGCTGGCGAGCGAGCATTATTACCGGGCATGTCTGGCGAGGCGAAGATCCTGATATCTCGAGCTTCATTACTTCACCGGGTTACTGAACAATTTATTCATTTGCCAAAATGATTGGGGACAACATACCTACCGTATTGTTTGAGCTGGCGCGAAGGTTAAAGGTGCCGCTTACGTCAACGGGTATAAAGCGCGAACTGAATAAGCACCCAGAGCACTATAATTTCGTTGGTTTGGCGGATGTGCTCGGTAATTTCCTAATTCCAAATGGTGTATTCGAATTGCCAATTGATCGTCTGACAGAACTCGAGACTCCTTTTATTGCTCATTTAAAAAGCAGGGGAGGCGAGTTTGTAGTAGTAACCAATATAGATGATGGTAGTGCAACAATAGTAAATGAAGTTTATGCCAACAAAAAAGTTCAACGGGAGTGGCTAAACAGTCAGTATTCTGGGAGGGTATTAGTAGCAGAAGCGAATGATGGTGCCGGTGAGAAAAATTACGTTGTGAAACGACGACGTGAATTTAGGGAACTTTACCGAGGTGAATTTTTAATTGCAGGTGCTACGATTGCTGTGATGTGCTTGCTGATCGCAAAATATCCCAATTTCGCCGACGAGCCGGGTATCTTGGCGTCGTTAATACTCAAACTGACCGGCGTAGTGATTAGCCTGTTGCTTGCGCTCAAGAGTATAGATATATCTAACCCGTTGCTTGACAAATTTTGCTTTATAAACCGGAGAAGCGACTGCAACCAGGTGATTTTTTCTGATAGCGCAAACATTATCGATGAGCTTAGTTGGGCTGAGGCAGGATTATTCTATTTTTTAACGACTTTTTTGCTGACGGCATTTGCCGGTGCCCATAGTCTGCTGATACAATACCTCGCGCTTGCAGCCTTGCTGCCGGCCGTGTTTGTATTGTATTCGTTTTACCTTCAGGCATTTGTTATAAAGCAGTGGTGCATGCTGTGCCTGTCTATATTAGTTATACTTTGTGCAGACGGTGCTTTGTTATTCAAATATGCGTCCTGGCGGTTGCCCTTACTTACTGTTGATAGTGCTTTTTTTATGTTGTTTTGCTTTATTGTACCTGTTATTGCATGGACCGCTATCAAACCTCATTTAAAAGCAACACGAATGTTGCAGGCTAGCCGGGAGCAACTACGAGCGATTAAAGGCCAGAACATTTCACTTTTCAAAAAGATAATGGCCGATCAGCAGGAGGTGGTGATGCCTCCCCCGGAAATTACAATTATAGAAGGGGATAGAGATGCAAATACCGTAATAACTATCGTATCCAAACCGTTTTGTGAGGCCTGCGGTGAAGCGCATAGCCTCTTGTCGTCATGGTTAAGTTCCCGGGAGGATATTAAAGTTCAATTGTTTTTTTACGTGTTGAACTACCATGGCGACCCGGAAACAGCAGTAGCCTCGCACATGATGAGGCTTGCCGCTGAGCATGATCCGCATACATTATCGAACGCAATTAACGCATGGTTTGATGATAAATTAAAAAATTTCGATGCATGGAGGGCAAACTATCCTGCATCTCAACAACTTAATGTAGAACCTTTATTGGAGATGCAGAAGAAATGGTGCGAAGCTAACGATATATCAAGTACACCCCGCTTGTTTATTAATGGCAGGCAGTTACCAAATTTCTATAAACTGGAAGAAATCAAATACTTTATCTAAGATCATGCACGAGGAGTTTTTGCTGGCGGCAGACTATTAACTGCTTCCCAAAAAATAATTTTTGCTTGAGCGTTAACGTGTAAACCGTTCATGTTTCTGACGAAGTAAGCATTAAACTCTACAGCTTCGCTCAAAAAATTGCCAGTTTGCTCCAGGTGCCGCAAGTAAAAGCCACGGTCATATAGCATCTTGTGGATATCAAAGAACAGTTTTTGTTCTTTGTATATCTGTAATAAATGAGTTTCTAGTTCTATGCAAAGGACCTGATCCAGCAATTTGCCAAATCCTTCTAATACTTCATATTCAAATCCTTGTACATCTATTTTTATAAAATCTGGTACATGCAACCCCGTTTCCGCCGCAACTTGTTCAAAGCGCCTAAGGTTCGCCTTGGTAGAGCCGATCACCGTAAACCACTTTTCGAGATTAAAACGTCTGAGAACATCCATATTAGGTTCCAATACTGATGAGCATGATTGAGACGCCGTAATATTAATGTCGCGTTCCTCGTTCAGGTTGCTTAAACCCGTTTCCAAAACCATTGCATTTGGGTACTGTAGCCTAATATCAGCCGCTTGTCCGGCATCAGGCTCTATTAGCAATAGCATGAAATTAGGCTGCTGCGCAAAACGCTCCCATTTTGGCGGTAACCCGTAGCTTGCACCAATGTCAACGTAGGTTACTGGAAAAGGTAAATCGTCTATATCAGTTAACGATGACGGCTGGATGTCCTCAATGGCTAAAGCAGTGCCTGGTTCTGGCGGCTCCAAAACCAAAACAGTCCCACCAAAAATCAATTTAAATGAGTCCAGCAGCATAGGAACTTCATAGCTGTTGCGACTGGTTAACGACGCTTCCCTGTCGTTAATTTCGGTTACGATCATGTACTCGCCATTATGCGTATTAACGTATGTAATAAAAGGCAACGGTAATTCATGCAAACGCTCGAAAGGCCAGTTAAATGCTGCATTATCTATGCCGTATGCTTTCAGCGTCTCACTTATTGATAATAAACTTGGGTAGTCGTCATGAGCTTTAAGGTGGCGGCATGCGGTCACCACATCCACTTCTGACCTGAACTTCCTTAACATAGCACTTATCACATGTTCTTCGCTGTCCATTCAATTATGATTGTATTGCGTCCAACAACGGCGCAAAGCATTTTTCCGGTCCGTAACTTTGTTCTATAAAGTCGGCAGCTTCGGCAACTAAGCGCTGTCGTATGAGGCAGTCGTTTATTAATCTTTCTATTTCAAAAGCAAAATCTTCTGTGTTATTAACTATTATTAAACCTTTACCTGCAATTTCTTCAAGGCCGCGGGCACCATGCGCAGTGGTGACTAATGGCACGCTGCTGGCCAGTGCTTCAAGCGTTTTTATCTTCATGCCTGCTCCAAACCTTACAGGGTTAATAATAATGTCTGCATTGTCATAAACCTTGTTGAGGTCAGCGGCGTATCCCTTAAGAAACACACGCTCAGGTAATTCGCGACCGGTAAGCCGGTGACAAACATTGCCGTAAATATGCAGTTCAATATTTTTTTCTGCAGATACCAGAGGCCATGCCGTTTCCATGAAGTAAAATATTGCGTCAACATTTGGCAGGTATTCGCTAGCGATGTAAGTGATTGTATTTACCTTCGGCCGTACAAGTCGCCGGTGAACTAAATTTGGATGAGGGCACAGTACTACTTTTCCGGGAATGATATCATCTAACTTTTTGCGGTCGGGTTCGCATAGAACCATAACATGATCGTACACATCCATAATCCCGAATTCGTCTTCCGCGCACATTTCAGGGATTACGCCGCCATAATTAAATGTGCGAAAGGCTTCGGTACGGTCACTAATGATGTCGTGCATGTCCAGCAGCATTGTTACATCTTCATTGACAAAATTTAGCATATAGCTAAGGTGGATATACTCAATGATTACTGCATCTAGATGAATATCTTTTATTTTTTCGGCAAGCTTTTCACCATACTTCATAGGAGAGAGGGTGCCTTCGTTATCAAGGATGATTACCGTCGCTTTTAGCTCAGCTATTCGCAGCGTTTCCATTGGCGACACTATACCAATGTAAGCGATATATAGTTCGGTATTATTACCCAGGTAACTTACCAGCGCGCTGATGCGTACTCGGTGGCCTGCGCCGCCATTCCAAAAATCAACATCAGTAATCAGCAGGAGTTTTTTCATAGTGAGTTAGCAATGCCGGCGTTGTAAATTGAAGCAACAATAACCTTTTTCACCTCTACGGGTAAAGCTAATAGATGTAACAGTAATGTGCTTACATCATCGAAGAAGTCGACAGGTGAGGCATTAAGCCGCGTTTGGTCGGCGGCAGCGGTTACCATCCATTGTTTCATCCAGGCATTTTCTGGAGCGTCTAGAAATTCTAAAGATGACATGTCGTTCATTATTTCAATAAAAGTAGCTTCGTTGCCTTGGGTAATATCCATCAGGTTTGTGTTACTACCCGTCAGTTTTTTTTCATTAAGATTGCGCAATTCCTCAGTGGAAAGATTTAATCCCTTTCTCAATAAAGCATGAAGATAAAAAGCCAAGGTAAATGCACTATCACTATCTATTGTATCTTGAGCCAGAACATTTGTTAGGATGCCGGTAACCGTCCTTGATAGATTAATTACAGTTTCCACATCCAGCGCTTTAGTTACAACCCCCGGGAATTGATATAACCCGTAAGCAACCCGCCCGGCAGGGAAATTCATAAAGGTGCTGTGGTAGCGGGCAATTACAGGCACCGTCACAAATGAGAACTGCGATAACAACACATTAGCTTCTGCAACTAGCCACGAAAACAGGCTTTCTGAATTGCCAGAAGGCAAGAACCAAGTAACGGAGATATTATTGCCGCGGTAATTACTTAGACCGTATACGCAAAACGCTTCGGGACTTTGC
This sequence comes from Mucilaginibacter sp. 320_HR, assembly GCF_059691875.1. Classification (NCBI taxonomy): domain Bacteria; kingdom Pseudomonadati; phylum Bacteroidota; class Sphingobacteriia; order Sphingobacteriales; family Sphingobacteriaceae; genus Mucilaginibacter; species Mucilaginibacter sp. 320_HR. The sequence goes on from NZ_JCAWAI010000002.1 coordinate 92,946, forward strand.
CTAATGACTTTTTCCTGTAGAGGCAAGAGGACTTCCTGTAGGAGTTGGTGCCATTGACTTATGTGACAATATACCGACGTTGTTAGCACACGGTAGTTTCCTGCATTATTATCAACATTTATTGGAACAGATGTATCGTTGCTTAAAAAGCGCCTATTGGTGTATTGGGTATAAAACATTAGCATTTCGGTTACCATTTTTTTTTCGGTTACCTTTTCCATGCTGCGATCAGACGACGTAAGGTGTCCGTCTTGGACTGCAAATTTCAATTTCTGTCCATTCGGCTCGTCAATTGTCAAAGTCTCAGCCCCAAGCGTCCAACGGCCAATTACCCATTCGGCGTTTGTAAGTGCAAATTCATACCGGTGCCTTAACGGCCGAAGTGTGTTTTCTGGAGATGCCCAGTTTTTTGTGGTGCGGTCAACAAGTCTACCTGACGCACAAGAGCCGTCCTTAAAAAGAAATAACAGGTCAGATTCGTACGGCGAAATCAAGCCCAGATAAATGTCCTTTAAAGATGAGAACAACTGTTCTTCACGTATGCGTTCGTCGTCGTCGTGAGTAATGGCGTTAAAAAATCTTTTGTCAGTAATTACCTCTTGTTTCAAACCGGCTTTTTTTAGTCGGCTAATAATCTCGTAATCTTCAAAACCATAACCCTTTATGGCTTCGTTGTAACCTCCTATTTGCATAAAGTCAGTTCTTCTACAGCATATACGCCCCAAAAAGTCAGGAGTATTAGCTATCTCATCAGAAAAGGTAGTTAGGAAAATATCGGGGTCAGAGTGAAAGCAGCTATTAATATAATGAGCGAATCCCATGCCCACAAAATTGTCAGCATCTACGTTACATACCAGTTGGCCGGTGGCTGCATTGAAAGCCATGTTGCGCGACTTGCTCCGTTCGAAATATTCAACTTCATCCACTCGAATGTATTTGACTTTTCCAGCGGCCAAATGGGTAGCCATGTTTATGGTTATCCATTGTTCCAGCCCATCGTTCGAGTTGTAATCTAAAATGACAAATTCTAACGTCGGGTATGCTGCGTTATCAGCAAGGTTTTTTGGCAGCGTTTGCCTAAGATGGTGCAGGCGATTGCGGATTGCTGTGCAAAAGGAAATAGTGTACAACTCACTATAAATTTTAATGAGGAAAAAATTTGAAGTAACCAACGCTGGACAAAGCCAGCGTTGGTTTAATGTGGGTTAGCAGCCCTCGGCATAGCACTTTACAGTGCCGGGATAACTAGATACGCATATGCTATAATTAACAGAATAAGTACAGCTACTAGACTGGAAGCTACCTATAATGTAGCCACCAGAATTCTGGCAATGTACCCAGTGCATCACTGGTGGCGGGGGCGGCGGAGTGGTATAACCACCAACTACATTTTTTTGTTCTTCGCGGGAGAGTTGTTCGGCCTGAGCAAGCAAACCTTTTAAAACAAGTTTTTTCATAAATTAATCTAATTTGGTTTTTAGTAAATGTTCAAAAGGATACAAGGTTGCATGTGCGTGCAACCTTGTATTAGATTAGCAACCCTGCGTGTAAGCTGATGTTGAGCCTGGGTAGTAATACTGGCAAACACCTAAGTTAATAGAGTTGTTGCAGGTGTCTGATTGAAAGCTACCAATATTGTAGCCGCCCGAATTCCTGCAATAAACCCAGTGGTAGGTTGGAGGAGCGGGATCATAACCACCAACCACATTTTTTTGTTCGTCACGTGACAGCTGCTCAGCCTGGGCGAGCAGACCTTTCAATACAAGTTTTTTCATAATTTAAGGTTAAATTGATTAAAAGTAAACCTATATAAAATGTTGATTACTTGCAAGTTAATTCTTATTTTTTTTCTTGATAATTAAGTCATTATTGCCTAAAAAGTAATTTAAAGGCTATTACATTCGCAACAGATCGCAATAAGTAAGAGCGTAATGTCGACGTAAAAATACAGAGTAGTAGTATTGAGAGGTAACGAGTACCTTTGCTTTACAAAGGGTTGGTAAGGTATGCTTAATCAAAACACCCTCAAATAATTGATTTCGGGAACGTTTAGGTGTAGAAATTGCTTACTGTGTGCGTCCCCTAGTCTACACTTATATCTCTATTTTTTACAGAATATGAATCAGTTATACGCTACGCAAATAGCTTAGTGGACGTTTTGGTGATCCACCTTACCGAACACAGCCTTATGTAAAGTCAGTTTAGCTGAAGCCAGTGTGAGTAACACTTCCTTTTATCAGCTGCAACAAAATGTGCTCTCGCCCACCTAACTATTTATTATAGTATAAAACATCGCAATAGCAGCGGCGCCCATCGCAAATAAGGTGATCCACAATAAAGTCCTCGATACCCCACCAATTTTATATTGTCCCATGATTTTTTCACTACCGGCGATCTTTACAATTATAAAAAGCATGGGTACCGCGGCAACTCCGTTCAAAACGGCAGCAAAAATCAGCGCTTTGACGGGATCTAAACCAATAAAATTAATAAGCAGCCCGATGATAGTAGCTGCACAAATCACAGCGTAAAAAGCCGGGGCTCTCTTTACTTTTAAGTTGAGGCTTGATCTCCAACTAAACGCTTCGCATACAGCATAAGCAGCTGAGCCAGAAAGTACCGGGATGGCTAAAAGGCCGAGTCCGATAATGCCAACTGAAAAGATGAGTTTCGCCAATAAGCCGGCGTTAGGGAAACTATCAACTAAAGGTTCAAGTGCCTTAGCCGCATCCGCCGCCGTCTTAATATCTTTAACCCCGCTTTTGTGAAGAACAGTAGCGCATACAACAATGATACTCCATGTTGCAAGCTCCGAAAATATCATTCCGAAGTTATTATCGATTTGCATTTTTTTTATATCAAGCCAACTAACCTGGCGCTTGCGTTTGAAGATGCGGGCTGCTTCGTGCCGTTCTTCAACCTCCTGCGAGGCTTCCCAAAAGAACATGTACGGCGAAATGGTGGTGCCTAAAACGCCGGTAATAATAAACAAGAAAGCGAAATTGAATTCAAAGTTCGGTATAATAGTGGCTTTTAGAACGGTATCCCAGGGTTGATGAACAATAAACAGCGTCAATGGATAAGCAAGCAATGTAACAGCAAGCCATTTTAAAATCTTTGAATAAGTCCGGTAAGAAGTAAATATCTCTAACAGTAAGATGATAAAACTAAAGCCTACTGCCATCAAAACAAATGGCGCGGGTATCAGTAACTGAGCTGCTGATGCCATAGCCCCTATATCCGCTCCGATATTAATGGTATTTGCAACAACCACTAGGCTCACCACAGCATACAACACGATTTTACTGTAATGTTCTTTGACAACAGCACAGATTCCTTTGCCGGTCACCAAGCCTATTCTTGCACAAGCCTCCTGAACGGCTGCCATGAAGGGCAACATATACAAAGCTGTCCATAATTGCCCATACCCAAATTGGGCCCCTGTTTGCGAATAGGTTGCAATTCCCGAAGGGTCATCATCTGCTGCCCCTGTTGTCAATCCTGGGCCCAAAACCGATATGAATTTGAGGAAGCGGTTTTTTGGTGGCTTTTTGCCTTTTTCAGGTTCCATTGTTTTCGTGGCAATTGGATTCAATCTTTTTTAAACATCATACCCTCATTGGACTTTTAGGAGGCCGCTCGTCGCCCAGCAATACGCCCCATTGTTTGTAATTTTCAGTGTGGTCGAATATGAGCTTTAAAATCGAAAGCACCGGCATCGCCAGGAACATGCCTGACAGGCCGGCCATTGCGCCGCCGAGGATGATCCCGACGATCGAAACCAACGGATTAATCCTGACCTGCGAACCCACAATGCGCGGCATCAAAATATTATTGTCCAGGAACTGTACGACCGTGATCGTGGCCAGGACGATCAGGACATCCGCCAGGCGCTCTGAGGAGGCTAGGGTGAGCAGCACCCCCAGGATATTCCCAATCAGGGCACCCAGGTAAGGAACGAGGTTTAGAAAAGCAAAGATGATTCCGATCAATAAGGCATTCGGCATCCCCAAGAGCCATAAGCCGCCACCCAAAAGAATAATGATATAGGTGATCTGTATAAGCAGGCCAACCAGGTAGCTTTTGACCATGACTTCGGTCTGCCGGATGACCGCTTCGACTTGCGGGTGCTGGTCTTTAGAGAACCACATCAGCGTGAACCGGATAAAAAGGTTCCGATACAGCATAATAAAGTAGATATGAATGGGCAGCAGGCCGAGAAATATGATAATGCCTGACAAAGATCCCGCGGCACCGCTCAGGACGCCGCTCAGTGAACTGAAAAGTTTCTTACTCTGCTTATTGATGAATTTCACCTGCTCTGCCGGAGAATAGCCGAACGACCGATTGATCCAGATGCTCAGATCATCCAGGTGTTTAGCCACGGTATGCTGGATATTCGGAAAATCATCCAACAGGGCGCTGACCTGACTGGAAAACAGCCAAATCAGCAGGGCCACGACAATGGTTAATAATAAGATCGGCAAAAAGACCGCGACCACTTCAGGCACTTTGAGCTTCCGGAAAAAGCGGAATACCGGCAAAAGTACCAGGCTGAAAAAGAAAGCTATTAACAAAGGCATAATGATCGTGTTCCCGGCTATGATGACCGTTCCCAGGACGAACAGGCCAATGAGTTCGATGGTGCGCTTTACGGTGACTGGCATATCTTTTTTCATGATCGGCTATGCTTTTTGATGACCCAATACAGGCCTTTCACACCCGTTTGCCATTGGGGGATCACCAGGACGAGCAGGATCTCTTCCAACAGATCAAGAATGGTCAGCGTGGATACTGCATAGAATAGCGGATAAACCGGCTTAGGCAACCAATAGAAAAGGACCAGGAATATGCCTTGGAATATGGTAACAAATTTGGCCAGGTAAGTGTGAAAACTACTGATCTTATGATAACGGATTAGTGCAAAACAAATTTGGGTAATAAAAAGCAGGACCTGTACCATGACCAGCGTAAGTTCTTTTCGCAGAAATTCCGGGTTCACCAGCATCATACCGGTTATTGCCACCGCGATGGTCAGGTCGTCAGAAACAGAATCCAAGATGGCTCCGAAGATACTGGTTACTTTGTATTTGCGGGCGAGGTAGCCGTCGATCGCATCGGTCAGGAAACTGACCATCAGCAACCATTTAAAAACGGCAAGATGGCCGCTGAACAAGAGTATTAAAAGTAGCGGAGCCGCCAATAAGCGGTAAAGGGTAATTGCATTAACCACATAATAACTGGGTTTATGTATCGGCTTGATCGACATGGTTAATTTAGTCATTATCCTTGCCATCTTTATCCTTCACCGGGGATGCCGGATTCGTTCCAATTTCGGTATGCCTGATCTGTCCGCCTAAATAACCGGTCCTGACAATAAATCCAAATCCTACAAGGGAAATAAATAATACGATCAATGCAACTGGCCTAATTAAGAAAGAGCTTTTCCAAGTGACAAAAAGTCCAACCACTGCAATCCCTCCTGTAGCAATCAATAATGCCAGAGATATTATCGCAGATTCTGCATGTTCTTCGATCACATTTTTCGATATGCCCTGCAAGTGTTCGACCGTTTCTTCGGCACCTTCGCCGGTTGCATAAGCTATAGCGGCGCCTATAGCAGAGATGATCAGCAGGTTGTATGCAGCAATCAAAGTCGTATCGCTTTTTTTCCATATCCTATGGATCAAAACAAGGGCACCTAGCGCAGCGCCGATGATCGGCAGGTGGGTGATCAGCAGGTGGATGTGTGTCTCGTACATGATTTTTTTTATTGAAGGTCACTATTTAATCATACTGTTTAAGTAATTGTCATCAAACGCATTAATGATCTTTGTCATTTGTTTTTAGTCGGTAAAGCGCCAATTTTAGGAATTGGAAAAAGCCGTTATGAAAAAGATCCTGATGCTCACCGACTTTTCAAAAAGTGCGGACCACGCCGTAAAAACCGTTGCGAAAGTTTCCCCTCAGTTGAAGGCGGATATTTTGCTTTACAACACATATTATTATCACCCAAAACTCCTAAATTATGCCGACCCTTATGTAGTCGAAGAGTTTGTCCTTCGAAAGAATGAAAGCACCGCGAAACTTAGCCAATTAGCTGTTCAATTGCGGCAGATTATCGCACTCCTTAACAATTTACGCAAAGAAAATGGTTCAGGCCTGCTGGCGCTAGTTCATCACCGGGATGGTTTTTTTTCGGGATTATTTGATGAGTCTACAACAGCTGCGGCACTGGATAACCAGCACCTTCCCCTCATGGTCATCCCTTCATCACAAACCGATGCAGGCTGAGCTTTTTAATCTGCGGGGCCTTAGTGATAGTGAGGTCATCGCTGCCAGGCTAAAATATGGGGCAAACAGCCTATCGTTTAAAAATGAAAACGGATTTGTTAATGCTTTGAAAGGTTTAGCAAAAGAACCGATGGTGATCTTACTGCTAATTACCTCCGGCATCTACTTTATTAGTGGAAATACCGGTGACGGTATCTTCTTGGCTTTTGCAATTGTGCTGGTTGCGGGCATCTCTTTATATCAGGATTCCAGAAGCCGGAACGCGCTCGAGAAGCTGAAGGATTTTTCCCAACCCAAGTGCAAGGTTATCCGGAATGGCGAGGTTTTGGAGATCGACAGCACCTCGCTGGTGGTTGGCGACGCCCTGATGGTCGAAGAAGGTATGTCCGTTATGGCCGATAGCCGGATCGTGCATTCCCATGATTTTTCGGTCAATGAAAGTATCCTTACCGGCGAATCATTAGCCGTTTATAAAGACAGTTCTTCGGCCGATCCATTTATTTTTCATGGGACGACCGTGGCCAGCGGCCTGGCCGTCGCCACGATCACGGCCATCGGCAACCAAACCCGTCTGGGTCAGATCGGCAAGAGCCTGGAACATATTGAAGAAGAAAAAACGCCGCTTGAACGGCAAATCAACAATTTCGTCAAGAAAATGGTGATCGCCGGAGTGATCGTTTTTTTGGCCGTATGGGCGATCAATTATGCGCATACCGCGAATATTTTGGATAGTCTGATCAAAGCGCTTACGCTGGCTATGAGCATCCTGCCGGAGGAGATCCCAGTTGCGTTCACTACGTTTATGGCACTGGGCGCCTGGCGGATGATGAAAATGGGCATTGTGGTCAAACAAATGAAAACGGTGGAGACCCTCGGCAGCGCCTCCGTAATCTGCACAGATAAGACCGGTACCCTAACCGACAATAAAATGAGCCTGGCCAAAGTGTATGCCCTTCAAGGGGGGCGGATCACGGATGCTAAAGCAAATCTATTTTCGGAGGAAGAACTACAGTTGGTAAGTCTGGCCATGTGGGCCAGTGAACCAATACCCTTCGATCCGATGGAGGTGGCTTTGCACGCGGCCTATGAGGGCTCTTCGCGCAAAGATGAGCGACCTGATTACCGGATGATCCACGAATATCCTCTTGGCGGCAAACCGCCCATGATGACCCATCTGTTTGAGAATGCAGCGGGGCACCGGATTATTGCCGCTAAAGGCGCACCGGAAGCATTAATCAGCGTCAGTCTTTTAAGCAGTGATGAGAAGCAACGGATCGCATCGGCGATTGAGGCCATGGCCGTTGACGGGTATCGGGTACTGGCCGTAGGGAAAACTCGTTTTACCGGAAATAATTTCCCCGTCAGGCAGCAGGAATTTAATTTTACATTTAAAGGGCTTGTGGCCTTTTATGATCCGCCTAAAAAGAACATCAGTGCTGTATTAAAGGAGTTTTACAGTGCCGGTATTGCAGTTAAGATCATTACAGGAGACAATGCGGAAACCACTGGGGGCATCGCCCGGCAGATTGATTTCCAGGGCGCTGATCAACGCATGAGCGGCGACGAACTGATGCGCCTTCCCGAAAAAGCGCTTAGCGACCGGGTGGAAACCACAAATATATTTACCCGGATGTTCCCGGAAGCCAAACTTAAGATCATTAATGCGCTGAAAGCAAAAAATGAAATAGTGGCTATGACCGGTGACGGGGTTAATGATGGCCCCGCGCTTAAGGCGGCCCACATTGGCATTGCCATGGGTAAAAAGGGTACGGAGATCGCTAAACAGGCCGCATCCTTGATTTTGCTGGAAGATGATCTTTCGAAAATGGTAGCCGCCATTGCCATGGGCCGGCGAATTTATGCCAATTTGAGAAAAGCCATTCAATACATCATCTCCATTCATATTCCGATCATTCTGACGGTATTTATCCCGATAGCCTTAGGCTGGGTATATCCTAACATTTTTTCACCCGTGCACATTATTTTCCTGGAACTAATTATGGGACCTACCTGCTCGATCATTTATGAGAATGAGCCGATGGAAAAAAACACGATGCTGCAAAAGCCGCGTCCCTTCAGTGCCACTTTCTTCAACTGGAAGGAGCTAGCGCTAAGCATCATACAGGGTTTGGTGATCACCGGGGGTACGCTGGCCACTTACCAATATGCGGTAAGTCAGGGCGCTGACGAGCCGCTGACACGGACAATGGTATTTGTTTGCTTGATCACGGCGAATATTTTGCTGACCCTGGTCAACCGTTCCTTTTATTATTCATTGCTTACCACTATCCGGTACAAAAATAATTTGGTATTAATCATTATTGGGATTACCCTGCTTATATCAGCTTCGCTAATCTATTTTAAGCCGTTAGTACAATTCTTTGGCTTTGAACATTTGAATATCAGTCAGCTAACGATAAGCTTCATGATTGGCTTTATCTCGGTTATATGGTTTGAATTGTTTAAATGGCGGACACGTACCAATATAGGATTATAAAGAATCAGACCTGTCGAAATATACTGCCTATGCTTTTAGCATTCCGTGCCTTAGTGGTTGGGAGTGGCTTTGTGCTGATGATGGCGGATCTTATTGTATTAGGGTTTCACAGTCAGGTAACACTTAATTTTACAGAGTGTTAAATGATTAAGAACCTGCAATCATATGATCCAACGAAACAATTGCTTATCAATTATTACTTTTGTGAAGTTTGAAAAGCTCACGGCCATATTGCTTTTAACAGTTTCCTGTTTTCGACAACTGAATTACACAAGTTACCGAAGCTGCCTATGGATTTTTAGCACTTTGCCGAACACCGGAAGGAAAACAAAAGCATTTCATTCTTCCAATTTCTGGATATGCACTATGTGCACCGTAGCCCAAGGGACAAAGACTACAGCCAAGACATGAAGCTGCCCTTTAAATCGACGGATAAGTGCATGGCAATTATATTATCGGTGCTGGTTCCTCAAGTATCACCGCCGCTCACCCTTGCCGTTACAATTTCGGCAAAGATGAAATTACAAGCCTCCAATTCCGGGTTTAATTATTCCAATTAAAGCAGGGAGGATGGTCAGCTGGAACACGAAATTAATTGTTCGCGCATTCATTAACTGTTGGTGATCTTTTTGCTTGTGGTTCCGGAGATAGGTATCAAAGTCAACAACGAACTTATAGTCGACATCATTAATCCTGATGTCGATCATTTTGCGGTTTTCGAGTACTCCAGGTCAGGGCTGCAGAGGCGGTCTCGTAATGATACCCCATTAACTTGCTGAGCGAATGAGTTTGTTCGGCCTCTTCCCCGAGAAACATGGCCGTGAGTAGCTGCGGTGTTACCTTTCCCTGGCGATCTGCAATTGCTGGTAGTAAGTGGTGATGGTAAGTTTGACCCACTCCAGGTAATCATTGGTTTCTTTAAACTTTAATCCTAAGATGGCGGCGATCCACATCCCAATGCTCGATTTTCACATAATGTTTAAAAGCGAAACGAACGCGTTCTTTGTTGACCGTAAAACCAGCGTAACCGTTCATCACACTGTCCTTATCCTTTCTTTTTTGATGGTGAAATGCACATCAAACGACTGTGATGTTTGCATAAAATCTAATTTTTAAGTTTTAAATGTTTATTACTTCATCCAGTTTTTAGGTAACACAACAGGTAACACAAACACCGTAAAAATTGGTCTATAATCAAACTTTCAACGCTATAATAAACTGTATTCAATTCATTGAATCGGTTTGTGTTACCTAAGTTAAAAACAAAAAACAGGTAGTCGGATAGGTAACGAGAACCTTGGTTTTACAAAGGGTTGGTAAGGGGATAATTAAAAGAAAAACCCCCTAAATAAGCTATTTAGAGGGTTCTGACAGCGTTTGACGGCTGACTTTGTGCGCCCACCTGGGCTCGAACCTATTTCCTTAAATCATTGAATTTCAATGATTTGCTTTAGTTGTCGTTGTTTAAGGTAGTTACATAGGTAACACGCCCTATTGACTATACAAATATACTAATTTGCTCGTCACCAACAGAATTATTGATGAGAAAAGCCTCTATAAATATATTCCTATAGTCCAAACTTGATTGGGGTCGAAGTAACCTTTTTATAACTTTTAAACATCCTATCCCAAAACGGAAAGACCGATCCATAATTGGAGTTAGTTTCAACTACGACATTTGAGTGATGTATCCGGTGCATTAGTGGACTAATGATCATTTTCCTTAATAAAAAGTCAGCTTTTTGACTGATCCTGATATTGGAGTGGACCAGCAATACTACAGGAAAGAACAAAATCCCGTAAGCGACCAGTCCCGTAACGGTTATGCCCATTAATATAAGAAATACCGCTTTGGCAATTACTGAAAAAAACAATTCAACCGTATGAAACCGGACAGCCGTAGTGCTATTCATCCGTTCATCCTCGTGATGGAATTTATGGAATTTCCAAAATAATGGGATTTTGTGATTGATACGGTGCCACCAGTAAACAAAAAGATCGATACAAAGTATTTGGAGCACTATGGATAATAATGTAGGGATTTTGGCAAAAGGGATCAGGCCAATGCCCCTTATTGAAGTATAACCCATCAGCTTTTGCAGGTAATAACCACTTACAAATGAAAATACCAGATTGACCAGGCCCACCTTGATATTTTTTAAATCGTGATCATCTTTCAGCAACTCCTGCCTTTGCGGGAATAAATGTTCCGCAATGTAGGCCAGTATAAAAACAAAGCCAACCGCCAGGGACTGTATAATAGTATTCATAGCCTCAATTTACGAGATAGCTAAAGTTAAGCGTAAAAGACGCTTGTTTATAATTCATAAATCCAACTTTATCCTATATCTTCAATTTTGAATTACGATGAAACCACCATCAAAGGTTTTATTTGTTTCTATGATGCTGGGAATTTCGTCTTTTTAAAAAGCCGTCAGCCGATGAACAGCGTATATCTTTTAGAATTACAGGAACTATGGACAATTACCTTGATGAAACGATAAATGTATACCGCGATGCCGCATTAAAGCCTGATGTTGGCCTTTGCTGTACCACGACTCCCATGAATGCCTTTCCGGGGCTGGAAATACCGAAGATCATGCAGGAAATGAATTATGGCTGTGGTTCCATAGTAAGCGCCAATGACCTGGCTAATGATCCAACCATACTTTACGTCGGTGTTGGCGGTGGTATGGAGCTATTGCAGTTTTCCTATTTCAACCGAAACAAGCAAGGAGTTATAGGGGTTGACATTGTGGATGAGATGCTGCAAAGCTGTGCCGACAATTTACTGGAAGCGGAAAAATTAAATTCCTGGTTCAAAAAAGAATTTATTGATCTGCGCAAGGGATCTGCTTTAGCGCTTCCTGTAGCGGATAATTCCATAGACGTTGCCGGTCAAAACTGTCTATTCAATATTTTCAAGGAGAACGATTTGAAACAGGCATTAAATGAAATATACCGGGTGTTAAAGCCTGGCGGGCGTTTGGTCATGTCTGATCCGGTTTGCGACCAACCCATGAGCGAAGCCTTACGGAATGATGATCGGTTAAGGGCCTTATGCCTTACCGGTTCATTAACTTTAAATGATTACATCAAAAGTATAACCGATATCGGTTTCGGCACCATAGAGATCAGGGCTAAAAGGCCATACCGGATTTTGGCTCCGGGCCAGTATCCTACCGAGGAATTGTTGTATATCGAAAGCGTGGAAGTCTGCGCCATCAAAGACCCCATGCCCGCTGACGGCCCCTGTATATTTACCGGAAAGGCGGCTATCTATTATGGTGAAAAGGAGTATTTCGATGATGAAAAAGGCCATGTTTTGATGCCTAACCAGCCCTTAGCTGTTTGCGACAAGACTGCCGGGAATTTGGCAGCACTGAAGCGGGATGATATTTTTATCTCCAACTCTACCTGGTTTTATGACGGCGGAGGCTGTTGCTAATCGATACAGCCGATGAAAATATTTATTACAGGCGTTACCGGCTATATCGGCCAAAAGCTGGCTATACAGTTAGCCGATGATGGGCATACAATCCACGCGCTGGTGCGAGATGCGCAGAAAGGAAAATCTTTACTGGATCATTCCAATATCCTGTTATTTACCGGGGATATTTTAGATCCGGTTTCCCTGTTAACTGCCATGACTGGCTGCGGGCAGGTCTACCACCTGGCGGCATTAGCTTCGGTATGGCATAAAAATCCCCGAAGCTTTCATCAGATCAATGTGAACGGGCTGAAAAATGTTTTAGATGCCTGTTTGACAGCGGGTATAACCGACGTGCTGTTCACCTCAACGGCTGGGGTTGTTGGGGATTCTAAGGACGGTGAACCTGTGTGCGAATTGACCAACACTGATCCTAAATTGGAAACGCTTTATGAACAAAGTAAAGTAGCTGCGGAGCAACTGATCAAAACTTATATTCCGAGGGGTATCCGTGGCATCATTGTGAATCCCAGCCGGGTGTATGGTCCCGGATTATTAACCGAAAGCAATGGATTCACGAGGTTAATGAAAATGTATGTGAGCGGCCATTGGAAAATTAAACCTTGCAATGGAAATAGCATCGGCAACTATGTATATATTGATGATACGATAAACGGACTGATAGCCGCAATGGAAAAAGCCAAACCCGGCGAACGTTATTTGTTGGGTGGGGTGAATGCCACATACAATGAGTTTTTTAGCCTGGTGGATGAAATTACAGGAGTAAAAAGAAAAATGTACAATGTTCCTTTACCGGTTATGCTGTTTCTTTCCAGGATACAATTAATGATGGCTCGTCTGTTTGGGAAACAACCCATGATCACCCCGCCGTTTGTGAGGAAATACACCAAGCAGTGGATTGTAACTTCCAAAAAGGCCGAACAGGAAATAGGTTACACGATAACCCCGTTAAAAGAAGGGGTAAGTAAAACGCTGGACTGGCTCAATCAACCTGCCTGACAGCCGCGACCAACTCATCATAAGAATAAGCCGCTTCGTGAAACTTCCTTTTGCCATTTTTCACGATCAGGGTTCCGGGTAGCGCACCAGACCAATCAGTACTAATCTTTTCGTTGTATGAATTTGGCGCTTCGTTGAGTAAGTAAACCTCGCCGGTTAATTGATGCGCCTTTACAAAAGGCTGCACCCCGCTTTCCAGTTTGGATTTAAGATCGGCACTGATCAGGATAACTTTAACAGGTTTACCTTTAACCGAAGTTTTGAATTTTTCAAATTCAGGCAGTTCTTTAACACAGGGTTTGCACCAGGTGGCCCAAAAGTTGATCACATACGTTGTATCTTTCCCTTGTCTGATACGGCTTTCCAGTTGCGAAACGGTAATTAGTTTAACTTGCTGAGCTTTTAAATGGAAAGATAAAAGCAAGCAAAAAGCTAAAGTATATAAGATCTTATTTTTCATGACTTTCAAATTAATTCATCCGGTATGGAATGATATACGTAAATTTCAATTGACAGATGAAAGTTAGCGTAATTATTCCTGTATATAACGAAGCCGGAAACATCGGCCAATTACTTAGTTATTTAACCCGCTTTGGTTATGATAGTTTGCAGGAGATCATTGTATGTGATGGCGGCAGCACCGATCAAACCCTCAACATTGCGAAAGCCGCCGGAGCGATGGCTGTTTTATCGCCTCAAAAAGGGAGGGCGGCACAAATGAATTTTGGCGCATCGCTGGCTAAAGGCGACCTGCTTTATTTCGTTCATGCCGATACGCTGCCGCCTGAAACCTATATGACAGATATTGCCAATGCCGTTAAAAACGGTTATGATATGGGCCGGTATCTTTCTACCTATGACAGCAAAAGTTGGCTGCTTAAATTAAATGCCCTATTGAGCCGCCTGGACACGTTCGGCGGGATGGGCGGGGATCAAACCCTGTTCATCAAAAAAGACCTGTTTGAGCAAGCCGGCGGATTTGACGGCACGATGAAGATCATGGAAGAGTTTGAATTTTGCGCGAGGGCAAGAAAAAGGGGGAAATATAAGATCATTACAAAACCGGTACTGATCTCTGCCAGGAAATATGATACCAATGGCTGGTTTACAGTCCAAAAGGCTAACTACACCATTGTCAGGATGTATCAAAAAGGGGCAAGCCAGGAAAGTATGGTTTTGAAGTATAAGGAGCTGCTGAACTACCGCTAAACTGAAATTCCGTTTAGTTCCAAATCCGCCGCTTCATCCACGTCATGCAGCTTTTCCAGCAAACTGTAGCTACATTGCAATTGGTTGACAGTAGCTATGGTCTGATCGATTACCTGGTCAGTACTCCAGGCTTTACCGATAAATAATTCAGGGATGTACCGGTTTGAACCTATGAGGTAATAACCGCCGTCGAACGTAGGCCCTATCACGACTTCGCTACCGGCCAAAGTGGATATAGCCTGTTCAAGTACTGCCGTTTGTAATTGATAACAATCACTACCAATGATCATCACCCTTTTAAAACCCTGTTCAAAAAGTTCTTTGAAAGCGTTGGACATCCTTGCGCCCAGATCCTCCCCGAATTGCTGCCTTTTAGTAAAGCCAGGGAATGTCCAAATATCGTGTTCGACTACCTGATTGGTGTAATAGACGAATTTGCGGCAGTTTAAGGGTATCGTGACCTGGCGGGTATGGCCAAGTAATAAATTGTAAACAGACAATGCTTTTTCATCACCGATCACCCTCGCCAGCCGGGTTTTAACTTTACCCAGTTCCGGGTGGCGTACAAATAGGATCAGCGCGGTGTTTAAGGGAGTAATATCGGTCATACTTATTCGGCGACTGCGCCGCCGCAACTTGATCCCGCACCCGCGGTACAGCCGTAGCAGTGCTGTTTCAAAATGATCTCCCTGTTTTGCAATAAACTCAAATCAAAATCGGATAAGTGCTGCGAGGTTATTGGCGTAACTTTCAGGTCGAGCATTTGGTTAAAATCACAATCGTATAAATAGCCGTCCCATCCAACAGAGATGGTATTGCGACACATCACATTGTTGACAGCGGCAGGATTGAACGCGCTGATCAGTTTTTCCATATACTTATCGTAGTTGTTGGTTGTCAAAAGATAATCCAGATAGCGGCTGATGGGCATATTGGTAATGGCAAAAAGGTTATTGAAACTGATGTTGTATTTTTTCATCAGCTCAAATTTATATTCTTTTTCCAGCGCATCCTGCGATGGCGGTAAGAATGCACCAGCCGGGTTATAAACAAGGTTAAGAGTTAGGCCGGTATCAGCAAGGCCGTAGCCCACGGCATTTAACATTTGTAAGGCTTTAATGGAGTCTTCAAATACGCCGTCACCACGCTGTTTATCCGTTCTATCCTGTGTAAAGCTGGGTAAGGAGGAAACTACTTCGATCCGGTGCAGTTTAAAAAATTCAGGGAGATCGTGGAAACGTTTATTAGCTAAGATAATCGTGAGATTACAGCGCACAATAATATGCTTTCCTAATGCTTTGATCTGCTCCACAAACCATCTAAAATCAGGGTTGAGTTCAGGGGCACCACCCGTTAGGTCAACAATTTTGATGGGGGAACCTGCTAACACATTCAGGCACAACTGCATGGTTTCCCTGGTCATGATCTCTTTGCGGTCAGGCCCGGCATCCACATGGCAATGCTTGCAAACCTGGTTGCACATTTTTCCCATATTCACCTGGAAGATTTCGACACCACCAGCTAATAGGGGAAACATCCCCAGATCTGCGACTTTCTCCTGGAAAGAAGCATGTTTATGCTTCGGATCATGTTCTAAAATATCCAGTTGATAAGCACTATTGGCTAAAGGGTTTTGCAGAACTTTGAGGGATTTGATCATTACATGCTGATTTCTTTCACTTTGTTCATCATCTGTACACCATGTACCAATACCGCGCCGCCTTTGATGGCTGAGGCCACATGCACCGCTTCCATCATCTGCGCTTCGCTAAAGCCTTTTTCATAGGCATCGCTGCTGTAAGCGTCAATACAGTAAGGACATTGTACGGCATGAGCAACAGCCAAAGCGATCAATGATTTTTCCTTCGCGGTTAAAGCACCATCCTTAAAAACTTCACCGTAGTAGGCAAAGAATTTATCGGCCATTTCCTTTTGGTACTCTCCGATGTTGCCAAATTTTCCGAGGTCTTCGGCATTATAATAATGATCAGCCATTGTTTTCAGATTTATAATTATTCAAATATAAACTCCAATCGTACTTTTTAAAATGTATCGTTGGGTTAGTGCCTGCAGGTATGATCTTATTTCTGATCAAGATATCCAGCATTCCCTTTTTGCCGCCAAAATCATGGCGAAACCAACCCATGAGCGCCGGAACATCCACTGTATTTTGCTCTTTATTGTAAGTTACCTCTCCCTTTAAATAAGTTTTGACGGCCACATTTAACTGCTTGTCTAATTGCTCCGGTTCATAGAAAGCGATAGGCGGACAGCTTTTAGCTCCGCAGTTCAACGCGAAATGGATACGGTAATCCAGGTTTTCCACCCGGAACTTTTTTTCAAATCCGGAAGGGAAAAGCTTACTCAAATAACCTTCGCTCCATTTAACCTTGCTATGCCGCAATATCCCATGCTCGATCAGGTCCAAGCTTAATTCCTGTCCGGCAACGTGTATCTGCTTACTGGAAAAGAAAGAACCGCGCGTTTTATATTGATCAGGGTCTTTTTTTAAGATAACCTGGGTAAAACCGTTATACAGGTTTAGCCAGAAGGCCAGTTTTTTAGGGTCATTATTCAACTGCCCGGCTAAAACATTTTGATCCGCATTTTTCAAGGTATCGATAAATGCAGTTGTGCTATCGCCTGTTTTAGCTGCGTAGAGAAAGTTTTCTGATAATTTGATGTAGTTTGGGGCTTTGATGGTTTTCGGTTGCGCGTTGGCTGATACCGTGATCAACAGGAAGAATACCATTAAAGTTGATTTAAAAGAAAGTTTCAAACGCATATATAAATTACGTAATAAAATTTCTTATGGCTTTATGAAACTGAAATAAGAATTTCTTTGGAATTATAAATCATTCATCGTAATATTGCAATATAAAGTATGGGCTTAACTAAAACAGAAATATTCACCGAAGAACAGAACAGGTTAGCTGTGATGCTCAAAGCCATCGCGCACCCTGCCCGGATCGCCATCTTGCAGGAGATCATTAAATCGAATACCTGTATCTGCGGCGATCTGGTAGAGGAATTGGGTTTAGCGCAGCCGACCATTTCACAGCATTTGAAAGAACTAAAAAATGCCGGACTGATACAAGGCACCATTGAGGGCGTAAGCGTTTGTTATTGCATCAATCCACCGGTATGGAATGAACTGAAAGAACAAATGAACGGGTTCTTCGCGGCTTATGATCTGAAAGCGACCTGCTGTTAAAAAAATTTGAATAAATCAATCGCAATATTGCAATAATATAATAAACACAAAGCCATGAATAAAGTAGAAGCGATCAATTGGAAAACCTTTAACGATACCTTATTACAGCATCCCGACCTTGACCTGCAATTCCAATATGCCGAAGGCAAACTGGTAGATGCGGCTTACCATATTACCGAGATTAAACAAGCTCCTATTACCTCGGTAGATTGCGGCGGTGTGATGAACGCCTGGACAGAGATCATTGTGCAGTTATGGGTACCTGAAGGCGAACAACAGGAACGTTCTATGAAAGTAGGTAAAGCATTATCTATTGTTAACATCGTTGAAAAAATGCTGCCGCTTAACCCTAATGGTACGGTAAAGATCGAGTTCGGTAATTCTGAGTTTGATACCCGCCAGATGTTCCCCAATGAAATGATCGTGGACGGCAGCGCCTTAACCGTTGACTTACGTCCGGATGCCGTACAATGCAAAGCTCAAACCCGTGGCGGCAGTTGCGGCACCAATGATAAAGGCGAAGAGTGCTGCGCACCGGTTGCCGAAAAACCGAAAGTACAATTAGTGAACCTGGCTGCTGCACCTGCTGAAGCTTGTTGCACACCGGGTGGCGGCTGCTGCTAAATATTAAGGAAATGATCATCGACCAAGCCAAAACCTACCGGGACAAAATCATCGAGCTTCTGGCGGCTGAAAAGCTGCCGGTGGACGATTTGCCGGAAACGCTGGATAACTTTATTGTTGCTATCCAAGATGGCGAGGTGATTGGCATAGGCGGTGTTGAAGTTTACGCGAAGTATGGCTTACTTCGCTCACTGGCTGTCCACCCTGAACATAGAAAAGCAGGCATAGCTACAACTGCTGGCACGTTTGGATCATATCAGTAAACAAAAGGGCCTGTCAGAATTATACCTGTTAACTGAAACAGCGGCAGCATACTTTGAACAGAAAAATTACAGCAAGATTACCAGGGACGAAGTACCAGCCGAGGTGCAGTGCTCATCAGAGTTCAGCCATGTTTGCCCGGTATCAGCCATCGTAATGAAAAAGATAATATCATGAATAAGAAAAATATATTAGTGCTCTGCACCGGCAATAGTTGCCGCAGCCAACTGGCTGAAGGTTACCTGCGTTACTTTGCGGGTGACAAGGCCAATGTTTACAGCGCAGGTATCGAAACCCATGGCGTAAATCCAAAAGCGATACAGGTGATGGCTGAAGATCATATCGATATCTCCAGGCATACTTCTAACCATGTAGATGAATATATAGCCATACCCTTTGACCAGGTGATCACCGTTTGTGATAATGCAAACGAAGCCTGCCCATTTTTTCCGGGCAAAGTGGAGCGCTTCCATGAGAACTTTCCAGACCCTGCCAAAGCAACTGGTACGTCTGAAGAGGTGATGAATGAGTTCAGACGGGTAAGGGATATGATCAAAATTTACGCGGCTGACTTTGTAAGCGAACACGTGAACTAAGTTTTTTTTGCACCTATCAATCGTTAAATAGCAATAAACCAATTAAACCCTAAAAAATAAAGTCATGAAACAATTATCCTTACTTTTATTAGTCGGCTTACTGGTAGTAAGTTCCGCTTTTGCACCTGCTGGCGACCCCGTTTACCCTGAACTGGCGCAAACTTTTAAAGCCATTAAAAAAAGCAGTCCGATAGCCGATGCCCGGCAGGATGATCTGGGCGGCATCCAGCAATTGGGGATTGTTGTTAAAGGAAAAAAACAACCCGTGATCGTAGAATTTGTCGGCAATGATGGCTTTAGCGCCCAGGTTGCTAAAGCGGTACTGAAATCTTCCCTGGCATCTTATGGCATCAATGACGTTAAAATATTTGTAGTGGGCACCGCAACATCGGCTAAAGTGGCTCCGGCACTGGTAAAGCTCGGCTTTAAAGTAAGTGGCGATGAAGCTAAATATAATGACCAGGGCGGTTCGGTTACATTTGAAACCTCGCCATCGAATCCGCAGGCGATCCATATTGTGGTACAGGAAAGCGCAGCGTCATTACTCGCCAGCCCTGATAAGTTTGCCGTAAAACTGAAATATGCACCGTTAGCGGCCACTGCAACAGACGAGCAGTACGACACGCAAGCCAAGCTGATCACAGCGGAAATGCTATTTGCCGCCACTAAATTCAAAGAAAACTGGAAGTAGTTAATACTCAATTCATATTAAAACACGATATACGCAATAAATTATGTCAGCAAACAACTGTGCCCCCGTGGCCGAACGCAAAAAACTAAGCTTCCTTGATAGCTACCTCACGCTATGGATATTCCTGGCGATGGCTATCGGGGTGGGTATTGGTTACTTCATACCATCCTCATCCGGCTTTATCAATTCCTTTTCCAGCGGTACGACCAATATCCCTTTAGCTATTGGTTTGATACTAATGATGTACCCGCCGCTGGCTAAAGTGAAATACGAGAATATGGGCGAGGTATTCAAGGATACCAAAGTATTGAGCGCTTCACTTATCCTGAACTGGATCATCGGGCCGGTATTGATGTTTGTTTTAGCCATTACTTTATTGCGTGACCACCCGGCTTATATGGTTGGTTTGATACTGATCGGACTGGCCCGTTGTATCGCGATGGTGGTGGTTTGGAATGAACTGGCGGAAGGCAACCGGGAGTACGCTGCCGGGCTGATCGCATTGAACAGTATCTTCCAGGTGCTATTATACAGTGTTTATGCTTACCTGTTTATCACGGTACTGCCGCCATTGTTTGGGCTGAAAGGATTGGCTGTCAACATCACCATTGGCGAGATCGCCAAAAGTGTCGGCATCTACCTGGGCATTCCGTTTGCTGCCGGTGTTATCAGCCGTTATGCGCTGATCAAATTAAAAGGTGAAGAATGGTTCCAAAACAAATATGTGCCTTTTATCTCACCGATAACTTTGATCGCATTGCTGTTTACCATTGTGGTGATGTTCAGTTTAAAAGGTAACCTGATCGTACAGATACCTTTTGATGTATTACGAATCGCTATACCGCTGGTGATCTACTTTACTATAATGTTCGTACTAAGCTTTTTTATCGGCAAATCCTTTGGTGCCGATTATTCAAGGAGCACCTCGATAGCCTTTACTGCTACCGGCAACAACTTTGAACTGGCGATAGCCGTAGCCATCGGTGTGTTCGGTATCAATTCGGGTGAAGCTTTTGCCGGAGTGATTGGCCCGTTGGTAGAAGTGCCAGCACTGATCGCTTTGGTGAACCTGGCCTTTTACTTCCGTAAGAAATATTATACCGCTAAATCTTTAACCACCGTAGAATAATGAAGATCGCTCTTTTTTCAGATATCCACGCGAACCTGCCGGCATTGGAGGGATTTTTTGCTGACGTACAAAAGCAACAGCCTGATGCAATTTATTGCCTGGGTGACCTGGTAGGCTATAACATCTGGCCGAACGAAGTCATTGACGAGATCCGCAAACGTAACATTCCCTGCATTACAGGTAACTATGACTTCGGTATCGGCAGGCATAGTGATGATTGCGGTTGTGCCTATAAAACAGACGAAGAAAAGGCTTTAGGCAAAATATCCATCGCTTATACCAACGAGGTAGTAAAAGACGAACAGCGGGCTTATTTGCGCACATTACCGGCACATATCCGTTTGGAGTTCCAGCTCAATAATGATAAGCTCAATGTACTTTTTGTGCATGGCAGTCCGCGCAAGGTTAACGAATACCTGTTTGAAGATCGGGACGAGAAAAGTTTGCTACGCATTATGGAAACCGCTGATGCCGATGTGATGTGCTTCGGCCATACGCATCAGCCTTATCATAGGGTTCTTACCGATAAAGGCCAGTTCTACCATGCCATCAATATAGGTTCGGTTGGCAAGCCCAAAGATAAAGACCCCCGTGGCGGATACGTACTGCTGCATATCAATGAAAACAGTTCCAAAACTGATAAAGACAGTATCAAGGTCGAGTTCATCCGCTTTGATTATGATATTGAAAAAGCGGCCAAAGCGGTTGAGGAAAGCCCGCTGCCGAATGAATACGCTGACATGCTAAGAAACGGATAACATGAGGATCGCACTTTTTTCAGACATACACGCCAACTTACCGGCATTTGAAGCTTTTTTAATTGACCTGGACAGCCGCAAACTGGATGCGGTTTATTGCTTAGGCGATATGATCGGCTACAACATCTGGCCCAACGAGATCATTGCCGAAATACGTAAACGCGGCATCGCTACACTTGCGGGTAACCATGACCAAAAAACCAAGGGCTTCGCTTATGAACTGGTATCGGCTGATAACCGGGCATATCTAAATTCCTTGCCCGCACATATTAAACTGGAATACCAGCTGAATAATGATCGTTTGAATATGGTATTAGCGCATGGCAGTTCCCGCAGCATTAACGAATATGTGCTGGTGGATACTGACGAAAACTATGTACTGGAAATGATGGTAGAAGCCAAAGCTGATGTACTTTGCGTTGGGCATTCACACTTGCCGTATCACCGTACCATTGGTGATAAACACGTTATAAATATAGGTTCAGTTGGTAAACCTAAAGATGGCAACCCGAAGGGCTGTTATGTGATATTAAACATCGCAGAAAACGGCGATCTTAATCCCGAGTTCATCCGCTTTGAATACGATATCAAGAAAGCAGCCCAGGCTATCGAAAACAGTGAATTACCGGATGAACTTGCTGATAGGTTAAAGCGTGCGTTTTGATTCCTTTTACATTTTCATCCCAACCATTTGGTCGCTGCCGTTTTTAAAGATAGCTTCACTATTCAATAGGTACGCTCCGCTGGTAACCACGACCTCACCTGCCACTAAACCGGAAGTAACCGGCACAAAGGATTGGTTGCCAACGCCAACCGAGATCATTTTTGCAGTAAAACTGCCGTCCGGATTTTTCACCCAAACCCTGCTGCCTTTGCCGTCTGTCAAAACAGCCGATGCAGGAACAGCTAAATTTTTGTTACCACCATTTCCAATAGTTAAATATGCCAACATCCCAGGCCTGATCAATCCCTGATTGTTTGGAACACTGATCCTGATCAGATCCACTTTGGAGTTTTCAGATAATTCGGGATTCATAAATTCAACCTTGCCGCTGATGATCTTTCCGCCCAAATCGGGAAAGGATACATTTACCTGATCGCTGACTTTATAATTCCCAACTTCATTAGCGTAAAGCTGAGCCTCTACCCAAAGGCTGTTCAAAGATTGCGTTTTTAAAACAGTCATCCCTTCTGTAACATAGTCTCCCTCGTGTACAGCAATATCACTTACTGTTCCGGTCACCTTGCTCAATATAACGGTTGTGGGAGAATCTTTACCAAATGCGGCTAAATTCTTGATCTGCGATGATGACAAGCCCCATAATTGCAGCTTGCTTTCTGCCGCCGCGATAAGTTGTTTATAATCAATATCCGGATTAGGCAGTAGTTTTTGCTGCTGTTTGGCCAATAGGTATTCTTTTTCTGCTTCCTGGAGGTCTTCGCTGTAAATAGCATAAACAGGCTGACCAGCGGATATTTTTTCTCCAATTGCCCTGACAAATAACTTTTGGATGCGGCCAGCTAACCTGGCACTCAATTCCTGCGCACCGTTTTCATCTGTGGTTACCGTTCCTGTAAGTGTTTTTTCATTGCCGGTATTTTGTTCTTTAACGGTATCCGTTTGTATAGCTGCCAGTTGGATTTGTGTTGCGGTAAGGATGATCCTATCACTTGCCATGTTGCTCATCGTGCCAGTCAATTCAACCTGAATCAGTTTCATACCGCAGATCGGACAGTTACCATGATGATCTTCATGAACCTGCGGGTGCATGGAACAGGTGTAATAGGCTTTAAGTGTTGTTTTCGCTGTTGAAGCCTGCGGCTTTTGCTTGCAGGCAGCGAAGGCCAGCATTAGCAGTAATACTAATATTTTGAACTTAATCATGTCCTTGTGTTTTAATGAAGCTTTCGCTGTCGGATAAATATTGCGCATTAGATGCCAGGCTATCCGTTAATGACAAACCTTTTGTAACCTGTATCTCTTTATCATTTTTGATACCGGTATAGACCTGCTGCGCTTTATATAAACTACCTTGCTTGAGCCATACCATTTGTGTTTGCCCCAAATCCAGAACTGCAGACCTCGGTACCCATAAACCGTTTGTTTCCCCAGTTTGTATAGTGGCTTTAACCAGGCTGTTCACTTTTAATTCGTGATCCATATTGTCGAGATAAACTCGGATACTGGTAGCTTTATCTCCGTCCTGCAATGACGGCTCAATAAAGTTGACTTTCCCGCTAATCGTTTTGCCCGACATATCGGGCAAGCTGAGCTGTACCTTTTGGTTCAATTTTAAACCGGGAACCTGAGAATGGTCTATTTTGATAATGGCCCAAAGCCTATGCGGGTTAACGACATTGAACAAGGTCTGGCCCTTTTCTACGTACATGCCTTCTTTTATGGATAACGGAAGATTGCTGTTGAAATCAGCAGCTGTTCTATCTTCCGCGCTGCCTGCCATTTGGCTATGCGGCATATCGTGTACATGGCCGTCGTAAGGGCTATAAACCGGCAGGCTGTAAAATGCTTTACCCGTTCTGATGACTTGTTCTAACTGTGCGGAAGTCATACCTAAAAGCAATAGTTTCTGCTTTGCCGCCTGGATCAATGCGGGTTCCTGTGCAGAGTTTTTCGAAACGAACAGCAGATCTTGCTGGGCGGTCACCAGATCAGCGCTATAAATATCAAAAATGCGCTGCCCGGCATGTATCTCCTGAAAAGCGTATTTGATGTACAGTTTTTCGATACGGCCGGAAAAACGGGAAGCGATGTTATTGAACGTCCGCGTATCAAAGTCCAGGTAACCGTCGCCCGATATTTCTGTGGCAACCGCTCTTTGTACCGGCATAATATAGCCTACTGAAGAAATGACATTGCTGTTCACAGGCTGCAAAACCGTATGCAGGCTGATACCTGAACCCTCGCTGGCCTGGCCCGATTTTTTAACCAGGTTCATACCGCAAATGGGGCAACTCCCCGGATGGTCTTCCATGATCTGCGGGTGCATCGGGCAGGTGTATTTCACATCGCTTTTGGCCGTAGCGGCAACAGGCGCGGGTTTCTTATTTTCACAGGCGCTTACCACCAGCATCACAGCTAATGATAAGATCAATATCTTAAAACTTCTCATATTCCCTTTCATAAGCTACCTGTAAGTTTAATAGATCCTGCAAGCGGTCTAATGCTTCCATCCGGGCCATCTGCAAACTTTTGATACCATCCAATACCGAAGGCAGGTCGCCGGTATTCTGATCATAAGCCACCAAGGCCGTTTTATAAGCATTTTGCAGGGCGGGGACAATGTTGAGCTGGTAGTTTTTCAACTGTCTTTTCTTGCTGCCCATTTCTGCCCTTAATCCGCTTAGTTGCCCCTGCGCCTGGTTAAGCATATCCGATCTTTTTTGCTGTAATGCCTGCACCTCATAACGGATGCCTTTCAGGTTGGCTTTATATTCTTTCGATGCCCAGGGAACAATGGGTATGGTGACTGAAGCCATCAGGATATACTGGTTTGGAAAACCGCCGTAACTGATCATGTGAGCCGCCTGTATACCAAAATCGGGCTTGCGTTTACTGTACTCCAGCTGCGCATTCAATTGCTGTAATTCTATATTGCGGCTGACTCCTTTAATATCACTTCGCTGGTTGGAAAGCGTTGCCGTGTCGGTCAGGGTGCCTTCGTAATCTTTTAATATTATAATTGTATCCACCATGAAAACGGTCTGCTTATCCCGGTTCATCAGCGTATTGAGCATAATGTTCCGCTGGCTGATCTCATTATTCAGTTGCTCACGGATATTATCCAATGCAAACAAGTCGGCTTTGGCCTTATAGATATTCGGCAGTTTTTCTTTCCCGTAGGTGAGCCGGATATTCGCATCTTTAAGCATATATTCCAATAAGCCTTGTGTACCCTGCAATAGCGCAAGTTTTTTTTCCAGCACTACGCGCTCATAATAATATTGCCTGGCCTGGGCGATGAGCTGATTTCTTTGATAGTTCTTATCTTCCGCTGTTACTTTAGACATTCCTTTCAGATAATCTTCTTTTGCCCGGAGTTTAGCAGGGTTAGTAAACATTTGCTCGGCCTGGATCATAAATGAACCGCCGTTAGGATTAACCTGGTAGGGCGTTTGGTATTGCCCGGCGCTGATCTTTGGCGCATCGAGGCTTTTAGCGCCGGTTGCATAAGCATCCTGTGCGCTGATCTTTGCATCATAAGCCTGCAAAGCGGGGTTGCTTGCTACCTTAACTAATACACTGTCTAAGGGCAGGGTTTGTGCTTTGGCTGCAAAGCCGGCGAGGCAGGTGAGCAGGGTTATGATAATTTGATTGCTTGTTTTCATGGTTTTATTCCTTTACCTCCAGTACTTCCAGTTTGCCGTAATTCTTAAGTTCATACTCTTTTACCATCAAAAAGATGAGCGGGGTAACCAGTAAAATATGCGTTGAAGATGTTAAGACACCGCCGATCATCGGCAGCACGATGGGCAGCATGACATCGCTGCCAGTACCCGTTGCCCAAAGCACCGGCACCAGGCCAAACAGCGCGACACAAACAGTCATCAGTTTTGGGCGCAGGCGTTTTACCGCGCCATTCATGACATAAAGCCGCAGATCTTCACGGGTTATGGTTTCTTTAGCATTACCCTTCAATGCGACCAATTGCTGCATCGCATCGTTCAGATAGATCACCATGACGATACCTGTTTCTACGGCAATCCCGAATAGCGCGATAAACCCTACCGCCACGGCAACAGATAAATGCACCCCAAAGAAATAGACCATATATGCCCCGCCGATCAATGCGAACGGAATAGAGATCAGGCTAAAAAATGCTTCCCTTACCGAATGAAAAGCAAAGTACAAACAGGCAAAGATGATCAGCAGTACTACAGGTAAGATCAGCTTTAGCGTATGTTCCGCCCTGATCAGGTTCTCATACTGCCCGCTCCATTCGATGAAGTAACCTTTAGGAAGCGATTTCACCATGGTATTCAATCTTTCCTGCGCTTCCTGTACGGTGCTGCCCAGATCGCGGTCACGCACATTGAATAATACCGTGCCGCGTAAAAGGGCATTTTCAGATTGTATCATGGCCGGGCCGTCGCTGATCCTGATATCTGCCACGGAAGATAGCGGCACAGGCCCGTAAGATGGTGTTTGCACCAGTGTACGTTTGATCGCCTCCAGGTTGCTCCGGTAGTCCTGTGCCAGCCGGACATTCACACTGAAACGTTGCCTGCCCTCAATAGTAGTGGTTAAATTCATACCGCCCAAAGCACTTTCCACCACCTCATTCACATCGTCAACACTTAACCCATACCGGCCTATGGCATCCTTGTTGACCTGTATATCTACGTATTTGCCACCCGTTATCGGATCAACATACATATCCTTTACACCGCTGACACCCTGCAAGGCCTGTTTCATTCGGTTAGACAAAGCATTAATGGTATCCAGGTTTTGCCCGTAAATTTTAAGCCCGACATCGGTACGGATGCCGGTAGACAGCATATTGATCCGGTTAATGATGGGTTGCGTCCAGCCGTTCACTACGCCGGGTATTTGCAGTTTGGCATTTAGTTCATTGATAATATCTTCCTTTTTAATACCCTTGCGCCACTGTTCTTTAGGTTTTAACAGGATAATGGTTTCCGTCATGCTGATCGGCGAATTATCGGTGGCGGTATTCGCGCGGCCTGCTTTACCCAATACGTTCGCAACTTCGGGGATGCTTTTGATGATTCTGTCCTGTACCTGCAATAACTGCTTTGCCTGGGCATTAGATACATCGGGCTGGGTGACCGGCATAAAAAGGATCGTACCTTCATCCAACGGCGGCATAAATTCGCTGCCGAGACTTAATAGCAATGGGATACTAACGAGTAAGGCTATGATATTTATTCCGATAGTTGTTTTGCGCCAGGTTATGCACCAGTTGAGTATAGGGCGGTAGATCTTTTCCAGTCCCCGGTTCAGCGGGTTATGGTCGTCTGTCCTTAATTTCCCTTTCAGGAAAAAGGAGATCAACACCGGGGCAAGTGTTACCGCTAAAATGGCATCTATCGCCAGTATAAATGTTTTTGTCCAGGCTAAGGGGCCAAACAGTTTACCTTCCTGTCCCTCCAGTAGAAATACGGGGAGAAATGAAGCGACGATGATCAGCGTGGAAAAAAACACGCCCCTGCCAACCTGTTTGCAGGAGGCTTCTATGATCTTGATTCTTTCGGCTGTGGTCATGACTTTTCCTTTTCTTGTGCAATGGCTAAATTGCGGTGTGAGTTTTCTACCATGACAATACCATTATCAACTATCACCCCGATGGCCAGGGCGATACCGGTTAAAGACATGATATTGGAACTGATGCCAAAAGCGTTGAGCAGGATAAAACTGGCTGCTATGGTGATAGGTATCTGGATAATGATGCTTAAAGCGCTGCGCCAGCTAAACAAAAACAGGATCACAATAATCGATACGGTGATCATTTCTTCGATAAGCGTATGTTTAACGGAATTAACCGCGCTTTCAATGAGTACGCTTCTGTCATAAGCAATCTTGAATTTAACACCGGACGGTAAGCCTTTTTGAATGTCCGCCATTTTATCCTTAACGGCATTGATCACCTTGTCGGCATTTTCACCATAGCGCATGACTACGATACCGCCAACGGCTTCGCCTTCGCCGCTTCGGTCAAAAATACCCAGGCGTTCATCGCCACCCATTTGAACGGTGGCAATGTCTTTTATCCTGACGGGGACGGTTTTAATTACCTCAACACTGATATTTTCTACATCGGCTAACGTTTTGATATAACCCAGCCCCCGGACGATATACCCGGTGCCGTTCATTTCAAACTTGCGGCCGCCGACATCGTTATTATTGCTTTTTACGGCTTTAAGCACCTGCGATAACGGGATATTATAATAATTGAGTTTATGCGGGTCTATGCTGACCTGGTATTGTTTTTCAAAGCCACCGAAAGAGGCGACCTCGCTTACCCCCGGAACGGTTTGCAAACCCAATTTCACATACCAGTCCTGTAAGGCCCTTTGTTCACCGAGGTCAATGCCTTTCGCATCCAAAGTGTACCAAAGTACATGGCCGACACCTGTACCGTCAGGCCCCAATGTAGGTGTGATACCCTGCGGTAATAAACGCTGTGCATAGTTCAGGCGTTCCAGTACCCGACTTCGCGCCCAATAGACATCCGCTTTATCTTCAAAAACGATATAGACAAAGCTCATTCCGAACATGGAGGTAGCCCGGATGGCTTTTACCTTGGGGATACCCTGCAAGTTACTGACCAGCGGATAAGTTACCTGGTCTTCCATAATCTGCGGGCTGCGGCCCTGCCATTCGGTAAATACGATCACCTGGTTATCCGAAAGGTCTGGAATCGCATCGATAGGGTTCTCCTTCACCGCATAGGCTCCCCATCCGAAAAGGGCAACCGCGATCAGCAGAACGATATACCTGTTTTTTAGGGACAGGGAAATGAGTTGATTAATCATCTTAATTGCTTTAATCAGCCTCCCGTCCGCCTGTAGGCGAACGGAGGGCTGAATGGAATTACATCTTCATTTTTTCTGCAGGTTTCTTTTTGGCACCGGTTTTTTTAACCAATGCCATACCGCATTTCGGGCACTTGCCCGGCTTGTCGCTCAATACTTCCGGGTGCATGGTACAGGTGTACTGTACTTTTGCCGGTTTTACTTTTTTGGTCGTGTCGGAAGCCATTTTACTGGTGTGCGTGTCAGCGGCAAAAACGGTTGCGGCAGAAAACAGAATGGCTATAGCCATTAGCGTTACTTTTTTCATGTTTTTTAAAAATTGAAAATGGATAAATAGCATAGGCAAAGCCTGTGCGTGAATTATAAATTAAGATGGATTACGAGTGAATTACAGCCGGGTGCAGGAATGCAGGGCTATAGGAAATGCAGAATCAAATCCTGTAAGTACAATTAAGGGTATAAGCAGGCGTATCGGAATGTCCGGGGGGAGCATTGCTGTTATACACGATCTTAGTCTGTACTTGCGTTAGGGCAGGTTCATAATACGGCATTACAAATGACGGGATCAATACCGGTGCGGGATGATCCAAAGCCGATGCAGCTACACTGAAATGGCTATCCTTTACTTTGAAACTTTGCTTTTCGTGCTTGCAGCAGTTATCATTCGCGCCTTTTTCCTTTGGGTTATTATCCGGCATGGCATAGGTCAGGGTTACGGATGCCAGTTTACCACAGCAATAAAAACGGTTTACCCCGATACCCACACAGGATAAAAGATAAATAGCCGTTAATAAGATGAGCGTGGTGCGTTTCACAAATCGAAGATAATAAAATTATACGTTCTAAAGGACAGTTTAGTTTTAAAGCCGCCCCATACGAGGCGGCTTTACTGAGTTCTATAGTTTACATATAGTCTTACAAACACCGGATTCCTTACAAGTCTTACTGCAATAATCTTTGCAGTTCGGCCCGCAGCTCTTTGCGCAGGTTGTACAGTGGTTCATTTTGTTATTGCAGCAAGGGGTATTGGCATAAGTAATTGATATAGCAGATAACAACATCACCATGGTGATGAAAAGAAACTTTTTCATGATCTTGAATTTTAAGATTAATAATTAATTGAATAATACGGCCATTGATTGGCCGCGACACGAATTGAATTATTAAGCTTTTGGAGGGTTCCAGCCGTTGTCGTGATAATCTGATAGCGCACCAGTTGCGAATGGGTGTGTAGATTGCTGATGAAGATCAATAACCGCAGGTAGTATGGCTTGTGGCTGGTTTACGATAAATCCACAAGTGCCGCAAGATACCATAGCGTTACAATTCCCTTTGGTGCAATTGTTATCAGCACTTTGTTTTTGCTGTTTGCTGCAATCCTTGTGCGTTTTTTGCTGACAACAAGAAGCTGTTCCATGCTGAATACTTGCTATCCCTGAAAGGGAGGATAGCAGCAAGATATTCAGTATCAGGAAAACGGCTATATATTTCATGTTGTTATTAAACGTGTACGGTTTAAATATTGTGGCAACTATTGCTTGAATACTCTGTCGTAAATGTAAGGGTAATGAATGTTGGGCATTTTATATAATTCCGATTAAAATTTATATCCTATTGTATTACTCCTTTACTTTAAGCATACTGGCATTGATGGCTACCACGACCGTACTTACCGTCATTAAGACCGCGCCAGCGGCCGGGCTTAAAACAATGCCCTGGTTATATAATACCCCGGCTGCTAATGGCAGGGCGATCACATTATAGCCGGTTGCCCAAATGAGGTTTTGTATCATTTTGCGGTAGGTGGCTTTGCCAAACAAGATCAAGCTGACGATATCTTTAGGATTGCTGTTCACCAAAACAATCCCGGCTGTTTCTGCTGCTATGTCGCTTCCCGAACCAACTGCAATACCGATGTCTGCCTGGGCCAGTGCAGGAGCATCATTTACCCCGTCGCCGATCATGGCTACAAATTCGCTTTTGCTTTGCAGTTCTTTAATTTTCTCTAATTTTTGATGCGGTAATACTTCGGCTATAAAACTATCCATACCCAAAGTTTTGCTTACACTGGCGGCTACTTTGTTGTTGTCACCCGTAAGCAGGATAGATTTGATGTTCTCAGCTTTTAAGGTCTGAATAGCCTCTGCCGATTCCGGGCGTATCTCATCTGATAGTGAAATATACCCCGCCAATTGTTGATCAATCAAGACGAACACGACTGTTTCCGTGTCATTGGAAGTAAAGCCATCCGGCAGGGCTAATTTATGTTCCTTTAAATAACCAGGGCTAACGACCAATAATTTTTTGCCTTCTACGGTTGCTTCAACACCCTCGCCTGTGATGGCCTTAAAGTTTTCGGTTGGCGGAATGGCTAATTTCAAGTCTTTTGCTTTTTGCAGGATGCCGGTAGCTATAGGATGTTCTGATTTTTGCTCCAAGGCTGATGCCAGGCGTATCAGCTCATTTTCTTTAATCTCTTTATCTAAAGAAACCACTTTAGATACTTCAAACTTACCTACGGTTAGTGTCCCCGTTTTATCGAAGACAATGGTAGTAATTTTCCTGGCGTTCTCAAATGCCGTCCGGTTTTTGATCAACAAGCCATGTTTGGCCGATAAGGCCGTTGACTTAGCTACGACAAGAGGCACAGCCAAACCCAAAGCATGGGGGCAGCAAATAACAATTACCGTTACCATTCTTTCCATCGCGAACGCCAAACTTTGCCCGGTTAAATACCAGTATAAAAATGTACCGATACCCGTTACTAAAGCGATGACAGTTAACCATTTTGCCGCAGTATCGGCCAATAGCTGTGTTTGAGATTTTGACTTTTGCGCATCGTCTACCAGTTTGACTACTTGCGACAAATAGGAATCTTTGGCTGCGTGGGAAACGGTTACTTTAAATGAACCATTTCCATTGATTGATCCAGCGATCACTTTATCGCCTTTCACTTTTTGAACGGGCCTGGATTCACCGGTTAACATGGATTCATTCAGATAGCTTTCCCCCTCCAGTATAATACCGTCTGCGGCCACTTTTTCTCCCGGTTTTACTAAAATGACATCGTTCTCTTTTAATGTGTCTGTTTTTACATCATGTACTTTGTCACCCATGACCATATGGGCGTCGGCGGGCATTAACTGAACCAATAACTCCAATTCATTTGAGGCACCCATAACCGACCGCATTTCTATCCAATGCCCTAAGAGCATGATCAGGATCAGGGTAGCCAGTTCCCAAAAGAAATCCATGCCCTTCAGTCCAAACACCGTAGCTGTACTGTAGGCATAGGCTACCGTTATAGCAAAACCGATCAAAGTCATCATGCCGGGAGTTTTAGTCTTCATTTCACTCATCCAGCCGCTTAGAAATGGCCAGCCGCCATAAACAAATACCACAGACGCTAAAGCAAAAAGCACGTAAGATGAACCGCTGAAGCTTATGTCCAGGTGCAGCCATTGCTGAATTTGCATAGACAGCAGCATAACCGGAATAGTTAGCACGAGCACAACATAAAAACGCTTTTTAAAATCAGCGATCATCATGCTATGATGGTCATGCTCCGACATGCCCATATGCGGGTCACTGCCATGGTTCATTTTACTATGATCCATAGTTTTAGCTTTATTCTTGTTACCCGATTGTTCGTCGGCGGGCATTTTATGCGCTCCCATAGCGTGATGATCGTGTTGATTTTTCATACCTTTAAAGTTTAATAAGTGAGTGTTAATCCGCCACCCAGGCCCATATCGCTATCGTAATGTGTTGATAAGGAGAAGTATTTGGTAACAATATATCGAAGACCAGCGGCATACTCCTTGTCAGTATTCACCATGATGTTAAAGCGCAGGCGGCTGGTAACAGGTATATCATCCCGGCCTAACTGGAAGCGCAATTTACCGTCTCCATCAATACGCGCATCGGCCACAAAAAGCATCGGCAAAGTATAAGCCAGACCCGCGACGACCGTATGCCTGTTATCCTTATTGCTCACCTGTCCGAAAAGGTTTTTAGCATCACTACCAAATATATTTTTTTCATTAGGGTCAAATTTCTTGTAGTGGTAGTCAAAACCTATGTAAGGGTATAACCATTGCATTCTGCCAATATAACGCCCAATCATGGTTTCACTTTCATAACCCATGGTAGCATCAGTGCCTAAATGCCACATGGTACTGGCTTTCCACCGGGTATTGGAGAGCATGAATTGTGCATCGCTGCCATTGCTTTCTAAACCAAGTTTGCCCATAAAATGCGGCATTTGATCATCACGGTTCAGCATTCGTTGTGCCAGCTTTGGATCAGGGATTTCCGGATTTGGCGCAGAGTTTTCATAGCTGAATATCCTTCCCATACCGCTCATCATATGGTAGAGTATATGGCAATGAAAAAACCAATCGCCGCCAGGTTCTGAAGCATTGAATTCAATCGTATCCCGTTCCATTGGCATGATATCTACTACGTTCTTCATCGGCGCGTTTTCACCCTGCCCGTTAATTACCCTAAAATCGTGACCATGCAGGTGCATCGGGTGTCGCATCATGCTGTTATTGTATAGGATGATGCGCAGATTTTCACCTTTTTTGATCAAGATCCTGTCCGATTCTGATACCGTTTTGTTATCCATCGTCCATACATACCGGTTCATATTACCTGTCAGATCAAACTTCAATTCCCGCATCGGCCCTTTTGGTAAGGTAGTATGATGAGGGTCACGCAGCATCCCGTAATTTAGGGTCACAATGTCCGAATTGTCATCAGCCATATTCATGCCTGCCATGCTTTTGTCATTAGGCATCTGCATACCCGGCATGGCGGGTTTTTTATCATCCGCCTGGGGTTTGTCAGCTCCGGTTATTTCCGGATACATCACGGTGTTCATGTCCATCGTTTGGTTTTGCATTTTCATGCCATCCATTTGAACCATGTTGCCGCTCATATCCATCATGTCGTTCATCATCTTCATCCCGGCGAAATATTTCAGTTTCGGCATTTTTCCGGCATAAATTTTTTGGCCGCTGCCTAACCAAAGGGAGGCTGATTTGGTGCGGTCTTCAGGTGTTACCAAAAACTCATAGCTTTTATTTTCAGGAACTGTGACTACCACGTCATAGGTTTCGGATGGGGCGATGATCAGCCGGTCAACTTCAACAGGTTCAACGTCATTGCCGTCAGTAGCCACTACGATAACTTTACCTCCTGCATATTTGAGCCAGAAGTAAGAGGTAGCGCCGCCATTGGCGATTCGCAACCTTACTTTATCACCGGCTTTATATTGCGGCTGCTCGTTTTGATTTTTTCCATTGATCAGAAATTTATCGTAATAAACATCGCTGACATCCATCGCGTTCATGCGTTTCCATTCATTGGTAACCTTTGTTTTGAAATGGCCGGAAGCAATCGCCTCCGCATAACTTTGTGTTGTACCTTTTTGTATAGCGAACCAGTCGGATGCTGCGTGTAAACTACGATCAACCTCTTTGGGGTTCATGTTTGTCCATTCGCTAAGCACCACAGGCAGGGTTGGGATATCCCATTCCTTACGCTTGTTCATAATAAAAGCACCGTACATCCCGATCTGTTCCTGCAAGCCTGTGTGGCTATGGTACCAATGGGTACCATGTTGTTTGATCGGGAATTTATATAAATGGGTTTCGCCCGGCTTGATCGGCATCTGTGTCAGATTAGGCACGCCATCGTAGCGGTTGGGCAAATAAAGCCCGTGCCAGTGCAGGGACGTTTCTTCTTTCAATTTATTATGCACATAGATCTCGGCGGTATCGCCTTCGGTAAAAGTCAGGGTCGGCATTGGGATGCTGCCGTTAACGGCTATTGCCCTTTTTGGCTTCCCGCCGTAGTTGACAAGGGTGTCTGCAATGTAAAGATCATAACGAACGGTGCGGGGCGGCGCAATACTGACCAGTGTATTAATCGGGCCTAATTTTGCTTTTGCGTTTTTCATGTCATTGACCGCCTCCTTAGCGTCACCCATGCTCATACCATCCATTTTCATTCCACCCATATTATCGGCTTTTTTACCGTCATCTTTGGGCATTTGCATATCATTCGGCTTTCTGGTCTCGGGCTTATCCTGATCCATTTTCATACCGTCCATCTTCATCCCATCCATGCCGCCTGTTTTTTTTGCTGGGGCTTTTTTCGGCAGGGCTTTTGGTTTTTCCTTGACCAGCTTCATGCCGCACTTAGGGCAATTACCCGGCTTGGATGCATGGATTTCCGGGTGCATCGTACAGGTATAAGTAACAGCTGGCTGCTTTTGCATACCGGCCATATTTTGCATGTCGTTTTGAGCAAATACGAACTGCTTTAAACAAAGCATCATTGCCACAAATAGTATTTTTTTCATCTTTAATTTTTTTGTAAAAGGCTGTCGCCTGCAATTTTAACCCAGTTCATTAATGTTGCTTTATCATCCTTTGAAAGAATAGCGTTCTTATGGATAAAGGTGTAAGAAGATAAAGGCATCGAGCCTTCTTCCAGGCTTTCACCAATGGCCCTTAATCTGCTCCTTTGTTTCCTGGAAGAATAGGTTCCGAACTCGTTGAAATTAAGCTCTGCTTTACCGCCCCTGATGTGCCTGTCAAGCATCAACCGAAATGGCTGAAGCTTCGCATACCAGGGATAATCCGTGTGGTTGCTGTGGCAATCATAACATGATCTTTTGAGTATAACGCCAACATTTTCGGGAACGGAAATTACCTGTGCAATGTCGTTCACTGGTTTAGTTCCTTTATCATTATGATCACGGGGGACTAATTGGATAATGACCACAACGGTTACCAATACCATACCGGTAATTTTTACGATCCGTTTCATAGTTCCTATTTTAATTCCTCTTTGACCGAACCGCAGGTGGGCATTTTGGTGCCGAGGTAAGGGTTTTTGATGTCTTTG
The DNA here is from genome assembly GCF_059691875.1 of Mucilaginibacter sp. 320_HR. NCBI lineage: Bacteria > Pseudomonadati > Bacteroidota > Sphingobacteriia > Sphingobacteriales > Sphingobacteriaceae > Mucilaginibacter > Mucilaginibacter sp. 320_HR. The sequence continues at coordinate 129,102 of NZ_JCAWAI010000002.1, forward strand.
GTTTCGCTTATCCAGTCCGCACCTTTATTATTATTATACATCGGGCAGTGATCAACATATAAACCCTGTCCGGCACTAAATAATTTAACAAAGTCAATCATATCCTTGCTCAACATATCAAAGTGTTCGCGCTGGTGGGGTAGCTTCCCGGCGCTCATCCCGATATGCTCTGCCATTTCTTTTGCATCATCAGCTATATCGGTAAATGATTTTTTTTGAGTTGATGTTAATGCGGACTGGTCGAATTTCATAAAGCCTTCGGATAAAGCTTTCCCGGAAGTTGCGGCATCGGTGCTGTTATCTTTGGCCAGTGCGTTTTTTAAATCAAGGTAGTTTCCTACCATTTCCTTTACAGCAGCGGTCGTTTTTGAATCCAAACCACTTTTTGCCGGGTTAGATGTACCGGCTGAATTTGTTCCAGTCGAATCTTTGGAGCTGTTGGATGCTGATTTATTCGTGTTATTGCAGGCTACCATTGAAAATGAAGCCAGGCAGGTCACTGAAATAATGATTAGATTTTTCATAGGATGATTATAAATTACGGATCGCCCTGCGCAAGTCGCCGCGCAGGGAAATCAAATCTTTAAGAATTTAGTTAGCTTATTTATTCAGGGTTTCAGTGACCTTACCGCAAGTAAGCATTTGGCTACCATAGTAAGGGTTTTTGATTACATCCTCCGAAGCTAACCAATAACTCTTTTTCATTGGGCAATAGGCATAATAAACAGGTTTATCCGTTAATTTTACAGCCTTGGCCAGTTTGAAAAAGTTAACTGAAAAATTGGCGAAATGCTCACGCTGATGTGCAATGTCCTTGCTTTCAGAAATATGCCTGGCATCGAAAGCCAGTTTTTCCTGTGCCGCCATAAACACGGTAATATCCGGTTCTGGCAGCGATTTCATATCAACACCATTAACAGCCTTTAGAAATTCTCCTGCGTATGCAGCCGCATCAGCACTGTTTGATTTGACCAAAGCATCTTTAATGTTGTAATAAGATGTTACTAAAGTGGTAAGTGCAGTTGATTTTGTATCCTGCGAAAAAAGCAGTTGTGTAGAAGCAGTTGCGATCAACGCAACCAATAAAAATATTTTTTTCATGATTTAATTAATTAACGTAATAGAAAAAATTGGCACATGGCGAGGCCATGTAGTGCTGATGTTCTATCAATTAATCAAATCTGAAAACTTTGTAACGCGACGCGAATAGGATATGGAGGAGGCCGTCGTCGCCCGTCAACTAACGCCAATCGGGTCGATTGACTAACTGTTACGGGCTTTAAAAAGAATTGATAATAAGCCCCTATAAAAGTAAAGGGAGCCAGTAAGATAATTTGAGCTGATTGGGGAGTTACTTTAGCTAATGTATTAAAGCTATTGACCGCATCCTTGCAACAATGGTCATTTTGAGCTATCGACGTTTGGTTGTACAGCGGTAACTGATCACTAACAGTAGCCTTTATTTCTCGCTCACCAGCTTCGTGATGGTGTTCAGTTGTTTCGTCATGATGTTGTTCCTTACCTCCGTTTCCATCGTGGTGGTGTTCTGTCGCTTCATCATGCTCATGGATAGACATACGTAAAGCACATGCAAATCCGGTAACCGTATTTAGCAGGAATATAAATAATAATAAAAGTGCTTTACTTTTCATTTTCAACTACAAAGTTAAACAACAGGTTGTCAAATTGTTTTACATAATTACGTTTTAAATTTATACCCTATTGTGGAATCTGAAGCGAATACGTATCTGCAACTATTTTTTCATTCTTGCTAAAATAGCTTTCATCTGCGCAATCTCTTTTTCCTGCGTTTTAATGATACCGTCAGCAAGTTCTCTTACCTCTGGATCTTTAATATTTGCATGCTTACTGGTCATAATAGCGATCGAATGGTGCGGAATCATCCCTTTCATGTATTGAACATCACCAACAAATGTTTGGGTTCGCACGCCTACAAGTGAAAGAACAAAGGCCGCCGTACTGGATAAAATGATAACCACATTCAGTTTGCGGTTCTTATACATCATTCGCATCATTGCTAACATCAATAAGGCCATAGCGGCTACCATCATTAGCGTCATATAAAAGCGCGTCATACTTAAATAAACATGATCGGCCTGATCGACATTCAAAAACATAACGCCATACATGATAACAAATGACAATATCAGCATCAAAGCAAATGTTTTGTAGTTCCCCTTTTCCATAGTTAAGTCTTTATAAACTAACCCTTTCAATAATGCCTTTGTTTCGGTATCGCTTAAATTTTATCGATAGCTTTTCTACCCATTTTTTCAGAAGCTTTGAATTGACTGGGCGTTAATCCGGTGACGGCTTTAAATTGGGCAGATAAATGAGCACTGCTGCTATAACCCATCTTCCAGGTGATCTCGTTTAAATTCAGTTGTCCATATTCCAGCAACTCTTTTACCTTTTCGATCTTCTGCTGAATAATGAATTTTTCGATAGTTGTATCTTCTGCTTCAGAAAACATCCGGCTGAGATAAGCGTAATCCTTGCGCAGGCCATCAGACAGGTATTGAGAAAAATTCAAATGGGTGTCAGCAAGGTCACTATGATGAACCTTTTCGATGATGAGGCGTTTGATTCGCTCTACCATTTGATCTTTTTGATTGTCCAGTAATTCAAAGCCGAGTAATTTAAGCTGTGATGAGATCTGGCTCAATTGATCGCTATCCGGTTCGGGCTGAACAGTAGCGGTGCCTAAGCTCACTTCGCCAACGTTCAGCCCGATATTTTGCAACTGCTGCCTGACCACCATAATGCAGCGGTCACAAACCATATTTTTAATATGTAATATCATGAGGTTACATAAGCAAAAATACGGTTAAATTTTTTCAGCATGATAGCCTTTGATTTTTAAAGCGCTGATAACCTCGCTTGCTGTTAGTCCGTCGCCGGATTGCACAGTAAGGATCTTATCCGGGTTCGTGGTATCTACATCCCATTTGCTAACACCCTCCAGTGTATTAAGTGCTGGTGTAACCGTTGCAACACATCCACCACATTTGATATTGGTTTTGAATTTTAAAGTTTCCATGTTTTTTGATTTTTAAATTAAAGATTAAGTTTTGAAAATTTCAGTCTCAGGCTGTTGCTGACCACCGATACCGAACTTAAAGCCATCGCCGCGCCAGCGATCATCGGATTTAGTAAAAAGCCATTGAAGGGATATAATATACCAGCCGCGATGGGGATGCCGATCAAGTTGTAAATAAATGCCCAGAACAGGTTTTGACGGATGGTGCGGACCGTCAGTTTAGAAAGTCTTAATGCTTTGGGTACCTGCTGCAGGTCTGAGGAAACCAGGGTAATCTTAGCTACATCCATCGCGATATCTGAACCCTTGCCCATGGCTATACTGACATCAGCCTGCGCTAAGGCCTGGCTGTCGTTAATTCCGTCACCGATCATCGCTACGATCTTGCCTTCAGCCTGTAGTTTTTTAACAAAATTTGCTTTATCTGTTGGCATGGTATCCGCCTGAAAATGGGCGATACCCGCTTCCCTGGCGATAGCGGCTGCGGTTTGGGCATTGTCCCCGGTTAACATATAAACCGAAATCCCTTGTTTTTTCAACTGACTGACGGCTGCTGCCGAACCTGTTTTAATCGGGTCATTGATAGCCGCAATGGCCAGTACCTGTGTTTGACTGGCAAAGTAGATGACCGTTTTTGCCTGGTTTAAATAGGCATTGACAGGGTCGTTTAACTCTTGCGGTATAACTATGTTCTTTTCTGCAATCAGCCTATGGCTTCCGGCAAAATAAATTTGTCCGTCAAAGATTGCCTCAACACCGCGTCCGGTTAAACTATTAAATGCGCTTACTTTCACTAAAGCTTCATTGCCGGGTTTTAGGTAAGCTACGAGGGCATCCGCCAAAGGATGTTCTGATTGTTGTTCTATCGCCAAAAATAAAGCATGTAATTGACTTTGACTGCCGGGAAGGGACTTTGCCCAATGCAGGTCCGTAACTGCGGGTTTTCCCTGGGTGATCGTTCCGGTCTTATCCAATACGACCGTATCTACTTTATGGCCCAATTCCAGCCCTTCCGCATCTTTGATTAAAATACCGTTTTCGGCACCCTTGCCAATGCCCACCATAATAGCTGTAGGCGTAGCAAGCCCTAATGCGCATGGACAGGCGATAACCAATACTGTAACCATAGCCAGTAAGCCTTGTGTTAAGGCATGTTGCCCGCCAAATATCAGCCAGGCACTTAAGCTTAATAGGGCAATTAGGATCACAACAGGCACAAAAATTCCCGCTATCTTGTCTACTAATTTTTGTACGGGTGCTTTAGAGCCTTGCGCATCTTGCACCAATTGGATGATCTGGGCCAGCATAGTATCGCTTCCAACCTTTTCCGCTTTGAAACGGAAACTCCCTTTTTGGTTCAATGTACCCGCAAAAACGGGATCGCCTGTCTTTTTCTCTACCGCGACAGGTTCACCGCTGATCATGCTTTCATCCACAAAGGAATTGCCTTGGTAGACTAATCCGTCAACGGGAATCTTGTCCCCCGGACGAACTAACACTTGGTCGCCGATCTGCACATCAGCAATGGCGGTTTCAATTTCTCCCTGCGCGGTAATCAGTAGTACAGTTTTAGGTTGCAGCCCTATTAATTTCCTGATCGCAGATGAAGTATTTGATTTTGCTTTTTCTTCTAACAGCTTCCCAAGCATGATAAAGACGATCACGACAGAAGCCGCTTCAAAATAAACATGCGGGTGCAATCCCTGACGGTGCCAGAACTCAGGGTAGATCGTATTAAAAACACTGAATAGAAAGGCAATGCCCGTACTCATGGCCACCAGCGTATCCATATTAGCACGGCCATGTTTGCCTTGCTTAAAAGCGCCGAGAAAAAAGCTTTTCCCGGCAACAAAAAGCACGGGGGCGGTTAGTGCCATCATGATATAATTGGCAAACGGCATATTCATAAAAACCATTCCGATCAGTACCACGGGAATCGTTAAAATAGTGGCCCAGGTAATATTTCTCTTTAACTGCTGGTAATGACTTTGCTGCGCTTCCGTTTGTATTTCTTTACCTTTCACCGTATCAATGATCAGGTCATAACCTACCGATTGAACGGATTGCTGTAAAGCGGCGGGCTGAACAATTTCGGGATGAAAGGCAACCTTCACCGATTGGGTAGCATAATTTACCTCAGCCTTTTCAACGCCTTTTTGAGCGCCGATCATCGATTCAACACTGGCGGCACATGCCGCACAGGTCATGCCGGTAACAGGAAAAGTAAGGGTATGTAAATGTAGTGCTGGCATATCTTTTGTTTAACTGCACAAATTTACCTCCGGTTCCGGCTTTGAAAATTACAGGATTCTGTCTAAGATTTATAGAATAACGTAGCGTTGCGTTTCTGGATTTATTAAAACAAAATCCTTATCATTGAATATTAGTTGATAGTATAAACTAATGTCTAAACACACTATTTAAACCTTTAATTTATGGACAATTATTTCCTTGTTAAAAAACCTTATGCCGTAAATGAAAAAAAACGCTCCGCGTTAATTGAGTTTGTAAATAAAGGCTTGCGATTCATGCGTACAGGGTATCAGGTTAAACAACTGGACACCAACATAGATATGAATATCCCCGAGCAGGGCATTAACTACTACCATTTACTGGATTCAGTTATTTTCAACGGAGTTCCGGGGGATGTGGTTGAATTGGGCTGTTTTACAGGGCAATGCGCGCTTATTTTTGAGAAGGTGATAGAGCTTAATGGTTCTGAAAAGCAATTACATCTCTATGATAGTTTTTTTGCCACATTCACGGTGAAGGGAAGCGTTGAAGATGAACTTAAGTCAAATTTTAACAAAGCAAAATTAAAACAGCCATTTGTTCATAAAGGAGATTTTAAAACGACCTTACCAGATGAATTGCCTTCAGAAATTGCTTTTGTACATATCGACTGCGGTTTCGGCGGGGATAAAATGGAGCATAAGGCGGTGATGCTGCATTGTTTTGAAAGCATTTATCCTCGGATGTCTAAAAATGCTGTTTGTATCATGATGGACTATTTCGATGCAGAAAAGGGAGCGGAAGGGCTTGATATTAACCCCGGTGTCAAATTAGCTTATGATGAGTTCTTCGCCGACAAACCGGAAAAAATCGTATGCCTCTGGGGAAATCAATATAATCATGCATATTTCCGTAAAGTTTAAGAAGACTACATTTTCAAATATTTGATTTGCTTGTCCTGTTCCCAAACAAAGAAACTGGTGTAGGCATTAAGCTGGGCCGCTTTTAAAAAGCCACCGATACCGATCATCTTTGAGGTTTTTAGAGGGAATTTAACAACATTCAGGGTATCACCGGTTTGGTAGGTGATCAATGGATTTGTGCCGTTGCCGGCGATGCTGCATGTTCGCCCTGCTGCTACATAAGTTTCAGGATCACCCGGAGTGGCGTAATAGATATCTCCCTTGCGCTGCCATACAGTCTGTACAGCATTTGACGGGCTAATACGCAGGCCGCCGCCATCCATCGGGCAGCCGTTCAGTTTCCAGGTGCCCATTCCCATCTTGATTGCCGGAGAAAAAGTTTTTCCCTGATCGGATGAGCGGGTTACGTAAAGGTCTCTTGAACCATTCAACCAGTTCCTGAACATCAGCGCGACACTTGTTCCTTTAACGGCAATGCTTGGCCTGCAACATTCACATACATGCTGGTCGGGTGACTGATAAGCCATGATGTTTTTTGACCACTTTTGCGTATTATCTTTCAAAGATGAAAAATAGATCTGATTCTGCTTGCCAGTCCTGGTATCCAGCCAAACCGCATAGAAATTATCCTTATCGTCCGCAGCGATATTCATCAGCCCCTCGGGCGCTGAACCTTTCAGGTCATTAACCATACCCATATATTTCCATTTGGCAGTAGCATGATTGAGCTGATACCAGTGAATATTTCCGGTTTTGTCCATCGCAGTGATCACCGAGTAATGCTTAGAGCTGGCGAACTGTGGGCTCCTCGACATCCCCAGGTGCATTTCCGGAAGTTTGGCAACCAACAGCGGTTTGCCAAAAGATGTGCCATGATCGGTCGAAGTGGCGCAAAACATCTGATCGGCCGCCCCGAATACAACCCTTACAATTCCTTTACCGTCAACACTTACCTGCGGCTGCTGGCCGTTTCCGATAGAAGTATTAGGGAGGTTAGATGAAGACAAACTAAACAATGCCAATATGGGTAAAATCAGGAAGAGGAGCTTTTTCATTAAGTCAAACGGTTTTGAATCGTGGAATTTAAAAGTATTAAATGATATAGGGCAGTGTTAAATACAAAAAATAAAATAAGTAGCCGCAAAGTGACCTTATTTTAGAGCCCGCAAGATTCTTTAAAAGGGGAGTTTCTAATTTAAAGTTGATCTGTTATTTTGCTGATACCTGTTTTAAAAAGGTCTCTCACCTCTTTAACAGGTATATTGGTTATTTGTGCTGTTTCCTGAAAATCAAACTCTTCCTGCGTTTTTAAAAGGACAATAATACGTTCTTGCTGAGTTATGCCCTTCAAACCCGCCAGATGACTTTTGTTTAGCCTTTCGGCTGACAGGCGATAAAGTTTAATAAGTATGGTACCGCTTTCCTGTTTTGCCGTTGTTAATTTCCAGAATTTTAAAAAGACATCCTGTATCAATTCATCCGCAGCCTCATGTTCCAAACCTGCTTTCCGCAGGAAAAAATATATTTTTTCCTGGTACTTGTTTAGTACCTGTTTAAAAGCTTCGTTCCTTGTGGTATCGTTATGCAACAATCCTAATAAGGCTTCATCATCTGTATCGATTAACATAACTTAACCAGTTTAATGAATGATCTATTTCAACTTCATTTTTTGTATCCTGACCGCATTCAGGATCGCTAAAAGCGCAACGCCGACATCAGCAATAACTGCCTCCCATAAATTGGCAACACCACCTGCGCCAAGGACGAGGACAATCACCTTGACGACCATCGCGATGGTGATGTTTTGCCATACGATCCGCTTAGTTATCCTGCCAATTTGAATGGCGGCAGTGATCTTGGAGGGCTGATCATTTTGGATAACAATATCTGCGGTTTCGATGGTGGCATCGCTGCCTAAACCACCCATTGCGATCCCGGCATCAGCCAGCGCTACCACCGGGGCATCATTCACGCCATCCCCCACAAATGCGATACGGCTACCCGCATTTTTAAACTCCTGTACCTTTTCTACTTTCCCATCAGGCAGCAGATCACCGAAGGCTTTATCGATACCTAATAATTTGGCCACCTTATCAACTACGGCCTGTTTATCACCCGACAGCATGATGGTTTGAATTTTCAAACTGTGCATCTGCTCAATGGCCTGTTTAGCATCTTCTTTGATCTCGTCAGCGATGGTCAGATACCCGGCATATTTTTCGTTAACAGCGACGACAACAACCGTATCCACCAGTTGATCTACTTTGGATGGATAGGCGATATTAAATTTCTTAAGCAATTTCGTATTTCCCGCTAAAACCGTTTTACCATCGACCGTGCCCTTTAAGCCATGCCCGGATACTTCTTCGACATCTTTTGCTTTCAACCCTTCCAAAGTATCTCCGGCATAAATAACTACAGCTTTGGCAATGGGATGGGTGGAATTACTTTCGAGCGCTGCGGTGATCCTTACCAATTCTTTTTGGTCAATTCCTTCAGCTACTACTTCCTGAACATTAAAAACACCTTTGGTCAATGTTCCGGTTTTATCCATAATAACCGTGTTGATGGTGGTCATCACATCTAAAAAATTGGAGCCTTTAAACAGGATACCGTTACGGGAGGCGAGGCCGATGCCGCCAAAATAACCAAGCGGTATAGATACCACCAAGGCGCAAGGGCAGCTGATCACCAGGAATACCAGCGCACGGTAAAACCATTGATGGAAATTATAAGGATCGGTAAATAAATAGGGTGCAAAACAAACCAGCAAGGCAAGCGCAAAAACAATCGGCGTATAGATCTTGGCGAAGCGGCTGATAAACAACTGCGTTTGGGATTTACGAGCGGTAGCATCCTGCACCATTTCCAGTATCTTACTCAATTTGCTATCCTTGAAAAGTGATTTAACCTGCACTTCCGACACTTTATCTAAATTGATCATCCCGGCCAGCACGGTTTCACCTTTTCTCTTGGTATCCGGTTTGCTTTCGCCGGTTAACGCCGCTGTATTGAAAGTCGCTTCATCAGAATAAAGTTCACCATCCAGCGCTACCTTTTCGCCTGCTTTTATCTGGATGATCTCATCAATTTTGATCTCCTTCGGGTTAGTAACCAATGTTTTGCCGTCCCTGATCACCGTTACTTTATCCGGCCTGATATCCAGTAAGGCCTTAATGCTCTTTTTGGCTTTGTTTACTGCTGCATCCTGGAACCATTCTCCAATAGAATAAAATACCATAACCGCTACGCCTTCACTATAGGAGCCGATACTGAATGCCCCCAAAGTGGCTACGCTCATCAGGAAAAATTCGTTGAAGAAATCGAAATGTCTGGCTTTGCGCCAGGCCATACCTAATACATTATAACCCGCCAGCAGAAATGCCACGGAAAATATGATGAGATTTATCGGGAAAGCCGGCTGAAATTTAAACCCAAATTCCAGGGTTAGCATGACGGCCAATATAGCTAAGGCGGTAAGCAGCGGCCAATGGCTTAGCCAGTTTTCTTCTTCAGCAGGCTTGTTCAGGTCAACTGTTTCATCTTCTTCCTCATCATCCTCGGATTTTAATTCGCGATCAGTATCCTTTATGATGTTAACCTCGGCTTTATCTTCTCCTGTTTTTATTGGGGCATCCGGCTGAGTTGTCTCTGCCATACCGCTCTTCTTTTCTTTTTGCATCATTTTTTTAATTTAACGGTTTAACCTTCTGAATCCAAAAACCAGAGTTCAGCTTCTGCAATAGCTTTTTTCAAAGCTACACCTGATTGCAGGCCATCCTGATGATACCCGGCAGCCAGTTCCAATGCCTTTTGTTTTACTTCGGGCCGCAGATCTTTCAGCTGATCGTCAAAGCCCTCAAATTTTTCTTCATTCATGATCAATACTTCAAATTTAAGCAGGTATGCCCTGCAATCGTAGTGCAAATTATTTCCTGCATTCAGCGCATAAACCCTTGACAAGCAAACTTGTTTCCTGCCGCTCGTAACCGCCCGGCAATTTGACTTCAGGTATTTGCGTCTTAGGTAAACAGTGGGTTTCGCTGCAATTGGTACAGTAAAAATGTACGTGAAGGTCATGGTGACCATCAACCGTACAAGCCGGCTGGCAGAGCGCAAATTTAGTAGTGCCGGTACCGTCATCTATCCGGTGTACCAATCCATGTTCTTCAAATGTTTTGACACTGCGGTACAGTGTAACGCGGTCGGTTTTCTCCAGGCCGAGTTCCATATCAGTCAGGCTTACGGCATTGGTTTGTTTCAGCAGGTAATCCAGCACCACTAACCGCATGGCGGTTGGGTTGATCTGCTTTTCCAGCAATGTGTTTTCCAGTTCTTTCATCGCTATTCTTCCTCTGCGCCACCGGCTGCTTTTGATTGTAAATAGAATGCGCCTTTTAAGGCGACCTTTACGGATGATGGCAGTTCTTCAAGCGGTTTGATCTGTATAAAGCCTAATTCTGTTACCCCGGTGGATACCTCCACTTTTTTGAACCTGAAAACATTGGCTTTTTCTGATAAAACCATAAAAACAAACTGCTTGCCTTCCGAACGCACAACGGCATCAACCGGAACGGCCGAGGTTAGCCTACTGCCTGTACTGATCAGGGCCGTTACATACATGCCGGGAATCAGGTTCTTTTGCTCCTTGTTATTGATGACCGCATGAACCGTAACACCCTTGCTTTCATTTTCAAACGATTTATTGATACCATTGATCGTTCCGGTGATCTGTTGATTTTCCTGATTGGTCAACTGGAAACTCACTTTTTGACCGACTTTAACGTGCATGAGGTCTTTCTCAAATACAGTAAGGTCACAGTGGATCTTGGAGTTGTCCACCACTTCCATGATAGAAGTGCCGGGCTGAACAAATGCGCCGGTATTAGCGGTGATCTGGCCAACGGTGCCGCCAATCGGTGAAAGAACAGGGAATTGTGAAACGATATTGCCATCCGCTATTTTGCCGGGTGAAATGCCCAACTGGCTTAGCTGGCTTTCATAAGTGGTGATCCGGGAGCGTTCCGCATGATAGGTCGCTTCGGAAGACTGGAAAGATTTACCCGTGCCTGCACCGGCTTCCTGCAATTGCTTTTGCCGGTTATATTCTGCCTGCACATAAGTAAAATTGTTTTTAGCCGCGAGATAATCCTGCTGTATCTTAATAAGATCCTGGTTCTTAATGGTGGCCAGTAACTGCCCGCGCTTGACCTGCTGGCCTTCGATCACGCTGATATGGTTAATGATACCGCCTGAAAGGATGCTCACATCAGCCTTGTTTTGTGGCGGCACGGCCAATTGGCCGTTAGCTTTAATGACTGAATCCAGGTTTTTTTGCGCGATTGGGCCGGTTACAATGCCAACCGTTTGCATTTGCTCCGCGGTCAGTTCCAGCCCGTCGGCCTTTTTCTTGGCTGTTTCCGGCGCGCCTGCGTTCTCTTTGCTATCCGTTTCCTTTTTACCGGAATCACCCGAACAGGAAGCAAAGGCTAACCCGATCAAAAAGGCAGCTGTGATAAGTTTATATTTTTGAATGTTCATTGCTTATTCTCCTTTGATAAATTGTATTTGAATGGCGGACTGGTTCAAGCGGCTCACCGCTTCTATGTACGCTAATTTGACCTGTACTGCTGCGGACATATTTTGGATATATTCAATATACCCGATCTCGCCCAGGTTGAACGATACCTGCGCTATGCGTAACTGTTCGTCGGCTTGTTTTAAACCGCCTGAACGGTAATAATCAACCGCCTGTTTGAATTTTTGGTATTGCTGTACTTCCTGCTCATATTGCAGGCGCACCTGGGATCGCGTCTGCTGGTAATTGGTCTGCGCTACCTGGGCGGAAAGCCGTTCGGATTTGATCCTCGCACGGTTTGCCCCATTGAATATGGGCAGCGCAACACCTACCTGAATGCCTGCAATTCGCGTTCCTGGTGAATAGTCCCGGTTGATGCCCGCAGGATTAAAGCCTGAAATAACCAATTGCTGGTTATAGCCTAAAGTCAAATCGGGCAATCCTTTTGATCTTTCAACGGCGATCCTCGCGTTGGCGACCTCGATGTTTTGAAGATCGACATTCACCTGCGGGTTGTTAGCCACATTGATCGTGTCCGTCGGCAGGTTCAATATCAGGGGCAGATTACTTTCAGCAATAACCAACGGCCCGGAAGTATTAAGCAATTGTTGCAAACTCAATTCATTGCTTTGCAGATCTGCCTGCGCACCAATTTTGAGGGCTACAATTTCCTGGTATTTATTCCTTGCGCTGATCAGTTCCAAATTAGAGGTTTCGCCGGTTTTGAACCTGATCTCCGCTTTTCTTACGAAGCCTTTGTAAACGCTGTCCTGATAATTCAGGATGCGCAGGGTTTCCATGTTCAGCAGATAAGCATACCAGGCGCTCCGTACCTGACGGATAATATCGGCTCGTGTTAAATGTCCGCTGCGTTCAGCCAACAGCGTTTGCTGGTTCAGTAACTTGCGCTGGTTTTTGTACAAGCCGGGCCAGGCAATATTTTGGGTGATCCCAATCGCATTATCCATGTTACCGCCGCTGGTCGGGTCTTGTGTTACCATTAATTCAGTTTTGGGGATATCCGTGCCTGATCTTTGCAATGCCCTGGCCTGCTCGATGGATAAACCCGCCGAACGGATCTGCAGGTTGTTTTTAAGGGCCTGGTTGATCGCGCTATCTAAGGTTAGCGGCACCTTGCTTTGTGCCTGTGCGGTGTTTTGCTGGAAAATACCAAAACCGGTCACCATCAGTAGTGTAGCCAGAGCTTTAGGCACTTTGATCTTCCCGGCTTCTTTGCGGTTGAATAAGAGGTAAAGGCATGGCAGCACAAACAGCGTTAAAAAGGTCGCGGTTATTAAACCGCCGATAACAACAGTAGCCAGCGGCCTTTGAACTTCTGCACCTGCACTTGACGATAAAGCCATCGGCAGGAAACCTAAAGAAGCTACGGAGGCAGTCATCAGTACCGGGCGAAGCCTGGTCTTGGTGCCCTCTAAAACACGGTCATAAATATTGGACATACCTTCTTCTTTTAATTGGTTGAAGTAACCGATCAGTACGATACCGTTAAGTACGGCCACACCAAACAAGGCGATAAAACCCACACCTGCGGATATGCTGAACGGCATCCCGCGAATAAGTAATGCCGCCACACCGCCCATAGAAGCTAAGGGAACCGCTGTGAAGATCAGCAGGCTTTCTTTTATGGAACGGAACGTTACATATAACAGCACCAGGATAAACAGCAAAGCCGCAGGGACAGCGATCAGCAATCTTGCCTTAGCCGCTTGAAGGTTCTGGAATTGTCCGCCATAGGTGAGGTAATATCCTGTAGGTAACTTAAGCGCGGTGTTGAGTTTTGCTTGAATTTCTTTTACGGTAGATTCCACGTCACGATCTTTTACATTAAAACCGACGTAAATGCGCCTTTTGCCGTCTTCACGGGAAACCTGCGCAGGCGCATCTTTAAAAGAGATATCCGCTACCTGGCTCAACGGCACTTTATTACCCGAAGGCAGCGGAATAAGCAGGTTTTCAACACCCGATATATTTTCCCGCAGGTCACGGTTCAGGCGAACCACCATATCAAACCTCTTTTCGCCTTCAAATACCACACCGGTCACACTTCCGGCAAAGGCGGTTTTCAGGATCATGTTCACATCGCTGATATTTAAACCGTACTGCGCCATTTTATCCCGGTTATAAGCTACCTGTACCTGCGGCAATCCGCTTACTTTTTCGATATAGGGTTCACTAACGCCTTTTACCGGCGCGATCAGTTTAGCAAGTTTATCGGCTTGCACCGCTAAGATATCGAGATCATCCCCATAGATCTTGATCGCTACATCCTGGCGGATACCGGTCATGAGTTCGTTAAAACGCATCTGCATCGGCTGCGAAATTTCGACGTTAATACCGGGAATAGCTGACAGCGCATCTTCCATTTTATCGATCATTTCCTCTTTGTTCTTTGCGGACTTCCATTCCCCTTTAGGTTTCATGGCCAGCATCATATCGCCCTTTTCCATCGGCATAGGGTCGGTTGGTATTTCGGAACTGCCGATACGGGTAACCGCCTGTTTGATCTCGGGAAATTGGGCTTTTAACAGCTTCTCTGCCTTGCCGAACGTTTTGACCACTTCGGTGAGCGAAGTGCCCTGCATCATGGAAATCTCTACGGTCAGGTCGCCTTCGTCCAGCGTAGGGATGAATTCGCCGCCCATCCGGCTGAACGCCCATATCGCGATACCAAACACGATGAATACAATGGTTACGGTGATCACTTTGATCTTCAAAACGCCGATCAAAGAACGCTGGTAAATGCGCTGTAAAAACCCGATGATACGGTCTGAGATATTCCGTTTGTGTGAAGTTTTTTTACTAAGGAACAGGGCGCTTGCCATGGGCACATAGGTCAGCGACAGGATAAACGCGCCCAAAATGGCGAACGCTACGGTCTGCGCCATTGGCCGGAACATCTTGCCTTCGATCCCGACCAGGGATAGCAAAGGCAGGTAAACGATCAGTATGATGATCTGTCCGAATGCAGCTGATTTCATCAGCTTGCTGGCACTGTCCCGAACCTCCACATCCATTTGCGCGGTGGTCAGCTTTTCTACACCTTTTTGTTTATAGCTGCCTGTGGTGATGTGATGAACTACACTTTCGACGATGATCACCGCGCCGTCAACGATCAAACCAAAATCTATTGCCCCCAAACTCATCAGGTTACCTGATACCCCGAAAAGCCGCATCATGGAAAAAGCGAATAGCATGGCAAAAGGGATAACCGAAGCCACAACTAAACCTGCTCGTAAATTCCCCAGCAGCAGGACCAACACGAATATCACGATCAATGCGCCTTCCAAAAGATTACGTTTAACCGTATTGATGGCCCGGCCAACCAGTTCGGTACGGTCAATGAATGGTTCGATCACCACACCTTCCGGCAGGGATTTTTGGATCTGCACCATCCGTTCTTTAACATTTTTGATCACTTCACTAAAGTTCTCGCCTTTGAGCATCAGGGCGACACCGGCGACCACTTCGCCTTCGCCGTTGCGGGTTACCGCTCCGTAACGGGTCGCGCTGCCGAATTGCACTGTGGCAATATCGCGTACCAATATGGGAGAGCCTTTGGTGTTGGCGACCACTATCCGGCGGATATCGTCCAGGTTTTGCACCTGTCCCAGGCCACGGATGAAATAAGCGTTGCGCTGTTGCTCGATGTAGGAGCCGCCGGTATTTTCATTGTTCTTTTGCAGTGCTTCATATACCTGCGGTATAGTGATACCCAAAGAGTTCAGCTTATCATTATCCAGGGCGATCTCATATTGTTTAACATAACCGCCCCAGCCGCTGACTTCGGCCAGTCCAACGGTTCCGGCCAATTGGGTACGTACCAGCCAGTCCTGTATGGTTCGTAGGTCGGTAGCGGTGTATTTATTTTCATAGCCTTTTTTGGCATGGATCACATACTGGTAAATTTCACCAAGCCCGGTGGTGATCGGTGCCAGGGAGGGTTCACCCAGGCCTGCCGGAATACTGTTTTCAGCTTCTTTCAATTGGGAATTGACCTGCTGCCTTGCCCAATAAATATCCACATCATCCTTAAATACAATGGTGATCACGGATATGCCGGAACGGGATATGGAACGTTTTTCTATGATCCCGGCGATATTGGCCATGGATAATTCTATGGGAGCGGTAATGAACTGCTCTACTTCCTGTGCCCCAAGGCTGGGGGCTTGCGTAATGATCTGTACCTGGTTATTGGTAATATCGGGCTGCGCATCAACCGGCAGGTTGTAGGCCGAATAAATGCCCACCAGTATTAAAACCAGTGTCATGATCCCGATAGTTACCTTGTTCCGGATAGAGAACGCGATAATCTTGTCAAACATAAATTTGTAATAAATGAATACGAATACGGAAAAGCCGTGCAAAGTTGATTGCAGGCGAAAACATCAAGAAATTTCGTATTAGCTTATTTGCGGGGGCTGCCAGATATTGATCGGTTGTTCCTGGACGGCGGGTGTGCTGTAATCAGGATATACACTGGCGATTGTTTTTGTAAAAACGCCGATAGCTACGGTTGCTGTTAGATGCCTGGCTGTCGAGCAGCATGAACAGGTACAAAAAGGCGGGCAGGTTTCCTGACCCCTTTCGTCACTCGGTGCATGACTTTTTTGAATGGTTACGTGCATCACGCTGGCGATCATATCTTCTCTGTCCTGGCAGGGCAGTAATGCCAGCAGCGTAAAGTAGATACTGAATATGAACGCGATGTATTTCATTCAAGGGCAAATGTATTAGAATAATTCTAAATAACAAAATGCTGCGAAATATCAAAAAAAGCACCGCAAAGCTTTGCCCGCGTATTTGATCAGGTTTATATCCGAAAAAGACTACGGCATAATATAGCCGCTTCGTTTCAGCAGGCCATACCCTTCGGGACTTATTCCGTTTCCTTTTTCCGGGCGCGGGCAAATATTTATGCTTTCTTTTTTTCCTTTTTCTTTTAAAAATGATTTAATTTAATGGGATGACGGACAATGACAAAAGACGGTTAAGCATTTTTGATAAGTGCGCAACGTTGATGCCATTCATAAAATGCTTAAGTGGATAGATAAACTAAGCAAAGACGAGGTAAAATAAAAATCCCGGACACTCGCTGCACGGGATCTTTAACCTAAACCTTATCACAAAGTCAAGTGTTATCTTGACTGAAATAGTTTTCTAATATACGTTATTTAACAATTACCAAATATTACTGCTATGCAAAACCTGCCTTATTCAGTATTTTATCAATCACCTGATGGTTTTTTCGTATGCCGGACTGACTTCAACGAATTGGAGCAGGCGGATGAATTTATAGCTTCCAGGATATTTATTTTTGACGGAGCCAAATTTCATTTTATCCTTAAAGATGGAAAAAAACTCGTTAAGGGCGAGCCTATGCAGCGTACTGAAAAATTCTATTCCGATTCGATGAAATTTGCGGTGGAGATACCCTTGTCGAGTTTAACTAAATCTTCTTAAGATCAGCGCCCCCTGTTTTCACCAAAGATCATCAAACAATACGAAAACAGGGGGCGTTCTTCGGGCGGGCGATAGCCCGCCGCCGGGGAGTTTTAGAAATAAGGGGGATTGCTCCCCCTTGTAAATATTAATTGTAGATCAGGGCTTCGCTTCCCGATACCGCAAAATCACGGCAAAGATTAAAGGCGGTCTGCGCCCTTTGTTTGGCTGTCCCGTCCATAATGGACTTAAATTTTGCTTCTTCACTCTTGAAGCTACGCACATTCTGAAAATAGCCTGTAACGCTATTATATGCGCCAAATACTGTTCCTGCGGTGGTGTCCATCTGCTGGGTCTGGCTTCCTAAAGCATACTCATACACGTTATCAACGATATTGGTATAGTGTGTAGATAGCAGGTCTAATTTACCCTCTGCTAAATTTTCTAAAACCTCTTTGTTAGGTGCCATTGCGATCTGTATCAATTTTTTAACCTCCGCATCCGTAATGCGCACTTTCGCCCACTGGTTAAATAAGCCTTCCATTTCACCGCTTAATGATCTGCTGATACCCATAAGCGTATGCGCCTGTTTTAAGCGCTCGGTGGCGGAGGCGGTATGACGTATTTTTATAGCCCCCGAATGATTGTTCATAGCTGCGTTTAGCGTATTGTTGCATACTATCCTGATCGGCGTAAAAGCGGCGGTAATGCTTCCTAAACCATCGTGCGTAGTCGTTAAAAACAAATACTGTTCTATCCAGTCCTTAACGCCCACCCGAATATAATCGGGCAACTTAGCAGTAATAAAAACCCGTTCACCGTTACCTAAAGCCCCTGCCGTCTCGTATAAAATCCCATCACCACCGCCAACGATAGCATCAAAGAACGAAAACGCATCACGGTTTTGTACCACTTCGTAATCATTGCCGACTACTCCTAAAACCTGCTCGGTATCTGCCCGAACGGTTGCAAAGAAATTGGGCACTTCTATTTCGGGGATCATGATATCGTCGCTTCCCTCGCCTAAATGATTTGCAGTATCATAAGTAAACAAAGGACGTTTCTCAACGATGTAATCCAAACCCGCGTGCTGTATCGCTTCGCTGCTGGTTGGATAACGGTCTATAATTTGCCCTAACCCGTGCCAGGCTTTTTCCTTAACGCTCATAAAGCTGTTTTTGCCTGTTTTCTGATTGAAATTTATTTGATGTGCCATGACTTTAATTTTTTGTATTCAGTTCAATAATTTTTGTTTGTAATACTTCCACATTGGGGGTGCTGCTCACCTGTAAAACCGTTTCAGTTTGCAGTTCCTTTATAGCATCGTGTATGCTGCCATGCGTGGTTTTTATGGTGACTTTCACCAGTAAAAAGATTTTATCTTCCATTGCGTTAAAATTGATAGGTATTCATAAAATCGCTTAGTTCTAACTGAAACCTTGCAGGGTTTTCTTTCGCTAACGTTTCGGCGTAACCCTCCCAAAATATTTGGTTGGTCAGTTCTATAAATTGCTCGTACATAGGAATTGCTGTTTTTTTGTGAAACCATAAAAAATGCTCACCATCCCGATAGCTTTCGGGATGGGAGCATAATTTGTTTAAGCATTTGGAAAAATGATGTTGGCTTCAATTTCGGCCAGTTTTTCGTGGCAGGCATCGAAAATGAATTGGGAAACCATGCGGATAAGGTTAGGCGTGTTAGTGACAAACTCCCGGCCTTTATCATCTTTGATAATTAGCTTGCAACCCTGATAAGGGTTATTTTCCAGTTCGTCGTTCTCCTCGATAAGTTTTACCTCAAAATCTTCCAATAACTTAATGCGGGATAAAAGGGTAATGCGCTGAATGCTTAGGCGGTGTAAGCCCTCCACCGATTTTAACGTTTGCTCTAAGTTCAAAGCGAACTTTTTAGGTTCGGCTTTCACTTCTTCAACTTTTGCGGGTTCTGCTTTAGCTTCCTCCGCTTTTGCTGGCTCGGCTTTCGGTGCTTCGTCTAATCCCTGTCCTGTGGTGTAAGGCGCAACGTTAGCGGGTTGGTTATCCACTGTAGCGGGGCTATCGGTCTTAACCTCGGCAGTTTTGGTTGCCTCAACTTGCGGAGTTTTGGCAGGTGTTTGATCTTTAGCGTTTTCATCTTCTTTGGCTTCCTTTCCTGTTAAGCTTGGGCGGTTTTCAACTCTGTTTGCTGTTTGGTTGTTTTTTGCTGCTGTACCTTGTACTGCGGTTGCATTTTTTTCTGCTGTTTTCATTTTTTAAATGATTTAAAAGGGTTAAAAATTTATTTTTTTCGTTTCCCTCTTTCCCCGAAGACTTTCCCTGAAAAGCTATTTTTCAAAAGAAAAAACGGAAAAAAAGAAAGCTCAAAAAGCCGGTCGTAGAACTTTCACGGGAGAACTATAAGTCCCGAAGGGTGACCGCAGCAAAGCGGAGGTCATTATGCGTTCGTACGTGGAAGTTGACCGAGCTTGAGTTTCTTTTAGGCCGTTTCTTGAAAAATAGCATCTTGAAAGCATCTGATATTTGAGCAGTCAATTAAGTGCAGCGTGAAGGCAAGCGCCGCTTTTCCCGGCGCAATAAAAATGAAGCGGGTAAACAAGTGAAGTCCTGAATAATGCGCTTAATAGGAGTTATTAGTAGTTACAGTTAAGGCGAAGCTTTTGCAGCGCAGCAAAAATGCTGGAGCGGGACTTTCAGGCAAGCGGATCTTTTATTTCCTGACAGGGATTGCAACGGCATCCTTTTGAAAAAAGATAGAGTGTAAAGCCCGGCCTGAAAGGGGCAGCATGATCTATATACAAAATCTGAACGGATTGTAAATTTACCCATCTTTCCATTTTGGTTCTTTATCCGTAATTTTGTGTAGGCCGTAAATCATCAAATAGCAGCTTGGAACAATACACATTTTATAAAGACCAGTACGATAAAACTTTGGAGCGTAAGAATGAGATCAATTCCTCGTTATCTACGCCTATCGGTATTCTGACCGCTTTAGTGGCCGGCTTATTCTATGCGACCACAAACTTTAATTTCGATGACAACCTAACGCTATCTATCGTTTTCGCAGTTATCGGACTGGTATCTGTAGGTTTATTGAGTGTTTCCATTTATCGCCTGGTCAGGGCATTTTCCGACCTGCAAAATGGACTTGAATATTTTTACCTGAATGATGCTGATGTCCTGAATACTTATTATCAAGGGCTAATTACTTTTTATACCGCCCAGGCAGGCATAACTCCGGCTAACATCATTATATCGGCACAAAAAGATTTTGAAGAATATTTGACATCAGAACTGATCACAAATACGGCAAATAATCAGATCAATAACCGTGAAAAAACTTTTCATCGTTTTCAATGCCATCAATACATGATTTATTCTTTAATTTCGTTAAGTTTGTTAATCATTCCGTTTGGCATTGATTTTGGTATCAGTAAAGGGAAGGATAAAGTACAGAAAGTTAAAGTTGAATCTGGCATACCGGTGACTTTAACCTTAAAATATAAAGACACAACACAACGTTTAATTATAAACCCATCAAACAATGGCACAAGGAGCAGTAAAACCGACACCACCACCGTCATTAAGAATAAGGGACGGCGTTAATCCTGTTGTTTATCGTCCGGCAACTTCCACGGTATCAACCGCAGGATCAAAAAAGAAATAAGCATTTGTAATAAATACACCGAGCCGCTGACAGTAAAACTATCAGCGGCTTTTTAATTTGATCTTTGTTAAGATTCAAACTTGTTTTAAAAAATTTCCTGTGCTCTTTTAACGGTGGTCGCGAGATCTATACCTTTACCTAAAACACCGGTAAACAAGTCACCCGTTTCTTTTAGGCGGTCAATAGCGTTGTGGATCGTAAAATCACGCATTGTCAATCCTGGCCGGACCTCATCCCATGTCACAGGCATAGACACTGTGGCGCCTGGTTTAGGTCGTAGACTATAAACGCCTGCTATTGTAGCACCAGGACGGTTCTGTAAAAAGTCAAGATACATTTTGCCCTTTCGGTTGGAAATCATTCTTTCGAGGGTGGTGAAATCAGGAATTTGCTTTTGTACAAGTTTGACAATGATATTGGCAAATAGCTGGCTTTGGTCGTAAGTATATTGAGCGCCGAGCGGTATGTAAATGTGCATACCTGTAGAACCCGATGTTTTAGGATAGCTCGGAACATCAATGGCATCTAAAACCTTTTTTACCTCCAATGCTGCCTGTATAACCTGGTCAAAATGCTGTTTATCGGGATCAAGGTCAATAATGCAATAATCAGGATTATCCGGCGATTGAACTCTGCTAAACCACGGGTTCATTTCAATACATCCTAAAGAAGCCATCCATAGCAAGGTTGCTTCGTTGTTGCCGAGCAAATAATCTTTATCAACTCCTTCGCCATTAGTATGCGGCATGGTTTCAGCCCATTCCGGTGCCTTATCCTTTACATTTTTTTGGTAAAAACTTTCGCCATGTATGCCGCCTGGAAAACGGTTGAGAGACATTGGCCTGTCTTTCAGGTAAGGCACCATGAAAGGCGCTACCTGATGATAATAATTAAACATATCCCTTTTTGTGACTTTATCCTCCGGCCAGTAGAATTTATTAAGATGCGTCAGCTTTAGGAGGTGACCTTCAACTTTTACTTCTTCCGTTTCCTTTTTGGAAGTGATCAAAAGCTTTGCGGGAGTTTTGGTTGATTGAGGTTTTGTTGCCTTTCTTACCAAAGGGACTGCCTTTTGTTCTTCAACTTCTTTAATATCTGCCTGTAAATTAATCTGGTCAACTACTTCATCAGTGTCGGCTTCAATTTCCATCACCACATCTTTCGGTTTTTTATCACTGCGCATACCTTTAAATGATGCCTGGCGAACCTTACCATAGCTCGTTATTTCTGCAAATTCCACCTCACAAACCAGTTCAGGTTTTAACCAGGTTGCTTTAGCGCCTAATCTTCTTGGGCGGAATTGCGACGGCTCATCTACATCGGGTTCAACATCAAAAGGGCTTTCGTTGGTGATTAATGGCTTAAACTGCGCCATCATTTCCTTTTGTTTGGTATCGTTAAAGCCTGTGCCAACTTTGCCTATATAACGAAGCACACCTTTCCCATCATAAACGCCGATAGCAAGCGCACTAAAATATTTACCCGTTCCTTCGTTTTTAGTAAATCCAGCAATAACTACTTCCTGTCTGCGCTTGGCCTTGATCTTCAGCCATTCACGAGAACGGGCATCAGAGGTATATAAACTGTCCGACCGCTTCGCAATGATGCCTTCCAGTTTCATTTTTTTGGCAGACTCAAAAAACTCTATACCGTTTACCTCAAATGCCTG
Source organism: Mucilaginibacter sp. 320_HR (assembly GCF_059691875.1). Classification (NCBI taxonomy): domain Bacteria; kingdom Pseudomonadati; phylum Bacteroidota; class Sphingobacteriia; order Sphingobacteriales; family Sphingobacteriaceae; genus Mucilaginibacter; species Mucilaginibacter sp. 320_HR. The sequence goes on from NZ_JCAWAI010000002.1 coordinate 151,689, forward strand.
GCTTATGCGGATCAATTCATCATCAGGCGGCAAAACGGCTTTCAATATTTCACGTCGTTGATATAGCGGCAAGTCTATTAGGAGATTTCCATCATACCAAAGAATATCAAAAACGAAATAAGCCAGCTTAGCATTTTTAGAATTACGCCAATTTTGTAAAGCGCCAAAGTTGGCATTCCCCTGTTCATTCAGCGCGACAATTTCGCCGTCTAACACCGCATTCAACTTCCATTTTTCCAACAAGTCATTAATCGGGCTGAATTGATCAAACGGGAGATTACTTCGGGAAAATAAATTAGCTTTTCCCTTGTCCACGATCGCAACGGCACGATAACCATCCCATTTGATTTCATATATCCAACCAGGGTTATCGAATGGAGCATCTACCAAAGTAGCCTTCATTGGTTTTATTTCTGTAGGAATTTTTGATTTGGGTGCATTTTTTAGCAGCGTATCGAGATCTGCTGAAGGACGACTATTTTTTGTGCTGCCTGTTTCGGCTTCTTTGATTTTCGTTTCGAGCGAATCAGCTTTTTTAGTTAAAAGTTTACTTTCCGGCAAATCTTCGGCCAGTTCAATCCATACAGGTGCGTGATCACTTGCACCTTTCCAGCCACGAACTTCTTTGTCAACTTCGGCAGCCGCCAGCCGTCGGGCAATTTTCGGATTTAAAAGGAAATGGTCAAGCCTCAAACCAGCGTTCCTGCCGTAGGCATCACGCAAGTAATCCCAAAAAGTATAAATTCGCTCATTAGGGTAAAGTGTTCGTATCGCATCTGTCCAACCCTGATCTACCAGGTCTTTGTAAGCCTTGCGGCTTTCAGGACGGAATAACGCATTTTCTAAATATTTTTCAGGTTTATACGTGTCTAACTCGGTTGGCATTACATTGTAATCACCAATTAAAATAACAGGCAAATCGCGGTTTACTAAATCCCTGGCATGTTCTGCTAATCGTTCAAACCAGCGTAATTTATAATCAAATTTTGGCCCAGGATAAGGGTTGCCATTTGGAAGATAAATGCAACCTATAACGATTCCATTGATAAAGGCTTCAATATAACGGCTGTGCGTAAACTCTTCATCCTCGCCAGGTAGATCATTTCTTAATTCTCTTATTTCTGTTTTGGATAATATGGCCACACCGTTCCAGCTTTTCTGACCGTGCCATATCGCCTGATAACCGGCCTTGTTGATTGCATTTTCAGGGAACTTATGGTTTTCTGATTTCAATTCCTGCAAGCATACAATATCGGGCTGCGCTTCTTTTAACCAGCGCAGCAAAATCTCCAAACGGCCATTAATTCCGTTAATATTGTAAGTTGCAATCTTCATAAGCCAAAGACAACAAAGCCCCTTGCGGGGCTTCTATTAAAAGTTTGTTTCGGCTTATTTCTTTCCTGTTAGTTTGTTTTCAACAGCAGTGCGCTGATTTGATCCGGCTGATTTTTTTGCAGCTTCTACTTTTTTTGCTGTAGTACCTTCCTTTTTAGCTTCATAAGCTAATTCGTGTGGTTGATCCGAAACGGAATGCCTTTCCACTTTTGTTCCTCTTGTTGCCATAGTTTTAGTTATTAGTAGATGATTTTTAACTATAACAATAAACGACACATTGGGTTTTATGAGAAATCGACCTGTGTGATTATATACTGAAAACAACGTCAACAGCAATGTCAATTTTTAGGAAAATGCTTATACATCACCAATTCCTGCTTTCAATTGGTTCAATAAATTTTGAAAACCCCGGCCATCTTTAATCGACTTACCTGATGCCCAACCGGAATAAGGGAAATATTTTACTACGGAATCTTTAAAAATGAAGTTGATTTCATTATTGCTTATAACCTGAACTTTAAAGCCCATTTCTGTTAACGTTTTGATTGCAACTTTAGTCCGTTCCGGTTCCAATAAGGCCTGTCTTTCGGCGTCCAAACGATCTGATTTATATTTACCTTGCTTATCAAGGAATGTGTTGAACTCTAATAAGGTCGAATTAACGTATGATAATTTTTCGTCAAAACTGTCACTTTCAGGTTTTTTTTGAACTGCGTAAAATTCCTCTATGATATTTTGATGGCGGCCATCGGGAATATTAAATATAAAAAAGCCCTCCATGTGAGCGCTTAATTGCCTTTTCAAGTCTGCTAAATCTGAAAATTTATAACCCATGATAAAATCTATAGTGTAAATATAATGATCTGAAATTTAGATCTTATTTCATTTCGTTTTATTGAGATTGTGAAATAGCGTTAATTGTTCGTTGATAAGTAGCATGTCTTCCTCTGGAAAGTCCGTATTCATTAATTGTGCAAATCTGCCCGAATTTTCCTTTTTGATATAGCCCCGAAACAGTCCGTCAATAGACACCATATAACAAGGCCCTTTTTCCCCTGGGATCTTTTTTATGTCAAATTGCATTTCAACCGCCTTGTTCGAAATCACACAATTAATTTTAAATCTTTCCATATAGTTAATCGATAACAGGGTTAATGTGAATAGGAAGTTTGGCGAACTTTAACACTTCAATACTGGCAAAGCCATATTCTTCAACAACTTTTCCGTAAATCAGGTAGCAGCCGGCACCGGTAAATGGATATTCTTTCGTTGTGTTTGGGAAATGCACGGTGTCAAAGAAGTTGCCTTCTACGTCCAGAAATGAACCGAACCACATCAATTTTCCCGTTTTCGTTTGTACAGTTTTTTCACAGACATACCAGCCTACCATTTTTACCAACTGGCCTAAATGGTTAATCAGATCGTTAGCATATATCTCACCGCGATAATCAGTTTGTAGCAAATCAAAACTGGTTATGGTAACCGGAAAACCTAAAAGTTCCAGCTCGTGATAGGTGTCTTCCAAAGCCGTATTGACTAACACAGGCAGGCTGTAGTTTTTTGCCTCTATTGCAAATAACTCTACATCATTAGTCACTTTAACTTTAGCCCCCATAAGCAAATGCACTTCCCAAAGCAATGCCTTTTTACTTTTACCTGTAAAACGTAGGGCGCCCACCCTGATTAATATAATAGCTTGCTCCAAGCCAACACCTGTCCGTTTTATTAAATCTTCCAAGTTTTGGTACAATCCGTTTTCCCGTCTTTCTTCGGGAATTAAATTGATGTATTTCTCGTTTAGTCCATGTACACCAACAAAGCCTAAGTAAACATCTATACCATTGATATTAACTATGCTGTCACTGTTATTAACGCATGGCAGGTGTATTGTGGCACCCGCTTTTTTAAGTTCATGCAAGTAGAGGTATCGAGCGTAAAAACCGCCATAATTATTGAGGACGGCCACCATAAATTCCCGTGGATAATATGTTTTTAAAAACAAACTCTGATAGCTTTCTACCGCAAAACTGGCCGAGTGTGCTTTACTGAAACTGTAGCCTGCAAAGGATGATACCTGCCTCCAAACTTCGGCTACTACGTCGTCAGGCCGGGCCAATTTTTTTGCTTCTTCAAAAAAACGTTCGACGAGACGCTCGAACTCTTTTTTTGAACGATACTTTCCGCTCATTCCCCGCCTTAAAATATCAGCATCTGTACCGTCCATACCCGCGAAGTGAATACATATTTTAATCACATCTTCCTGATAAACCATTACCCCGTATGTTTCCTCCAATTGTTCTTTCATTACAGGATGGAGATAATTTACCGTATCAGGTGCATGATGGTATTTTATGTAAGTGCCCATCATGCCTGAACTGGCCACCCCAGGACGGATGATAGAACTGGCGGCGACTAATGTGAGATAATTATCACAATTCAATTTTCGTATTAACTGCCGCATGGCCGGAGATTCAATATAAAAGCAACCAATTGTATCACCTGTTTTAAGCTGCGCGTTAACTTTCGGGTCTTTCATAAACACCTTGACTTGGTGTATATCGATCTTACGCTGCTGATTTTGTTCAATCAGCTTAACCGCCATTTTAATATGACCGATACCCCGCTGACTTAGGATATCGTACTTGTCAAAGCCAATCTTTTCCGCTTCATACATATCCCATTGAACTGTAGGCATCCCTTTTGGCGGCATATCAAGCGCCGTATAATAGGTAATAGGTTCTTCAGTAATCAATACGCCGCCTGCGTGAATGGAGCGCTGATTTGGCATATTTGACATGCGCTCGTAAATAGCGGTAATCTTTTTGAACGTTGGATTATTTCGGTTTTCAGCCGCTCTGCGTGAATCAGTAAAACTGTCTATTTCCGATTTCGGTAAACCCATGACTTTGCCGATCTCCCGGATAATACTTCGGTCTTTGAAGGTTGACATGGTGCCAAGTAAAGCGGTATGATGGCTCCCATAGCGTTTGAAAATGTAATCCTGTACGTCTTCCCGTTCATCCCAGGAATAATCTATATCAAAATCCGGCGGCGAGGTTCGCTGTGCGTTCAGAAAGCGTTCAAAATACAGGTTAAGTTCAATCGGGTCAACATCGGTTATTTTGAGACAATAAGCGACTATACTATTAGCGCCCGATCCTCTTCCAACGTGATAGTATCCCCGAGAGGATGAATAACGGATAATATCGTATGTAATTAAAAAATAGGCGCAAAAATCCAGTTCGTAAATTACCTTCAGTTCATGCTTAACTTTTTTAAGCGCTTCTTTATTGCTTTTTCCGTAACGATATTCCAAACCGCTCATCGCTAATTTTTCCAGCAATTCTTTATCATTCTTCTTATTACCGGTAAATGTGCGGCGGTTCAGGTTTATCCTGCCCTTCGGATAATCCATCGTGCAACGGTTCATCAGGTTACGGGTATTATCCAGTATAAAAGCATAGCGTGAATATCTTGCTTCCATTTGGCCAGGGGGCAAAAACATATCAGTTGGTGTGCATTTATCTTCCGGCTTTACCATCGTCAATACCAGATTCAAATCAATGCTGCGCAAATATTCATGAAGGCGGTATTCAATTTTGTCCAAAACAAATACTGGCTGTAAAGCAACCAGTTTATCTTTCAGCACAGTCAAATCTTTACCGTAAAGCTTATTTAATTCATCAAACCGAATGCCCAGGTATTCATTTTGCTTTAGGTCTTCGGTGTAACGATAAGGATAAATAACAAAAGCATTTTTGAAAGCAGGGGCACTATCGGGTAATGGCTTCTTTTCCAGGTTGTGTTCACTTAAAAATTCATTAAGTTCACGCATGCCCTCTTTATTTTGAGCAATTCCAATGTATAGCAGGTGTTTATCCCGGCGAAATTCTATCCCTGCAATTGGCTTTATTCCGATTTCATCACATTCACGCATAAATTCCATGACACCTGTGGAATTATTGATATCCGTTAAGACCATTTGGGTAATTCCGCGTGCTGCTGCTTCCTCGACCAAGTTGGGAATTGACATGGTACCATAGCGAAGGCTGTATTGTGAGTGAACGTTCAAATACATGACCTACAAGTTTAAATCTATACCAGAGGCTAACTTAATTGAACCCGGCCCAAAGCGTCGGCGTATCTTATCCATCGCCTGGCAAAGGCTATATTGTTCTTCGGATTCCGAATAAAGATCGATCTGCTCAAAGCCGCTAACCAGATTAGATAGTCGAACGCCGACTAACCGAATTAAAAGGCGTTTTTGATAAAGTTGCTTAAACAGTTCTTTGGTTTTAGCGATTAAAACTCCGTCAAGTGCTGTATAGGGTATTCTTGCCTGCTTGGTTACCGTCTCGAATGTTGAATAACGCACGGTAACAGTAATGCAAGCTGACTGCTTTTTACTTTGCCTTAACTCAAAAGCGAGATCCATTACCATTGAGGTAAGCAGGTGATTAATGGTTTCAACGTCAATACTGTCCTGATTAAATGTAGATTGTGTACCTATCGTTTTTGCTTCATGGTAAGGGATAACAGGAGAATCGTCAATGCCTTTAGCTTTTTGTAAAAGCCAAATACCATTTTTCCCTAAAATGCTCGTCATATATTCCGGGTGTACCTGCGCCAGTGTATGGATACGCTTGATACCCATGTCACTTAATTTGATAAAGGTCTTTTCGCCTAAGCCGGGAATTTTTCTAATCGATAACGGATTTAAGAACGGCTGTACCCCAGGCTGAGCCACGCTGAGTTCACCATTGGGTTTACACTCGTTAGTAGCCATTTTAGAAACCGTTTTGTTGACGGACAAACCAAAAGATATAGGCAAACCTGTTTCTCTGATGACTTTAGCCCTAATCTCCTTCGCGCATTTGAGCGTTCCGTAATGCTTATCCATGCCGCTCATGTCGATATAATGCTCATCTATACTTGCCTTTTCAAGTACAGGAACCATTTCCTGAATGATGTCAGTAATTTCGTGTGAGGCTTTGGTATATTCGTCCATGTTGCCCCTTATCCAAATACCATGCGGACAAAGGCGTTTTGCTAATCTCGCAGGCATAGCGGAGTGTACCCCGAACTTCCGTGCTTCATAACTGCATGATGCCACTACGCCACGGTCTGAAAGACTGCCAATGATTACCGGCCTGCCTACCAAACGAGGGTCTTTTCTAACCTCGACAGATACAAAAAATGCATCCTGATCCATGTGAATTATTTGGCGGTCGGCGTTCATGTTAGTCTGTTGCTATTACATTCAATTTAAATAAAATTTAATATTTCAGTCGGCAAGTTCACGGCGTATAGATCACGGCCACAAAACCGGTATGAGAATCTCTACAAAACTAATGCTAAAAATATTAGTATTTTAAATCTTTTTTCTATTAATTTTGCTTATCAGTTTTTGCTACGAATAAAAGATTGATAGTAAATAGGTTAATAAGAAGAAATTTATGATTTGGACATTTATTCAGGGTTCAGATTTAGTTTCTTAATTCACACAAAACTTATAATTTTATACAAAATGAGGGAAGTTGAAGCACCATTTGAGATTCAATATAAGGGCGGCGTCTCGAAAGTGACGGAAGCCGAAATAAAGAGCAGGAGGATATTTTATATTCAGTTTTCCGATAACAGGAAAGTTTTAACTGTAACGGTTGGCAAAGGGCTTGGAGACGAAAAGTTTTGGACGTCAATTCCCGAAGGCCGTCAGGAAGAGGCAGAAGAAGTTGGCAAGCTAATTGCCGCATTTATCAGGAATAAAAAAAATTAAGCTTATGTGTTATTACAATGGACAACGTGTTACCAGAGCAGAGTATATTGAATTAAAGGGTTTGGCAAAGCCGGTAAGAAATTACCCTTTTTTAAATGTCGGTGTACACAACGGTTTTAACTATGCACCATGTGCAATATTGGTACCATCAGAAGACGGTAAAGATTTTGATATTGTGCAGGCAGAATGGGGGTATGTTCCTGGCTTTGTGAAGACAAGATCCGAAGCGAATATATTTCGTGCAAAATACACTACGCTCAATTTCAAATCTGAAAACCTCTTTACTAAAGAGGATGGCAAAAGGTCAATGTGGGCCGATGCTGCCAAAAATCGTCGGTGTCTTGTTTTGTCAACTGGAATAGTCGAATCGCGCCACATTCCTAAGATTGGCAAAAAGGGTCAGGAACTAAAAGAGATGATTAAATACCCATATCAGGTAGGTCTTAAAGAACAAGAATATTTTTATTTGCCAGGTTTATATAACGAGTGGCTTGACCCTGAAACGGGGCAGTTTGTGAATACAGTTGCCTTTGGAATAACTGATTCCAATAACGTAATGTCGCAGATACATAATTCTAAAAAAAGAATGCCCTCAATCTTAACAGAGGATTTGGCCTGGGAATGGTTAATGGAAAAGCCGAGCGAAGAACGTCTTTCTAAAATAGCCCGAACGCAAATTCCATCAAAGTTACTGGAATTTTGTACAGTAGACCGTAATTATAGAACGGCACTCGAAGCAACACCATTACAATATCCTGAATTAGCGGCAATTGATACAACCTTTGTTGATACAGAGGAGCTGCAATTTAACCATTGGCAAGATTTACAAACGGTTAAAGCTTAATGTCCGAGGAATTACAAATCGGTGAATATTATTGGCGTCCATGTGCGGAAATAATGACTATTCCCGACGGTCGAATTTATTACATTCCTGTTTTCGACCATCTTCACGCAGATAAGCAATTTGATTTTCCCGATGAACATTATCATATAGATGGTAGGTTTGAAATGGAACCGCGAATGAAACAGCAATTTAATTGCTGGGATGGATATACGGCTGCTGTAATTGTTCCTAAAAGTTTTTCAAATTATAGCTTCCTTTCTATTGCAAAAACAAAAGTTAAATGTGAGCGGCATGATACTGGGTTACGTGTTCCAGAACATCCCACTGAAAAGCAACTACCTAAAGTTGGGAAATACAGAGATTGGTATAAATCCTATATAGGTAAAAAGTGCGAAGGTAAACTTTGCCCTCATTTTGGGACTGCAATGTTAGAAAAGAATGGCCTATTGGTTTGTCCAATGCATAATTTAACGGCAGATTTACAAACATTAGAAATTATAAATACCTAAAAAAAGGCGATGCTGTTGAGCACCGCCTTTTCATGTTTAACTAAACGTGGACTTTAGCTTTACGCGACTGCTTTTTTGCAGGAGCATCCTCCTTTTGCTGCTCGCGTTGTTTTAAGTTCCTTACCGGCTTTTGGTCGGTCTGCAGCAATTCTTCCCGTTTTATTTTCTTCATTTGATGATCGTAAAGGTCAACGGTTTTGAATTGCGGGTTAGCCGCGATAAAATATTTTTTATCGCCATCCTCACCGCCAATGGTTATCTGCTGGGCGTTACCTTTTTTTAACGAATACATCAATTCTTCCTTGGCTTTCGGGTCATCAAGTTCCTTAATACCTTTTCCGGCGATAACTTTTTCAAGATCGTAGCCATAATTTTCATGGTAATGCTTAATCTTTTTGTTACCGTTCTCGGTAAGATTTTTATCGTCAAGCGTCAACCAGGCTTGGTATTTTTGCCCTTCTAAATTGTAAAGCTGTTTGTGAACGGCACGGCCTTCCATTAGGTTAAAAGCTTCCTTAGCGGTAATGCCGCTGCCTTTATTGATAAAAAATGTCTGGTCGATATTCTTGGCAGGATCATCTTTATGGTTGATCGTTGCATCGTACTTGTTAAAGAAGTACATGTCCTGGTTATCACCGGCCTTAAAATGCAAGGTATAGTCAACCGTTTTTTGGTTGAACTCATGTTGCAACCCTAACTTAAATTCAGGCGTTTTAGCGGCCATTTCTTTATCTAATTCAGCATTTAACTTGTCTCCAAAACCCAGGTTTAGCAGGCTTTTTTTCAAAAATTCAGCATTTTGAGTGTTCATAACTTAATGATTAAAAATGAAATAAATGGTTAATTAAAGTGTGTTGGCAGCTACTAAAGTATTTCCCGGTTGCTGCTTTGGAGGGGCGATTGTTTTTAAATCGTCCAAATCCTTTTGTTTGATTTGAAGGTAAATGTGGCGGTTACCATTACGCTCGTATAATTCAATATTTAGCGCCTGATCTTCAGAAAGCGAAAAACGGTGAAAGCCAAAAATTTTTGCAATCTCCTGTTTATGGGCAATTGAAGTTTTTTTTCGCAGTGTTGTAATTAATGGCACTATCTCCTGTTCATGAGTTGCCATCCGCGCAACTGTCTTCAAATCCCTGATATAAAACCGGACAAAATCAATTTCATAAGGCAGATTGGATTTGTTGCGAATGTCCAGCCTAAAGAAAATCCGGTTACCGGCAAGGGATAGTTTATCTACCCAGGCTTTTACGCCTCCGGTTTTTTCATGATCTATCACATCTTTACGTTTTCCTTCGGCCAATTGGGTAACGACTGCGCTATAATTATAATCGGCAGTTTTAATGACCCTTACAGTCATAGGTGCTGCTCCGTCAATTTCAATACGTCTGCCGGCACGACCGTAAGAATATTCAACTGGAATATGATAGACTTTGGCAGTACTAATTTCCTGCACATTTATACGTGTAGGCTTAAAATCCGTATCAAGTGCTTTGATAGTAATCAGCGCATCTTCCTTTTGATTTACATCAAAATCGGGTGTTGATTTGCTGATAATTTTGACAGCTGATTTAAAGAATAAAGCGGTGGTTTTATCACGGCTTACATAGGCGGTATCTTGCGCGTAGGAAACTGTTCCCCAGGCACCAAGAATGAAAATAAAGAATGATTTTTTCATGGCTTATTTAGTTTAATTATCACGGTCGTTACTATCCTTTAGGAGGACTTCGTAACCGGCCTTAACTTTAACTTTGATCTGTTTTACCTTGTGGTTGAATAACCCTCTAGCGGCTTCAACGCCCGCACTGGCGGCTTGTGTGCCAACGGACTGATCCATAGACATAAGTTGCATAGACTGAACGGCATCCCCAACACCATTTTTTGCGGCATCCCTTCCGATGGAACCCGGAACATATAGGCCTTCCATACCGTCAAGATCATAGACAGCGAGCGCTACCGGCAAAATGTTATTGAGGTAACGAATACTGGCAATTTTGACTTCTAAACGCTCATTGTTCAACGAGCAAGTTCCATAAACAAAGCTGCCTTTAGGTATCATCTTGCCATTTACATAAATACCATCCAACAACCTTAATTTGATAACCGCGCCGGTTACTAACGTTTGATCTTCATGCACTACTGCCTGAATGGTATTACCTGCTGTTTCTGCCGTATTCGCAGAGCGGCGTTTTTTTGACTTGCCACCGCCATCGTACGAAGCGTAGCTAACCTGTATTTTATCCGGTGCGGAATTATCATCGTCATCATCTTTGGCTGCGGCAACAGCGTAAACCCTACCATGATTTTTTAGCGACTGATTACGTAGCCTGCTATTAGCATTGCCGGGATTTTGTATATCGTTTATTTGTTGAAGCATTTGGGTTAGCTGCTTCATTTCAGGATCGTTGCCGCCGCCGTTGCCGTTCATGGCTTTCATCATTAATTCCAGTCTTTTTACATCGGCAGTGGATTGCGGGGCTGTTGCACCGCCGCCGTAGTTTGTGGGTTCCGGCTGGCTGATCTGCTGATTAATAGCAGCAAGCTTGGCCTGAATTTTGGCTTCATTAGCATCTGCTACAGTAGGACCGCCTGTAAGATTAGCAGTTGAACGCTGCGTAGCAGAATCAATATGCCCGGCTTTTGCGGCATCCAATCCCATTGATTTTACAAAGCTTTCACTAACTCCGCTATTTGCGGAACTTGCGGAATCCGTTTTAACGGTTTGATAAACGCCCATCTTATCCTGGGCTTTTTGATCCTTAAACTGTGCCTGCGGTAATGTGGCATTCAATCCCTGTGCATTGGAATTTTCAAAGGCTGAAGCGGATTGTTTACCGCCACCCAATGCCCAAAATGCCATCGTTAAAAATGGAATGATAAGCAGTGGCATGATGACTAAAAATTTGCGCTCCTTCAGAAATTCAGGAGTATGCTGCGGCAATTGGCCGCTGTTTAATACTGCATTCATGATTTACTTTTTTTTAGTTAATGAATCTGTTAATTGACGTTTAATAAATTGGGGATCGGGAAATTCTGATGCCTGCCCGATATGGGCAGAGGTATAATTTTGTGATAATTTGGGGATCGTGTAAAAACTGCAAAATGAACTACTGACAAGTATGATTGACGTTAGTAGTCCGAATGCAATAGCAATTCGTTTCTTTTGACGAACAGTGTAAGCATTGAACCACCTGTTAAGCCAGGTTGAAAAACGATTTTGGAAGTCAATTATCTGTTTTGCCAACGAAGCGGCAACCTTGTCGCATAATTGCGCTGACGTTTTACTGTTTGATAAATTCATAGCTTTTAGTGTTGAATGGTAGTGTCCCTGTTAGCTAAAGTTTCCCAATGCAGGATTAAAAAACCATGCGGGTTATTGTCCGACCTTGCTACATTTCGCAAATAACCCTGTGTAATCAGGCTGCGGTTCGCGGTTGATGTAGAGCGGATCAGCTTTTGTGTGGCGAAGCATTTGAAATAGTAGGGATATTGGTTAATATCGAGTTGAATACTATCCACGGTAACCTGCTGGCTGATATTGCCGGAAATAAGGTTATTGTAGTAACTTTTTTCCTTTAAATCGTTGTATTGATTTTTGGCACTTTCATCAGCCAGGTATAAGGCCTTGCCAATGTTTGCATTAATGACCTTTTCATCAGGATCAAGCGTAAAAAAGTAATGGTGGAACATCCGAATATGATCACGGGCCTCAACGGGAATATTATCTTTCCGGTCGGCGGCAAAAGCCTCCAATGCTTTCCCATTAGCTAAAATGTAAATGTGACTGCCTGCGATATTCGCTGCCTGGTAACTTTTATAAAGTGCAAAACATGATATAATGGTACACGCGGCAATTAAAAAATAGCTGAATAGCTTGATGTGCTTAAAGGCTGTTTCTATGTTTTTGAGATGTGTAAACATGCTTTTTAAATTTTAGGTAAATAATTAGGCTTGCTGCGGATTGATCTTACTTGCCCGTCCGTTATTAGGGTTGCTGCCTTTGTCCTGAAAATATGGTTTTGATACAGCGCTGTCGGCCATGCTTTGGCTGGTATTGGACTTTTGATTGCCAAAAGAATCCGCAGACATACCGCTGCCTGATGCAGCCCCAACAACCGACTGGCTTGTACTGCTCACGATGCTGTTTACCTTTTGAAGCAGACCATTGCCACCGCCCGCATTTACTATGTAATTAGCTACGCTTGGTACGGTGAAATAACCGATGATGCCAATAATTAAAAAGATGAGGTAAGCGGTATCAGTTGAGCTAAAGAAAGTGTCACCCGCATTTTGAACCTGGGTAATATCGAGCTTCAGCATGTTTTCCTGAACTTTCCCGATGATCGCACCAAATATATTTGCTACCGGCAACCAAAGAAATACATTGATGTATTTTGCCAGCCACACTGTTAAGGTGTGCTGAAAACCGTCGAAGACAGCTAAGCCAAATACGATAGGCCCTAATATGGCAAGAATGATAAGGTAGAATGTGCGGATCGTATTGATACATAATGCAGCGGCTTCATAAAGCACCTGCAGCACCTCGGACATCCATTGCTTAACTGAATTGCGAAAATTATAGGAAGCTTTGGACATAGCGAACTTCACGTCATTGCCTACACTGGCAAGCATTCCTTCGCCGCTACCATCCTTATCTTCGGGATGGGTATATTTATACCATTTATCCCTGTCGCCATCACCATCAGCACCAACATACATTTGCCAAGTGTCTGTCTTTTCTACTGCCGCTTCTTTGGCTTTCAGCAAGGCTGCAATCGCGGCATCAGAACTTTGCACCATCCCGCCGGTAGCACTTACAGTAGGCGACATAATTCCATTGATGATAGCAATAACTGTGGGGAACAAAAGAATAGCTAAGCCTAAAGCGAATGGCCGCATCAGCGGGTAAAAATCTATAGGTTCAGCGCTGGCTATTTGTCGCCATACGCGACTGCCGATATACCATAAGGCACCAAATCCTGCTATTGCACGACCAACACCGATGAGTTGGCTGCACATGGGAAGCATATCGTTATAAACGCCATTTAAAGTTCCCTGCAAGCCCTGAATATCAGTAGCAAGGCCGTCTGCTTTGGAAAATAAAGGAAAAGCTATCCCCGTTACCGCAAAAATTGCGGTTAAATAAATCTTCTTTTTCATAAAATTGGGATTAGTTATTTATACCATAGAGCTGTTTCAGCGTTCGGGTATCGCCTGCATCTTTGGTGCGCTGGATATTCAGCAAAACGCCCTGCCGGTTGAAGTGCCGGAGAAATTGCAGCTTATCTGAACTGCTGGCGTAGATGCGATCAATTGCCCGCATTCGTTCATCATCGGACATACGCAGTTTACCAGCGGTTAGTACATTCGTCAGATCGTCGAGGTTTTGCAGGCTTTGATTAACCAACTGGGTATATACGCTATTCATGTAGTTCAACTCCCCAGCACTAAATGAGCCGCTTTGCTGAAATCGCTTATAGGCGCTTTTATACTCGCTAACCAAACTTACCTGCTGGGTAATTATATCGGCTACTCTACCATAATTTTTTACCGTTGGGTTTATGGATAGTAACCCATTTAGGTAAACACTATGCAGGTCAAAATTACCCTTGGAAAGTTGGGATATGCTGCCATAGCCTTGCTGATAGATCTGGTAACCCATTTTCATGTCGCTTAAAATGCCCTTCAATTGGGTTAGCTTTTCAATATCTAAAATCAATTGCTGCATTTCCTGAACCTGCGCGCTGGCAATCTTTGCCGTACCCAGGCAAAAGAAAAATACCAGTATAATTACGATCTGCTTGATTTGCTTTTTCATAATTGGCTTTGCTTATTGAATCCCGTAAATCTTCTTTTCGGAGATCACATTATTGTTTTCCTGAACACGCTGTACCGCATAAACTTTCACCTGGTCAGTAAATGCAGAGGCAAAACGGTAATTATTTTGCATAGCGGAATGAATTACTCCGATATGCTTCAACCGTTCTTCGTCACTCATCTTTAGTTTGCTGTCGGTAAGCACATTTTGTAACTCGGTAATCTCTTGATCACAATCTTTAAATAAAGCGGCTTTAACCTGTATAATATATTTGCGTTCACCATTGTTAAGATTGGCAGTTTTGTCGAGGCTGTTCATGCGGGTAAGAATATCTTTCTGCCATTGCAGTATATCATTTACCTGTTTATTATTCTTAACTACAGGACTAACGTTATTGAGATTGTTGTAAAAGGTAGAGTGTAATCCGTTTTCTGATTTGAGGTATCCGGTTATCGAACCTAAACCGTTACGGGCAATGTTATTACCCGCCTTGTAATATGAGGCGTAAACTTGTAGTGCAGCAATTTGCTGTAACAGATATTTCTTTTGCGTTTTTTTCTGTTGGAACCATTCAGCGAAAGTTTGAGCTCTCACAGTAGTAGCCAGCACGGATGCGGCAACCGTCATAACTGTGAAAGCCAATAATTTCCTGCTTTTACGCCTGATCTCGTCTGCCAGTGTTTTTATTTGATTAATTGATTCCATAAAGCTTTTTAATTGATTGGGTATCACTCAGATCTTTGCTGCGTTGCAGGCTTAATTGAATGCCCTGGTTATTGAACTGATGCAGGTCATTGTAATTTTCATCCAAATGATCACTGGCCTTGTTGATTAATTCCAGGCGCTGTTCGTCCGTCATTTGTGTTTTTGCGGGGCTAACAACAAGCATGATCTCATCCAGATTTTTAACACTCGCGTCTAATATGCCTGTATAGACCTGTTGCATATAATTCAATTCCTGCGGGTTGAAATGATTATCCTGCCGGAACAAGCTCCAGGCTTTTTTATATTCACTAACCAGGGCAGCTTGTTTTAAAGTAATATCCTTTATCCGCTGGTATTTAGATATAGTGGCTTTGATGTTTCCTAATTCTGTGTAGTAACTGCTGTATAATTGCCTTTGCTGCTCTGTCCAACCGGAAATTTCAGTCAACCTTGTTCTGGACATTTGATTTTCAATGACCTTTTGTGCGTTTTGCAGCCATATTGTTTTATTCTGCATTCGCTGTACTTTAAGGTCTATTGCTTTGATTACTTTGGTTACTGTAAGCTTTATTACTTCGCCAATTACAAACTGTGCTTTTACAGATTTAATAGATGTTAAACTCATGATAATGACCATAATAACAACCATTAAGAATTTAAAATTTTTCATATAACCTCCCTGTCCGGCCATTTTTGACCAGCTAATTTTAAAATCAATAAATAGGAGTGACTACTTTAACTTAGTGTATTCCGATGCACCAAGTTTTAATATATGTGTTTCTGGCAAAACGCTGATTTGTCGCCCTAAAGTTTCTTGCAAGAGTTGTTTATCTGCATTGTAGGAAGATAGCCATTTGGCTACTTTAAATTCTTTTGCAAGTTGTTTACCGTTTCTGATTTTAATGAACCCGGTTTTTCTTACTACATCGTAAGTTTTGTCTGAAGATTTAGTAGATGAAATTATCAAACTATCATCTGTGATATTAAACTCATTTTGAAAATGCGTTACGTATGTACCTTCAATATCTACATTACTTTTAGTAGTGTTATTGCAGCTTAATGAAAATACTGCGATGATTGCTATTAAAACGAATGATGTTTTCATAATTATGGGTATTAGTTTATGCTGCTTTTTCTAATTCTTCTCTAACGATGGCGGCTATCGCAAGCTTAACACTGCCTAATCTTTTTGTGTAGGCATGAACTTTTGCTTTTTCCGACGATTCTGTAGTATAAGTCCAGTACTCTTCACGGCTTACTTCGGTGCGATATACTTTAGATAGCTGGCCATTTAAGCTGATGAAAACCTCTTTATATTTCAGGTTTTCGTCATTGTTGCGGTTCATGCTCATAATGAGCGCCGTTTCCTTATCCGTTATGCCTAATAGCTGTTGAATTTTAGGAAAATCATTCTGATATTTTCGCTGGTCAAGTAAGATCTTGCAATCACTATTATTGATGATAGCCTGTTTAACTACCGGCGAACTAATAATATCTTCAATGTCCTGGGTAACAACCAATGCCTCACCGAAATATTTGCGAACTGTTTTAAAAAGATATTTGATGTACTCAGCCATACCTTCCCGCGCGATCGCTTTCCATGCTTCCTCTATAAGAATCATCTTTCTGGTATCTTTAGCCAGTTTGCGCATTTTAGAAACGAACGTTTCCATAATGATAAGCGTAACCACCGGAAATAAAATTGGATGATCTTTAATATTATCTAACTCAAAGACAATAAAACGCTTTTGCAAAAGGTCGAGATTTTCTTTTGCATTCAGCAGGTAGGCATATTCACCACCTTTATAATATGGTTTCAATACAAATAGCATGTTGTCTATATCAAAACGTTCATCTTTCACTTTTGATTGCTTCATGGTATCATGAAATTCACCATTAAGAAATTCGTAAAAGCTGTCAAAGCAAGGGAAAATTTCAGGATGGCTTTTTAGTTTTTCATAGTAATGGTATAAAGCATCTGAAATCGCCACGTATTCAGACCGTTGTACACCCTCGTCCTCTTTCTTCCATAGCGCTAAAATCATGGCTTTTATGCTTTCCCTTTTTTCAGTATCTAAAAGGTCACCGTCTGCTATATAAAATGGATTAAAGCTAATTGGCTCATCTTCAGTGTATGTGAAATAATAGCCGTCCACAAAATCACAAAGCCCTTGGTAACTATGTCCAACATCAACTAAAACCACATGCGAACCCTGCTCAAAATAACTGCGTAACAGGTGATTAGTGAAGAAAGATTTGCCGCTGCCTGACGGACCTAAAATAAATTTATTTCGATTGGTGGTGATTCCCTTAGTCATCGGGTCATCGCTAATATCAACATGCACGGGCTTGCCGGATAATCTGTCGCCCAAACGGATACCACAAGGGCTGATGCTTGATTGATAATTTGTTTCCAGATTCAAAAAGCAGGTAGCCTGCTCAACAAAAGTGTCAAATGTATCATTCATTGGGAAAGCGGCCTCGTTGCCTGGCAATCCAGCCCACCAGATCTGAGCAGCGCCGTCAGTTTCCTGTTTAGGCTGGGCATCCATTTGAGCCAATGATGAACTAACTTTATTTTTAAGATCCTTTAACAGCGCAGGGTTATCCGTCCAGGCTAAAACATTGAAATGTGCTTTTACAGGAAGTCGCTGCTGACTGATAGCTTCATTTAAAAAATCGTGTGTAGCATCACGGCCAATCGCATTTTCGCGGGAATAAGCGGAAAGAGATTGCAAGCGCAATTTTTTTGCTTCCAGCTTTTTGATCGTTTGCAGGCTGTCACCGATAAATATATACTGGTTGTACAAATGATTACATTTTAATAAAGTGCCTATCGGAGTAGCAAAGCCGGTACTGAATTTTGTTTTATCTGTACTGTATTTATCATAGGTAATTCTCGGGCCGCATAATGGTGGCAGATCTTCCGCATCGCTTAGGGTATAAAGTTGGCAATGGTTATCACCGATCCTTATCTCATCCTGAATATGAATATCTTTCAATACCGGCGCTTCGTTTTGATTAAGCAAAAAGCAGTACTGCTCCAAAACACCGGCCTTATTTAACGTGCCTGCTAACTCGTCATCGTTCAGCCGTGAAAGGGTTATTAGACCGCTATCCTCCAACACCCTTACAAACTGGCCGGCGCTATCCTGAAAATCTCTGAACAATTCATCGCAGGTAGTTTGTGCAGGAACAATGCGTTTACGCATTAATGAACTAACCGCGCTTGAATACTGTTTAAACTTATCGGGTTTTTTAGTAATAAAAATATGGCAATGATGGTGCAAAAACTCGCGTTCGTGAAAATAACGTTCACTGGAATGAGATAAGAAAGTTTTAACCTGCTGATGGCCTTCTTTAGCAAAGACAGCTTCATATTGATCATTGATAAACCAATCCTGTTTATGAAATACAGTATTTTTTGGCAGAAGCTTCAATGCTTTAATAATTACCTCATGGAAAGCAAGATACTCGTCATTTGATAGGGTGAAGATTTCGGGCAGGTTTACTCTGTAACCAATGGTCAAATCGCCATTTGCGGAAACCATGCAGTTATGCTCCACCTTGTAAACAGGAAATACCTGTTCTGCTTTGCTGTGTGATGCCATGATTATTTCTTTAGTTGTAAAAAGATATTTCGTGTAGTGAACTTCAAATGATCTGGTAAGTACCTTTTGGCTGCTTTTTTCATCAAGCCGTGTTCACCGTATTTATGACTTAATTTAAACACCTGGTAAAACAGGGCGCTGCCTAAAACAGAGATAATAATGATGCAAGTAATTACCGGCACTCCTACGATATACATGATAGCAAATCCGATAAGCAACAGTACAAGCCCAGCTGCCAGATAGCCGATGTACTGTGCTTTCAGTCCTTTAAATTCAATCGGCTTATTAATGCCCTTGTTGATCTGATATAATGCCATGATATGTTTTTTATACCCCAAAGAATGATTTTAACACTGTGGCAACTACTACCAAAAAGATACAACTGCCGAACCAGCTTGAAGCAACTTTGCCGGTGTCGTGTTCGCCATCGTTCCATTTTTTGAATACTTTGATGGCTCCCACAAGTCCGACTATGGCACCGATAGCATACATTAAGCTTGTGCCAGTGCTGAAATAACTTTTAACCTGTGTAGTTGCTGCTGTTATTCCTGAATTGCCATCCTGTGCATATAAGCTAAGGCTAATTATCAATAAGGTGACAGTTGCCAGTAAATGCCTGAAAAAAATTACCGCCCTTGAACGGAAGTCTGTTTTTTGAGATTTCATAATTTCTGAATTAATGTTAATGGATAGGTTGCCTAAGCCCAGGTGTTTTTAAAATCGGATAAGGCAACTGTGAATTTTAATTTGTCTTTGGAAATTTCTACCACGCGGCTTAGTGCAGCCGGAAGATCTATTTGCTCCTGAAACCTTTTATAAGAGCTAACCAAAATACCAACGAGCGTTAAAAACTCCTGCTTGTTGTCAACATCCCTAAACGCTTCAATCAGGTTTCCGGCTTCTGAAACCAGTTCTGATGAAGGGTCGTCTTGAATGCTTGTGGTGTGAGTTGATTCCTTAACTAACTCATGTGGATCATCAGGCAAAACTTCTGAAAAGGGTAAGTTTTGTGTATCGCCAATGCTTACACCATTATCCGGTTTAGCCTGGCCCATTACGGAAATGGCAGGCGATTGAATTGCTGTAAACAGATCAGCTGATTGCGGTTTGCGATTGAATAGATTACTTATCTCTTTCTGGTAGTACCTAAGAGCAACATACAAGTAGTATGAAATAGTAATGATGATAACGGCTGCGAGATAGTGCTGCCAGGAAATAGAGGACAACATAATGCTTTGCTTTAACCCTCACCACACCATGCGGCGATTGTGAAAGCAAAGGTTGGAGTAGCAAAAAATATTATTTCACACCTTATACATGAGGTAGGTGTTTTTTTTATTTTATAAAAACATAAGTATCTGTAAATCAAATAACTAAAAACTATTCAAATTTCATTCTTTGTTGCGGGCCGCTGTCCTCATCTAATTTTTCATCAATTCTTCTTAGTAAAGCAAGCTTAAGTTTATCCAGAAAAGCAGTACGTTCCTTTTTGCGCCGGGTTATATCTGTGTATTTATGATAGTAGGCACCTAAATCAACATGAAACACTGTTTGAAAAAAGCTGACTACTGATTTGATTTCTGAGTTGCCATTGTTAAACACGCCTAACGCTACTAACGCGTATATTAATTCAACAAGATCTGTTTTATTAAAAGTCCAGGTAAGCGGTAATTCAATGCCAATTTCCTGCGGCTTCTCATCATGGTTTAAAATTTTCTGTAGTTCGAGATTGAGGTAATCCTGGTATTTTTCGTTGGCTATGATCTTAGACAGCTTATAATCATGACTGGTCGAATACAATTCATCCTCTTCAAAATCTTCCAGTTCTACGTGAACGTCAAAACCGCCACGGGTAAAGTAAACTTCATCCATTTGGGAAGACCCTGACCGGTAATATTGATAGAAAGCATGGTTATGGTCGAAAAACCGTTTGATATCGGTTAATTCATAATTGATGTAATCCTTTATAATTTCCTCACTGCCTAAAGGCTTTTGCATCAAAAAATTATACACATTAATAAAGTAGATATACTTGCTGTAAAACTGGGGTTTTACAACCTTGAAAAATTCTATCTCATCTTCGGTATTCTCGAAATTATAACTGGAGATATAATTTTTAAGTTTGGCCATTGCCTTTTTGCAAAGCATGATGGAGGTTTTATATTGGTCGGCTAATGAATCGCCATTAATTGAAACTTCGTTCAATTGATTTTCTAAAGCGCTGTAGAAGCGCTCTGTTATATTTCTCATAGATAAGGTTAGATAGGTTAGTACAGTATTAAAATAAATAAATTTCTATAGGCAGCAAGTTTAATTCCTGTTCCACAGCAAAGCTTAGCCACAACATGGTAGCATTTCCAAAAGTCAGGAATAGTTTTTAAATCAGGTTTTTGCAGGCAATTCTTTATTCAGCATATCCAAAAGGGTGGTGTCTAAACCTTCGGCTATTTCTTGCAGATAAATATATGAGGGGTTAATATTTCCTGCTTCTAAACGTTGAATTGATTGCTGGTCTTTTCCGATGGAGTGGGCAAGCTGTAGTTGAGTAATACCCTTATCCTTTCGGACAGTGCGTATTCGTTCACCTAAGTCTTTTAAAAGTTGTTCCTTTTTCATCGGAACTATAAAAGAATGGCAAACCGAACGAAATTAACACAACGGATACGTTGTATTAATTCTTATATATGAAATATTACGAAAAATATTTAATTTATTTAAGAAATGTTGCTTAAAACGCTTTCAATAATTCTTTTTACGTCTTCTTTTATCTGGTGATAAGTCATTATCACTTCTGCCTGATCTACATCTCTAATCATAGGAATAGGTTGATAAGCCGCTTCTTCCCGCTTAATTGCGGCATGATCGTTTTGAATACAATTATGAAAAGTTTTCAATTCGATTTTATTATCAGGATCATCAGCCACCATGCCAACAAATTCACCCGAGGATAACCCTGAAATTTTTGAGGCTGGTATTGCGTAATCCAATTGCGTTGATTTGCTTATTGAGGTGTCCTGACTATTAATTGATATGCTTTCCTTTTCCTGGTTAATTTTACCAAATCGTTCGGAAAGTTGTTTTGCCGTGTCGCCGGTTACCTGCCCAAAAACAATGTTCCCTACTATATTTAAAATAACTTCTGCCTGCTCACGGCCGTAGTCTTTTTTTAGCTGGCTATAATCCTGAACGGCTAAGGTAACGGCGACTTTATTAGATCTGGCTGTAGCAATCAAATTATCAATTCCGTTAAAGTAAATAGTGGGGAACTCATCATAGATCATGCTGCACTTTTGCTGATTTTTACGGTTGACAAGCTTATTGATGCGGTTGATATAGAGCGATAATACCGCGCCATAAATCTGTGATTTTTGTGGATTATTGGCAAGGCATACAATTTTGGGTTCATCAGGATTATTAATATCAAGTGAAAAATCGTTGCCGCTTAACACATAATATAATTGTGGCGATGATAATCGTGCTAAACTAATTTTGGCACTTGCAATTTGTCCTTCCAATTGTTCGTAAGCTTCATTTTGCCAGGCAGAAACAAAAGGGTTGATCAATACTTCGATTTCAGGTTCTTGCAACAATACCTCAAATAAGTCTTTATACTCTACCTGAGCCAATTCGATCACATGAGGCAATGTGCAATAGCGCCCGTCTTCATATTTCTTTAAAAACCACATAATGGCGGTAATAAAGTTAATAGGAGATTCCACGAAGAAATCTCCTTGCTTCTTAATCCATTCACGGTTAAGACCAAGCATGATCGTGCGGCTTGAATCTATTGCATCAGTAATATCAATCATCGTATGCGGTTCTAAGGGGTTGGCCCGGTGCATAATATTTTCGAGGTTGATAACATATTGAGTGGGCTTTACCTTGTACAAGTGGCCGTACTTTAAGAGTGCATTGTAAACGATCCTGGTTAAATCATCATATTTAAAATCATAAACCAACATGGTAAAGCCCTTTTGAATATGTTGGGTAATAATGTGACGGATGACGAAATAGGACTTACCCGAACCTGGGCTACCGCCAATTAGTGTGCCTCTAAACGGATTGATGATGTTTATCCAGCTATTGCGGCTTTTGCCTTTCAGATTATAAATTGCCGGCAAATTGATCGAGTATTCATTTTCTAATAATCTTTCCTCCTGCGGGAACGATTCATTTTCCTTATTGAAAATATCCTTACCCAAATTGATCTTTAGCAATCTGAAAAGCAGACTTACCCCTGAAAGAATTAGCATATAACCAATGACTGTTACGCCTATATACAATATGGCTATTGTGGTTGCTGGGTAATGTATTGTAAGAAAGAGTGTACTGATGAAGTACGTTATTGAACCTATGGTGCAATAAATAAAAATCCTGCTGGCCTTTATGGATTCATCCTTTTTTCCTTTGCTGCCAACCAGCGAAATCATTAAAAGAATTAGCGCTGCTAATTTCGCATAAAGTACTTTAGCAAAAATTACCATCTTCGATAACGGCAATAAAATGTGATTTACGAATGGCTTGGTCAAGCCTAAAATTTGGAAAGCCGTATAGCAGCTTAGATAAAAATGTATTATTAAAATAGCAATGCTTAGTAGCCTTGTAAAGTCAATTATCTTTCTTAGGGCTTGCTCGTTTTCACCTGTTTGCATAATGTTAAATATTAAAGTGAATGACCTTTTCTTTTCTTCTTTCGCTTATTCTGTCGCAGCCTTCCTATGGCCGCCATGTCTTGTTGTTCTTCTTTGAATAGTATTTTTAACAATGAATCTCCATCGGCTGAAGTTGTAACTGAACCTGAAATATTGTCAGGAAATTTTGAAGCCTGACTAACATTCTTTATCGGTTTGGAAACGATTTGATTGTAGTTAATTTCCTCATTTTTAAACCAATTTATCAGGGTGGCAGCACTGTAATTTTTTCCTAAATCACTACCGTTAAATACTGCCTTCGACCCATGATCTACGAACGTTATCCCATATAGACGGCCTTCTTCATTTTGCCGGAAAATGACCTGAATGCCATCATCTTTTAATTTTTTTTGAAACGCATTTTTGGAAACCGGTGCTAATAATACCTTGTCAATCTTAGTTTTTACCTGCTCTTTTAGAGGTTTTCGCAATACTTCATTTAATCGAAATCGATCTTCGAGCGCCTTCATAGTTGGCTTGCCATAGATGCTGCTGGCCTTGATTGGCACCCCAAGTTTGTTTCCTTTTGCATCAAGTGCCCAATAAACCAAGCCGTTTTTTTCATACATTCTTGAATCTTTGGAGCCGCGATCAGCCGTAATATTATATTGATTGAGTACGGCGTTCAGTTCAGGAATGCTGGTATATTTGTAGGCTTTAACTATTTCATTCACTACATTGGTGATTGATCTTTTAAGTTCTGACTTACCATAATCAACCTGTTGCAATGGCTTAGATAATACGTTTTGCTGCTTGCCCTGGTCTTCTGCCTTCACCAAATTGTAAGTCAATTCAACTTGTTTTCGGGCACTTTCGGAGGCCCTGTTCGCAAGTAAATGAAAACTGATACGTTTTCCGTCCGGTTCAATATTAGTGGTAACAATATGCAGGTGAGGGTGTCCGGCATCATGATGCTGGTAAACCAAATAAGGCTGTTTACCAAAACCTAAACCATCCATATAGTCATCGGCAATTTGTTGAAGTACGCCTTGCTCCAGGTTTTCGCTCACTGCAAAATTTAACGAAACGTGCAACGCATTTACGAGCGTCCGCTCGTTCCGATTTGTTAGATCAGTCAACCTTTGCAGTTTATCCATAAACGTTAATTTGGCCGGGTCTTTCAGGTAGCCTTGCGCGGAAATCAGCTCCGCTTTACCCAGCCTTACTTTATGTTCATTATAATTTATTGCACCGCTGATACTTCGCCCGGTTTTAATTTTTGCGACCATAATTCTGAAAAACTTTGCATACGTTCTTTAATCTGACCGATTGCCGGATCGACCTTGCTGCCAATAATGGAAAGTAAATTTATCCATAGGCGGTTATCCGCATTTCCGTGCGCACTATTGATTTGGCGTACAGCCTGGTTAAGATTATTGCCGATGGCATTTAACTCTTTTCTGAGCAAAGCCAACTCTTCCAGCATTTCATCCATCGACTTGTCACGGTAGTTTACCGTGATCGGTTTTTCAAGCAGAACGCACCTGATATACTCACTCATTTTTAAAAACCGTGTTTTTTTAAAACGGGTATCCAGTACTTTAAATTCGTTCGGTTTAAACCGTGTGGTTACTTTGCGTTCCCTGTTTTCTTCTTCATTTTCCATTACTGTAATCTTTAAAAAATCCGACCCTGGAGGATTTTTACCCTGCCCCCCGACTGACCTCGGAAGGTAGGGGCAAGATCCGTTTGTCCGACAAACGTTTATCTTGCTGATTGCTATTAAGAGGCAATCTCATCCCTTTTGACTTCTTCAATCTGCCAGTATTCCATTAGGACCTGTATCATATTGATTTCTTCAATTTGGCATCTAAAAAGAATTTTAAAGCATTTATACTGATGTCCTTTAAAGATGTATCGTATTCTACTCCGTATGATTTCAAGCGCTTCAAAAGCGCCTTTGGAATCCAGACATTCAGCTGCGCCTCGTCCTCTTTAACTGTAGCACTTTGCTTTATTGGGTGAACTTCCTGAATGGGCGTTTTGGGCGTGTCCTTTTTAAGTTTGTCCGCTAAGCCACCCAGTTTGTCTTTATAATCTGTCATTGTAAACCTGATTTAATTACCTCGTTGAACGAGAGTTTTGAAACCTGCATAAATATGTATTTATGTAATTATGCACTGATACGGTTAACGATCTCTTCTGCCAGGGATGTTATTTCTGATTTCGCTTTTGCATCACTTCCCTGTAAAACTCCGGCAGTTATCGAAGACCTCGCAATACTTACCCGATCATGTATCAGGGTTTCCAAAACAGGGGTTGCCATGTCTTCTAAAAGGCCGCTAACCTCTTTGGTAATACCTGATCGCGGTTTGATCATATTCATCACAATGCCGGCCTTTATGTCGGGGTTCTTTACCTGCGCATCGTTGACCAATGCGATAGTCGAACGTATAGCCATTACATCAAAAAAGCCTGCTTTTGTTGGAATCAATATAAAATCGGAGAGGCTGAATAGCTCGGGAAGCTTGTTCGACAAGTAAGGCGGGGTATCAACTATAATAAGGTCATAGCCTAAATTTTTTATGTCCTGTAATTGGTCTTTCCCGACCACCGCCAGCCCAGGGAGATCGTCCTTGATCTGGAGTAGACTTCCTTGCAAATCTGTATCAACCAAAGCAACGCTAAGTTGATCCTGGAAACACACTGCTAAATTCATTGCCAATGTGGTTTTTCCAACGCCCCCTTTTTGGTGGGCTACTGTGATGATCTTTCCCATGTTATGTAATTCTAAATTGTTATAAATACATAATGCTATAATTGCATAATGCTGTAAATCGTTAAATACATAATTCTTTAAATGCAGATTGCTGTAAATACACAAAGCTGTAAGTATGTATTTCTATAATTACAGCATTCCATATCTGCATAATTCGATAACTACATATTGCTGTAAATACAATAACCTGTAATTATGCATCAGGAAGGACTTTGCCTTTTGCTTCCTGACGTTCGATTAATTTAGTTTGTTGCTGGCCCTTAAGATTCTATCGGTTGTTCAACATTCAGAGATTAACCCTGTGATTTTGGCACCAGCTTTATTGATAATTTTTAATAATACACCTAACAACTTCATGATTCGATGAAACAAAACCCGATTCAATAAAAACCGTCAAATTGTCATGAAATTTGCATTTGCTGTTCAAGATGATTCCGTGTGAAACGGCGATTTTTTTAACCGCATCTTCACTGCCTGCCGGTAATCATAAATCCAATCCGCAGCGCAAACTTTCCAGTTAATTATTGGGTATCCGGTAATACTTTTCCACTCCCGTAATTCATGTTGAGTGAAAAAATCGCCCGCAATTTCTATTAAGCCTTTTTGATCAAAGTAAATTTCAATACTGGCAAGCGACGGCGGCATGGACGTACCTAAGCCATCATGGCTACGTAAAGAGATTGCATTCCTGTTATTCGGCCCTTTATCCAAATCCGGAACGATCCGTTTTGCTTTACGCTTCATGCCATTTTCATTTGATCGTTCAACTTGCCAGAGTTCATGAGTGCCTCGATATCTTCCAGGTTATAATAAGTTATACCACCTAATTTTTTGAAAGGTATCAGGCCTTTATCACGGAAATATTGGAGCTTGCTTTCGGAAAGGCGCAGCATCTTTTTAATCTCGAAGGCTTTGAGCCATTGGTGTCCCGGATGGCCGGTCTGTTCCTTCAATAGCTTTTTAATATCAACAATCAATTGTTGCTTAAAATCAATCAAGTCCTGCACCGTGATCAGTTGATCGCGGTGAACTTTCGGAAAGTCATTTTGAGTTTCATTGTAATTTGCCATAGCTTAAAATTTAGCACAGCAAATGTGAGGAAGGGAAAAATATATTTTTCACACCTCATGTACGAGGTAGGTGTTTTTTTATAAACTAAGGTTACTATATTTAGAAACCTTTCACATAATTATGCCAAACAAACTAAGTTCAATTACTAAGGAATTACTGCTCGAAGCATTTGTTAAAATAGATCAGAACGGTGTGCCAAAAGACAATGAGTACAATGAATACTGGTTAAACTATGGGGGTAAAAAATATCCTTTTAAATATTCAGTAGAATTAGCAAGTTCTTCTCTCTCCAAACAGGATCAAAAGCTAACAACCGATTTCCAAAGTAACAATGGTTATCGCAAAACTATTGCAGATTTAGGTTTCCCAATTTATTTTCAATCGTGGAATGAAAGAGGCAACGAACCAAGTTTTTTTATTGGAGCAAGCTACTTTGGCAAGGAGCCGAACCTTATTCCGATGTTTGATGACTTCATTAAGAATGAATATTGGCGCACCGATCACGACCTTTCATCCGGGCAAGGAGCTAAAATTTATAAGCTGTTGCAAAAAGCAAAGATTAATGATCGTATCGCAATTAGATTTTTAAGCCGTAAAAACAGATCAGTAGAAATTATGGCAATTGGCACAATTGCAAGCGTTAATAATATTGGTACTGGGGAACTTAAAGTTAAATGGGATTATAGACCACGACTTTTCAAAGGCCCTGTTCCTTCAGGTGAAGGTGCTGGCAATTGGTCATTAACTTTATTAGAACTTAAACGTCCTGAAGATATAGAAGTAATATTCGATTACTCTAAAAATTTCAAAAGAGCTGCCAGGTTAGCATGGAATGATAACGGTTACATATTTCCATCGGGTCGCTTAGGGAAAAGCGCAGATAAAGATTCTCACGAAGCACAATTCGGTTATGGGCATGAAGAATGGATTCTCGATATGAGTAAACAGATTGATGGTTATCACTATGCCTTTTTAGAACCAATCAGAAAACACCAGTCAGCATATATCTATAAAAAATATGATGTATGGCTTTATACTCTTGATGGACAATCTAAACAAAGATATTGGGTTGGAAATATCAACGATATTGAAGTGATCGATTCGCAACTTGCTAATAATATAAAACAGCAATATCTGAAAGCTGGCTGGCTTGAAGAGATGGAAAATCAAATCAAAATCAGCGGGGCTAATGATAATGGTTTTTCGGGATACGACGGTTTGGATATTTTTAACATAAGATTTAAACCTGAGAACATACTAATCAACGACCCTTATGTCGAGATTCCCGAAGATAATTTAATTAATGGTGTGAATAGATATACCTTCTTGCACATGAGGGACAGTTTTAAACTTCCCGAACAAGACCCTACAAAACCATTTATATTTGTTCCTCCAACAGTTATACCAACCAACACACCCAAAAGCCCCAAAAAAAAGAGTACAGTTCGCCAGCCGAAAGCTGTGGAAATCATTTACATCCATCGGGCGATCAGCGATAATTTAACTTTTAAATTAAGAGAAAAATACGGATCAATAAATGTTAACCCCGAACATCCGGCAGGTTATGGTCAGAATCGAGTAGATATAGTTGTTAATGACGCTGATGGACTAATCTTTTATGAAATAAAAAGTTATAATTCACTTATGACTTGTATTCGAGAAGCAATAGGACAATTGCTGGAATATGCTATGTGGCCGGAACATCAAAAAGCAAAAAAAATGATAGTTGTTAGCGAAAAGAAAATTACTGTTGATGGTAAAAAGTATTTTGAACATCTTAGAAAACATACTAATCTTCCACTTTATTACCAGTCATTCGATCTTAAGACGAATAGCCTATCAGAAGAATATTGATGTCAGACACTTAAGGCAAATCGTTTTTGTTGACAATACTCTTGGATTCTGGATTATATTTATAATTTACAATGCTTTCATCTATAACAAATTGAACTGCCTTTTCAATAATATCCAGTGGAGCTACAAACCACTCTCGTGGCGAAACCTTGCGACCAGTACTATCGATAATGTTAATGTTTAGACAAGAGGCTCCGAAAAAATTATGTAATAATAATTCCAATTTTTGAGCATTTAGGTTGAAACATTTAAACGCTGTTATTATCGTCACGGGTGCCATAAGAAATGTGGCCTCATTAATTGCATTTTTTACCCTTTCCTCAACGTTTGTTGTACAATAGCCGATTTTATACAAATGTTTAATGCCTTTTATCTCTGGGATTTCACTTTGAGATTTTAATATGTAGATGAAACCAGTTGCTTTATCTTCGGTAGATATGTTATTGAAGCTATCTAAGAGATTTTCATAAGTTTCAGTTACTCGCCTTCCGTTTTTATATAATTCAGCGGCAAGTGACCTTAGAAGCATGTCAGATTCCGTTCCGTTTTCAAAAATTACTCGTAGCCTTCCATTAAGTCTACCACCTTCAGTCCATGTATCACCAACGTGAGCAATGAAAAGTAAAACTCCTTTTAACACAAAAAAATTGCCAGTGTTGATTTGTTGTTCGACCTTAAATTGAGTTAATTTTCGCTTGCCAACTGCAATATCAGAATGACAAGTTTTGAATAGTATTTCAAACTCTGTAAAGTCCTTTAAAGGTTTTCTTTTAGCAATATAGTCAGGAACATTTATGTCTTTTGGTACGTTTCTTAAGTTAAAAATACTATCAGGCTCTGTAGTCAGTAATCCAAAATTATCGTCATTAAATATATCATTGACTGATGTTATTGGTTTTTGAGGTTCTTTTAGCAAACCATGCTTGTCAAAATCTTTGAGTGCTTCAACTTTAGTCGAGTTCTCTCTAATACCTTTCAATCGGGAATATAATGCTCGCTCTTGTACACCTCCTTTTAAACCGGGTTCTTTACCATTTTTTAAAAAAAATGCATTTATTTCTTCAAAGGAGCTTACCAATCTATCATCATCATTGCGTACGGTAGCTTGTGGCTTGGAATTAGTTAATCCAAACGGGTCATCATTAAAAATATCTTTTAAACTTTTCTTTTCCATCAAGCCATTTTTCGTCTTTGGTCACGCAAATATACGAGTACTTCTGCCATTCTTTTTTCAAGTGGGTCCATAGAAACAATACTCGGTTCCCGATTAAAAGTGGCATAAAACTCTTTTATTTTACCCCACGTTAAAATTGCTTCTTCTTCAGTGACCAAAATGCGTGTAGCCTCAATACTTTCCTGAATTAGCTTGAGAACATGGGTTGTAACAGACTTTGAAAGAATTTCAAATGCTTTTTGAAAAGGGTTAACTCTGTCGATTAAATCAATATGCAAATCATCTATATTCACAAAATTGTTAGCCATTCTTATAAATCGCTTGTCCCCAGTTTCAATAATTTCACTATTTTTAATTACCGAATCTACCACAACATGTTGCCTCAATTGCTCTATCTCATCATCCGTTAAATCAGGATATTTTATTTGAATAATCTTTGGGATTAAAACCTTATTAATGACTTCTGGTTCAAGGTTACCCGGCATAGCTTTAAGCATGGTATCATCCTGTAAAATTGCTGCTTTAAGGTCGTTTAAATCAGAATCAATTATGTCTTGCACACGTTTAGAGGTTGGTTCTTTAAAGCCATCAATTTTTATAGTGCCAGGCTCTGTATCTTGTTCTACATCAAATTTACTTTTGAATTTGAAGGTTGGTGCCAGTACTTGTTCCATCAGTAATGAAGCAGTTATTGCCTTTAACATATTGTTGACAGACAATTTCACCTGATCATCATCCGCATCAGGTTGAGCAATTAAATTGGTAAACTGAGCATGAACTTTATTACTACTGTCGCGTGTGCATCGTCCAATTATTTGAATAATTTCAGTTAAAGAACCTCTATATCCAACTGTGAGCGCATGCTCACAATAAGGCCAATCAAACCCCTCTTTGGCCATTCCTAATGCGATAATTATGTCAAGATCATCAACTGATTTGATGTTTCGCAAATAGTTTACCACTCGATCACGATCTCGCGGATTATCGTTAACCAAATCAGCAATCTTTATGATTTTAGAATCTAACTTTCGTCTAACATGTATAATCCCTGAATCTTGGTCAATGTGAGTGACGTCGCCAATTGTGTCAATAATAGTATCCACCTCCTGATGTTTATCTTTGGTAGATTCGCCAGAGTTTACATTAGGTATATGTACAATTGTTTTTTTTGTAGTATCTAAAATATCTGTGATGGCGGATGTATAACGTCCTTGATAAAAATGGTATCCTATGCCTAATGATTTTAAATGTGTATATCCATTTAATTGTTGGTAGTAATTATAAGTGACTTTCGTAAATTTCGCTTCATCTTCAGGAAGTAAAACTGGGTTACTGTCGCCCCTGAAATATGATCCCGTCATTGCGACGATATGAGCGGTTGATTTTTGCATAATCGACCTAAGTAACTCGCCTAAACGATTATCTGTATCTGCTGATACATGATGAAATTCATCGATTGCAAGTAAGCAATCATTGAATAAAAGTTCATCCGATTCCTCAACTGCGAAACGCAAAGTAGCGTGAGTACAAATTAGGATTTGTTCATTGTTGCCTAAAAAGTTTTTGAAGCTTTGTACCTTGCTGGTACTTCCATCAGATCCTGGGGTACATAAGTTAAATTGTGGATTTGGTACCCAATCAGCAAAAAAACCATTTTGCTTTAAATAATTAGTGCTGAAAGAACCCCCAATAGATTTTTCCGGAACAGCTACTATTACTTTTTTTATGCCTTGATTATGAAGTTTATCTAATGCAATAAACATCAAAGCTCTCGATTTTCCAGAAGCAGGAGGTGCTTTTAAGAGTATATATTGCGCATCACGTGCAGAATAGGCGTTCTGTTGCATTTCCCTCATACCTAAATCATTGGTTTTTGAGCTTTGCCCAGTCTGCTGGTAAGTTACATGTACTAAATCAGGCATTGTATTGTTCCTCCAATATCATTTTTTCGTAAAGCTTAAATAAATAGTTTAAACGCTCATCGTCACTTCCAAATGGCCTTGATCTATAACAACGATCAATTGCTAAGTCAAGTTGCTCATGAGCCCTTTTCAGTGATTCAGGCATGCTATCAGGATTATAAAGTTGAGCCAAAGTTCTTTCAGAATACTTCTCTCTCTCGTCAAGAATGATATAAACATAACTTTCTAATTCTTGCTTCTGCGTATCACTTACAAGGGGAAATGGCATAGTGTTAAAAGTCAGGTTAACTGAATAACTATAATCCTGTCGCATTTTACCGCTGGTAATTTCCATCCACAAACAATGTAGTCTTGAGGAAAGTATTGCGAAAACATAAACCTCGGGGTCGTATATCACGAATGCTTGATTACTAACAATAGTGCCGGGTTCAAGAAAACCACAAGGGAGATAATTTCGTCTACCGGAACTTGTCCTTGGAACAATAATACATTCAGTGTTTTTATATTTACGGTAGAAGAATCTATGAGGTACAGATGCAGCTTTCTGCGCGTCTCTTCCTGCTCCTAATCTGTATTGTTTGCACTTGCCAATACGTTCAGAAATTAGTTCTATATCATAGGCTTCGGAGATAGAATCATCTTCAATCCATAAGCAAAATCGCTCTATAGAATTTAAAAAATCACCACCACTTAAGAAAGGTTTAATGAATCGTTCAGATCTTGAATCAGATTTAATAAATTCAATCCTTTCAGATGTTGACAGCATTAAAAATCCTCCATCAATCCCGCTACTACCTAAAGCCATTTCAGGAAATTTTGACAGCGGAACTGTTCGTTGATAGATAATCGTTGAGTTACCGGATATTAAATAAGGCCCGATCGAGTCAACCAATGAATATGCATCTTCGGAAAAAAGTACTTTTTTGGACAAGCTCTCATTTTGTATTCCTAAAATAACGCAAGTAACACCGGCTTTATCTTTGGCATTGTTATCCCAATCAAACGGTTTATAGGCAAAAGAAATTTGAAGTTTTTTTGAAAAGATGTAAGGCCAAATTAAACTAACCTGTTCACCTTGTGTTAATGAACTTGTAGAAACAAATGCGAAACTGGCATTATATCCAAGTATATAGTCGGAAGCCTGCTTAAACCAGCAAGCTATAAAATCTAATCGCAATACGTTTCCAACATCTTTAAATATTAGTTCCATATCTGACTTTTGTTCTACAGTCCACCCGCGAAATCCTAAATATGGCGGGTTGCCTAAAATATAGATTTCGTCATTTTCTTTTTTAGGACAAATTGCCTCCCAATCAAGAATATTCGCATTTCCATGTATTATTCTTCCAGAAGTTTTTAAAGGTAAAGATGGGCTACCTTGTCCAAGCACCTCTTTAAACTTAGTGTTCATCTGATGTTCCGCAAGCCATAAGGATAATAGTGCAATTTCATGCGCAAAATCATCGAGCTCAATTCCATAAAATTGTGATAATTGGATTCGTGAAAATAATGGCGGTTGGTATGCAGATGCTAAGGATAATTGAGCTTTAGGTATAAGAGAAAGTTGTTTTTCTTCAAATCCACTTACGAAAGACTGAAGAAGCTCTAACCTTTTCAATATTTTGATCTCAAACAACCTAAGTTCTTTATAAGCTATGATTAAAAAATTCCCGGAGCCACATGCCGGGTCAAAAATCTTGATGGTAGACAACCTTTCAAGCAACTTGTGAAGTCTGGAGGGCTGATTCTTGTTTTCTTCAAATTCAGTATGTAATTTGGATAAGAATAAGGGTTCAATAACCTTCATTATGTTTGGAACGGATGTATAATGCATTCCCAAACCACCTCTATGACTTGGTGTAACTACCGCCTGAATCATAGAACCAAATATGTCAGGATTTATCGCACTCCAATTAAGAGATCCGCTATCAATAATTGCTTTCCTCGAATGTTTCGTAAAAGATGGAATCGGCTGTTGCTCCTTAAATAAACCACCATTTACGTAGGGAAATTCTTCTAAATATTTTGGTAAATTATCTCTTTCCTTTACACTTAAAACATGAAATAATCTTTCCAAATAACTCTGCAAGTCACTTCCATCTGGCTGAGTATGTGAGCTGATCGCATTTATAAACTGATTCTTTTTAAATATTCCGGTATCTTCAGCGTAATAGCAAAAAAGCAATCTTGATAAAAATACGTTTAAACCATGAATCTCAAAGTTAGATAATATGGGATTGTCTTTTAAAATTTCATCATAAAGTTTGGCCATTTTGACTGCAGCCTTTACATCGGCAACCGCTTCTTTTTTTGCGCTATGTTTTTCTATCCCCGACAATGGTAAAAAGAAATCATAGTGACTATTTAGTGCTTGAAAGTTTATATCTAATGTGTCCTTCGTTTTTAAATCAACGGACAGAAAAGTAATATAATCGGTAACAATTATAAATCTCGGTGAAAATTTAAGAATTTGTTGATCTTTTGCATAATCATCAATCAGATTGTGTAACAAATTAGAGTTGGTCGCTTTGAAAAAGAGCTTCTTTTTCCAGAGTATCTCCCCATCTATTTTGGATAAATTTAATCCACCAAGTTTTAAGCGTGTAATAGAAGATTTTGGCTGGCCGTAAGCAGTTAAAAAATCATAGATGAAAGTATCTTCCGAGAAGTTTTCAATTAGACTATTTAAGTTATCTTCAATTTCTATTAAATTCATAAATAAGGCGCAAATCGCTCAATCGGCTATAAAAAGAAAGGATAAATATAACCTTAAAGGTCATACTTATCCAATCTAATCATAGCTTTTTATAACCCATAATTATAAATTACTTGAAGTTCTTATATAATAAAAACCAACGATCTGCTTTAAAGCATGTTATCACTATGTGTAAAGATGTTTTAAAGTTACTTTGTTGACGAAGCCATGCGATTTTTTAACGCATCCATATCCTCTTTGAGTTTGCGTTCGACAACTTTTGCGTAAATCTGCGTTGTAGTAATTTTTGTATGACCCAATATTTTACTTACAGTTTCAATGGGGACACCATTAGAAAGTGTGACGGTTGTTGCAAAAGTGTGTCGAGCGATATGAAAAGTCACTTTTTTAGTGATATTGCATAAATCGGCTATCTCCTTCAAATAACTATTTACCTTTTGATTAGATACTGTAGGAAATACTCGTCCATCAGAAAGTGACCTTATATTATCCTCATATTTATCTAAAATCTTCAACGCTGGTGGAAGTAGCGGCACATTAACCGGTATTAGTGTCTTTTCGCGACATGTCCTGATCCACCGCTCCCCATCGCTGCCGGCGATAATATGCTCTGGGGTTAAATTGATCATATCCACATAGGATAATCCAGTATAGCAACAAAAAACAAACATATCACGCACCATATCTAAGCGTGCGATTGCCAGTTTTTTCTTTTCCATATCTGCTAATTCTTTTTCAGATAATTGTTCGCGATTAACCTTTAAAATTTTCAATTTGTAAGTGGCAAAAGGATCGTTGTTAATCCATTGTAGATTCAAAGCCAGATTAGTCATTTTCTTTAACCTGATGATATGTTTCATCACCCCGTTGTTATTCAATGGTTGCTGATGATCTTTGGGCTTGTGTGTACGGAGAAACACCTCAAAGTCTTTTACAAACTTATAATCTAATTGGTGTAGATAAATATCTGTTGCATTAAATTGAGTTTCCAGAAATTTCAATAAATAGCGCTGGGTGACATAATAATGTTTCAGGGTACTCCACTTTAGATCTTCGGTAGAAGTTTCGTTGTGGTACGTTATAAGACGGCTTAGTGAATATACCTGCGCTTCCTCTCCAAGATATAAATCCTTAACAGCTTTGGCCGATAACATTTTCCTTTTAATTTGAAGTTCTTTGTAGCTATTGCCAATTACAAGTCTAACTTCCTCCAGGTAATTGTTAATTGATTTAACTTCTTCTTTATTCCCTTTGGCGGCACCTTTGCCGCCATCCCAATTTTTGGGATCAACGTTTTGCTTTAAAGCAATGTAAGCGCGCTGACGGTTTACCGTCACGCAGGCATAAATAGGTTCTTTTCCGTCTTTCGCTTTGTCTGGACGGGTGGTAAAATGAATACCGAACGACTGTGATGTTTGCATAAAATTTAATTTTTAAGTTTTAAATGTTTCATACTTCATCCCGTTTTTAGGTAACACAATAGGTAACACAAATACAGCATACAGATGCGTTAAAAAACAACTTTTATCGCTGTAACAAACTGTAATTCAATTTATTGAATGGGTTTGTGTTACCTAAGTTAAAAACAAAAAACAGGTAGTCGGATAGGTAACGAGAACTTAGGCTTTACAAAGGGTTGGTAAGGGAATAATTAATGAAAAAACCCCTTAAATCAATGATTTAAGGGGTTCTACCGCCTCGCCAGAGTCGGATTTGTGCGCCCACCTGGGCTCGAACCAGGGACCAAAAGATTATGAGTCTTCTACTCTAACCGACTGAGCTATAGGCGCGGATTAAATATTAATATTTTTTCCGGTGCAAATATCTAAAATAATAGCAAATTACGCAAGGTTCGTTTAACTTTTTCTACAGCGCCGTTATAAACACCTGTAAAACATCAGTTTTAATTTTGTTATTTATTCAGGGGTGATTCTAAACTCTACTTGTAAGGAAAATTGTTGTTGCAAATTCTCTTGTTTGTTAATCTCTACCAAAAATTTTAACTTTTTGGTAGTTAGGTTCCTTTAGTGAATAGTTATCAAAATTTAGTTGTCTGGTTCTACAATTAATAATGGCAGCATTGCTAATTGTTCTTCCAGCTATTCACGCCGTATAGAGTTCTATTTTAGATTGCTATTACTGCTGCAATTATGGAAATTATTCAACAGCCATGGCCATGTTATATTGCAGGTCGGCTTATTGGATTGATTATACCTGCCTTGTTTTAGAATGTGTATTGTTGTGTAAACGCGCAGGTATTTGTTATTTCAAAAATACTTTGTAATTATGCCTTACCAATTACAGCAACCATTTACCGCTCATTTATGCTTCCGGAACAGGAATATCAAATGTGGCCTGATGCAACACTCTTAACTGCATTAAGGCAGGACGACCGTAAGGCGTTTGAAATGCTGTACAACAGGTATTCGGGCAAGGCATACCATGTTGCCTATAATCTATTTAGAGATAAGGTGGTGTGCGAAGACCTGGTACAAGAACTGTTTATAGATCTTTGGACAAAGCGAAACTCCCTCAATATCTCGTCGTTAGAATGGTATCTTAAAGTTGCTGTTAAAAATAAGGTGCTGATGTACATTCGCATGCAAAAGGCAACGCTCGATCTTTCTGCCATAGCAATGCTAACCGAAAGGTATGCCGCTGACAGCAAGCTGCATCAAAGAGAGATCAATTCCATTTTAGACAATAATGTTCAGCGCCTTCCTGAAAGGTGCCGCGAAATATTTACGCTCAGTCGTAAAGAATACCTGTCCAATAAAGAAATAGCCACCCGACTGAACATTTCTATAAAAACGGTAGAGAACCAAATGACCATTGCATTGCGTTACCTGCGCACCGGCCTTTCCGACTATCTCCCAATGGTTGTTGCTGCTATTATAATAGCCACCGAAAATTAAACCGAGCGCCGCTCACTTTCATTTTGCTTCTGCTTAAATATTTTAAACTTCCTTAGGGGGTAGGCTCTTCTATTGCATCTTACATATATAAACCATGAGAAAGTTTACTTTTCTAAGAAAAAAAATCCAGGCAAAAGACCGCGCTTTGCAAGAAAAACTTGTGAATAAATACTTTGACCATATGCAACTCAACAATGAGCCCGCAGCCGGCAAAGAAGCAGGTTTTGATGCCAGCGCGGTATATAGCCGTGTCTTAAACGGCATCGACGCGATTCCGGCTAAGCGCAACATCAGCCGGCGTAAGTGGATAGCTGCAGCATCTATCATGGCTGTGCTATCGTTCTCGGTTTTCTACGTTAAGCACCGCCTCCAAATATTGGATGTAGTGTCACCAATACCTCAAAAGCAACTTGTAACAGTAAACGGCCAGGTAGCCAACTTCACACTTGCAGATGGTACCAAGGTTTGGCTTAACGGTGATAGTAAGCTCAGCTATCCGGAAACGTTTCGTGGTGACAAGAGGGAAATTACATTATCAGGCGAAGCTTTTCTTGAAGTAGCACATGATGCTAAAAAACCTTTCATTGTACATACAGGCAATATTAAAACTCAAGTGCTCGGCACCAGCTTTAATGTGAAAGCTTATCCGGAGAATAGTTTTGTGAAAGTGGATGTGGCAACAGGCAAAGTAGGCGTGGTAGCACCCAACATAAAAACCGTCTTATTGACTCCTGCAGAGGAAGTATTAATAAACAAAAAAGACAATAGCACTGTAACCTCGCGGCGGATAGATGTAGTTGCGGTAAGCGGCTGGAAAGATGGAGAGTTTATGGTTAAAAACATGCCTCTTACTGAAGTTCTGAATGCTATTTACCACCGGTATAATGTAAAGATAACGGCTGATGATAACCTTACGAAGTGTTCTATATCGGCCGATTTTACGAATGTTTCCTTACAAAATATATTAAAGATAATCTCCAAGTTGGTTAAAGGGAAAGCCATAGCGCACGGAGAAACTTACAGACTAAAAGGTAAGGGTTGTTGAGATCAGAAATAAACCAATTGTAATTAACAAGATAAAACCAATTATCAGTTCACCTAAATTAAAACGAATGATGACATAAATACATAAAAAAACCCTGTTCAACGAGATTGAATCAGGGTAATTAAAATGCCGGGTTATTATTAAGTGTACGTATCAGAGGTCCAATTCAGAACGCTGCACTTGAATTTCAAACACTTTAATCTATTCAAATCTATGAATATATCTCTATTTCCAAATGGAGTGCTTCGTTATGTATTAATATTAATGAAATTTACCTCGCTCGCCTGCTTTGTTGTTTGTCTTACTTGCTTCACTGCCGTTGCAAACAACTCGTATGGCCAAAAATTTCTGGAGCAACAGGTTACGCTTAAGTTTAAAAACTTAAAGCTTACCGATGCTTTGGATAAGATGGCTGCCGATAAACATGTAAAATTTGCTTACACAGATAACATTTTAAAGCCGTCGTTCAAGGTCAATTTAAATGTAACCGACAAAACCGTCAAAGAGGTACTGGACGAGGTACTAACTCCTTTTGATTTGGGTTACAAAATCATTGATGACGTAATAGTCATCACAGACAGGGCAGAGGCCGCCACCTTTGCTGCTACAACACGCAATGCAAGCGCCGTGAAAGTGCAGGGTAAGGTAGTTGATGATGCAAATGCACCGCTGCCGGGCGTAAGCGTAAAGCTCAAAGGAACTGGCATTGGTACCGTGACAGATGTTAACGGTAACTTTGTGTTAGACCTTCCAAATGTAGACGGAACATTGGTTTTTAGCTTTATTGGCTTTACTTCTAAAGAAGTACCGCTAAACGGGCAAACTGCACTTGGTAATATTCAGCTGGTACCGTCACAGAGCTCGTTAAATGAAGTTGTGGTTGTGGGTTATGGCACGCAAAAGCGTGTAAACGTGATTGGCGCAGTAGACCAGGTAACCTCTGCTGCTATAGAGGGTAAACCTGCTGTTAACCTTACACAGGCTTTACAGGGCACGTCGCCTAACCTTATTATACAGCAAACCAGCAACGAGCCTGGAGCTTACCAATCTATCAACATACGTGGTGTAAGTACCTTTGGCAACAACAGCCCGCTATTAGTTATCGACGGTATCACCGCCAGCGATCCGGGCGCGCTCAACCTGCTAAACCCGAATGATATCGAAAGCATGTCGGTACTGAAAGATGCGGGTAGCGCTGCCATATACGGTTCGCGTGCAGCCAACGGTGTAATATTAATTACTACCAAAAAAGGCAAAAAGAATGCAGGCGCTGTACTTACTTACAATGGACAGGCTGGAGTTCAGGTGCCGCATGTAGGCTATAAGCCAGTACACGCTTACGAAAACGCGATTTTACGTAACGAGGCTGTAGTAAATGCAGGTTTAACACCTATCTACAGCCCGGCACAAATACGTCAATTTCAGCAACAGGGAGATAAAGAATGGTTCCTGGACGCTATACTAAAAAATGCCGTTCAGCAGAATCACAACCTAAGCTTATCTGGCGGCAGCGATAAATCAACCTACCTGGTATCTGCAGGTGTGCTCGATCAGCGTAATAACCTGGTTGGTCCTGATTACGGCTTAAGAAGGTATAACTACCGCATGAACCTGAGCAGTGACTTTGGACGATTAAAAGTCACCAGCATACTGGCTTACACACGTACCGAGATCAAAGAGCACTCGTTCGGAACAGGTACCTTAATTGTAGATGCCGGCAGAACGCCAACCTACTACGATATACAGGATGCACAGGGCAATTACCTCACTAATGATGTACTGGCTGAATTTAATCCGCTGGGCATTTTAGAAAAAGGTGGTTACCGCAAGCGTGATAACGACAATATTTTTGGAAACCTTACTGCCGAGTTGGGTATTACTAAAGACCTCAAAATTAAGGGCGTATTTGGTGGAAGTTTACTGTCTAATCATTTATTTGGTCGTGTTATACAGGTTAACTTTTTACCTAAGGGTACCTACGGATCTGATAGAAACACAAATGACGAAAATGATAAGAACCTTTTCGTTAACTCACAGTTCTTAGCGCAATACACCAAAACCATTAATAAAGACCATAATGTGGATGTGTTAATTGGTGTTGCAAATGAGTCTACTAATTCACAGAGCAACTACCTGCGCTTGAAGTTTACCGATCCTGAATTAGGTACACCTATTACGGGAACGGTTATCGAAACATCATCTACCGGAACAAACAGCCATACGCAGGAAAGCAGCCTTAACTCGTTGTTCGGCAGGGCGTCATACTCGTACAAAAACAAATATTATGGCGAGGCCGATTTCAGGTTAGATGCATCATCTAAATTTGCACCGGAAAACCGTGATGCATTCTTCCCATCATTAACCTTAGGCTACCGCCTGACCGAAGAAAGCTTTATGCAAAACTACCGCGATAAGGTGGGCGATGTAAAGCTGCGTGCATCATACGGTATATTAGGTAACCAAAACGTTGGTAACTATCAGTTCTTAAACAATTACAGGGTTTCTCAAAACGATTATTATAGCTTTAACAATGGGCAGGTAAGCGTTATTGACATTCAGTTTGC
This sequence comes from Mucilaginibacter sp. 320_HR, assembly GCF_059691875.1. Taxonomy (NCBI): domain Bacteria; kingdom Pseudomonadati; phylum Bacteroidota; class Sphingobacteriia; order Sphingobacteriales; family Sphingobacteriaceae; genus Mucilaginibacter; species Mucilaginibacter sp. 320_HR. The sequence continues at coordinate 192,958 of NZ_JCAWAI010000002.1, forward strand.
AAACCCGAATATCCGTTGGGAACGCGCATCGACATTCAACATTGGAGCAGATCTGACATTCTTCAGAAATGCCCTCACTGTAGGTGTAGATTACTTTAATAAGATCACCCGCGATATCTTGTTACCTCCGGTTGTACCGGGTGTGTACGGCGCTAATGCATCAGATTACAATGCAGGCGAGGTGCAAAATCGTGGTTGGGAGCTTAACGTTAACTACCGTGTAAAAACGGGTGCGTTTAACCATAGCTTCGCGTTCAATGTTGGGGACACCAAGAACAAGGTGTTAAAACTTGAGGGCGGCGACCAAATACGTACTAGCGACGAAATGCAGCTGATTAACAAAGTTGGCTTGCCGATAGGTTCATACGTTGGTCTCGTACGCGACGGTTATTTCCAAAACCTTGATGATATTACCAATGGCCCAAAGCCTGCAGGTCTTAACGTACAGCCGGGAGACAATCGCTATGTCGACGTTAATAAAGACGGTATTATAGACGAAAATGACAAGTTTGTCCTAGGCAACGGTTTCCCTCGGTTAACCTTTGGTTTTACCTACAACCTGGTGGTAAAAGGATTTGATTTGAACTTGTTTTTACAAGGTGTGGGCAAACGCAGTATGTTCGTAAGAGGTGAGCAGGTAGAGCCGTTCCACGTGAACTACTCACAGGTTATTTACCAGCACCAACTTGATTACTGGACACCGCAGAACCCTAATGCACGTTACCCTCGCCTTACCGCAAGTGGCAGCCAATCTAACGAGAATAACTTCCGCCGTGGTTCAGACATGTACCTGTTTGATGGCTCTTACCTCAGGGTAAAAAACATCCAGATAGGTTATACCATCCCGTCATCTATCACTAAAAAGATAGGTATGAGAAAGGTGAGAACTTACCTAACCGGTCAAAACGTACTTACGTTTTCGGGTATGAAGTTTATCGACCCGGAATCTTCTGAATTGAATGGCAATGCTGCCCTACCTCAAAATGGTGGTGCCAACAGTGCGCGGTCTTACCCGCTGCCAATTTATTATGGGTTTGGTATTGATATCACTTTATAATACGCTACAGACATGAAAAAATTTAATATCAATAAAATATACGTTGCCTTGCTGCTGCTTTCGGCAACAGCTTGCAAAAAGCTCGATTTAGCGCCCACCGACGCCTTTACAGACGGCAACTACTGGACAACAACAGAGAAAGCCAATACTGTACTGAACCGCGCTTATCAGCAAATATCAAACAGTGGCTACTTCTTTTCACAAGAGGCAATGTCTGACAATGCTTACAATGGCCGGGGCGACAATAACGGCGTTGCATCTTTGGCAGCCGGCACCTATGATGCTTCACTGGGCCGTTTTAAACAGGAGTGGAGGGACCATTATTCCGGTATAAAAACCTGTAATATTTTCCTGGAGAATGTTGATAAGGTAACATCAATGGACGCCAATTTAAAAGCAAGAATGAAGGCTGAAGCCCGATTTGTACGTGCATGGCATTACTTTATTTTAGAAACTTTCTGGGGCGATGTCCCTTTGGTTGAAAAAGACCTTTCTATAGAAGAAGCTAAGGTTATATCACGTACACCTAAGGCGGACGTTGTGACCTTCATATTAAAAGAACTTGACGAGGCTGCGGCAGCCCTGCCGGTAAACACCGCGCTGGCAGAAGGCGACCGCGGCCGTGCTACCAAGGGCGCTGCTATTGCTCTAAAAGCAAGGGTGTTGTTGAATGACAACCGCTGGAGCGATGTGGTTGCCGAATGCGAAAAGCTAATTGGTAACAATACCAATGGCACTTACGCTTTATTCAACTCTTACGAAGGATTGTTCTTACCACAAAACGAGTACAATAGCGAGGTGATGTTTGATCTTCAATACATTCCGCCATCAGCAGGTAACAGGTCATACTCGGACTTTAGGGACATGGCACCAATTTCGGTAGGGGGCAGGCTAAACGCCATAGCGCCAACGCAAGAATTGGTAGACAGCTACCTGATGCTTAACGGTAAAAAGCCAGGCGAGTCTGGTTCTGGTTACGACGAGAACAACCCTTATGTAAACCGCGACCCACGCTTAACCAATACAGTAGTATATCACCTTTATAAGTGGAAAAACCGTGATAACAGTCTGAAGACGATATACACCAAGCCGAATACTGATCCGGATCCTTCTCACTTTGACGAGTATTCCCCAGGTGCAACATCATCGCCAACAGGTTATTACACGCGCAAATATTTCGATCCTACATCTAACGTAGCTGATTTTGGCTCAGGCTTAAACCTTATTCTGATCCGCTATGCGGACGTGTTACTGATGTATGCTGAAGCTAAGAACGAGCTTAACCAAATGGATGCCGGGGTATGGGATAGAACTATGAAGGCTATCCGCACTCGTGCTGGCTTTACTGATGCCGCTGCAGTTAATTTTCCTGCAGCAAACCAGTCAGAGCTACGCAGTACAATACGCAATGAGCGCCGTGTTGAGTTTGCTATGGAAGGCCTGCGCATATTTGATATTCGCCGCTGGAAAATTGCAGAAAACGTACTAAATGGTTGGGCACATGGTGCCAAGTTTGGACCCGCTGGCATAGACAATGGTTACATACGCGCCAACCTGCGCACGTTTGATGCCGGCAAAAACTACCTGTGGCCTGTACCTCGGGACGAAAGAGCCATTAACCCCAATCTTTCACAAAATCCGGGTTGGTAATTAGATAATAGTTGTAGAAAAATTTATAATCAAATAAGATCATGAAAAATATTTTTTATAGCCTGCTTGCAGGTATAGTTGCAATGCTTGTAATAACAGGCTGCAAAAAAGATAAAACGTTAAGCAGCACTAATGTATCTGCAGTCAGTAATCTGTTTTTACCGGAAAATGCTAAGTACATTAAAATAGTGTCAGGTGCAGCAGGGTCGGTAGCATTTGAGTGGGAGCAAGCTCATGCAGAAGATAATGGCTTGGTGCTTTATGAAGTTGCTTTTGATAAAGAAGGCGGCGATTTCTCTAAACCGCTGTATTCAGTACCATCTGACGGTAACGGTTTATACAACAAACTTACCTTAACTTTTAGCGACCTGAACAAGATTGCGACGCTTTCTGGTGTTAAGCCACAGGAATCAGGTAAGGTAATCTGGAGGGTGATTTCATCAAAAGGTATTAATGAGGTAGCGTCTAAAGAAAGCCGCGTGATAGAAATAGAGCGCCCTGCTGGTTTCACTGATGTGCCTACTGAGCTGTTCCTGACCGGTACTGCTACTGAAGGTGGCGATGATTTAAGCAAAGCGGTAAAATTCAAGCAAACTGCGCCTGGTAAATTTGAAATTTTCACGTCCCTAAAAGAGGGAAGCTTTCATTTTGCTGATCGTATAACAGGTACCCCGGGTACTTATTCTTACGATGGCACCAAGCTTACAGAAGCAGGTAACACCAATTTCGCAGGCGCTACTAAAGTTGAAAGGATAGAAGTTGATTTTAACGTTGCCTCATATAAAGTAACGGAAGTAACTGCTGTAGGTCTGTGGTTCTCCGCTGACAACAAAATATGGTTTGATCTGCCTTATTCAGGTAACGGTACCTGGAGTGCAGACAACAAATCGATTGTTTTCCACCAGGAATCATGGGGCCGCGATGAGCGCTACAAATTCAGGTTTACATTCAAAAATGCTGATGGCAGCACAACAACCCAGTATTATGGTAGTGCAAATGCAGATAACAGCGCTGCAGACGCTAACACGCCGCCTACATACTACTACATGAAACCGGTAAACAACTCTCAGTACGATTACACCTTTAAGTTCAACCACGCCTTTGACAACAAAACGGCAAGCATTAAGGTGATCTTTAATACTACTGTTCCGGAATACACGCATACAGTAACAGGTAACTAATTCGCTTACTAGAGATGCTTGCAGGATTTTAAGCCTGCAAGCATCTAATCATCAAACATCAGTTTATGAACTGCATAACTCAACGAATAAAAAAAGCAGCGCTAGCGGGCCTTATCCCCGTTATGCTTACATCTTGTCTAAAAGACAAACCCTTTCCGCTGTATGATAATAAGCCCTCCGCAGTAATTAACTACACTTTTGCAGCTACGGCGGATACTTTACAAGATAAAACCTACGCAACCTTCCTGTCGGCAAACGGTAACTACTTTATACAAAGCAGCGCAGGCAATACCAACTATAACTATTGGCCGCAGGCGCATACAATGGATGTTTTTACAGATGCATTCCTGCGCACTAAGAACGAAGTTTACAAGCAGCGCATGAAATCATTGCTGAACGGTACAAAGATCAGCAACGGCAATAAACTGCAAAACGAATACTACGACGACATGGAGTGGCTGGCGTTGTCAACACTGCGCGCTTACGAAGCTACCGGAGATGCCGATTACCTTGCTGCCGCAACCACCTTGTGGACGGATATTAAAACCGGTGTTAACAGCAACCAGGGCGGGGGTATAGCCTGGCGTAAATCACAGCTGGATTATAAGAACACACCAGCTAACGCTCCTGCCATAATATTTGCAGCGCGCCTATATCGCCTGCAAAAGAACCAGGCTGACCTTACCCTGGCCAAAGAACTGTATACCTGGTTAAAAACAACTTTGGTTGATCCTTCATCAGGGATCATATGGGATGGTATAAACGGTAACCATGATGGCCAGATCAGCAAAAACAAGTTCACCTACAACCAGGGCGTATTTATAGGCGCCGCGCTGGAGCTTTATAATGTAACAGGCGACGGCACTTACCTTGCTGATGCCGTGCGCACCGCAACAGCTACTATTAAAGACCTTGATATATCACCCGGTGGTTTGCTGAAAAGCGAAGGTCAGGGCGACGGTGGTTTGTTTAAAGGTATTTTAGTAAGATACCTTACACTGCTTACGCTGAAAGAAGATGTTGCATCTACCGACCGCGATGCTTACGCGAAGTTTTTAAAATATAATGCCGAAACTTTATTTGCCAAAGGTATCAGCAGGCCCGATTACCTGGTTAGTCCGGATTGGAAAACCAAGCCCTCGGGTGCAATAGACTTAACCACGCAAATAAGCGGGGTTACGACGATGGAGGCCGCAGCCACGTTAAAAGCAGCCGGCAAATTTTAAGTACTGAGATTGGGTCTTCCGGGTGAAACTTGCCCGGAAGATTTTTTATTTGACCCTACATTATCTATGAAAAAACTGTCGTTAACCGCGCTGCTGTGCGGTGCAATAGCTTTGAGCGCTATAGCACAAACTCCTAACTACAACTCCCGCGTACAAGCATTAAACAAGAACATCTATAGCAAGCTGTACGATGCTAAAGCTAACCTGTACCTGGAAACCACCGATGCCGCTACTAATAAGGGCAATCATTCGTTCCTGTGGCCTTTAACAGCATTGCTGCAGGCAGCAAACGAGATGGAAGTACTGGAACCTAAAAAGCAGTGCATCGCCCCTGTAATGAAGGCTATAGACCAGTATTATACTGATAGGGCACCAGCGCCGGCTTACCAGGCCATGGTGGTAAAAGAGAAAACAGATCCCCGCTTTTATGATGATAACGAGTGGATAGCCATTGCGCTGATGGATGCGTACGCGCGTACCCACAAAAAGGAATACCTGGAAACTTCTAAAATGATCTACCGTTTCCTGCTGACTGGCTACAACCAGGTGGGCGGAGGCGGCTTTTACTGGGAAGAAGGTAACCTGAAAAGCAAAAATACCTGCTCAAACGGGCCGGGGATTATAGTTGCCCTGCGTTTATACCAGGCAACTAAAGATAGAGCCTATCTGGACACCGCCATAAAGGTTTACAACTGGACAAAAAAGAACCTGCTGGCTCCTGAAGGTGTTTATTACGACGCGCTGAAGGTACCTTCCCTGAAAATTGATTCGACGTTTTATACGTATAATGCGGGCACAATGCTGCAATCCGGGGTGATTTTGTACAATATTACCAAAGACAAAAAGTACCTCACCGACGCCCGAAACGTGGCTGCCGCATCAGAAAAGGTGTTTCTCAGAGAGGGTAAACTGCCTGGTAATTACTGGTTTAACGCCGTTTTGGTACGTGGTGTAATAGAACTTTACAAGGTAGATAAAGACAAAAAGCAGCTGCAGTTTATCATCGATGATGCCGAGCACGTGTGGAAAGACGAGCGCGACGAACAGAACATGTTGGGTAAGAGGAAGATAAAGTCGCTGATTGACCAGGCCGCGATGATGGAAACTTACGCCAGGCTGCAGAAGTTGCTTTCGAAATAGCGTTTGCTGAACAAAAGTGTTTCGGGTGGGAGTGAAACAGTGTGAAACACCCGAAACACTTTTATTTATTAAGTGACTGATAAATAGCTAGTTGCAAAATCAGGCGAAACAAAGCGAAACAGTTTGAAACAGCATTTCGCCTATATGCAGTAGGGGTGAGGCTGAATTCCAGCGCCCCGATGTGCCAACTTTCCGGGCTTGCGTTTTTGGACTTTTGAAAAATGGATGCCAAAATGGTGATCCAAAATCTGCAAAAACCACACTTTTTAAGAGGCCGAAAACAACCCGTTGCCCCGCCGATGGTCCATAAAGCAGGTTTTTATAAAAACATGTTTTTCGCCTGTTTTTTAAAAGTTGGCGACGGACGTCAAACCACCACGTGAGAGCCAATTGCCGCCCGAAACTCTAAACTTCTAAAGTCAATTTATTTTATTCCCTTTTCCAGTTTCGCGTTCTGGCCGGCCTGGATGAGCCATGTGCCGTTCTTTTTGATGAGCACGATCATCCGGCGGAATTCAAATACTTCCCCCGGGTAACGGGTATCGTCAGAAAGGCCTGTCCGCACGTGGGCAATGGCCACGTCGGGTTTCAGGTATTGTATATCCTCAACCGCGCGGGTGTAGTAATGGCTCTGTTTAAAATAGCCGTTATGGGTGGTTCTGTAATGATCTTCAATATCCTGCCTGCCTATGTAGTATGCCCCAAACCAATTAACCCAGGTAGCATCGCTGCTGTAGTTGGCGGCAAGCGCTTTTGGGTCGTGCCTGTTCCAGGCATCCTCATAGTTTTTAACCAGCTTTCTTATAGCCGTATTGTTGGTGGCGGTGTCGATGTTTTGCCCGCGGGCCGACGACACAAACAGGCCTGATATACCGGCTATTAGTAAAATGTGGAGAATGCGTTTCATGGTGATAGTGGATGATATACTAAGATACACAAAACCTGTTTACAATAATCACTTACAGCTTGTATGAAATCTGCACAGGAGGGTAGAGCGTCACGCTTGCGGCACCAAAGGATAAGCACTACTGCTCTGTGAGACCGGTGCTTTCCGGCAGTGGTTCATTATCGAAGTATTCCCAATCGTACTGTATTTTTTGCATTTTAATGTAGTAGGGGATAATAATCAATAGCTCCAGCCTTAAGCTAAAGTGGCGAACACCTTCCTGGGGTACAAACCAGGAATAAATCATGGCGAAACAGCACACAACAATGCTCAGTACTGCATCCACCTGGGCAACTTTAACTGCCCATGTTTTTTCGGTCCATAAGCCAACAGCAACTACTGCTTTAAACGCGAAAAGGATGACCAGGAACACCCCGGTTATGGAAAGCGGATCATAAGTGCTGATGCCGAGCAAAGAAAGTTGAAATTTATAGTTTAGTATGCCTAATATGATTGATACGGGCACTGCCGCGCCGAATATCAAAAACATCCACGTAAACACTAACACCCACCACGGGAGTAACTTTCTTCTTCTTGAAACGGGGGTTAGGGCGATTTGCGCACCATTGGGAGTAATATGCTCTGCAGACATTATGATAGGTTTAACTCTTTAAAAATATAAAAAGTTAGTGAATTCCTGTTAGGCGTTTATAGCGGCTGTTAGCTGCCGCTGCTTCGGGTGACCTTTCCACAGCAGTAGAAACAATATTTGTTTCTATATTTATCAATGCTGAACCTCACAATAGAAAAGTCCGGGTATATTATTACTCATTATAGCGAGTTGTTGACCTTGATGGAGACGAAAGCATTAAGGCACCACAGATCTACCCTGAAACTCGAGGATAAAAATGATGTCCGGCGAACAAGTTTATATCTAAGAATTGGGTGGTTAAGTGATGATCCTCTTGTATTGGATCATCTTGAGAAAGGTTATAATCAATTTATATTGAACTGTGCCGAACGTATTCTGAAAGACAACCCTGACAAGGTATATTTTAACCTATGCCCGGTCTGTAACAAACTCGCACTGACACCGCAAGCAAAACAATGCAGGTTCTGTGGGCATGACTGGCATTGATAATCCACCAGTGAGGACGTGTACTGTAGCAAGAGCTAGTCAAATAAGCAAGATATAGTCTTATTTTATAAATCATATCTTATTATGAATTATATAGTTAACAATATTATGTAAGTACTTTAATATTCATATTTTAGCTTGGCTTATAAACCACGCATGCCTATCACACCTAATGTTTACCAAATCAACAAAGAGCATCACGAGTTACAGAACTTAGATACTCTAGATATCATTAAAAAAATCGTTGATAAAGGTCGGATCAAATTTCAATTTGAGCAGGTTTTTGATCCTAATGAATTATCGACTTTTCAGCGGGGGAATTTTACTTATTATCTTTTTTTGCTGAATGCACGTGAGCATAACTCTGATTGGTCAGAATTTTTGCCTGAAGAACTGACTGCTGACAATGATTTTACGCAGCAGAAATTATCATTGTTACTATTTATTAAGACCGAATTCCAGCTATTTGTTGTTGTTGGCGGCAGCGCATTTATGTTGATTATCCCCTATATAGATCATTCTTTTGGTATTACAGCTTATGACCGGATTGTCGAGCCAGAGTTGGATGAATTAACATCGATTCGAACGCGAGGAATTACTGGACTGCGAATCGGTATGAATGAGCAGTTCCGCAACGAATACCGCATTATTAACTTCACCAGATTTGGTAAACTACCTAAAGAAATTCATGTTAAACTTTGCCGTAAATCAACTGATATTTATTTTGCCCGACTAAAAAGTAACGAAAGAGAAAGACTACACTTGACGGTTGGTGCTGGTTTCAAAATTGGGAAAAACTTCGATTTCGATGGCTTGCATAAACTAATTGAGGATTTAACGATTGTTGCTACTCAGCCGCCACAGGAATATTTAAGCTCCTATAAACCAATCACCGACAATAAAGAGATCTATGAGCTGCGTAAACTTTTAATTCGAAAACTTTACAATAACCTTGCCGTCATATACAATGGTAGCCGCTTAGTCACTGACCGTTTTGATTTCGATTTCTGCAATCCTAACCGTATTGACCTTTTTTATGAAGCAGAGACTTATGTACTTAAAGAAAAAACTGAAGAAAAGGGTTATAAACCATTTGATAAATTAAACAATCGTGAGGATATTTTCCGCCGGGTGATGGACCAGGCAGTTGCAAGAGTTGGAATAAATGATGAATATAAATTTGGCGAATACCTTTGGGGCGTTCATATTGCCGCAATGAAAGGAGATAAGACTACTACGAGTTCTAGTTTTTTATTCCATTTTAGTGCGGAATTTACTTTTAAAAACAATCCTGTTTTTCTTATTGATGCCAATTGGTATTTTGTAAAAGAACAATTTATCAAAGATTTAATTAGCAATGCGCAACACATTTTCCGCCTTTATCGCGCAAAATCTGGGATACTAAAATTTTACTGGAATAAAGACCAATTACCACACGAGCGGCAATATAATTTTTTGTATGATTCTGAAGAGGGCTATATCGTTTGTGACGCCTTGATTGTTGATGGCGTGGAACTTTGTGACGTCCTACACTATGACAAAAAGAACCTCTATCTTTGTCATGTTAAAGCTGGGTTTAACTCGAAGGTGCGGGAATTAACTAATCAAGTACTCATTTCCGCCCGGCGGTTGAAAGAAGCGACTAATGGCAAGGATAGCAGTTTTCTAGATCGTTTCTATGATAAACTTAGTAGTTCCGATCGGAATTTCGATGATCTTACCCTTAGTAAGTTTAAGGGGTTATTTAAAAAGAATATTCATTACGTTATCGCGATTGCTTCTACATTGACTGAAGACCTACCAATTGATGAACACATGGACAAATACGATTCTAATATTGCGAGGTTCTCTCTTATCCAATGCTCCCAGGAAATGACTGCTAATTACTTCCCATTGTTCGTTCACCAAATTTTTAGAAATGATAATAGTCTTTCTTCAGAATCTTGATGTTTGGTTTTGGCAATTATCGTCTATTCGGTAAGGTAAGGGTTGTTCTTGATAGCAAGTGTGTTGGTGAGCCTTTACCTATTCGAGCCCGTCATATAATGTATTGAAAATATCTATCCACATCAGTAGCACACACCCCCGCTGGCGCAAGTATGCAGCGTGGGCCAAGGCGTGGCGTACTTTTGCCTGTCTAACTTTGTACTTTACTACCATAAGCAGATAGTCTATTGTACTTACGTTATGATGTGAGCAGTAAGTTTAAATTTAATGATTAGGGAAAGCTATACTTTATAACTTTGGCGGTTGTTAGGTGGTTTGTTTCACGGCTTAATTTTATTTGATGCCATTCGGACATTTAATATAAGTCACAAGTACTCGGCCCACAGTCTTGCGCTGCATACTTGCGACAGCGGAGATCGATTTACCTATCGCTCTTTTTGCAGCAATCGGCGTCCCAACGGGGCAAAAAAGCACAAAACTGAAACAACTAACAAAAGCCAATTATTACTCGTTTGAAAAACTACTTTACCCACGATAAAACAAAGGCCGAAAAGGACTAAAAGCATGACGCCTGCAATCAACTTCCGCCTCCATTTTAGCCGTTTATCTTTTTTTAACCTGGCTCTGAAATGCAATTCATCCAATTCCTCTGCACGCGCTTCTTCTTCCTTTAGCAACTCCAATACCTGCTCGTTAACATCAGCCCATTGGTTGTAATTATTAAGTGTGAATGCTTTATAGATGGACAGAAAATTTATCAATTCTACTTGCAGCTGCGTTAAATCGGGTAAATAAAAGATAACATATTCACCAAAATTGTAAATGGTGCTATTCTCAAAAGCGGTTAGTTTTAGCGGCGAATAAAGGCTGCCCACTAACGCCGCTATATTTTCTACTTCGTTAATATCATAAATAGGTTGCGTGTGGTATATGTGGCCTAAAAGCGCCCTGATATCTATGGGATCATCCGTCGGTTCTACATGCTTGTTAAACACTTCAACAAGGCCATTAATGTCGCGACTAAGCGAGATCTCAATTAAAAAATAGTCAGGTTCATCTGCCTCCTCAATACGCTGATCAGCCCACGCTACAATTTCGTCTTTAGATATCACCCCACGTATAAGCCCATCGCGAAATGCGCTGAGCAGTAGCTTAAGATCTTGCACCTGTGGAGAAGATGTCATTATAATAGTTGTTCCCGGTTTATGTTCCTAATATACTTAATCTTCCGGTTTACCCCTCCGCTGGCGTACGCGTGGCGCGTGTGTCTCAACAGGAAATGTAAAAGCTTTAATCGATAAGCACGAGTGTGTCGAATTGCTGGTACCTGTGTTTGATGATACTGTCTAAGCTGTAGTTTGCTTTAGTGCGTGTAGTATCAAAATTGTTAAATTTATAAATATGCACGATCTTGTTTGCAGTTGCAGTATCGGGGTTTCTTTGGTACAGATCACATAAACAAAGCGCAAAGCGATTTTGATTTACCCGGTAAACGTCGGCTTCCATACCGTCAATACCATAGTTAAAGTTAATTGTGCAACTCTTGTAATTGAAAGCTTTATTGCTTCTATAGCGTATTTCTGGAAGAATTACAGTAAGCACCGCAACAATAACTGCGATGATGCCAACTACCAATATTGTTGTTTTTCTCTCTTCCATAGCTGCGTACTTTATGTTTAATATTAAAATATGCAATAAGTAACCCACTTTTTGAAGGCATGTTAAGGTTATTGCACCAATGGCCGCCCGTTTAACGTCTGAATTAATACCAGCACGGCCAGCAGCGCGTAAACAGCGCCAAACAGTAGCGTAAAGCGCACGTTCTTTAGCAGATAAAAGGCTACTAGGGGCAGGAGTTGTAATGCATGCATACCTACGAAGTGGGCTATACGAGGGTCGCCAAACTGGCGGCTCCAGTTCAGGAAGGGCAAGCCGCCGCCGGTGTCGGTGCCGCAAATAAAGCAGCAGCTGGCCAAAACGCTGGCCAATTACGAAACCGCCAAGCCGATATGGATGAACCCGACGATAACGCCGCTATACCGCAACCTTAAGCGACATGCGCTTGCTCATTACTTTTTGTATCAGGACCTGTAATTTAGATTTGTAATCGTCGCGAAGCCACTCCAGGTAGTTCTTGGTTACTTTGCCCAGGCATTTTCCGTATTGTTTTACACGCCAGTCAATCTCTTTATCTAGTTCGCCGGCCAGTGTCAGTGCTTCGGTAATGGTCTCGGCATTATCGGCACACATCTGAACGTGTTGCTGAATAGAGGCGTTGATAACAGTGCTTGCTTTTTGATGACTATCCATTGCCTCCTGGTAAGCCGTCTGGATGTCAAAAGACAACTCCAGGCTATTCGGGAACTTTGATCGCATTTCAGAAGGCATGCTGTGCGCATCGTGGCTGGTTTGGCAGTGGATGCTTTCGCAATACTCTTCGGGCTTGTCAAACACGTACTGCCAGTCAACGGTGGAGTTCCAGGCCCCAAACCGTTCTGTATTATTGCCCAGGTCTATAATGGTGAAGTTCTTCTTGTTCGGCAGCTTTCGCGATCCGCGGCCAATCATCTGGTGGTATAATGTTAATGAAGTAGTAGCTCGGTGTAGTATTACGGTTTGTATGGTTGGCTCATCGAACCCGGTTGTTAAGATAGATACAGAGGTGAGTATAGCACCGCGGGTTTTCTTCAGCCACTTTAATATTTCCTCACGTTCGGCCGCAGGGGTTTCGCTGTCAAGGTGGCGGGCAGGGTAACCGGCATCGTTGAACATTTTACACACCGCTTTAGAGGCGAAAATTCCGTTATTAAATATCAGCGTCTTCTTATTTTTAGAATGTGCTTCGTAAGCGTGCAGCAGCAGGTCCAGCATAGCCGGCGATGCATAAAGTTCATCGGAGGTGCTGGTCGTGAAGTCACCGTGAGTACCGGTGTGTAAGGTATTTAGTTCAACATCATACCGCCATATGGTTGGCTTCGCCAGAAACCCTTGGCTTATTAAGGCGCTGATGCTTTCGCCAATCACCAGTTCGTTATACGTGTCGCGCATAGGGGACGTGATGTCAGAGCTGTAGGGAGTGGCGGTTACACCTATAATACGGGCGTTGTCAAACTTGTCCAGCAGCTTTTGAAACGAGTTGTGATGTGCTTCATCTATAATCACCAATCCTATTTCATCGGTGTTAAAGACACCCTCGTTTATGCGGTTGTTGAGCGTTTCCACCATGGCTACATAGCAGCCGTAATTGTCTCTTTTGCTTAGCTTTTTTACGGCACTGTTAATAACCTTGTTCCTGATGCCCAGGCTTTTGAGGGTAGATGAGGTTTGATTGCAAAGCTCTGCACGGTGGGTGAGGATCATCACTTTTTGACCGTATTTACTTATAAAACGGTTAGCTATTTCAGAAAAGATCACCGTTTTTCCGCCGCCTGTAGGCAGCTGGTACAATAGTTTGTAATTGCATACAGCCTGTTCCATTTTATTGAACAGTGTATCAATATCCCTTTGCTGATATTCGTATAATGTTGTTGGTGTTTGTTTCGGTAACAAATTGGTAGTAATGTTCATGCTGGTTAGTAAATTACAACAATGCCTTAGTAGGCAGAGCACGTGTAACCTTAATCAAGAATTCAGCCAATAGTGGCGGTACCTGATGAAAGATCATTGAATGAAATTGCAACGAAGAAGATATTATTTCAGCATTGTATAATAATATCTATATTTGCAGCCAATTCCTGATTCGTTAACCATTTAATATCAAGGAATCATGACAGCGCAAATCTACATATTGCCCCTCTCGCTCATTGCCTAACAAGGCAGGCAAATTCTGTATTTTTCAGTTTTAAAATACCGGTTACAATAGTAGCCCTGCATTTTTTTGCTTGCCGATTTCCGGCTCGTTGAGCGTTCCTGAAAGGGTATGTCCTTAATCAAGGACTGACACAAATCAACATCAATTTAATATCACATGTGCTAAATACACATGCATGGCCGTGCCATGTTCATCCGGCGCGGCAAACATTTAACGAAGTATAAACAACAGCCGGGTACAGCTTCTATTAGCGTTATCCCGGCTTTATGGACATAACCCACATGGGCAATTTAAAAACAAAAGATTTGAGTAAGATTGGGTATGATAATGACCAGCTGCGAAGCCTGGTTATTGGTATAGCCGCTAAAAATTTCAAACACCACAGTAAGCAACAACTGCTGGACCTGCTGGTGAACATAAAAAACGATCCGGAGGCATTTCTGGACGATGAGCTAACGGCGAAGATAGCCGCAAAGATAATAGGTAAAGTGGACGGCCCTGCCTTTAAAACGTTTGAACTACGGCACGAACCTGTTTACTGTAAAACCTACGGTGGCAAGGGTATAGAGAGTGCTGCAAAAAAGCAAATGGAGCTTGCCAATTTGTTGCCGGTAAGCGTACAGGGCGCTTTAATGCCTGATGCGCACATGGGTTTTGGTCTGCCTATTGGCGGGGTGCTGGCTACAAATAACGCGGTGCTACCGTATGCAGTAGGTATGGACATTGGCTGCCGTATGGCATTAACTATTATTGATGAGGGCGAAGCTTATCTAAAACGTTATGATTATCAGATAAAACAGGCACTTAAAAATCATACCCATTTTGGTATGGAAGGAGGGCTTGATACCCGGCAGGAGCATGAAGTGCTGGACAGCCAAGTGTATAATGAGATAGGCTTTCTAAAACCATTGCGCGGGAAAGCAGTGCGACAGTTAGGAACGTCGGGCAATGGCAACCACTTTGTAGAATTTGGCGAGATAGAGTTGCTGGCTGAAAATACACTTGGCCTGCCTGCGAAACGGTATACCGCTTTGCTTACGCATTCGGGTAGCAGGGGCCTGGGCTCGGCAATAGCGCGGCACTACACTCAAATAGCTATGAATACCTGTAAACTGCCAAAGCATGCACAGCAATTGGCCTGGCTGGACATGAACAGCGAAGCAGGGCAGGAGTACTGGCTTACCATGACCCTGGCCGGCGATTATGCAAGAGCTTGCCATGAAAGAATACACGCTAATCTTTTAAAAGCATTAGGGTTAACTGCCCTGCACGTGGCAGAAAATCATCACAACTTTGCATGGCAAGAACAACTGCCGGACGGGCAAAACGTGATCATCCACCGCAAGGGTGCCACGCCTGCACATAAAGGCGAGTTGGGCATTATTCCGGGCAGCATGACGGCGCCTGCCTACCTGGTAGCGGGTAAGGGGAACAGTGAAGGTTTGTATTCCGCATCGCATGGTGCCGGGAGGGCCATGAGCAGGCAAAAGGCCAAGGACAGTATTACAGTTTCTGCTATGAAGAAACTGCTTAATAACGCAGGTGTGACCCTAATTGGCGGCACAGTGGAAGAAAACCCGATGGCTTATAAGAACATTGACGCGGTAATTAGTGCACAGCAATCGCTGGTGGAAATCCAGGGTAAGTTTTTTCCAAGGATTGTAAGAATGAATAAAGAATAACATGGAAAAGATGATCATACAAATTACCTCAGGCAAAGGCCCGGCAGAATGCTGCCGGGTTGTTGCCCGGGTACAGCAGCTAATGATGCAGGAGGCAAAGCAATTGGGGATAGACATGCAAGTGCTGGAAAACAAACCTGGCGAATTAAAAGGTACGTTGCTGTCGGCAACTATGATGGCTGAGGGTAAACACCTTTCCGGTTTTGTAAATGACTGGAAAGGCTCGGTGCAATGGATAGCGCAAAGCCCTTACCGCAGATACCATAAACGGAAGAATTGGTTTGTTGGCGTAGCAGCCTTTGATGTTAAACAATTAACGCAGTGGAACCCCAAAGATGTTAAGCTGGAAACTTGTCGCTCTTCGGGGCCGGGTGGGCAAAACGTGAATAAAGTAGAGACCGCTGTGAGGGGCACACATTTGCCATCGGGCATACAGGTGATGGCGATGGATACCCGATCTCAGCTCGAAAATAAAAAATTGTGCCTGGAACGGCTGGAAGCAAAGTTAATGCTTTGGCAAACAGAAACGTTGATGGAGCAACAGCAAAGCCAATGGCAGCAGCACAACATACTGCTGCGGGGAAATGCGGTAAAAACAATTAAGGCTGGATTAATTTAAAATATTTAGCTGTAGCTACCAAGATCGAGATGCGCTCAGCTTATGAAAGGAGCTGTAGTTTCCTTGGAAATACCATGGATAAACAACCTAATTAACAGGCACGTGGCCGGATGCAATTGTGCCGGTCGCGTGCTTTTTGTACAGTCTGATAATTCGTTGCAACCTGGGCCTGTTATATCGTTGTACCAATATGGGATACAGGTTTAACAAAACATTCAACACAAGCAGCCAAATAGCTCCTTTAAATGAGTGCACCACACAAGCGTAGATCCATATTATCTGTACAATAATAAAGATTGAGAGGTGATTGAATTCTGCTTGGCGGGTGTTATACTCCAGCTGTTCAATAGCTTGCAGGTCGGGCTTTACAGGGTTACCTTTCTTGTGAAGCTTTTCCCAACCTGTTAATACCATGATTTTTCTGAAAGCATGTACACCAAACCACTCGTATATAACTCCTTTCTTTTCGAAGTTGCGAGTAGTGAAGTAAGAAAAAGATAGATCGGGTTTTAGAGTTTGTATAACAACCGATACACAAAGCATCAGCATAAAATTAACCGTCCAGGCGAAAAGGAAGGAATGCACGCCAGCTCTAAACATTGTAAAGGCAGTTATTAATACGGCGACAACAATACTAATTAGGATTATCAGGGTCTTACTTAATGTTGATTGTAATTGGGCAGGCATATGTTGTAAACATAACATTTGGTTACATAAAAATCAAGATACCGATAAAACAACTCTATATAAGTACGCAAAGGTGCCTGTCAAAATTCTTGCTTACTTTCGCACAAATCATCGCGGCTTAAAACAGCGGTACTTATGATAAAAGCTTATAAACTATACACCGGCGCGGACGGGCATTCGCATATACAAACTGGGCATGTTGCAGAGGGTGTATTTAACCTGGTAACTTCAATCCGTTTCCAGGAGTCGCCACCACATTCGTTTTACGATTGGCATAACGCACCTGCAGAACAGTACGTTATATCTATTGATGGTACTTTAAAATTTGAGACGTTTCTGGGTGAAACCTTTATTTTAAAGCCAGGTGAGATATTGATTGCTATGGATACTATAGGCACCGCCCACAAGTGGAAATTGGTTGACGATAATCCATGGAAACGCGTGTACGTTACATTTAGCGAAGAGCAGCCCGTAAACTTTGTTGCAGACTAGATATAGACTACTTCTGCATCAAAATGCATACCTGATGGTACAGTAGGGTATCATCTCGGCACACAAGGCTACAAGCTCGTTTACCAACTCGCGTTTCAGATTGTTCTTGTACCGTACATTTCGCTGTCCGCTCTGGCTGTATTTTACCTGCTGTATATCCGGCCGCCATAGTACTTCTTCGGCTTTGGGGTGCCATAACAAATTAACATCATGTAATCCCTGGTTGTGTGTCAGGAAAATGATCTCGGTAGACAGCTGCCTTTTTGTTTGATCGTCTAATACGGCGTTCAACTCGTCAAACAGTTTTCGCCAGTCATCCAGCCAACCCTCATAGTATATAACGGGGGCAAAGCTTGCGGTAACTTCGTAGCCTGCTTCTCTAAACTCATTCATTACTGCTATACGGTCGCTTATTGGTGTGGTGCGCACATCCACCAGTTTAGACATCTGGTGCGGCATCAGGCTAAAACGTATCCGCGTCTTGCGCTGCGGATCATAGTTTAACATCTCCCGGTTCACAAACTTTGTTGCAAATGTTAATTTGGCGTTTGGCAAGGTAGTGTACAGCTTTACTAAGTCCTTTACATTGTCGCAAATAGCAGCGTCTGCAGAGCAATCGCCGTTTTCGCCAATCTCGTACACCCAATACTCAGGGTCGGTCTCATCAGGTATAAGCTTTTTACCCTGCCTTGCAGCATGCCGGGTAAGGTAGCCCATAATCTGTTCAATGTTTACAAAAGTAGTTATAGGGTTTGCATAACCCTTTCGCCTCGGCACATAGCAATACGAGCACGACATAGCGCAGCCGTTGCTTTGTGAAGGGGCCACCCAGTGAGAGCTGCGGGTATTTGGCCTAGCAGAAAGCCCCTTTTTGGTGCCTAAAATAAGTACATTCTTTTTATTCCAGAGCCAATCCTCTACAGATCCCTCAAAGCCAAACAGTTCGGGTATTTGGTTATGAGCAGGCACTTCTATCAGTTTGGCATCGGGATATTTTGCCAGTATTTCCCTACCTCGCGCAAATTCACGCACATTAGGTTCATGGTAAATCTCGTGTATGGCAAGCAGGTGGTCAATGGTCTTTTCGTGCAACATATTTAATGCTTAACACGTATCATACCATAAACAAAATAGTTGTAACTATTACTGCAGGGGAATGCTTGTTTAGCCCTTAGCGTTTTTGCAGCTTAGTTGAACGCATTGATAAATTTAAAATTACTGTGCCGAAAAGGTACGCCTCCCGAGGTCTTCAACTACCTGGGTGCGGGTTTTATTTTCAAGCAGCATCAAAAACTCAATTGTGCCGCCTTCTGCTCCGCAGCCAAAGCATTTAAAAATGTCACGGTCTGGTATTACCATCAGCGAGCTCATCTCATCGCGATGAAAAGGACATTTTCCTTTAAGCGCTTTGCGGCCGGGTTGTAAGGTAACATACCTGGAAATAGTTTCCACCAGGTTTAGTTGTGCAGACATAGCTAGTTCTCGTATTCTTCCTGCGAAAATAAAATTATGTGTGCATTTAACAAGTGCTGTAAAGCTAAATGTGGATAAAAAAGTGCCTTAAATTAGCGTTAAGGGCAATTGTGCTTTTGTTAGATCGTTACAAATACTGGTTAGAGATGCGTCAAAGTGGAAGAACTATTTCATTTATTGGCTGTTAAAGTGCTAAACCACCGATTATGACAGACGAGCAATTTAGGGAAGAATATAAACCGTTACACGTACCTGCGGCATACCATAAAGAAGACACCTTGCAGGATAAGATAATTTACGCGCTTGGACAACTGGGCGAGGGTACGCCTGAAGATGTGCTGGCCAAACTGGAAGAACTGGAGCCCGGCTTGGGTACCGGATCTTGCGGGCAGGAAGTACAAACTATCCTCTACGGTTTATTCGACCGCGGGTTGCTGACCGGCAGGGAGGCGAATGCAGTAATGTTGTTCAATCTGCATAAGATCACCCGCAGTAACGATGGTGCCGTCGATCCTGATCTGCTCGCTCCCGGACTCGACTAGGATGGTAGTGTTGTATTGAAATTTTAGTTAAATTATTATCCTATTTAGTTAAACTACTTTGCCGCCGTGATGTTTTGCTACTATACTTTAGTAGCAACATGGACAAATTGCCAGGTAAACAACCTGAAAATCAAAAACAGAATACAGATGGAAAGCCAAAGTCCCGGAATGTTATCCGCGAACTCGGCTTGGGACTTATCACGGGTGCTGCCGATGACGACCCGTCGGCTATTGGTACTTATGCAAGTGCCGGCGCTAAGTTTGGTCCCTCGTTTTTGTGGGTTGCGCCGGTAATGTTCCCTATGATGTACACTGTTGTGTATCTGTCATCAAAACTGGGACAGGTGGCAGGGAAAGGGCTTTTTGATGTAATTCGTGACCACTATCCTAAGTGGATTCTCAACGCCGCGCTTATAGGGGTAATGATAGGCAACACAATTGAAGCAGCGGCAGATATCGGTGGCATTGCCTCTGCACTGCACTCGTTTATCCCGTGGCCGGTTAAGTATATTGCCGTTGGCGTGTCATTGCTAATTTTAGCTTTCTTGTTTTTTGGCAGCTACAACCTAATAAAAAGCATCTTTCGCTGGCTGGCGCTTACGCTGCTTACCTATATCGTTTCCGCATTGCTATCTAAACCTAATATTGGCGAGGTGTTAAAAGGGACGTTCATACCAACTTTTCAGTTGAACAAAGAATTTTTGTCGATGATAGTTGCGGTTATAGGCACATCGCTGTCGGCCTATTTGTATACCTGGCAGTCAAACCAGGAGGTAGAGGAGGAGATACAGATGGGCCGCAAACAGCTGTCGCAACGTAAAGGTGCCACAGATGAAGAGCTGAAAAAGTCAAGAAAGGATATTTTGATTGGAACGTTCTTTGCGTCGGTGATCACTTATTTTATCATTCTTTCAACTGGGTCTACGCTATTTAAATCCGGTCAGCATGAGATCAGCAGCGCCACCCAGGCTGCCGAATCTTTACGGCCGTTGGCAGGAGATGCTGCACGCATATTATTCGCCTTAGGAATAGTTGGCGTAGGCTTCCTTGCAGTCCCGGTAATGACCACAGGTGCTGCTTATGATCTTTGCCAGGCTTTAGGCTGGAAGCACAGTCTGCACGCCAAACCAGCTGAAGCCAAGCTGTTTTATGGCTCTATAGCGTTCATAACGCTTATAGCCACAGCAATGAACTTTATTGGTATAAACCCGATGAAAGCGCTGGTTTTCGCCGGTATTGTACAAGGGTTTTCTACCCCGCCGCTGATGTTGCTCATTATGCTGATGACCAATAACAAAAAGATAATGGGAGATAGAGTAAATAGCAGAGGCTTGAATATTATCGGCTGGGTTACCACTGTTGCTATTTTTACTGCCACACTGGTACTAGTAGTTACGTGGTTCATTTAACAGTCGAGTGCCTAATAAGCTAAAGAGTAATTCTATAGCCTCGTTTTAATTTACATCCTTAAGTAATCGTGACATATACGGTGTTGTAAACAATGCCGCTTTTAACGTGGACTAACTTTTATTAAGATTACGACTGCTATTATATCTATTGTGTGACTGGTTCTGCGTCAGCAAAATGATCTTTTACCTTTTTCAGCGCCGAGCCTATTACCTGGTGCATGTCATAATATTTGTACTCGGCTAATCTGCCGCCAAATATAACGTTGTCCTCTTGGCGTGCCAGTTGCTGATATTGTTTATACACTTCTGAGTTTTTAGCGTCGTTTACAGGGTAATATGGCTCTTTCTCAGCTGTCCATTCAGATGGATATTCCTTAGTAATAACGGTTTTAGGCTGTGTGCCAAATTCAAAGTGTTTATGCTCTATAATTCGGGTGTAGGGAATATGGCTTTCAGTATAATTTACCACCGCGTTACCCTGGTAGTTCTCTTTATCATGCACCTCGTGTTCAAAATGCAAACTGCGGTACTCCAATTGGCCAAACTGGTAATTGTAATATTCATCTATTTTGCCTGTAAAGATGATTTTAGGCGCCAGCTTGTCCCACTCTTCACGATCCTCAAAATAGTCTACCCCAAGTCTTACCTCAATACCGTCCAGTAGCCCGTCTACAAGTTTGTTATAGCCGCCAATAGGAATGCCCTGATACTTATCATTAAAGTAGTTGTTATCGTAAGTAAAACGTACAGGTAAACGTTTTATAATAAACGCAGGTAATTCAGTGGCGGCCCGCCCCCATTGTTTTTCGGTATAACCCTTTATAAGTTTTTCATAAATATCCGTTCCCACCAAAGAGAGTGCCTGTTCTTCAAGATTAGCGGGTTCTGTTATGTTCAGATGCTCTATTTGCTCCCTGATTTTTTCTTTTGCTTCTTCAGGAGTAAACGTTTTCCATAAGCGGTAAAACGTGTTCATGTTAAAAGGAAGATTGTAAACCTCATCTTTGTACACAGCAAGCGGGCTGTTGGTATACCTGTTAAATTCTACAAAAGAGTTTACGTAATCCCAGATATCTTTATCGTTGGTGTGGAAGATGTGGGCACCGTATTTATGTACATTAATGTCTTCTCGGTTTTCACAAAAGACGTTGCCTCCGGCGTGTTGTCGCTTATCGATAACCAGGCATTTTTTACCTCTTTTGTTTGCTTCATGGGCAAACACTGCTCCAAATAAACCGGACCCCACAATCAGGTAATCATAAGTAGTTCTAAATTCCATATTCAATTTTGCTGTTGGCAATAGTATATATTAGCCGGCCTTTGATAGCTTGGGCTCCTGCATTATAATCCGACACCTCCCGGAGATTGTTTCAGCATTTATTTGTGTAAAAAGCTACAGCAAACAAAGCGTTTATTAGTAAGTAACCATGAATAATTCGGCTAAGCATGTTAGCTTGACTAACAACGGCCCTTATTCATTAACTAATCTATGATATAGTCAACTCCAGCGGTATTCCTCCAGGCATCAAATACCCTGGTCGTTGATTGTTTAACTTAAACAAAAATTGAACGAAAAGTTTTTAAATAATTTATAAACTATCTTAAAAGGAAATACCGAGAAAGAGTTAATCACCAACCAACGGCTGCGTTAAGATTATACTTATGGTAATGGGGTAGTACCTAATAAAAAGAATTGATAGATGCGTGAATGGATTATACACAAAGGTCCACAGATATCCGTGTTTATTAGTGATCTGACTTAGCAGGCATTAGCGGCTGATCGATAGCGAGTCGTCGTTTTGGCAGGCTGCCCTCGTAATTTTCTGCCAGATATTTGATCAAATTTTCCCTAATGTAGCATCTAAGGTCAAATGCGGTAGAAGAGTTTACCGCACTTACTAAAGCTCTTAGTTCAATTGTAGTTTCTTTAACGTCAGTTACTTGTAATATCCCAACCCGTTTATCCCAGAGTGGCGTGTTGTTTAAAAGCCGTGTAAGTTCTTCCCTTAGTTTATCCACCGGTACAGTATGATCTACATACAAAAACACTGTACCAAGCAACTCTGATGTGGTGCGCGTCCAGTTCTGAAATGGCTTCTCTATAAAATAATTGATGGGAAGTATTAGCCTGCGCTGATCCCATATGTTTAATACCACATAGGTCAGCGTTATATCTTCAACACGTCCCCATTCACCTTCTACAACCAGTACATCATCAATCCGGATGGGCTGCGTAAACGCTATCTGGAACCCCGCCAGCAAATTCCCAAGGGATTTCTGCGCGGCAAAACCAACTATTATACCACCAATACCAACTCCTGTTAACAAACCGGCACCTATCTTACGCACACTTTCGAAGCTCAGCAGTATCAACGCCAGTGTCAGCAAGATGATTAGCACGTTGGCCAGCTTTCGCACAAACTGCAGTTGGGTGCGTATTTTGCGCTCTTTTAAGTTGTCTGCTTTGTTAAAGTTGTATTTGTGATAGACATAATCTTCCAAGATCCTGATGCCGTTCATTACTAAACTGGCAAAAGAAATTACCAGCATTATTCCAGCCCAGCGCTTAACATCGTCTATATAGCCATCTTTTAACGCCAGGTATGGCAGTAAAATGTTGAGCGTTAGCAGCGGGACAAAATGATTGAGTGGCCTGCTGAGATGTGTGATTACAGATCTGAAAAAAGAGTAATCTTCTTCCTTTTTATTTTTGTAGTAATTAAGCAGGAGCGTTATAACCCACTTTACAACAAAGCCTATCAGCAATACAAACCCGATAACCAGCAGGTTCCACAACCAGTGCGGCAGGTGTTTCGCCCATAAGTTTAGTTTATCCCCCATCTTATACTATAAGAAAATCGGCCTGTCCAGTTTCATTGCTATCCGGTAAGCTGCATTCATCAATCCAACATGGCTATAAGCCTGCGGGAAATTACCCCATTGGCTGCCCGATTCTTCATCTACATCTTCGCTAAACAGCAGCAGGTGATTGCAATATTTCATCAGCTTTTCAAACTCGCGTATTGCATCGTCCATACGGCCCACACAGGCTAGCGCTTCCACGTACCAGAAGGCGCAGATCAGGAATGTGGTTTTTGGCTTGCCAAAGTCGTCGCTGTGTATGTAGCGATAAAACAGACCGCCTTCTGTTTTCAACTCCTTCTCTAAAGCGGTGAGGTGGTCTTTTGCTTTCTGGGAATTCGGGTCTATATAGTTCATCATGATCAGTTGCAGCGTACTGGCATCAAGATGGGGACTGCCGACTGCATGGGTATATACACGGCGCTCCGGATCGTAACAGCTTTCGATGTGGGCCGCTGCCCTGGCTTTTAGCGACTGAGCACGTTCCACTAAACTATCGTTGCCAATAGTTAATGCTATTTTCTCCGCAGCATTGCAGCCAGCCCACTGGAACAGGTTGCTGTAGCAGTGTATGTGCGCAATGTTCCTGAACTCCCATATCCCCGCATCCTTTTCGTCAATGGTACGCTCTATTTTGTCCAGTATAGATGATATCCACTTGTCGGAGTCTTTCCTTTCGCTGAATACAAAGCGGTGATCTGTATACAACGGAAGCAAAGATATCAGTACCTGACCGTAGATGTCGTTCTGTATGTGTTCAGATGCCTGGTTGCCTATACGTACCGGTTTGTTACCCATATAACCATCCAGATGCTCCATTATGGTTTCGGTCAGGTCTTTTTGCCCTGTAATGCCGTAAAGCGGCTGGTACCTGAAACTACCACCTTCAGTAAACGAAATATCTGTAACGTAGCTAAAATAACGCTCCATCTCCTCAAAGTGCCCAATGTGGTTTAGCGACGTAAGTACGTAATAAGTATCGCGCAGCCAGCAGTAGCGGTAATCCCAATTGCGTTCGCTGCCGGGGAACTCGGGCAGGCTGCTCGTACTGGCGGCTATAATGGCGCCCGTATCTTCATACTGGTGTATTTTAAGCACCAACGCCGAGCGAATTACATACTGCTGGTAAAATGTAGCGATAGACGAGTGCTTTATCCACAAACGCCAGTACTCCGTTGTTTCACGAAGGTACTCTTCGCACGTACTTACCAGCGAACCATCAAGTTCCGCACCGTAGTTAAGCAACAGGTACTTGGTTTCGTTAAGCGCAAAGTACTGCTCGTCCAAAAGATAGGCGAGGGGGATATTAGATGTTAGTGTTATTCTTTCCCCGCAACCGGTAAACTCAATCGAGTCGCTGCCCTGAAGCTTAGCTTGTTTTGTACGGCCGAAGTCGCAAACCGGGTCACATTTCACCCTAATCTGTGGGGTCCCTTCCAGTACTTCTATCTTACGTATTAATATAAGTGGTTTAAAATACCTGCCGTTCTTAAAAAATCGCGGTGCAAAATCAGTAACGCGATATTTACCGTTTTGGCTGGTTAATTCGGTGCGTAACACGTTAGTGTTTTCTAAATAAAATTGGTGTGTGGTATATTCCGTTTTTGGCAAAATGGAAAACTCTCCGCCTTTGTTTTGATCCAGCAATCCGCCAAATACAAACGGGCTGTCAAATCTTGGCCAGCACATCCATTCTATATTTGTGTTTTTATTAATGTGTGCCAGGAATGCGCAATTTCCTATCAGCCCCGTATTATAAACATGTTTTTCCATTCAGCTTTTGTAAATTATCATACCAACAACAATAATTTATAATTGTTACCAAAAAGCGGTTTTTGTTTAAAGGGCGGCTTTTGGTTTCAAAAAACATCAATGTCTTGGGGAGATTCCTCAATGTTCAGTTTTAACAGGCGGTAAATCTCGCCTTAGAACTCACTTATCAATTTCTCTTTGACGAGGCGGTAAATTTCTTATAAGTTGATAACTTGTTGGGAATCGGACATTGGATTTAACGTAAAGTTTATCGTTATAAGAAAAAAAGTTCTTTTAAAAACAATTAGCCAAATAACTGCTTTTGGTGGTATGACTAAAAAGATTTACCCTGGGAAGCCGTATCCACTTGGCGCCACATGGGATGGCGAAGGTGTTAACTTTGCCTTATTTGCCGACAATGCCACTGGGGTCGAACTTTGCTTATTTACGGATGAAGATGGTGCTCACCACGAAGAACGCATACGCTTATCAGAACGTACCCACCAGGTATGGCACTGTTATCTGCCCGAAGTCAAAGCCGGGCAGCTATATGGTTACCGCGTACATGGCCCGTATGAGCCAGAGAATGGGCATCGGTTCAATCCTAATAAACTGTTGATTGATCCATATGCAAAGGCAATATCGGGTGTAATAGACTGGCACGACTCATTATTTGGCTATGAACTTGGCCATCCTGATGAGGACCTTAGCTATAGCGAGACCGACAGTGCACCTTTTTTGCCAAAATCGGTTGTGATAGACAATAACTTTGATTGGGAGAATGATGTAAATCCCCGCACTCCTTATCATCAGTCGGTGATATACGAAACGCATGTTAAAGGTTTCACTCAAATGCACCCGGACATCCCGGATGAAATAAGAGGTACTTATGCCGCTATCGGTCATCCGGCAAGTATAAAGTACCTTACTGATTTGGGTATAACAGCTATTGAGTTGTTGCCCATACATCAGTTTGTTGCGGACAGGCACCTGGTAGAGAAGGACCTTACTAATTATTGGGGATATAATACAATTGGGTTCTTCGCTCCGGACTACCGCTATGCAGGAATGATTGATCATGGCCAGCAGGTGCAGGAGTTCAAGCAAATGGTTAAAGAACTGCACAAAGCAGGCATTGAGGTGATACTGGACGTTGTGTACAACCACACCGGAGAAGGCAACCACATGGGGCCTATGCTATCCTTAAAAGGTATTGACAATGCATCATACTACCGGTTGGTAGAAGACAATAAACGTTTTTATAATGATTATACGGGCACAGGTAACACGCTAAACGCTATGTTGCCAAATGTGTTGCGTTATATAATGGATAGCCTTCGTTATTGGATAACGGAGATGCATGTTGACGGGTTTAGGTTCGACCTGGCGGCTACCCTGGCCAGGGAGCTACATGAAGTAAATCGCTTAAGCGGCTTTTTTGATATAATTTACCAGGATCCCATCATATCGCAGGCTAAATTAATAGCCGAACCGTGGGATATTGGCGAAGGTGGCTACCAGGTGGGCAACTTTCCACCGGGATGGGGCGAATGGAACGGCAAGTTCAGAGATTGCATACGCGATTACTGGATAGGTGCTGAAAGTATGTTGGGCGAATTTGGTCAGCGCTTTACTGGCAGCCCCGATCTATATCAGGATAACTTCCGGAAACCAACCGCAAGTATAAACTTTATAACTGCGCACGACGGGTTTACATTGAACGACCTGGTATCATACAACGAGAAACACAACGAAGCAAACGGCGAAGACAACAACGATGGCGAGAGCCATAACCGTTCCTGGAACTGCGGGGTTGAGGGACCTACAGATGATGAAGAGGTAATAAAGCTTCGGAACAAACAAAAACGTAACCTGCTTACCACGTTGTTTTTGTCGCAAGGTGTACCTATGCTGGTTGCGGGGGATGAGTTTGGCCGTACGCAGCAGGGTAATAACAATGCTTACTGCCAGGATAATGAGATATCATGGCTTAACTGGGCAGAGGCCGACCAGCAATTGCTGGCATTTACCCAAAAACTGATCAAACTTCGCAAAGATCATCCAGCCTTCCGCAGGCGCAGATGGTTTCAGGGACAGCCGGTTAAAGGCAAAGGTTTGGAGGATATTGCCTGGTTTTTACCGGAAGGTACCGAAATGGAAGACAAGAACTGGAATCATGACTTTGCACGATCATTGGGTGTATTCCTTAATGGCCGCGGATTACACTCAGTAGGGCCGCAGGGCGAACGTATAACGGATGATCATTTTTACGTGATCTTCAACGCTCATCATGAAAGCCTGGATTACCACATACCGCGAAAGATAAAGAGCAACGACTGGAAAATAATCCTGAATACCAGTGACGACGATATGAATGAAAAGCTTTTAACCGACCAAGAATGCATCACTGTAGAAGGAAGATCGGTTGTTGTGCTGCATCATCCGCTTACCTAATATGGCAAACTATCAATTATCAAATAAGCAGCCGGGCGTAACCTTTACGCAAGATGGTGTCTGCAATATTTTAGTTTGGGCGCCGATTGCACAAAGTGTGGCAATCTTGCTGACGGATACCGGTAAAAAGTATGAGCTAACTGCGGGTGAACGCGGCTACTGGCAGCTCTCTACAAATGAAGTGCAGCCCGGCGACTTGTACCAGGTTGTGTTGAATAACCAAAAGCAACTGCCTGACCCCGCCTCACGTGCGCAGCCGCAGGGTGTGCATGGGCCCTCACAGGCAATTGATGTTAATGATTTTAAATGGACCGATGACGAGTGGGCCAATCCTGCACTGGAGCAGTATCTTATCTACGAATTGCATACAGGCACGTTTTCACCTGAGGGTACATTTGCCGGTATAACAAAGAAACTACAGTACCTTAAAGAACTGGGTATTACTGCTATTGAGATTATGCCGGTGGCACAATTCCCCGGCAGCAGGAACTGGGGCTACGATGGCGTTTTTCCATATGCGGTGCAAAATAGCTATGGTGGCCCTGCAGGGCTGATGGAACTGGTTGATGCCTGCCATAAGGAGGGCCTGGCCGTAATACTTGACGTGGTGTATAACCACGTTGGGCCCGAGGGCAATTATCTAAACGAGTTTGGCCAGTACTTTACCGATAAGTACAACACCCCCTGGGGTCATGCCATTAACTTTGATGATGCTCATTGCGATGAGGTGCGTAACTTTTTTAAGCAGAATGTGCTGTTGTGGTTCCGGGATTTTCATATAGATGCGCTGCGCATGGATGCTGTGCACGCTATAAAAGACTTTAGTCCGAAACACATTCTGCAGGAAATAAAAGAGTCTGTAGACGAGTTAATGGCGGAGACAGGCCGTAGGCATTACCTCATTATAGAGTTTGATCTTAATGATAAACGCTTTATAGACCCGCTGCCGCAAGGCTACGGTATGGACGGGCAGTGGATAGATGAGTTTCATCATGCCTTAAGAGTTACTGCGGGCGGCGAACGTAATGGTTATTACGCCGACTTTAGTGGTATTAGCGATCTGGCTAAATCTTATCGCGACGCTTACGTTTACGATGGCCAGTATTCTCCGCATCGCCAGAAAACGTTTGGTACCAAAACATATAACCCGGGGCAGCAATTTGTTGTGTTTTCTCAAAACCACGACCACGTGGGCAACCGCATGCTTGGCGAGCGCAGTAGCGTGCTGTTTAGTTTTGAAATGCAGAAGCTACTTGCCGGTGCAATAATGGTGGCGCCTTACTTACCCATGTTGTTCATGGGAGAGGAGTATGCAGAGCAAAACCCCTTCCAGTACTTTGTCAGCCATACCGATGAGGAACTAATAGCAGCGGTAAGGAAGGGCCGTAAGGAAGAATTTAAAGCTTTTCACGCCGAAGGAGAAGCACCTGATCCTCAATCGGAAGAAACCTTCAGGCGCTCTGCATTAAACTGGGACAGTATACACCAGCAGCAACATAAAATTATGCTGCATTACTATAAAACGCTCATCGCGCTACGTAAACAATCCCCTGCACTGGCTACGCTAAACCGCCATCAGCTGGAGGTATCATGCGATCAGGAGCAGCAAACCTTGTGGCTGCATCGCTGGGAGGGAGATGAACACGTGTATTGCTTCATGAATTTCTCTGACAAGGTGCAACAACTGGCATTGCCTGCAAATGGCCCGGAACTTTCGATAGTACTTGATTCGTCCGATCCTGAATTTGGTGGCCGGCGCAGCACATCCGTTCGGGGCGGGGAAGCAGAGGTAATTCTACCCGAATCCATTATTATTTACACGAATCAAAATGTTTAACCCCATCTCAACATACCGGATCCAGTTCCATAAGGACTTTACCTTTCAGCATCTGCAGGAGATAATACCTTACCTGGCGCAGCTTGGCGTAAAAACTTTGTACGCGTCGCCTATATTCAAGGCCGTGCCTAGCAGCAATCATGGGTACGACGGCACCGATCCCCTGAGCATTAACCCGGAAATTGGTACCCTGGAAGAACTGGTACAGGTAAGCAAAGAACTGCAGGATAACGGAATAAAATGGCTGCAGGATATTGTGCCTAACCACATGGCCTTCCATCATGATAACATATGGTTAATGGACCTGCTGGAGAAGGGGCCATTGTCTGTTTACCGAAACTACTTTGATCAAAGCCTTTCTGATAACGAATTGTTCAGCGGTCCGCTGATGGTACCTTTCCTGGGCGATGATCTGGAGAAAGTTATTGAAGACGGGCAGCTGCAACTAGGCTGGAACGGTGAAAGGATGGTATTTAAATATGCCGAACAGAATTGGCCTGTAAGCCTTAAATCATACCCGGACATTTTAGAAGCTGACAAGAAAGCCGTAACTGACGCGGTACGCACCTTACTGCAACAGCTGGATGCTTTATACGAAACAACCGATGCTGATGCATTTTCTAAGGCGGCCGGGGAACTAAAGCTGCAGCTTACCTCGCTGGTAAAAAATAAAGCCTTCAACGATCATTTAGTGCGTTGTTTCGAATTAATAAACGCCGATAAACAAGCGTTAAAGGATATTGCGACTACGCAGTATTACCGGCTTTGTAATTGGAAAGAAACCGATAAGCAAATAAACTATCGCAGATTTTTTACGGTAAACGGACTCATCTGTTTAAATATACAACGCCAGGAAGTTTTTAACCATGTACACCAGTTGGTTGCAACATTGCTTAAAGACGGCGTTATTAATGGTTTGCGGATAGACCATATAGATGGCCTTTTTGACCCTGAACAATACCTGCATAGACTGCGTGCGCTGGCCGGGGACGATACCTATATAGTAGTAGAGAAAATACTAGAGGAGGGCGAAGAACTCCCGGTAAACTGGCCTATACAAGGCAGCACCGGGTATGATTACCTTGCGCTTGTTAACAATCTGTTCACTCATAAAAAAAGCGAGAAGGCATTCTCATCTTTCTATACAGAGTTAACAGGCGATGACCGGTCCGTTAAAAACCAGATCTACGATAAAAAAGCACTGATACTGTCCGAGCATATGAACGGCGAATTGGAGAACCTCACCAGTTTGTTCCTTTCGCTTGATCTTGCTGATACCGCCACAAAAAATACCTACGAGCGCAGTGCAATAAAAAAGGCAATTGGTTCACTGCTAATTCACTTCCCGGTATACCGTTTCTATGGTAATGCCTTCCCGTTGAACAAACAGGAGTCTGGTGCGCTTAAGGACGTTTTTAAAAGCGTAGGCAAGAGCAGTGAAGAATTGCAGCCGGCCCTGAAGATTTTAGAGGATGCGCTAATACACAAAACCAGGAATGCCGACGAGGCATATCGTGATAAAGTGCTTTTTTTTTACCAGAGATGTATGCAGCTTACCGGCCCGTTAATGGCTAAAGGGGTTGAAGATACGCTGATGTATACCTATAACCGCTTTATTGACCATAACGAGGTAGGGGACTCGCCGGAGGCATTCGGGATATCTGTAGAGGAGTTTCACCAGGTGATGAAAAAGCGGCAGCAGCAATGGCCTTTAGCCATAAACGCCACCGCCACACACGATACTAAAAGAGGCGAGGGTGTAAGGGCGCGATTAAATGCGCTCACCGGCATAACCGAAGAATGGCTGAAAATGGTAAAACATTGGCAGTCCATTAACGCTGATCTAAAAACCAACAATGCACCTGACGCAAACGATGAATACTTCATTTACCAAACGCTGGTAGGATCATACCCGATGCCGGGTGAGGAAGAAGGTACTTACGCGCAGCGTTTAGAAGAGTACCTGGAAAAAATGTTGCGCGAAGCTAAACGCCACTCCAACTGGGCCGAGCCTAACCAGGAGTACGAAGAAGGGGTGAAGAAATTTGCTGCTGCCTTGCTCAACAAGGCAAGGCCGTTCTGGCAAAGCTTTTCGGCTTTCCACCAAAAGGTGAGCGAACTGGGTATTTCCAACACGCTTGCACAGGCAACGCTTAAGCTCACCTGTCCTGGCGTGCCCGATGTTTACCAGGGCTGCGAACATTGGGACCTTAGCTTTGTGGACCCGGATAACCGCCGCCCGGTAGATTATGCGCTGCGCCGCAATCTTCTAGGTGATGTTGAAGACGAGGTAAACCTAACGGACCTTTGGAAAGACCGATACAACGGGCAAATAAAGGTTTGGCTTGTAAGTAAACTGCTGAAGTTGCGCGCTGCAAACACAAGTGTGTTCAGCAAAGGTGAATACGTTCCGTTGGAGGTGAAAGGCCCTCATCACAAGAAAGTGCTGGCTTTTGCGCGTGCTTACCGCGGTACATGGTTTGTGGTAATAGTACCGGCGGAAATGGCAACGGTAGCAGGCGGGTATATTGCACCCGGCTGGGCCGACTGGGGAGACACCCGTGTGGTGCTGCCTGCAAATGCACCTGCAATATGCAGCAATGCCCTTACTGGCGAAGCTATCAAGCTCAGCAATGGTATTATGCTGCAAGATATACTGAACTATATGCCACTGGCCGTTTTAAAACTGGAGAAGCAGTACCAGGGGCGAAGCGCAGGTGTATTAATGCATATCACTTCGTTACCATCTGCTTACGGGATAGGCGACCTGGGAAGTCAGGCATACCGGTTTGCCCAAATGATGCATGATAGCTGTCAGCAGTACTGGCAAATACTTCCTTTAAACGCCACCAGTGCCGGCGATGGACATTCGCCATACAGCTCTTACTCCAGCCAGGCAGGAAACATATTGCTGACAAGCCCGGAGCAATTGCACAAGGATGGGCTGCTTAGTAACGACGACCTGAAAGCTGCCAAAATACCTGCCACTAACCAGGTGGACTTCAAGAAAGCGGAAGAAATAAAGACCGCTTTGCTGGACAAGGCATGGGAAAACTTTAACGGCTCCAATCATACTCTGTTAAATCAATTCGAAGCGTTTTGTACTAAAGAGGCCAGTTGGATAGATGATTATGCTTTGTACCTGGTTTTAAAACAACAGCATGGCTTTTCGGCCTGGAACACCTGGGCAAACGAGTTTAAACTAAGAGACCAGGAAGCACTATCAGCATTTGCTGCGCAAAATACCGATGTGCTGAGAAAAGTGAAGTGGCTCCAATTTATCTTCCATAAGCAATGGGCCGCTTTGA
The DNA here is from genome assembly GCF_059691875.1 of Mucilaginibacter sp. 320_HR. Lineage (NCBI taxonomy): Bacteria > Pseudomonadati > Bacteroidota > Sphingobacteriia > Sphingobacteriales > Sphingobacteriaceae > Mucilaginibacter > Mucilaginibacter sp. 320_HR. Next base: position 226,111 of record NZ_JCAWAI010000002.1, read on the forward strand.
AGGATCATTGCAATCAGCTCGGCGTTAAAATCTTTGGCGACCTACCTTTTTACATCAGCTACGACTCAGCCGATGTTTGGGCTGCGCCGGAGATATTTGATCTGGATGAAAACCTGCAGATGAACCATGTATCCGGCGTACCGCCAGACTTTTTCAACTCCGACGGACAACGATGGGGCATGCCCATTTTCAAGTGGGACAAACTTAAAGAGCTCAATTACGAGTTGTGGCTTAAACGCATTCGCAAGACATTGGAGTGGTACGATCTGCTCCGTTTAGATCATTTCCGTGCGTTTTCTGCGTACTGGAGCATACCAGCTGCTGACGAGACCGCCGTTAATGGTGAATGGATCGAAGGTCCTGCCGCTGACTTCTTCAATGCTCTTAAGCAGGAATTTGGCAGCCTGCCGTTTGTTGCTGAGGACCTCGGTGATATTGACCAGCCGGTTTACGACCTCAAAGACGGGTTTGGCTTGCCAGGCATGAAAGTGCTGCAGTTTTCCTTCGGCGATGATGTTGCACAATCGGCCTATGCGCCGCACCATCACGCAGAGAATTACTTTGTATATACCGGAACCCATGATAATAATACCACTCTAGGATGGTTTGATAAAGATGCAGATAGTGCAGTACCTAAAAACCTGTCAAGGTATACCGGTATAAAGGTGTCATCAAAAAACATTAATAAGGTATTTATTAAAATGGCACTTGCGTCGGTATGTAAAACAGCCATTATCCCGGTGCAGGACTGGTTAAACCTGGACGAGCAATCGCGTATGAACACGCCGGCAGGGGAGGGTAGCAACTGGACCTGGCGCCTCACCGACGAATTGCTGGCAAAATTCCCGGTAAATAAAATTAAGAAGTGGACCACGTTGTACAACCGGTGCTAAGCCATATACAACAATCGGTTTTTATTTGGAAAAAACAAGTAAGTGAAGGATTAACACCATTTACTTGTATTTTAGATTTTTCCTATTAACTTTATTGCGTCTTACGTACACAATAGCCATTTAAAACCAATTTTATAAACCACATGAAAAGAATTAAACTATTTTTTGCTGCTGCGGTGGCGTTAATGTTTTTTGCCGTTAAGTCTAATGCGCAAACGCCTGCAAGCTATTATGCAGGCAAATGGGATGTTTTAGTTAAAGGCACACCGCAGGGCGATGTACACCTGCTTTTTACCATTACAGAAAAAGACGGTGCGCTATCAGGTACTATTCAAAACCCGGAAACTAAAAAAGATGAACCTGTAACCAAAGCAGAAATTAAAGACGATAAACTATCTGTAGCGTTTACCATTATGACTTACGATCTGGTGATGAACGTTGGAAAAAAAGATGACGACCACGTAACCGGTACCCTGGCAGATATGTTTGAAGCGGTTGGTGAGCGTGTTAAATAATAACTGTAAAGCTAAACTAAACAAAAAAGCAGGCCGCAAGCCTGCTTTTTTGTAAACTAAAGATGTACTTTGCAAATGCGGCAGTTCTGTACAACCGATACTCATAACGATATTTAGTTACTCTTATTCATCAGCCTATCCGCAAAATCTCGTGCCACCGGGTGGTGTAGCCCTGGCTTAAATGTTCATGTTTAAGGCGCCAGGTTTTTTCGTAGCCTTCGCTGGCCATGCGTAGTGTGCCGCGCCCGTATGCACGGTTTATGGTATCAAGCACAGCTGCTACCGCATCTTTTTTGCCATAATCGTGCGCATTAAATGCATTCAGCTGCAGTTCGCTTTCAGGTAGCAACCCCGTAGCAATACAACCCGCTTTACGATATTTTATCCCTGGTTGGTATAACTTACGGGCGATTCGCGTGGCGGCTTGTACAAGGTCGTGGCTGTTGTTGCTGGCCAGCACCAGCTTTTGAACTTGTGAAGGAAAGTGCTGGGGATGATCTTCCCGGTGCTTATTAGTATACAAAAATACCTGCAGGTAAAGGCATCGGAGGTTATTGTGGCGCAGCTTTTCGGCAATGCGGCTGGCATACAAGGTAACAGCCTCGCAAAGTACATCCGCATCTTCTATATAATTACGAAACGATCGGCTCACTGTTATACCCTTTTTGCTTTCGGTACGGGCATCTATCGGCAGAGCCGGCCGGCCCCAGAGTTCGTTCCACATGCGCTGACCCTGTATGGTCATGTGCTGTTTAAACCACATCTCGGGTAGATCGCGTAGCTGGCCTACGGTCTCAATGTTCAGTTCCTCCAACTTTTTATAGTACTGCCGGCCTATACCCCAAAGGTCTTTTGCCGGGAATATATCTACCGCGTCTTTTATCTTTTGCCTGGTATCCAGCACCAGCGTGCCGCCGTTCTTTTTAGCAAGCTTGTTGGCCAGCTTTGCAAGGGTTTTGGTAGGTGCCACGCCAATAGAAACCGGTATGCCTGTGTTACGTACTACGCTTTCACGAACTTTAGGTGCGTAAACTTCCAAATTTCTAATACCACCAAGCCAACCAAACGCCTCATCTATACTATACACATCTAGCCGGGGGAACCATCGCGAAAGGTTATGCATTACCCTTTCAGACATGTCGCCGTACAGCACATAGTTGCTGGAGAATACTTTAATGCCATACTTATCAATAAGGTCTCGCACCAAAAATTCAGGATCGCCCATTTTTATTCCGCAAAGTTTGGCTTCCTCACTTCGCGCTATTACGCAACCATCGTTATTACTTAGCACTACAACAGGCTGGTTGCAAAGGTCCGGCTTGAAGAGCCGCTCTGCAGAGGCATAAAAGTTGTTGCAATCACAAAGCGCAAACACGGCTGTACCTCCCTTTTTTTAAACCGGGAGGCAGCATGCCCCGGCAGATAGCAGTTACTACGCCCCATATGTGAAGGTTTTCGCCATCGCTGCTTTCTATCGCAACGGTGTCTCCGGTAAGCACCGGATTAGTGCCACTGTTGTCAAACGTTCGGCAGCAAAAAGTGCCCTGCACTACGGCCACTACCACTGCGCCATGCACCGGTACAAGAGATCTGTCAACAACCAGGATATCGCCGGGCCACAAACCCCTGCTTTTCATGGCTTCACTGTCCATAGCGAAATAAAATGTACAATGCGGATCTATCACCAGTACATCAGCAACGTTTAAACGACCCTCAAGGTAGTCGCTTGCCGGCGACTGAAATCCCGTGATTTTTTGCTCCGCGCGCTGCTGAAATCCCCTTATCATAATAAATAAATGAAGCACAAAGCTATGCTAAAAATATTAGCATAAATTAATTAATTTACAACATTTTGGAATTTGCGCTGTGTTACGATCAACTGTCACAGTTGATAATGATGGGAATCAACACATCAATCTTCCTGACATTCACTTCTGCAATTTGTCGTAACCTACATTCTCAAGATGGGTTAGATACATACATTTTTGACTAATTGGCGGGCGAAATTACTGGCTTCTTTCATTGTAGTGTCATAAACACACTAACATTGCTTAAAATAGTAAATCTGGTTGACTAATTTAGTCAACTTAGTTTACCTTTGTCTCATTATCTACGAGTCATGGAAACGCTTAGCCTTAAACAATCACCAAATCACCCCGCCAACACAGTGCAGACCAAGGGATCTGTAAAACAACAGGATGTTCTTCGTGCATCTGGCGGTTACCTGGCAAATGCTTTCAGGGAAGGCTTCAAACAAAGCTTTTTAGGCTATGATATAGATATGGACTTCATACTCATTTCACTCCGCAGTTTTGCTCATACATCCGGTAAAAGCATTAAATCTCTTGTTACAAAGTACAATGCTTTAACTGGGCACAACAAACGCGTCTATCATAATAATACAACCTTATCCAATTACTAATTACATCACAATGAAAACCTTTACACCTTCGCTTTTTGCAAAAAGCGTAATATTATTCCTGGTAACAATTCTATCCTTTACAGTAAGCTACGCTCAAACAACTGTTGTAAGAGGTGTAGTTACCGATGCTAAAACGCATCAAACAATGCCTTATGTTACCGTGTCATTCAACAATAGCACAATTGGTGGTAACACTAACACTCAGGGCCGTTACAACATTTCTACCACTGAAAAGTACAACCAGATTAAAGTGAGCTTTGTAGGCTTTAAAACAGTTGTCCGCAATGTAGAAGTAGGGAAAGAGCAGGAAATTAACGTTGCTCTTATGGAGGATAATCACAGCTTAAACGAAGTTGTTGTACGTACATCTAAGAGGAAGAAATATACCAACAAGAACAATCCGGCTGTTGAGCTTATTCGTCAGGTAATTGCCCACAAAAAGCAAAACGTAGTAGAGAACTACAACTTTGCCGAGTACAAGCAGTACGAACGCCTGGCCGTATCGTTAAGTAACCTGTCAGATAAGTTCAAGAACAAAAAAATATTTAAGAACTATCAATTTCTTTTCCGTGAGCAGGATTCAACCTTAATTGGCGGCAAAACTATGCTGCCGATGTATATGGAAGAAAAGTTGTCTACCAACTACTTCCGTAAGGATCCGTACTCCAAAAAACAGGTAATAGAAGCCACTAAACAAGTTAAATACAACGAGAACTTTGTAGATAATCAGGGCCTTACTACATACTTCAACCGTATGTACCAGGACATTAACATATACGATAATAACGTATCGCTGTTAAGCAACCAACTGCTGAGCCCTATTGCCGATCACTCGCCTGATTTTTACAAGTTCTTTATTACCGACACGCTTAAAGATCAGCAGCCTAACCTGATTGAGCTTAGCTTTACCCCAAGAAACACCAACGGTTTGCTGTTTGAAGGCAAAATGTACGTAACCATGGATGGCAACTACGCAGTTCAGGGGGCAGAGCTTACCGTAAATAAAAACATACAGCTGAACTTTGTTAGGCGTATGCAAGCGAATTTAGTGTTCGAAAAAAACAACGACGGACGTTACCATTTAAGCCAAAGTAATCTCAAAATAGACTTCGGCTTGAACAAGGAAAAAGGCGGAGGTGTATTTGGCGAACGTTTGGTAACCATCAACAACTTTGTTACTAATTCACCACGTACTGATGCTACTTACAAAGGCCCTGCACAGGTTTACGCTACTAACAGCGAGGATAAGGACGATACTTACTGGATGCAAAGCCGCCCTGACACACTGGACGCTGTAGCTGCCAAAATATATAAGAACATCGATAGCTTGCAAACCATTCCATCTTTCAAGAAAACGATGGACATTGCAACCCTGTTGCTTGCCGGCTATAAAAACTATGGCAAGTTTGAGGTAGGTCCGGCAAATACTTTTTACAGCTTTAACCCTGTAGAAGGGTTCCGCGGCCGTTTGGGTGGCCGTACCACGCCGCAATTAAGCAAACGTTACTACTTTGAGACCTATGGTGCTTACGGTACCCGCGACCAGCGCTGGAAGTATTTCTTTAGCAGTACTTACTCGCTTAATAATAAGTCTATCTACTCTTTCCCTCAAAATTACGTACGGGCAAGTTTCCAGCACGATACCAAAATACCAGGACAGGAGCTGCAGTTTGTACAGGAAAGTAACTTCTTGCTATCCTTTAAACGTGGCGAAAACGACCAGTGGTTGTACAACGATATATTCAGGCTCGACTACGTTAAGGAGTTCCTTAACCACCTTTCTTATGGCTTTGGGTTGAAGAAATGGAACCAGAGTCCTGCAGGTTCGCTGCAGTTCCAGAATCTATTACCCGGTGGTGTTATCAATAATGTGAACACTATACATACTACTGAATTGTCTGCACAGCTGCGTTGGGCACCACATGAAAAATTCTACCAGGGTAAACTTTACCGCACCCCAATACCTGACCGTTACCCGGTGTTTACGTTGAATTACGCACAGGGTGTTAAAGGCCTGTTAGGTGGCGATTACAACTACCAGAACGTTACCGGTAACATCAGCAAGCGGTTTTATATGTCACAGCTAGGCTTTACCGATGTAAGCACCGAAGGTGGTTATCTGTTTGGTAATGTGCCTTTCCCATTGCTTGACATCCACCATGCTAACCAGACTTACGCCTTTCAGTTATACAGCTATAACCTGATGAACTTTCAGGAGTTTGTGAGTGACCATTACGCCAGCATAGCTATAGATCATAACTTTAACGGATTCCTGTTTAACCGCGTGCCTTTGCTTAGAAAGTTGAAATTACGCGAGATAATAGACTTTAAAGCCCTTTGGGGTGGTGTGCGCGACGAGAATAATCCGGCATTGCATAATGATCTGTTACGTTTCCCTAATGGTGCTTCAGGTGGTACATATTCACTTGGTTCTACACCATATATGGAAGGTAGCGTTGGTGTGGGGAACATCTTCAAAATATTGCGTATAGATATGGTAAAGCGCTTTACCTACCTGGACCACCCCGGTGCACCGGAGTACGGCGTTCGGTTTTTTGTTAAGTTTGATTTTTAACCTAAATTCGTCTAAACCAGTTAGACCCAACTATTGTTAATATCTTATTATGGCAGCAGAGAGTATAGATAACCTCGATGTTTCTAAGCGTATTACCTGTAAACTGGTGTACCTGCTTAAAAGATCGATTGACGAATGGAGCATGAAAAAGCTCTGCCGTATGGATAATCCTGATTTCAACAACGCTCATATACCTTTCTTTATGAGTATTGGCACCACGGGTATTACTAATAACTCGCTGGCCTCCAAGCTGAATGTAAGTAAGCAGGCTGCCAGCAAGATAGTTAAAGAACTGGAAGCTACCGGTATGGTCAGGAGCGAGAAAAGCCCCGAAGATGCACGCGCGGTGATGCTATACCTTACCGATAAAGGCGAGAAGTTCTACAACCATCTTAAGAACCAGGTGGAGCATCTCGAAAACGAGTACAAGAAAGTAGTAGGGGTAAAAAACTATGAAGCAGCCATAGACGTGATGCTGAAACTCGTGAAGTTTCATGAAAATTATAACTGCGGGGGCGAGTAAAAAACTTGCCCTCGCGTTTTATGCAAACCTCAATAATAGCATCAATAAGGCGGTTTTTGGCCTGAAATCTTAGCATAAATCTGCAAAAACCACATTTTTTCATTTGCCTAACTCAAACATTTTTCTGTGTTGATGTCGTTTGTGTTTTCAAGGGTCGACGCCGGTCCACTGCCGCTATTCGTCCTGTACTTTGCCGCGATGTAATTTAGAAATCTTAAATTGCGGCATGGATTTTTCACCTATCCTCGCAAACGTTTCTAAGCACATAGCTCTTACCCCGGAGGAGACCGATCTGTTCACTTCCATTATCCATTACAAAAAAGTAAAACGCCGCCAGTATATATTGGAACAAGGCGAGATAAACAACCGGGTAACTTTCGTTACCAGCGGTTGCCTGCGCAGCTATGCGGTAGATAAGAATGGCGGCGAACACGTTTTACAGTTTGCACCCGCAGGCTGGTGGATAGTAGACATGCGTAGCCTGCTTAACCAGGAACCTGCCCGACTGAACATTGATGCGATAGAGGAGAGCGAGATCTTTTTTATTTACAAAAAGGACATGGATGAGCTTCGCGAAAAGATCCCCGCGTTTGAACGTTTCGGGCGCATTATTGCAGAAAAAGCAATGGCCACTTACCAGCACAGGCAGATTGATAACATGATACTAAATGCAATGGAACGCTATACCAACTTCTGCCAGTTGTACCCTTCACTTATTGTGTCGTTGCCCCAAAAGCAGGTAGCCTCTTACATTGGTGTTACGCCGGAGTTTTTAAGCAAGATGCTGAACACCGTGGTAATGAAGTAGGCGTAGAGCTTACCATAGAGCTTTGAGGTTAGCTTTGCCGCCCCGGTAAACTCTTAATCTACATTAAGTATTTCCCTTAATCAACCTTATAGCTAAAGGTCTGCCGCCGATATACCTTTGTTTTACACCATAAAGGTTCATCAACATGAAGAAGAAGATACAGCACATACTTGCCGGCCGTGAAAAACAGATCACCAAAGAAGAGTCTGTGTTACAGCCGCTGCCACACCAGGATTTTAGGTTTGCTAATCCCTTTATCGTGTTGCATCACATGCGGCCAAAGCAGATAGAGCCGGGGCAGCAGGTACGCCTGCACCCGCATCCGCACCGGGGTTTTGCGCCTGTTACATTCATGCTGCAGGGCGAAGGTTATCATAAAGACAGCATCGGCAATAATGAGTTGATCAGTGCCGGCGGGGTGCAGTGGATGTTTGCCGGTAAGGGCATTCTCCACAGCGAGGGCCCGTCGGAACGTGTTTCGCGTGACGGAGGCATTAACGAACTGCTGCAGCTTTGGATAAATGTACCAGAGGTACACAAATTTGATGAACCTTTTTATCAGTCGGCCACAAAAGAACAGCAGCCTGCAGTATTGCAGCAGGATGGGGTAGACCTAAGGCTTGCAAGCGGCAGCTTCGATGGGCAAACCGGTCCGCTAAACAGTTTCACACCGGTTGTTAGCATGGCAGGTAATATAGCCAGAGGAAAAACGGTACAGCTTACGGCAACTCCCGGCTACTGGACACTGTTATACATTGCCAAGGGCAGCCTTTGCATTAACCAGGAAAGTATAAAAGCGTATAACCTTATTGTATTTGAGAAGGACAACGACGAGATCATTCTTACTGCAGAAGAGGATGCTACTATACTTTACCTCTCCGGCGAGACAATTGAAGAACCAGTATCTGCACGCGACAACTTTGTAATGAACACACCTGCCGAGATAGATCAGGCAATTGCCGATTATAAAAGCGGGGTGTTTGGTACGCTGGAGTTTTGATGATCTACTTCTTCTTCCGGATCAATCTCTTTTAATAGTTCGTCATAGGTATAGCACTTCTTTTCGGGCAGGCTGCTTTCATAACATATTTTTACACGCAGTGCTTTCAGGCCCGAAATACCCTGCAGGTCTTCAACGTCCAGCATTTCTACCTCACTGTCCAGCATGCCTTTTTTCTGTAGAAAACGGATGTAGTTAAGGTATTCCTTTTCCTCATCCTTGTTGGTATAAACAACGGTGAGTTTACCAATAGAAGTTATGCGTTCGTGTGTACCTTTAATGCAAGCCTTGTCTATTCTTTTCTTAACTATTTCAAAGCGCGCGTTATAGGTTCCATCAACATCAAACCGCTTTTCGTCCATACGGAAGCGAATGGAGAGTGGGTTGCTAAAGGCCAGTATCAGCGATGTAACTTCCAACGGATACGGCAAAATTTCACGGTTGAAATGATGCTCCAGTTCCATTTCGCATAAGACCTGTATTTGCCACAGGCGCAGGTTGTAAACCTGTTTCATATCAAAGTCCACAGTAGGCGCTATTTCTTTACCTATATACAGGTTGTGCTCTACGCCGTCTGTTTTAAAACGCTCGAAGTAATGCGGATAGGTTGCTTGTGCTTCTACCTGCCACCTGTCGAGCATGGCCGACATGCGCGAATTAATAATAGCTACCGTAGTCTCGTATTTACGGCGCTGCAAATGGAAATCGCCCATTTTGCCTGCATCTTCAAAATATTTTTCAATGCGTGCGCAGTGTTCTGTTTTAAGTATCAGCGCCTGCTCAAAAATAGGGTGCACCTGCTTTTCAAAGTAGTTTTGTATCTGTTGTTCGGTATCTGCTTTAACGGCAGTTTCCAGTTCAATCCGGTAAGCTTTAAGCCGTTGCGCCACTGCTGCCAGCAAATCTATCCCCGATGATTTTTTTAGTTTCTCTATCAGGCTTATTGCCGATTTGAGCTGGTTCTGCAGGTCGGCCTGTAAGCTGTTGTTTCGTGTTTCAGACGATCCTTTGATATCTATCTGCCCGTACAGCGGATACACGTTGTTAAAGGTGATCTCCTTTAAGTTATATGGTTTGTGCTGCCGTTTAAATTGCAGGTACTTGTTTACCTCGTTCTTAAACTTCCAGTGTACGCTTGGGTGTATACTGGTGTATTCGTCCTGTATAATGGCCTGCACCTGGTTTTGCAGCTCGGTAAACTTGCGGTCGATGGTATCTGTTATAAACGGCATTACCACATCAAGCTGGTTAGCGTTTATGCTGTTCAATTCGCCCTTATGGCTGGTAACAAGCTCCAGTATGCCAAGCATCTTTCCGTCTTTAATAACGGGTGCAAGTATAAAGCTGTTAATGTTTTGGCTCTTAAACCGGTGCGCCAGGATACTGGTAGGATTTTGCGCCAGAAATTTGGTCACATCAGAAACCGCGAAGTAAACTTTATCGTCTACCACGTTCCTGAGCGAGTTCATACAAAGCGAATCATTGCAAAATTCTTCCTCCAGATCATCTGGCAGCAAAAAGCTGGTCATCTGATCACTAAAAGTTGGCAGGCTAAACTTGTGTTCGTCCGGATCAAAGCATATAAAGCCCACCCGCAGATCGGGTATACGGTAAATAGAGCGGAATACGCTTTGTACTTCGTCGTAAGCGCTGTTGCCGCTGTTTATGCCTTCGCGCCCAAGCAGGGTGCCTTTTAATGATGATACGGCGCTTTCTACAGTGGAGTCGTACAGGTTAACTATAGCAAACCCATTTAACAACCAGCTGTTGGGCGGGAACTTTTCTTTCCAAAGGTCAATATTGTTGTAATTGTCCCTAAGCGTCTCTATATCCTCCGGTGTAAGCGTTACAGCTTTTTCAGTGGGGGTAATTTCAAGAAATTCGGCATTGTAAAGTATGCGGTAATGTTTTATAATGCCGTCACCGGTTGGTATATCAAAATACAGGGGCTTGGAAAAGTTAAAGTGCGTACCGTAAAATTCATCCAGTATAATACAGCACGAAAGGATGTAAAACTCGTGGTCGTTCAGTTCTCTGAAATCAATCTTGAATTCTGTACCTGCGTTTTTCAGAATATTTTTGAAACGTTCGGATTGGTTGAATAGAATATCCTGAAAAGGAATACTTACTGCCTTTATCTCGTTATTGCTTAACACAGGCGGGAACAAGCTTTTAAGAAGCTGTTCAATAACATCAATGTTTTTAACAATTTGATCTTTATGCGTAATGCCGTCGCGTAGTTCAGGGTAAGGGGCTATCTCTTTCAGTATAGCCCGGGCATAATCTGCCGAAGCACCGCTTTCTTTAGCGGCAATCTCCTCAAAGTGCTCAATAACCTTGTGAAAGGATATTTGCAGTTTAAAAGGACTTTCTGATCTGAGATTGAGATTCATACTATGTAAATGTTCGCTCAATAGAGTACCGTAATTTCTAATTTGTTACAACAATAAAACATCTATGCGGTGGGCGTGTACCATCTGCATGTCTTCAGACCATGCAAATACCGTGAACTGCCCATCCTGCGAAGCTACCAGTGCAATAGCATCGTTCTGGTCATACACAAATTGTGCCGCAGCCAAATGCCGTGTGCCGCCGTTTTGCGCCGGGTGCAGTTTTGTCGCTTTGGCACCCGCAACCGGTTCCGTCACGACAATTTGTCCAACCGGCATGCTGTTCTCTGCCCTGGCTATCTTTGCGCCAAAAGCCAGCAGGTCATAATCATTGGTAATGATGGTTGCACCATCTACCGCTGTAAAGCCACCTATAAGATCAATAGCCTGCAGCAATGCTTCCTGCCACTCCAGGTTTTTCTTTTCACTTTCAGGCCGCATCATCAGGTCGGGTATGGCACCGTAAGGCGGCAATACCGGGTACTTTACCGGGTGCACAACAGATTCTTTCCACTTGTTTGTACCTGTAGGGACTATGCCCACCAAGCCGCCTTTACCATGCACGCGCATAGATGCGGCAAGCTGTACCAGCACGTTAAAAGATTCGCCCATGAACGAGGGCAGGGGCATATTCGCCAGTGATTTAAGCAACACGGGGCAATCTGCAACGCCCATGGTTACTTCATCCAGTACCTTTATCTGATCGCCCTGCAGCACGGCCACGTTTACATACTTGCCAAAGCCGCCAATGCGCTTGTGTTTAACAACCAGCAAGCCGGGTTCTACCACTTCCAGCACAAAACAAATTGCGGGTATGCTGTGCGTAGTACCCCAAATAAACAGGTCGTCACCTTCGGGCCATACCCCAAGGTGGATGCCGGGCTGCTCTACCGCCGGCGCAAGCTTTATGAGGTTTTGTGGTGTAAGCCTTAGCTTTTGGCCAAAAATAAGCGGCTTTTCCGACTGATCAGGACTTAACAACGCCAGCGAGATCTGTGGGGAGTGGCCCTCCTCACGACGAAGGCTGGCCCAAAAACCAATATCTATTACTGCCTCTATTATTGTACTATCCGGTGCGGTAGCAATATTAACGGCGTCAGTACCAACGGCCTTATCAAGATGTGTTTTAAAGTGGTCCTCTATAACAGATGCCACCATGCGGGCAGGAAGATAAGTAGGTTCAGACAGCATGCAGATGTATTACGTTGATACAAAAATAAGTATAATGAGGGCGTAACGCTTGTTAAAATATTCTTTATGACTTAATTGCGAAGAAATCGTTTAAGGCTGCTTTAGCGGCCCCTTAAGCAATAAGGCCGAGCCTGTACCCAATACCGCTCCGCCCAGTACATCGGTAGGGTAGTGCACACCCAGGTACATGCGCGAGTAACTGGTTGCACCTGCCCAAAGGAACGATGGAGCTATTACATACCACTTAGGGTAAGCGCTGGATAGGGCCGTTGCCGTAGCAAAGCTGCTGGATGTATGGCCGGAAGGAAACGAGCTTTCGCCGGCAATGTATACCGGTACTATACGCAGGTTACGCACAAACGGTCGGGGCCTTTTTACTAATGTTTTAACCAGCATGGTAAAGCCGTAGCTAATAAGCGTACTGCTGGCAACGTAGCCGGCATTCTCGCGCATGTTGCGGTCGTTGCTCAGTATGCCGCCTATAAGCAAACCGGCCGGTACCCCAACTTCAAAATAGCGGTAGTTTGTAGACAAAAAGCGCATTACAGGTGTTTGAGCCGGTGTTCTGCTCAGTGCAAGGCTTATCAGCGTTCGGTCATCAAACCGTTGTATATAATTATCTTTAGGTGCAACCACAACGGCGGGTTTATTAGTAGGGATGGTATCTGCCTGTGCCCGGGCTTTGCTGTAAACTGCTGTAAGTACAACGGCCTGAACAACAAGTTGCAGAAAAAAGGAGCGGATGCGAAAAGTAACATTCATTGGTAAACAGCGGTGTTTTATCTACATTTATAGCAAAACCTTTACGCCTTAAGCAAAGTACTGCAAAAAAATGTTTGCACGCTGTGCTATTTTAACACATTTTAAGGCGATGGTTGTTTAGACAGCATCTTTTATATGAATTACCAACATCTGTTAAAACAGGTTAACGAGTATGTGTTAGCCTATTATAGTGCCCATGCCGATCCCCGCCTGATCTATCACGACCTGAAGCACACCGAAACTGTGGCCAGCCGCGCCATTGAAATTGCTAACCATTACCAGCTTAACGACCGCGACTATTTTGTAGTTGCCACCGCTTCGTGGTTTCATGATACCGGTTATATGCTGGACATAAAACAGCACGAAGAACACAGCGCGCTGCTTGCAGAAACCTTTTTGAAAACCATAGGTGTAAGTGATAGCGATATTAAGGATGTTAAGGGTTGCATAATGGCTACAAAAATGCCGCAATCGCCTAACAACCTTATGGAAAAGATAATTTGCGATGCGGACCTTTATCATTTAGGCACAGCCGAATTTGATGAGACCGATAAACTACTGCGCAAAGAAACCAACATTTTGCACGGTACCGACCTGAGCAAACGCGAATGGCGACGTAAAAGTATTGGCTTTTTGGCCGCCCATCATTATCATACCGATTACGCCCAGGTGTTGCTTAACGGTGCAAAGCAACGCAAGATTGAAGAGCTTAAAGAGAAAGTAGCACTAGCTGATAAAAAATCCCCCGAAGAAAACATAGTAGAAGTGGCAAAAAAAGACGATAAGAAGGACGACAAAAAGGACGATAAAAAAGAAGATAAGAAGAGCGACAAACCTAAGGTTACCGTAGAGATTGACCCGGTGACCGGCCTTAAAAGGAGGCTGGAAGAACCTAAAAAAGGTATAGAGACAATGTTCAGGATCAGCTCTACTAACCACCAGCGTTTAAGCGATATGGCCGATAACAAGGCACATATCATGATAACAGTCAACTCAATTATCCTTTCTGCCATTATCAGTTTGGTGCTGCGCAGATTGAGTGATAACCAGTTTCTTATTGTACCAACCTTTATATTGCTGGCTATCAGTTTACTAACCATCATATTCTCCATACTGGCTACCAGGCCATCTATCCCTGAAGGAGTTTTCTCCCGTAAAGATGTGGACAACAGGAGCGTGAACCTGCTGTTCTTTGGCAACTTTTACAAAATGTCGCTGGAAGAGTACAATTATGGCATGGAAAAGATGATGGATGATAAAGAGTTTCTGTACGGCAGCTTGATTAAAGACCTTTATGCCCAAGGTGTTGTGCTGGGGAAGAAATATCGCCTGTTGCGCATCGCTTATAATATATTCATGTTCGGGCTTATCGTATCCGTACTGGCCTTTATACTTTCCTCAACGTTTTTTGCTGATAAACCTATTATATAAGGTTAGCTATGCATAAGTATTTCGACCGCGATCTCAGCTGGCTCAAGTTTAACGGGCGCGTGCTTGAAGAAGCGGCAAACCCCGCTGTGCCTTTGCTGGAGCGCATTAAGTTCCTTGCGATATATTCATCCAATCTGGATGAGTTTTACCGGGTGCGCATGCCGGTGCTGCGTGCGCTCCGCAAAATTGGTGAGAAAAAAAGCAACGACATAGATGCCGAAAAGCAGGAAGACCTGTTGCAGCAAGCGTCGGATATGATCCTGGCTCAGCAAAACCATTTTGGCCATTTGCTCACCACGGAACTTATACCACAGCTAAGGGAGCGTAAGATAGAATTGTTGTATAATCAGCCAATACCGCAGCAACTGCAGCAGGAGGTAAGCAGTTACTTTCTTGCGGAGGTGCTTGCGTTCCTGCAGCCGGTGTACCTTAAAGATGGCGGCAGCTTTTTCCCGGAGAACAACAAGCTTTATTTCCTGGTAGAACTTGAAGAAGAAGGTAAGGAGAAGCTGGTGCTGTTAAATGTACCGTCTGAAAGTTTGCCCCGCTTTTACTCGCTTAAGGCTGATGGCACACAGTACATCTGTTTCCTGGATGATGTTATCCGCACCAACATGGACAAGCTGTTCCGCAAAGCGGAGGTGAAAAATTGTTACAGCTTCAAGATCACCCGCGATGCCGAGCTGGATATTAAAGATGAATACCCAGGAGATTTATCTGAGCAGATAGAGCGGCAGCTCGCCAAACGCGATCAGGGTTACGCTACCCGGTTTTTATACCAGGCAGATATGCCTATGCGTATTATAGATGCGCTAAGTAATTTCTTAAACCTTAATAAGCCCACAGCTGTAGAAGGCGGACGGTACCATAATCTAAAGGACTTTAATGCGCTACCTATTAGTGACGGTGATTTATCCTACCCTAAATGGCCCGCAGCAGCCGTCGCCGATGTTTCCACTGAAGAGCCGCTGATTGATGTGATCTCAAAGAAAGATCTGCTGGTGAGCACGCCTTACCAATCTTATGACATGGTGCTGCGTTTTTTTAACGAAGCGGCAAACAACCCCGATGTAGAGGAAATAAGCGTTACGCTATATCGCGTGGCAAGCAACTCCCGCATCGTCAATGCCCTTATCAGCGGAGCTAAAAATGGTAAGAAGGTGCGTGTAGTAGTGGAGCTAAAAGCCCGTTTTGATGAGGCGAACAACCTCCGTTGGGCCAAGAAAATGAAAGCCGCCGGTGTGGATATCATCTACAGTGTTACTGCTTTAAAGGTACATGCAAAGATAGCCCTGGTGAAAACCCGTAAAAACGATCGTACACAATATTCCGGTTTGCTGGCCACCGGTAATTTTAACGAGGGCACCGCAAGATTTTACACAGATCACATTCTATTCACCACCAGCCACAAGCTGCTGCGCGAGATGGAGTTGCTCTTCATTTTTTTGGCAAAGAGAGAAAAGCCGTCCAAAGAAAACTTTATAAAATTCGAACATTTGCTGGTTGCTCAGTTTAATCTGCAGGACCGCTTTCTGGAGTTGATAGACCGCGAGATAGCCAACGCTAAAAGCGGTTTACCTGCAGGCATCGTCATCAAGATGAATAACCTGGAGGAGGCGGATATGATCAAGCGGCTGTACAAAGCCTCACAGGCAGGAGTGAAGGTGCAACTTATCGTACGCAGTATATGCCGGCTTATACCAGGTGTAAGCGGTTTCAGCGAGAATATTACGGTTACCCGGATTGTGGATCGCTACCTGGAGCATGGCCGTGTGTTTTTGTTTGAGAACAATGGTATGCCTGAGCTTTATATGGGATCTGCGGATTGGATGAACCGCAACATTCACAATCGTATAGAGGTGTGTTTCCCCGTACTTGACGAAACAGTTAAACAGCAGGTAATCGATCTTATTAATCTCCAACTGAATGATAATGTACAGGCGGTATCAATAGACAGTAATTTAAATGATGTAAAGCCATCTGCAGGTACTGAAATGGTTCGTTCGCAGGAAGCCATATATCATCACCTTAATAGCAAGATATAAACAAAGACTCATGAAGAAGTCAGTATTATTTTTACCCGTACTGGTAGTTGCCATTGCAATTGGCTCATGCAGCCAGGGCGACGGTAAGGGAACAGATAAAAAGAAAAAAGATAAAGAAGAAACCGAAGGTCCGGTTTCGCCGCCGGGATACGATTTATCGAGCGGAGTGGATTACAATATGCCTAACGAATTGCTCGAGATCTCTGGTATAGCCTTTAACAACGGCGACAAAAACCGTATTTACGCCGAGCAGGATGAGGATGGCAACATCTATTACATGAAGCCCGGTGATAAAGACGCAAAAAGTGTTAAATTTGGTAAACACGGCGACTATGAAGATGTAGCTATAGGCAATGGCCAGGCTGTGATACTCAGAAGCGACGGCGAGATCCGTACATTTTCGTTACAACAGGTAGAAGCCGGTACAATTACAGGCCAGCAAGTATTTAAAGGCCTTTTGCCCGAAGGTGAATACGAAGGAATGCACTTTGATAACATCACCAAAAAGCTGTACATCATATGTAAACAGTGTCAGGACGAAAGGACGTTAAAAGAAGATGGAGGCTTTATCTTCGATCTCGGTACTGATGGTAAGGTCACCAAAGCCGGTGAGTTTAACATTAATGTAAAGGAAATAAGCAAAGAAGAAGGCAAAAAGATAAAATTCCGCCCGTCAGCGCTTGCAAGAAACCCGCTCACAAAAGAGTGGTACATTGTATCATCCGTAAACAAGCTGTTGGTTGTTACGGATGCCGGCTGGAAAATAAAAACCTCTTACAAGTTGAACAAGGGATTTCTGCAGCCAGAAGGCATAGCTTTCGATAGCGAAGGCAATTTATATATATCTAACGAAGGAGACGAAATAAGCAGCGGGAACATACTGTTCTTTAAATATCTCAAATAATACGATCAAACTAAAGCACATAGCGCAGGCCATTTGCTTTGCCATACTTAGACCCTACTATAATGATTAAACACCTACTTATCTTATCGGCCCTCGGGTTGACGGCTTCGAGCGCCGTTGCGCAGAAAACTGCCGACAAGCCGTTGCCAGATCCGCAAATTAAAGACAGCATTACTGTTAAAGTACATCCATCATATAACAATGTAACCGGTATTCACCGCTGGCTCTTTGGCGAAAATTACCGTACAGACTGGGCGGCGCCCGTAAAGCTGCCTGTCATCAGGATATCGCAAATTTACGGCGGTCTTAAACCCACTAAAGAGGGTGGCGGCATGCAGTCTAAATCACTCAGGCTGGTTGATAAAAATGGGCGCGAGTATGCTTTGCGCAGCGTAGAAAAAACCCCTGATAAGTTACTCCCCAAAGAATTGCAGGGTACCTTTGCTGTGGACTGGCTGGATGATGCACTTAGCGGACAGCACCCTTACTCGGCACTTATTGTACCGCCGCTGGCAAAAGCCGCTAATGTTCCGCATACTCATCCAATAATAGGTATGGTGGCGAACGATCCCGCGCTTGGGGAGTTTAGCAAAAAGTTTGCAAATACCGTTTGTTTGCTGGAGGAAAGGGAGCCGCTGGGCGAATCTGACAATACGGAAAAGGCGTTAAACAAGCTGATTGAAGACAATGATAACCACTTTGATGGACCGGAGTTTCTCCGCGCGCGTTTACTCGACCTTTTACTTGGCGACTGGGATCGGCACGAAGACCAGTGGCGCTGGACAGATACAAAAAAGGGCGATGGCAAAATGTATGAAGCCATCCCCCGCGACCGGGATCAGGTGTTTCACGTGGTACAAGGCTTATTCCCGAGCATCGCTTCACTGCCATATGTAAACCCGGCTATTGATGATTTTAGCGGCGGCCTACCTCATGTTAAATATTCGTTGTTCAAAACTCGCTTCATTAAATCTTATACAGATGCACAGATGAGCTACGATGAGTGGATGCGCATCACCAACGAGTTTGTTGCGGCTGAAACTGACGCGGTGTTAGAAGAAGGGCTGCGCCTGCTCCCTAAAGAAAGCTACAAGCTTAGGCATGATGAATTGCTTACCAAACTCAAGAACCGCCGTAACGCTATCCCCAAAGCAATGGATGAATACTACCGCTTTATTTACAGGCTGGTAGACATACAGGCAAGCGACAAGAATGAATTGGTGACCATTACCGACGGGCCGGACAAAGGTATGCTGGTTACCATCAAGAAAATAAAAAAGGACGGCAGCACCGGCGACGTACTGATGGAAATGAACTATAAGCCGGAGTTTACTGAAGAGGTAAGGCTTTATGTATCTGGCGGAGACGACCATGTAGTAGTTAATACCTCATCAACCCCGGTTAAACTGAGGCTTATAGGCGGGCACGGTACCAAAACATACGAAGGGATAAAGGCCTCAAGCTCGGTAAAACTTTACGATAAGCCCGATAGCCTTAACTTCACAGGCGATGCGGGTGTTTTCAGCAAGCATTTATCACGCGATACCAACAACATACGTTTTGTGCCAACATTCCCTTACAACGTATGGATGCCGCTTGCCACGGCGGCACTTAACCGTGATGATGGTTTCTTGTTTGGTGCAGGTGTACAGTTCCTTAAGAAGGATGGGTTCCGCAAACTGCCTTATACCAGTTTACAGCAGTTAATGATTACTCACTCTTTCTCTACCGACGCGTTCCGCATCAGGTACAGCGGCGAATGGATAGATGCGCTGGGTAGTGCCGATATAACCATGAAGGCCTATATACAAGCGCCTGATAACACGCTTAACTTCTTTGGTTTTGGTAATGGTACCCCGCTGGTTAAAGTGGGCGATTACCGCACCTTTTATCGCACCAGGTTTGATACTTACCAGTTTGATCCTGCAGTGCGCTGGCGTGTAAACGATAGTACCTCTACCATAAGCATCGGTCCGTCATTCCAGTATTACCATATGGATCCTATGGATAATGTGGGGCGCTTAATTCAGCAGCCGCTGCTGGTGAACTCTTATGACAGCCTTACTGTTGCTAATGATAAGATGCACCTGGGCCTCGCGTTCAACTACACCGATAATCACCGTAAGGGCGGCATATTTGTAAGCGGTGGTTACTACTTCACCGTAAGTGTAACCGGTTACAAAGGCTTAAACAATTATTCAAAGTCATACGCGCAAATACGCCCGGAGTTTACCTTTTATACTAAGCTTACCTCGAACGGGAGGTTAATCCTGGCTAACCGTACAGGCGGCGGTGTTACTATTGGCCAACCGGCATTTTACCAGGGCATGTACCTAGGCGGGCAGGGTAATTTACTAGGCTACTTGCAAAACAGGTTCGCAGGCAAGCATATGGTGTACAACAACCTGCAGGCAAGGCTTAAGCTGGCTAATATAAAAGGATACATTTTACCAGGACAATTAGGACTAACCGGGTTTTATGATGCCGGTCGTGTCTGGTCTGGCAACAATACCAACGACTCCGACAAAATACACACCGGTGTTGGTGGCGGCGCCTATTTCTCGCCGGCAGCACTTGTTGTTGTGCAGGCTCTGGTGGGCCACTCTAATGAAGGCTGGTATCCTTATATCTCTTTTAACTTCAGGCTCTGATAAAACCATTTTATGGTATATAGCCCGCAACGTTTACCAGGTAAGCCTTGCGGGCTTTTCGTTTGGAGTGTTTTGTGTACTACTCTTAACCTACATTAACTTTTCGCTTTAAGGTAGGTTAAGTGAGATTTTGCAGTTTGTACCGACATTTGAAGTATCAAAACAAACAACATGAAATTAATATCAAACATCATTGCCTTAATGCTTCCGGATGCTAAACCCCTCCAGATAGCGGCAGTGCTGGCAATAGTGCCATTATACATAAAAGCAGGAATCAGCTTTTTGAAGGATAGTCATAGGGAAAGTGAGACAAATAATCATCAGTTCCCATGCTATATGCAGGCATGTTAATTTCAGTTACAAAAAACACAAACCACTAACATATTAAACAAACAACATCATGGAAAATACAATAAACGGCATACACCACATCACTGCGATAGCAGGAAACGCCAAACGTAATTATAATTTTTATACTAATGTATTGGGATTAAGGATGGTTAAGAAGACCGTTAACTTTGATGACCCTAACACGTACCATTTTTACTACGGTGACGAGCAGGGTACTCCAGGCAGCATTTTGACCTTTTTTCCTTGGGAAGGTATACAAACCGGAAGAAGAGGGGCCAGGCAGGTAACAGAGATAGGTTACTCTGTACCCGAAGGCAGCTTTGATTTCTGGTTGAAACGTTTCGAAAAACACAACGTCATCTTTAACAAACCTGCCGAGAAGTTTGGCGAGCAATATTTGACTTTCTTAGATCCGGATGGATTGAAGTTTGAGCTGGTGGCATCCAAAAACGCTGACGATCGCTTACCATGGGAAACTGACGAGGTAAAAGCTGAAAATGCAACTAAAGGCTTTCACGGTATAACGATTACCACCAACAAAATGAAACCTACAGCCGATATACTTACAAATGTATTTGGTTACAAATTGCTGGAAGAGCATGTTAACCGTTACCGGTTTGTAACTGATGCAGTTGATAACGCTAATATAGTTGATCTGGTAGAAGTTGCCGGCGAGGTAGCCGGGCACGTTGCCGGCGGTAGTGTTCACCATGTGGCATTCAGAGTTAAGAACGATGAAGTATTAATGCAATACCGCGACAAAATTGCCGCGTTGGGCCTGCACATTACCGAGAAGATAGACCGCAACTATTTCTACTCATTATACTTCCGCGAACCGGGTGGCGTTTTGTTTGAGATAGCAACTGATAATCCGGGCTTTGCAGTAGACGAGTCATTAGAAGAATTAGGTACAAACCTTAAGTTACCTGCACAATACGAAAGCCGTCGTGCCGATATTGAAAAGGTGTTACCAAAATTAGTTTAAAGATGTACACACACGATAAAGAAATTTTGATGGCCGGTGTTAAGCCGGCAGATGCTAAGGGTGCTTTGATCATGTTACACGGCAGGGGGAGCTCTGCCGGTAACATTGTCGGGCTTGCTAATAACCTGAATGTTGGTAATATGGCCATTTATGCTCCACAGGCCACCAATAACAGCTGGTATCCATATAGCTTTATGGCACCTGATGAAGACAACCAGCCGGCACTTAATTCGGCATTGGAGATGGTGAACAAGGCTGTAAATACCGCTTTAGCAGATGGTATTTCTCAGCATAAAATTTACTTTTTGGGTTTCTCACAGGGAGCCTGTTTAACGCTGGAGTACCTGGCACGACACGCGCAGCCTTTTGGCGGTGCAGTAGCCTTTACCGGCGGCCTTGCAGGCGAAAAATTGAATATGGATAGCTACAAAGGCGACTTTATAGGCATGCCAGTCTTGATAACCACCAGCAACCCCGACCCGCATGTGCCGCTTACGCGTGTACAGGAGAGTGTAAAAGTGCTAAAAGTGCTGGATGCGGCTGTTACTTTAGAAGTTTACAACAACAAATCGCATAGTATTAGCTATGAAGAGATTGAGCTTGCAAACAAAATCATTTTCGCATGAACAAACTAATCGCGTGGCTGTTGGCGGTATGGACAGCCAGAAATTTTAAGAAAATACGCAGATAATGAACTACGACGATATTAAACTGATCAATAACACCGCATTACACAACTTTGAACTTTTTGTAGATGAGCACCGCTCATTTATAGATTACAAACAGAAAGGCGATAAAATGTACCTGGTACATACCGAAGTGCCCAAAGAATTGCAGGGGCAGGGTGTAGCAGAGGCCTTGGTAGCTAAAGCATTCGAGTATATAGAACAACATCATCTTACGCTAGTGCCGCTTTGCAGCTACGTGCAGGCGTTCTTACAAAAGCACCCCGAGTGGGACAGGATATTGGCAGCCTAACTAATGAAAGAATTTAAAGTAACCCGGGTGTACGCTGACGAAAATGGCGATAGTCGTTTCGGTGAGATCAGCTATCCTTTGACTGATGGCGGACCAATTGGTTTTCTTTCACAAGGATTGAGCGTTAGCAAACTTGTTTTCAGAGAGGTGCCTGCAGGTTATAACGATCTGCATAATGCCCCCGCAAAACAATACGTGGTACTGCTGGATGGCGGTGTAGAGATTGAAACGTCCTTGGGTGAGAAAAGGACATTTCAGCCGGGAGAGATATTGCTGATGGAAGATACAACCGGCAAAGGGCACCGCAGCAGCAACATTGAGCCGAAGCCTCGCCGCTCCTTATTTATATTGGTTTAGTGAGGGTTTAAAACTCCTGAGCAATCTTTCGCGCCGGGTTATCTAACCTGGCGCTTTTGCGTGTGCCGGCTACTGTCATGTGTACAATATTAAGCTGATCGTTATACAAGCTTTGCAGGATGGTTACATCCGCCTCAATTTTTTTAGGAGTAGCAATCTTGGCTGATTCCAGATACACGTTAACAGCTTCCCGGTTTATCTCAAAACCAATATAATTTAATCCCACGTTTGCATTGCCTGCTTTAACCTGCAGATGCGATGCTATATAGCCCTTCACCAAAGCATCCATAGCAGTATGCATCTCCGGTTTGCTCAGGTCAACCTTCGTTTTAAATTGCTTCTCCAGCACTGTTTCAAAATCATCTGTAAATATGGTGCAGATCACCTCCATTTGCCCGTCTTTAGCGTTATAGCTAATGTCGCTTGTGCTTACGTGCAGCGGGTGAAATGCAACTGCAGCAGGTTTATCTGCCGATAGCGAATTCAAAAAAATGTAACAATATAGTAGCGGTTTAAACAGAATAGCAATCATCTTTAAGCACAAGTTTTATTAATTATTAAAACCTGCTAAATTTACGCTTTCAACCCCTGATTATTGTGATGTCTGATCTGGTTTTTTATTTCTCGTTAGGGTGGCAGCATATAATCAGTCTGGACGCGCTCGATCACCAGTTGTTCATCCTTGCGCTTGCAGCTGTATTTACCTTTAAAGATATCAAGCAGGTACTTATACTTGTAACCGCTTTCACCATTGGGCACAGCCTTACCCTTGCACTTAGCGTTCTAGACATTATTCGTTTCAGCAGCAAATGGGTGGAGTTTTTGATACCATGCACCATCTTTATTACCGCGCTGAACAATATATTTCAGTTAGATAAACAGGGCAGGAGCGCACGTATAAACTATTACCTGGCGTTGGGTTTCGGGCTTATACACGGGATGGGTTTTGCCAATTCTATTCGTATTATGCTCGCCCAGGATCAATCGGTAGGGATGGGGCTATTTGGCTTTAACATAGGGCTGGAGGCCGGGCAGATTGTAGTAGTAGCTGTAATACTTTTACTGTCACAGCTATTCATCAATATGCTTAAAGTGCCGCGCCGCGACTGGATATTTTTTTTATCTTCGGGAGTATTTGCACTCGCCGTTAAAATGGCTGTAGAACGGCTCCCATTAAACTGAACAACACAAACACCAAAAAGCAATATGAAGCGAATATTTACCGCACTATTATTTACCGCAGCTACTTCCGGAGCGGTCTGGGCGCAAGACATCCAGAATAACCCCGGCAGCAACCACGGTAACAAATTTGAGCAGTTGGGCACTATTTTGCCAACCTCAAATGAGCAGCGTACTGCCAGCGGCGCCCCCGGCGTTAAGTACTGGCAGCAGCGCGCCGATTACAACATTAAGGCCGAACTCGACGAAAAGAACCTGCAGTTAAAAGGCAGCGAAACCATTACCTACTTTAACAACTCGCCGGATCCTTTGGATTATATCTGGCTTCAGTTGGACGAGAACGAGCATAGCACGCTAAATAACGCTAATTACCAGAGCAGCTCGGGTATGCCGAAGAATTCTACCATCCAGAACATTGACAGGGTAGAAGGCCGCAATGGCACTGCTGATAATGGTTTGGGTGATATGATTACCAAACTAACCGATGCAACCGGCAAAAAGTTAAGCTACACCATCAACAAAACAATGATGCGTATAGACCTGCCTACACCATTAAAACCAGGTGCGCAGTTTATCTTCAATATCGACTGGACTTATAAGATAACCGACCGTATGACGGTTGGCGGCCGTGGTGGTTACGAATACTTCCCTGAGGATGGCAACTACCTTTTCACCATGACACAGTGGTACCCGCGCCTTTGCGTATACAGTGACTTCCAGGGCTGGCAAAACCACCAGTTCACTGGCCGTGGCGAGTTTGCACTGACTTTCGGTAACTTCCGTGTGCAGCTTACTGTTCCTGCCGATCACGTGATTGGTGCTACCGGCGAGTGCGTTAACTACAGCGCGGTATTAAGCGCAGATAAACTTGCCCGTTACAACAAAGCAAAAACATCAAACGTGCCTGTGGAGATCGTCACCCTTGCCGACGCAAAAAAGGCAGAGAAAGCGCCTGCTACAGCTAAGAAAACCTGGGTATTCCAGGCGAACAACGTACGCGACTTTGCATGGGGATCATCACGTAAATTCGTTTGGGACGGCATGAATCAGAACGTAGCCGGAAAGAACGTGATGTGCATGAGCTATTACGGGAAAGAGGCTTACAACCTGTACAGCAAATATTCTACAAGGCTGGTTGCGCATACTATTAAAAGCTACTCTAAGTTCAGTATCAACTATCCTTACCCAGTCGCACAATCTGTAGAAGCATCAAACGGTATGGAGTACCCGATGATCTGCTTTAACTATGGCCGCACAGAAAAAGACGGAACTTATAGCGAAGCCACTAAGAACGGTATGATAGGTGTTATCATCCACGAGGTTGGTCACAACTTCTTCCCGATGATTATCAACAGCGATGAGCGCCAATGGACATGGATGGACGAGGGCTTGAACTCTTTTGTTGAATACCTTACAGAAGAGCTTTGGGACAACAAATTTCCAAGCAAAAAAGGTGCTGCGTACACCATTGTTGATTACATGAAGCTGAACAAGAACGAACTGGAGCCGGTAATGACTAACTCTGAGAACATTGTTCGCTTTGGTCCAAATGCATATAGCAAGCCTGCCACTGCCCTGAACATTCTCCGCGAAAGCATCATGGGCCGTAAATTGTTCGATCATGCTTTCAGGGAATATGCTAAACGCTGGGAGTTTAAACACCCTACACCTGCAGATCTGTTCCGCACAATGGAAGATGCCAGTGGCGAGGATTTGGATTGGTTCTGGAGAGGCTGGTTCTACGGAACTGATCCCGTAGACATTTCTCTTGACTCAGTTAAGGTTGCCAGAGGTGATCTGAAGGATGAATACAAAGCACAAGGTGGTGGCAACCGCATTGCGCCTAGAGTTGCAGCTCCTGCTGTGAATTCATTCGAGGACATTTCTAAAGTGCGTAACCGCGAGGACAAAACCATTAAATTCCAAACAGACATTGATACCGCGACTCATGATTTCTACTGGAAATACGACAGGGGAATGGCATCAGTAGATACAGCTAAGTTTAACTCACTTGTAAAAGCGCAAACTCCTCCAACGTTTGCTACCGAAGCCATGACTGCGGAAGACAAAGCCAAATATGGCAGCAAGTGGTTCTACGAATTAACCTTCACCAATAAAGGTGGTTTGGTAATGCCGATTATAGTTGAGTTCACCTTTAAGGATGGTACTAAATTGATCGACCGTATGCCGGCACAGGTTTGGCGTTTAAACGAGAAGACTGTTACCAAGTTCTACATACAGGACAAAGAAGTAACCTCAATTAAGCTGGACCCAATGCGTGAGACAGCAGACATTGATGAAAGCAACAATTACTGGGGTAAATTGCCTGAGCCAACAAAGTTTCAGCTGTTTAAGCAGAAAATGGCAAATGGCGCGCCAGTTAGAGGTCAATCTACAGGTGTAAGCCCAATGCAGGCAGGAAAATAACGTCTGCTGATATTAAACAACAAAGGCCCGGAAAAAACCGGGCCTTTGTTGTTTAAATGCGCTTAGAGAGAAGCAGGTATTATTTAATGATAGTTACGTCGCCAGTTAGCACAGGCTGCTTGTCCCTTGTATCAATAACGTAGTAGTATACTCCTGCAGGTAACGGCTTCCCGTTGTAGGTGCCATCCCACGGCTTGTTGTACCCGTTAGATGACATGATCTGAGTTCCGTTCCGGTTAAAAATACTTACCAGGCAATTTGGATACGATACAAGAGCCGGGATGCGCCATACATCGTTTATGCCGTCGCCATTTGGCGTGAAGGTGTTAGGTATCGATATAGTTGTTGGAGTGGGTAATACTGCTACTATAACCGGCCCACCTGTAGACGGAACAATACATCTGTTTGTAAACGTAACAACACAGCTCACGCGGTCACCGTTTTGAAGGGTGTTGGTTGTAAACTTTGAAGCATTATTGTTTACGGACAAGCCATTTACCATCCAATCATAATTACTTACCTCACCGGTAACACTTGCATTAAAGGTGACGCTTTGGTTTTCGTAAATTGCTGCAGGTGATGTTATTGTAACTTTTGGCCCGGGTAGGGTGCTTCCTGTACCAACAACCAATTGCTTTTCCACCACAGGTGCTGCATTGTATAGTGCAGAGGCATCCTGATAAGCACTTAATGTAGTGTTGCCTGCCGAAAGAATCTGTACCAATCCGTTTGGAGAAATGGTAGCAACTAACGGATTGCTGCTGTTGTATATAACGGGTGTTTGGCTATTAAGGCTTGTTGCAATTAGCGTAAAATCTTCACTACACGTAGTTTTGTCTGCTAAATTAGCAATGGTAAGCATCGGTGCTGCTTTTTTTACTACTACTTGCCTGGCAACCGGCTGGGCTGGCAAATAGTTGTCGCTGCCTTCTTGTGTGGCTGTAATGGTTACTTCACCAATGTTGATGATGTGTAATTTATTGTCGTTATTTATCGTCACTATACTTTCGTCGCTGCTTTTCAGCGTGACAGGAGTTTCATTCTGGGTACTCTTAACCTCCGGATCATAGTTGTAATTCTTGTCCCATACCAAAGGCGTCGTAGGCTCGGGGAAAGTTATAACAGATGGTTGCTTTACCTCGCTTATCACCACTTTTAGATTGAGGGTAGTTGTAGAACTACCGCCGGAGTTATAGGCAGTTATGTGATAGTCTGCAGCCGGGCTGAGGACAGTGGGCTTACCCGATATTACACCTGTGAGCTTATTAAAAATTAACCCTTGCGGCAGGGGCTTATCAATTGTAAACCTGTCGAACGACAATGATTGTATAACATTATTAGACGAAGGCATATAAATAAGGCCGTCGGCAGAAAAGGTTATAGAGTTTGGGCCGGATAGGTACACTTCATTGCCGCTTGCGTTTACTATATGTACCGTTGATACAATGTTGTTTTTATCTATTCTTCGTAAAATGGCATTACCCTCGTTAAGAACATTGTTGCCTATATCAAGAATGTATATATCTCCGAATTCGTTTATCCCAATGCTTACGGCATTGCCGAAAGTAGCTGATGATGCAGGCCCGTTTGTTACACCGCTGTTGCCGTTACCCGCTAGTGTTGTAACCTCTCCTGCCAGGGTAACTTTCCTAATGGTAACATAATCTGCTACGTAAAGGCTGCCACCTTTGTAAAATAATCCCTGCGGTGAGTTAAATTTTGCGGTAGGGCCCATGCCATCTGCATTGCCCCGTGAGCGGTTACCGGCAAGTGTGGTTACTATACCCTGTGGTGTTATTTTCCTGATAGTGGAATTATTTAGGTCCGCAACGTAAAGATTGTTATTCTCGTCAATCACAAGATCGGCCAGTCCGTCGAAGCGTGCTTTGCTGCCTGTATCGTCAACATAACCAGCGGTAGCACCGCCTGCCAGGGTTATTACTTTTCCGCTTGGGTCAATCTTTTTCACTGAGACCTGATCGGTGATGTACACATTCCCCTGATTATCGGTGACAATACCTGATAGGCCATTTAAAAAAGTGTTGATCCCGGGGCCAACTACTGTGCTCACGATGCCTTGTGGTGTTATCTTTCTAACAGAATAATTGTTACGATCGGTAATGTACATATTGCCCGCCGTGTCAAACGTTACTTTCAGGGGCGAATCAAATTGCGCATTTGCTTTAGGCCCGTCCTCCCGCCCTGCCTTCCCGCTGCCCGCATAGTTGCTTATCAAGCCATAAGAGTATTGTTCCACACTTCCCCCTGTATTATATGGGGCCAAGGTAACTTCGGCATTGAGGATTAGCTTCTGCGGTGTATCGTAGGAGATTGCGGGCGCTGCCGGTATATTTAATATTTCACTGGCAACTTTAATGTTGATTGTAGCCTGGCTGGGCCCTCTAGCGTTTACTGCTGTTACCGTATATATGGTTGCCGGCGAAACGGCAGTTGGTGTACCGCTTATAATGCCTGTATTTGGGTCTAAGTTTAGCCCTGCAGGTAAAGGTTGGTCAACACTATAGCCATTTGGCTGCACGGCACCGCCTGAGTTTGTTGGCTGTAGCGGCGCTATAGCGGCATTCAGGATGTAAATTTTAGGTGTTGGATAACTTATTTTTGGAGCTTCGGCAGGAGGTGGCAGGTCAATGTCTTTAACTACTATTTTAACTGTGGTGCTGCTCGCACCGTCTTTATTTACAGCTGTAATAATGTAATCTGCAGCAGCAGACGTTTCTTTTGGGGTACCTGTAATTTCACCAGAAGAAGAATTAAAAGTAAGCCCTTGAGGCAATGGTTTGTTGATAAAGTAACCATATAGATTTACCTGGTATATCCGCCTGACACCCCCTACAAACAAAATCCCCGAAGGCCCTATACTAATATGATAACATTCTGAGGTTGAGGCAACGGTGCTTACCGTCAGATCCGTTGCAATCTTCCGTATCCCTCCAAAAAGCTCGCCCACGTAGATATTTCCTGCAGGGTCACAGGTTATTCCAACCGGATATTTAAAAGAAGCTGATAACCCAACACCATCAACAGAATTTTGAGTGCCATTGCCTGCAAGGGTGGTTACATCGCCGGCAGGGGTTATCTTCCTTATCAGGCCGTTAAAATAGTCCGCAACATAGATATTGTCAGACTTGTCTGTAGCAAGCGCTATCGGAGAATTAAACGCTGCGTTTTTGCCGTTGCCGTTTGTGTACCCTTTCAGGCCGTTCCCAGCCATTGTTGTTACATTGCCATACTGGTCAATTTTACGTATTCTGTTACCTTCTGTTTCGGCGACGTATATGTTGTTTCTTGTATCAACCGCAAGGCCGGATATTTCGTTGAAAGATGCCGTAACTCCGGGGCCATCCTGATAACCTTTCGTGCCATTACCTGCCAGAGTAATGACGATACCTGCGGGCGTTATTTTTCGTACCAAACCGTAAAAGTTGTCGGCAACGTATACATTCCCGGCATCATCAATCGCTGTAGCCCTGGGGTAAGCAAACTGTGCTGTTGCTTTGTCTCCATCTTGCATGCCGGCTACCCCACTTCCTGCAAAGGTTATAACATCACCGTTTGCCGATACTTTTCTTATCACATTGTTAAAGTAGTCAGCAACAAACAAAGTTCCTTTTCTGTCGGCGGCAACACCATATGCACCATTAAAGGAGGCGACATCAGCTGCACCATCGTTTTTACCTATGTCGCCGCTTCCGCTAAAATTTTGCACCGTTCCCGGCCCGCCGGCAGGAACATTACCACCTTTGTTACCAGGCAATAGCGGCGTAATGGCGGTGTTTACGGTATAGCTTTGAGGTGTTTGATAGGTTATAACAGGCGCCTGTGCATTACTTAGCTTATACATGACCGACAAAAACAACAGCACTGAAGCCTTTGTAAATACTCTGATCATGATGTGTGCTAAATGCATTTATATTGGTTCGCTAAAATAACTTTTTTGCACCACGTTCATCCACTTAATTCAGAAGAAAAATACTTATTAACAGCACTTTCGCCAATCAATCGAATGTGGTAAATTGCGCCTATGCCGGTGTATATTGCGTCATTGAATTCGGGGAGTAACGGCAATTGCTATTACGTTGGTAACGAGAGCGAAGCCATTTTGGTAGATGCAGGCATATCTTGCCGCGAAACCGAAAAACGTATGCTCCGGCTCGGGCTTTCCATGCAAAGGGTAAAGGCCATTTTTATTTCACACGAACATTCAGATCACATCCGCGGACTTGAAGTACTGTCCAAAAAGTACAACCTGCCTGTTTACGTTACCGAAGCAACATCAGCCTACTGCGGATTGATACCGCCGGGTTTGTGTGTACATCTTAATGCTTATTCGCCGGTATGGGTTGGCAGGTTGCAGGTTACAGCTTTTCCTAAACATCATGACGCTGTAGATGCACATAGTTTTATGGTAAGCGATGGTGACATCCGGATAGGGGTATTTACTGATATAGGTGCACCTTGTGAACATCTGGTCCGCCACTTCTCGCAATGCCACGCGGCTTTTTTGGAAGCCAACTATGACGAGCAAATGCTGGAGGCCGGGAGGTACCCTTACTTTCTCAAGCGCCGCATCAAAGGAGGGAAGGGGCACTTGAGTAATGCCCAAGCGCTGCAGCTTTTTATAGATCATCGCCCCCATTACATGACACACGTGTTATTAGCACACCTGTCCAGAGATAATAACGACCCCGAGCGTGCTTTAAAGTTATTTAAGCCACATGCAGGCAACACCCATGTAAGTGTTGCATCAAGAAATGTGGAAAGTGAAGTTTTTTGCATTGACCCGACCGGTACAACAAGGCATTTCGACCTTAATCAGGTAACCGGTCAGTTTCAGTTCGCCTTAAGCTGATGCTGGATATTTTGTATCAGGATGAGCACCTCGTTGCCGTAAACAAACCACATGGCCTGCTGGTGCACCGTTCATCTATCGCTGCTGACGTTTCGGAGTTTGCTATCCAAATATTACGCGACCAGATAGGGCAGCGGGTGTATCCTGCACACCGTATAGACCGAAAGACCGGAGGTGTGTTATTGTTCGCCCTTGATAAACCTACGGAAACACATATGCAACAGGCCTTTATGCAGAACCATATTAAAAAAAGGTATGTGGCTGTTGTGAGAGGCTATGCTCCGGTTGAGGGTGTGATAGATTACCCGCTGAAAAAAGAGAACGGTACTTTGCAGGATGCCATAACATATTATAAAACACTGAAATATGCGGAATTAGATGTACCACTTGGCAAGCATGCCACCTCCCGCTATTCGCTGGTAGAAGCGCAACCTCAAACCGGACGCATGCATCAGTTAAGGAAGCATTTTGCTCACATCTTCCATCCTATAATTGGCGACCGCACACATGGCTGCAACAAACAAAACAAGTTGTTTAAGGAGCGCTGGGATATGGACACCATGCTGCTGCATGCAAAGGAGTTAAACTTCACACATCCTGCAAGCGGAACAACCCTTACAATAGAAGCGCCGCTCCAGCCGGAGTTTACCGCTGCAATGGCGTTAATGGGCTGGTAAAAAAAATAACAAATACTCAAATACTGTGTTACTTTTGCATCGGCTATCTAGAGCCTATTATTGTTAATGAAAAGAGTTGTAGTTACCGGCATGGGCGTTTTCTCTGCCTGCGGCACCGACATCGCCGGATTTTGGAACACTATTGTTGAAGGCAGGAGCCCTGCTATACCGATTACCCGGTTTAATACCGAAAAGTTTAAGACACGTTTTGCTACCCAGATACCTGAGTTTAACGCTGCAAACTACCTTGACCGCAATGAGATAAAGCGAAGTGACCTTTACACACAGTATGCGCTTATTGCAGCCGATCAGGCTATAAAGGATGCAGGTGTAGATG
Source organism: Mucilaginibacter sp. 320_HR (assembly GCF_059691875.1). Taxonomy (NCBI): domain Bacteria; kingdom Pseudomonadati; phylum Bacteroidota; class Sphingobacteriia; order Sphingobacteriales; family Sphingobacteriaceae; genus Mucilaginibacter; species Mucilaginibacter sp. 320_HR. The sequence continues at coordinate 258,382 of NZ_JCAWAI010000002.1, forward strand.
TAAGCACCATGTCGCCGTTTGATATAGGCGTGATATTTGGAACGGCTCAGGGTGGTATGGACACCTTTGAACACCAATACCGCGAATTTGCCGAGAAGGGTTACGAACCACACTTTAACCCCTTCTTTATTCCTAAAACATTGGTGAATATGGCTGCCGGACTAATATCCATCAAGCACGGCTTTATGGGGGTTAATTTTTCGGCTGCCTCGGCTTGCGCCAGTGCAAATACAGCTATAATGGATGCTTTTAACTACATTAAGTGGGGTAAGGCGAAAATCATCATTACCGGGGGCTCTGATGCGCCTATTTCAGAGGCGTCAATCGGCGGTTATAATTCACTAAAAGCGCTGTCTACCCGTAATGATGACCCTACAAAAGCAGCGCGCCCGTTTGATATTGAGCGTGATGGTTTTGTAATGGGCGAGGGGGCTGGTATATTAGTGTTGGAAGAGTACGAGCATGCAAAAGCCCGCGGGGCGCACATCTATGCAGAAGTGGGCGGTGCAGCTATGACCTCTGATGCCTACCACATTACGGCAACACACCCGGAAGGTAAAGGGGCAATACGTGCTATGCATCTGGCGATGGAAGATGCGGGTATAAATACGACAGATATCGGCTTTGTTAATGCGCACGCTACGTCTACACCTGTTGGTGATATCAGCGAAGCTAAAGCAATTAAATCTGTTTTTGACGGACACGATGTTATGGTAAGCGCAACAAAATCTGTTACGGGGCACCTGTTAGGGGCAGCTGGTGCAGTAGAGGCTATAATTAGCGTAAAAGTAATTACCGACGGTATTATACCTGCAACCATTAACACAAAAACCATTGATCCGCAAATACCGCAGGATCTTCATATTGTTACGGGTGAGTCTATAAATAAGAAGGTAAATGCGGCATTAAGCAATACATTTGGCTTCGGTGGCCACAACGGTGTGGTAGTATTTAAAAAGATATAGCATGAGCAATAATGAAGTAATGAAAAAACTCCGCGTAGCGCTTCAGCTACGCGATGACGACATTATTGAAATTTTAAAGCTAGTAAACTTCAGGACGACTAAGACAGAGCTAAGCGCCATCTTCCGTGCCGATGATCATCCAAATTTTATGCCTTGTAAAGATCAGCTGTTACGTAACTTCCTAAACGGACTGGTTATTTACAAACGCGGCCCGATGCCAGACAAACGCGAGAAGCCAGCGCAAGAGAATTAGTGGCTGCTTACGTCTTTTTGTATCAGCCTGTATTTTCCTTGTTTAATAAGCTTTTGCTGTTCGGCAGAAAATGATTCGCGACCGCCGAAGTCCTGTACCCAGTACTTGTTTACTTCGGCAACACCAACTTCGTGAAAGCCCGGATTCATCAGGTTTTTGCAATGGCCTTCACTTTTAAACCAGCCAGCCATTACTTCATCAATACTGGTCTGACCAAAAGCAATGTTCTCACCGATCATAAAGCTTTTAAATCCTTTAAAGTAGTACCCAGCAAATACTATGCGGTCCTCCATGCTACGGCCATCTTTACTGGTGTGACTAAAATAGCCGCGTTTAGACATGTCTTTAGCATGGTCTTCTGCCGCTTTCTCCAGGTTGTCGTTCCACACCAACGGCGCTGCAGGCGGGTAGTACGTGTTACCGCAATTACACCCTTTTTGCCTTGTCTCATTTATCAGGCGTAAAAAATCCTGTTTAAAGTTGTCATAGCCATTATCTTCTTGCTGGTATGCAAAACTGCTTACTATTACCACAATGGCTAATAAAGTTAAACCTAAAATGTATCTTCTCATCACGTATATAGGACAACGTGAAACTTTTATGGTTTAGTTTAGAACAGCTGATTATGTATTCCTTTTTCTGTAGCTAAATATTACAACAAGGATAACAATGATAGAAAAGACTATAAAGATGCTACCAATTTTTTGACCGGAGCTTTGCGAACTGCTTTCTTTGTGGACGATGCGAGTAGTTTTTTTTTCGTTATCGGCTTTACTTTCTTATTAGCAGAGGTATCAGGTGCTACTTGCAGCGCAGTCAGTTTAGCTTCTTCATCTTTTTTGATGCTGTCAAGTATATCATCTGCACGCTTCATGGCAATGGTGCCTTTTTCATAGTCCTTCATTCTGTTGTACAGAAATCCGTAATTCTTTTGTACAAGGGCTTCCATTTGCGGTGTGCGGATCTTTATTGACATACCAAGCGCTTCGTTGAGGTCGCGCATTGCCAGCTTATAATCTTTAATAAGCATTTTTATGTTGGCCAACTTTACAAGAGACGAGATGATGTTTGTAGTGTCGTTCCTTAATCTGGAAATACTGTTGCTTTGCAGGATAAACCATTTGGCCTGTGCAAACTTACGCTGTGATGTGTATACCTTGGATAGCGCTTCGAATGCGGTACGCAACCCTAATGTGTCGTCATAACGGCTGTACAAGTGCAAAGCCATCATGCTGTAGTTTATAGCTTCGTTTTGATATCTCAACCTCATACCGCGGTTGGTTATCGTATCATATTTTAAATACTCGTTAGCTATTTCGGTATATACAGGAGCTTTTAGTGAATCATAGGCAATTAATTGCAGCTTTTGTTTCAAACTGTCAAGATCACTATGCTGCGCTGCTTTTAGGCTGGATACGGCAAATAGAAGTACGGTAAGGATAAATAGTTTTTTCATCTGGTTGCAGATATCATACATACACCATTGTTATTCAAATTGCATGCCCGAATAAGCGTAACAAGCTTCTAAGTTCATCCGGCGCTTGCAATCTGAGGTATGGATGATATAACCCGCTGATTTGCAGGTAAAAGTGCATAAATTATATTTATCAACAGTATGCTTAATGTAAATACTATTAAATAATTGTACACAATACTATTCACAATTGTGAATATAGCCTACTGGATGATCTTTTCGTAACGATCAAGTGACCTTTTGATAAGCTTAGAAGAAGAGAGAATTAAATTAAATAGTATTATACCCAGTATTGCGCATATAATGCCGGCGAGTACATCCAATACGTAGTGGTGACTGGCATATACAGCTGTAAACCAAATACCTACTGTGACTATGAAGAAGAAAATATTTGCCAGACCAAGCTTGTTCTTTATGCCGTAATAAAGCACTATAACTGGGTATGATGAATGTAACGACGGCATTGCCGCAAAAACATTAGACCCTTTGGAGTAAATGGATTTAAACACATTTACGTTGAAGTACTTGTCAAAACGGTCCAATCCGGCTGTGCTACCACGAGTTAAAGGGTGGAAGTTAAAACCATGTGCCTGTATATACCAGGGTGGTGCAGCAGGGTAGGTATAGTACACCACAAAGCCCAGCAAGTTTACCACAACAAACGTGAGAGAAAAGTATAAAAATTGCTGCTTATTTTTAAAGAACAAGTAGGTTGCAAAACCAAGAGGAACCGGTATCCAACACAGGTAAAAAAGACCGGCCATTACATCTATGAAAGATGTACTCCTGATCAAAAAGTATTCGTTTGGAGTTAACAGTTTACCGTCAACGTAAATGCCAAACAAACTTTTTTCTGCGTTGTACAGGTCATCAATAGCTACAGGATTATAATTGTAGTTTGGAAACGCCTTCATATAATCGAAGATGATCCAATAGACAATGAAGATAGTAAAACCCAGGATGAATTTACGGGTAACTACGGATGCATAAAAAAGTACATTGAAGATGCCTATAAGCACCAACTGATCGCTTTTGAAGCCGACCAGAAAATAGGAGATAATCAGGTATAAAACCGACAGCCCCGTTACAACACTTACACTTTTAAGATTGATACGGATGCTGCCATTAACAGCATCAGCCATTCTGCTTTTTGATAAAATCTGAATTGAACACTTTATCCCAAAGGGGAGAGCTCACACCGTAACCTTTGGTTGGATCCTGGTAATGGTGCAGCATATGGTGTTGTTTAATCCTCTTCCAAAAGCTTCCTTTAAAGTTGAAATGATGTATAGCGTAGTGCGATATATCATAAGCAAGGTAGCCCAGGATAAAGCCAGGGAAAAAGCCAAAAATGTAATTGGTAGGCAGTAAAGCATTAAACAACAGGTAAAAAGCGGTAGCCAAAGGTATGCTGGCAGAAGGCGGCATTACCAAACGCTTTGCGTCGCTGGGGTAATCATGATGTACACCGTGGAATATAAAATGCAGGCGTAGTGCCCAGGGCGCCTTTGGTACAAAGTGAAACACAAAGCGGTGCATAACATATTCGGTAAGCGTCCATATGAATAAGCCTGCTAAAAACAACCATATGTAGTTACCAACACCAATGTTGTTTGTGTAGGCAAAATAGCTGCAAACCAATATAACAGGTACAAAAATTATAATCGGCACAAAGTAGTGCACTTTAGACAACCCTTCTAAAAGGTCGCTTTTGAACATCCTTACGGATTCTTGCGAGTTAGAAACAAAATTCCTTGCCATAAAACATCAGGGTTTAAAACGTTCTGTAATTTCTTTTCCGGTTACCGGGTCGTTGCCCCTCATCTCCACATACACAATATTGGGCAACCAGAAAGAACCTCCCTCTATTTTAATAAATATATAACTAAGCGCCATTAACTTTTGCGCAACAGTTGCGAAGATATGATATTTTCCGTCAGCACCCTTCATAAGGGTAAGCGGAAATTTTTTGTATGACACAAACCTGATATCATACTTGTCTTCACCGGCTTTTTTCTGCACCAGCCCATAAGCAAACTTGCGTTGTACATAGTTCAGCTCTTCTTTCTGCCCTTTATCTGCATAACGTATCCAGTAGGGGTGTACCGGTGCATCCTCGTCGGGCTTGCCTGTTTTCTTGTCAATGTTAAGCTCGTATATCAGCGTGTTGGTGTTAGGCATACGCTGTACGTAGAACAACCTGCTGAGGTCTGCAGGAGGTGCTGGAAAAACAATCGGCTTGTCGCCTTCGTAAGCATTGTTCAGCCTTAAACGACTGTCCGGGGCGGTAATACTTGTCGCCTGTGTACGTGTTGCGCAAATAACTAACCCTACTAAAAGTAACGGTAATCTTAAACTTTTGTACCAGATCATTGCTCGTTCTCTGACAACGCCTTTTTGGCGTCTACTAACCTCTTAAAGGCAGTAAAATTTGTTAATACAGCAAGTATTGCAATAGGAAAGGTGAAAACCGACATGGTTTCAAATACATGGAAGCGGATTCCGGGTACAAACAGCTTATAATCGCCACCAATGTATGATGATGTAATGCCACAAGCTATAGCGAAAACACCTATAGTGATAACACGTTCGGGACGCTGCATTAAGCCACCTTTTGATTCTACCCCAAGGCCTTCTGCACGCGCTCTTACGTAACTCACCATCATAGACCCTATAAGCGCTATAAACGCGAATATAGAGCTCAGAAAGTAATGGTGGGCCACCAGGTAGTAACATATGCCCAGGAACATAATAAGTTCGCTATAACGGTCAAGCACCGAGTCGTATAAAGCGCCAAACACAGATTTCATATTACCCAAACGTGCAACCTGTCCGTCCAGCATGTCAAATAATCCTGCAAAAAGGATAAGGGCACCTGCCCATCCTACATAAGTAAAATCCCCCCGGTTTCCGTCCTCAGCTCCAATAATGAAGATGGCCGCAACGCCTACGTTCAATACAAAACCAATTGATGTAACCGCATTTGGTGTTAAGCCCAGTTTAATCAGCAGCTTAACAAACGGATCAATAATCTTGTATATCCCCAGCTGTAAACTGGTGCGTATTGATGTTTGCTGTTCCATTATATAATAAAAATAAAAAAATTCAACAATAATTAAAAATCGAACTTGATTTTGACCCTTAAGCCAATCTTCGCAATATCCGGGTGGTCCAGGTACGATAGTCTTTTTACAACGTCAAGCCTGATAAACTTGAAAATATTTTCTACACCAACACTGGCTTCCATATAAGGAGTATTGCCAAGTGTGTAGGTAATAGGCGCACCCGCAGCGTTAACCGGGAACTGAAAAGTATCCGGATTGGTGGCCGGGTTATTTTGCGTGCTTATTCCTCCCCATAGTGCCTTGAAAGATGCTGTTTCGCGCAGCTTTAAACGTTTTAGCAAAGGTACTTTATTAAAAAAGAAACCACCGAAATGCTGGTCGATATTTACACTTGCTGACCTGTCGCTTACAAATTCAAGAAAGTTCATCAGGTTATAAGAGTCGATAACATAGGCAAAGGTTTGATTTGCCCTATGAATATTTAATAACGGATAGGGTACATTGCCAAATATCCGTGAACCTTCAACAGTTACGTCTGAAAATCCAAATGGAGCTATATAAAAGCGTTTATCAAATCTTGCCTTTATGTCCTGGTAATTATATTCTCCGCCTAAAAAGTTCTTTAAACCTGCTGTAAAGTCGAGCGATACAATTGGATATTTGTTAATAATAGGTGTGCGGAACATTTTACCCTGGTAGTATTGCTCATTTGGTGCAAAGCGGATGCCTGCAGATACCTCTGACGTGGTAAGGTGGTAAATGATATTATTGCTGTTATCAACAAACGGGAACAACGTACCTGTAGGTGTTTGCACCCAGTTACGATAACCGAGTTTATAAGAAAAGTGGTTTTCAAACTCGCGCACGTAATCAATTTTAAACTGATCGTTATACAAGTACTTATCATTGGTGCCGCGTTTAAAGGATAACAATACGTTATCTTCCTGTATAAACTGCAGCTCCTGGCCAGGTATTTTGGTATCACGCTGATAACTTACACGCAGGTAGTTTTGCGGGAAACGGTAAATGCTTTTACTGTTAAGCGAGTATGTTGCCGCTAGAAAGTACTTCCAGCGTTCGTCTTTGAAACCGTACGCACCATATCCTTCAAAATAATAACGTTTGCTTAGCTCTGTTGTAGTACGGCCACCAACACGCAGCCTGAAACCTTCTATGGGGTTGAAGCTATAAAACGTACTTGCAGGTCCCACTTCGAATTTCCCAAAACCTTTATATCCTGCCAATAAAAGGGTAACTAGGTCGGCAGTACGGCGAAAGGATGGCATGTGGGTAAGGCTGTCGATATTTTTATACACCTTTGATTCTGCTGTGGTAAGTGTATCCAGCCTGTTCTCGCGCCAGAATTCTTCGCTTCGGTGCTTCACATCGTCGTTTACCTCCATATTTGGGGCGTACATAAATTCAGGCTCCTGTTTGTTTACAACATAGTTAGCAAACGTAACGGTGCGAACGCCAAAAAGCCCGCTTTTGCGCTTTTGTGTGATACCAAAATCCGCAAAAGTGTTGCTCCGGCTTAGGTGATAACGACCGTCTGGATTGGCCTCAAAGCTAAGGTCGACATGCATCATGCGAACAAAGTTCACATTAATGTTTTTGTTGATGGTGAGAGCTGCCTTTTGTACAGCATAATTGCCGTCAAGCGTAATATATATATCACCTTCAAACAAGATGTCGTTGGTATTACGTGGCGTAAAGCTTAGCTGTACCAGTTTCTTGTTGTCGGCAGTTGTAATTGTATCTGTGATGAAGAACTTGTAGTAAGATGGAGCAGCATCAGCAATAGGGCTCAGGAACTGTCGTCCTAGCAGGTAGGAGCTGTTAGCATAAATATCAACATCTGCATATAGGTGCTTAAAGTATTGACCCACGCCTTCGTTATCAACTGCAGGGCCGAAGTTTACGCTCTTTTCTCCCAAAGGTACTTCCTTTTTAATCTCCGGGCTTTTGCGATAGTATACCTGAGATAGCTTTTCTACCAGGTAAATAGGCAGTAACGATTTGCCAGGATAGCTTACGCTGTCTTTATTCTCGAAAAGGAAGTTATACTTCTTAAAGAATTTACGCTCTGTTATCTTTTCTGACAAGTTGCTGAGCGAGAACTGCATCTTATCGTATTGTTTATATTCTACAAAATTGTAAGCTTCGGGCCGGTTCCTATCTTTATTAGCAATAACCTTGCGTATTAGTTCTACCGCAGGATTCTCTTTATTGGTGTACCGGGCGTTCTTTTTCCCTTTTACTGTAACTTCAGTAAGCGATTTCGCAGACGGAAACATGCGGATGTTAATCACCTGCTGCTTGCCCGGCGTAACCTGAAGTATGGCATCCTTATAGCCAAGGTAACTGGCTTTAAGTTGAGTATACGGCTGAGAAGATCTTATAGAAAACTGGCCCTGGTCATTTGTGTTAACACCTATTGTGCTACCCGGGAAAGTAACGGTTACAAACGGAAGCGGTTGTTTATTCCCGGCATCGGTAACAGTGCCGGTGACAATGGTTTGAGCAGATAACGCTGAGCTTACAAACAAGAATAGTATTAGCAGTAAATACTTGGTATTGATCTTATTATTCATTTATAAACTTGCTGTTGGCGGATACAACCTACGTTGCTGATAATTTAACTTAAGGGGGATATTTTTATTTTACTGCTATCGATAATTAGTAGCAAGTAATAATTTGGAATTTGCGTGCTACTTAAGGTGCAAATGTAGCAAAAATTCGCTACAGACTATTGTGGTCAAAAAGTCAAATGTAATTGTTGCTTTTAATTCCAGTTGAATTGACTTTATTGTTTGTGATCTCATCTGTGTATCAAATAATTTAGCTTATTGCTGATGTAGACGTGCTAGGTTGGTAATTGTTACCATGTACGATAAAAATTGGAGGGTGGTAAGTTAAATACAAAATAAACTTGTATCTCAACTATTTATCGTAATATTGCGATATATATGGGAGTTACCAAAACAGAGATGTATACTAATGAGCAGAACCAATTGGCTGTTCAGTTAAAAGCTATTGCCCACCCGGCACGTATTGCCATTCTGCAAGAGCTAATCAAAGCCAATGCCTGCATATGCGGCGACCTGGTCACTGAACTAGGTTTAGCACAGGCAACTATTTCACAGCACTTAAAAGAGCTAAAAAACGCCGGCCTTATACAAGGGACTATTGAAGGTGTAAGTGTTTGTTATTGCATCGAACCAAAAGCATGGAAGAACCTTCAGGAGAAGTTTAATGTGCTGTTTTCTTCTTATCAGGAAAGCGGCACTTGTTGTTAATTTTCATTTGATAAAATCAATCGTAATATTACAATAATATGGAAACAGATCAGCAATTAAAAGAAATTGTAAGGCAGAAGTATAGCGAGATTGCTTTACAGAACAAGGAAACCAATCAATCGTCTTGCTGTGGTGCCGGAGGATGTTCTACGGAAGTATACAACATTATGACGGACGACTACACGCAGGTAGCTGGCTACAATGCTGAAGCAGACCTGGGGCTTGGTTGTGGGTTGCCAACACAATTTGCGTTAATAAAAAAGGGGGATGTGGTTATTGACCTTGGGAGCGGCGCTGGTAACGATTGTTTTGTGGCCCGAGCGGAAGCAGGGGAAACAGGCAAGATAATTGGAATAGATTTTACTCCCGCTATGATTGATAAAGCACGTGCCAATGCAGAAAAGCTGGGCTTTAATAATGTTGAGTTCAGGCAGGGAGATATTGAGAAGATGCCCGTTACCTCCAATATTGCCGATGTTGTTGTAAGTAATTGTGTGCTTAACCTGGTTCCAAATAAAGACGGCGTTTTCAAGGAGATTTATCGTGTGCTGAAGCCAGGTGGCCACTTTAGCATATCTGATGTGGTGTTAGTAGGAGATCTGCCCGAAGCATTACGGCGCGACGCAGAGATGTACGCGGGTTGTGTGTCCGGTGCTATCCAGAAAGACGCCTATCTCGATTTGATCGTTGCTAACGCTTTCACAGGTATGACGGTACAGAAAGAAAAACCGATAATTATCCCGGATGATATCTTAACTAAATATTTGAATGAACAGGAACTGTCATCATTTAAAGGAGGGAATACAGGAATATTCAGCGTAACAGTATTTGCTCAAAAGCCGATAATTGAATCCCAAGCCTGCTGTGCACCTTTTTGTTGCAGCTAAACTTAATAATCAGATGAAGAATATACTAGTATTATGTACAGGTAATAGTTGCCGTAGCCAAATAGCTGATGGCTACCTGCGCCATTTTACAAAAGGAAAAGCAAATATCTATAGCGCAGGCATCGAAACACATGGTGTTAATCCTAGAGCGATAGAAGTTATGAAGCGAGACGGCATAGATATTAGCAATCATACGTCAAATAACGTAAATGAGTATCTAAACATCCCGTTCGACTTCGTAATTACTGTTTGCGATAACGCTAAAGAAAGCTGCCCTCACTTCCCGACGAATGCTGTTAAGTTGCATGATAATTTTCCGGACCCGGCAAAAGCGAGAGGAACTGAAGAGGAGATTATGGAACAGTTCAGAATCGTGAGGGAGATGATCAGAAATTATATCCAGAACTTTGTAAACGAAAACCTGAAAGATAGCTGACCTAATAAATGCATTAAACGAATAAAGCCGGGTATTTACCCGGCTTTATTCGTTATTATAGATATGTAATGTTACTGTTGCTGACCTGCAAACATGTCATCATAGTAATCAAGACCCAGGTGTGTGATAAGGTCTTCGCCCATCAGGTAACGCAGGGTGTTTTCCAGTTTTATCAACTGTTTGAAGATGTCGTTTTCTGCGTGTAAACCAGGTGCAGTTTGAGGCGACTTCAAGTAGAATGATAACCACTCCTGTATACCGCTCATGCCTGCACGCTTAGCCATATCGCTGAAAATAGCAAGATCTAATGCAATAGGCGCGGCAAGAATAGAGTCACGGCAAAGGAAGTTGATCTTTATCTGCATTTTATAGCCTAACCAGCCAAAAATGTCGATGTTGTCCCAGCTTTCTTTGTTATCACCATGAGGAGGGTAGTAGTTGATGCGGATCTTGTGGAAGATCTCACCATACAACTCAGGGTTTTCATCCGGGCGAAGGATATCTTCCAATACGCCAAGTTTCGAAACTTCCTTAGTTTTAAAGTTATCCGGATCGTCTAATACCAAACCATCACGGTTACCCAGGATGTTGGTAGAGAACCAGCCATGTACGCCCAATGCGCGTGCAGCAAGGCCCGGAGCCAAAACGGTCTTCATTAAAGTTTGACCGGTCTTGAAGTCTTTACCTGCAATTGGGGTTTGTGTTAACTTAGACAGTTCAATCATCGCAGGGATGTCTACTGTAAGGTTAGGAGCGCCGTTAGAGAATGGTACACCTAGCTTTAAAGCTGCATATGCGTAGATCATACTAGGGGCAATACGTTTGTCATCGTCCTTTAATGCCTGCTCGAAAGCAGCAAGGGTTTCGTGTATTTCCGAACCTTCAAAGTAAACTTCCGTAGAGCCGCACCAAACTAACACCACGCGGTCAAGTCCGTTCTGCTCTTTAAAGTTTTTAATGTCTTCCATCACTTGCTCGGCAAGTTCCTGGCGAGTACCGGTTTTAACGTGGGTACCATCAAGGTTCTTTGCGTAGTTCTTATCAAACGCGGCTTTCATCGGTTTAATAGACTCTAAGCCTTCACGTACCTGGTTCAATAATGTTGGCTCAAGTACTTTTGCGTTCATTGCCGCTTCGTACACGTTATCTTCATATACGTCCCAACCACCAAAAACAATGTCTTCTAACTTAGCCAAAGGCACGAAGTCTTTGATTTTTGGGTGACGGTTCTCAGTCCTTTTTCCTAAACGGATGCTTCCCATTTGTGTAAGTGAACCCACAGGCTGAGAAATGCCTTTCTTAACGGCTTCAACGCCGGCAATCAGGGTTGTAGCTACCGCTCCTAAACCTGGTATTAAAATACCAAGTTTACCTTCGGCAGGTTTAATGTTGATCTTCATTATCGTAATTAGTGTTAAATGTATAATGAAACTATCCTAAGCCGGCTGAAGAAGCAACCCACGATAGTTATCATTTTCTTGTTTTTCATAATGGTTAAAGCCATGTCTGATGTGTAACCGGTATTAGTTGACCGGTCTGCGGCGCAAAGAACTCGTTTTTACCTTCACGCAAGCAATAATATTTATAAAGTTTACAGGCAGATGAAACTAGGATGTATGCCTTGCAGTATCAAAAATGCATTGGGCTTTGGTGATTGCCGCTGCATGGCTATCGTGTCTAATTCTTTTACCCTCTGAAATTCAGAATGGCATCTCTTATATTTCCTTTTCGTAAATCCTGTATGTTTTGTATTGGTCGCCGCCGATAGCCTCAATAGCACGGTTTACCATGTCGTTCTTTTCCAAAGTCCATGATGCTTCTGCATATTTCAAGCCCTTACGTCGATATTCTTTTATAATGCTACCATAAAGGCAAGCCTCTATGCCCATCTTGCGATACCCGTCTATAACTCCTAAAAGCATAATACGGATGCCCTGTATCTTACTTTTATTCAAAAGAAGCTTGAAAATACCGATAGGCAATAAGCGGCCTTTTTTTATTGTTTTTAGTATTTGGTTAATGTCTGGTATGGCAACACCAAAACCTACTATCTTCCCATTCTGCTCAGCAACAAGGGCGAAATCCGGGTCAAGTATCATCTTAAGATCTTTAGCCGTATAATCAAATTCCTCGTTGGTCATCGGGAAAAAACCAAGGTTTTTATCCCATGCCTTGTTATATACGTCACGCAGGGCGTCAGCTTCCTGCTTAAATTTTTTAAGGTTTATTTTCCGTATAGTAATGCCGCTGTTGCGTGTCAGGCGCTCCTGCAGCCTGTCCAACATCTGTAACGACTTATCGTTGTAATTTCCGCCTTCCCAGTACCAGGCTAGTAAGTCTGTCTGTTTCTGCAGACCTGCTTGCTCTAGCAACGTAACATAATACTGGGGGTTGTACGGCATCATAACAACCGGCGGCTTATCAAAACCCTTGATCAAAAGCCCGCAGGTTTCGTTGGTAGACGGGTTTACCGGGCCTACTAACTTAGTAGCACCTTTTTCTTTAACCCACTTAACCGCAGTAGTTAACAGCAGATCGGCAGTTTCCTGGTTGTTCTCACAATCAAAAAAGCCAAAAAAGCCATCGTTAACATTGTTGAATTTGTTATGATTGGTGTTGTAAATAGCAGCAATACGCCCAACTATCTTGTCTCCGTCATAAGCCAAAAATGTTTGCAGTGATGAGTGCTTGTGAAAAGGGTGCGTGGTTAGCAAATCCTTTTGAGCTATAAATAATTCCGGTACGTAGTTTGGATCGTTTTTGTACAATTCATGCGGAAAATCAATAAAAGAAGCAAGCTCCTTTTTTGATTGAACCGGGACTATTTTTTTCATCATGAGGTATTAACTCCGGGACACAGCTGGGGCAATGAACAGAAGCAGGGCTTTTACAGAAGGTTGATAATTGGTTATATATTTTCTTTAATGGTGTTTACACCAACTTCTTTACATACCGCTATCAACTTTTCTACAGCTTCATCTATCTGCTCAAATGTGTGCGTAGCCATTAAAGAAAAACGCAGTAAAGATGAGTCGGAAGGTACAGCAGGAGAGACAACCGGGTTAACAAAGATACCTGCCTTTTGCAAGTAATTTGTCACCAGGAAAGTCTTTGCATTGTCGCGTATATATATAGGTATGATCGGGCTTTCGGTAGCGCCTACATCAAAACCTTCGTCGGTAAGCAGTTTCATGGCATAATTTGTATTATCCCAAAGCTTCTGTATACGTTCAGGTTCAGATTCTATAATATCCAAAGCAGCAATAACACTGGCAACTGAGCCAGGGGTCATGCTCGCACTAAACATTAACGAACGCGCACGGTGTTTAATGTAATCTATAGTTTCGTAGTCGGCAGCAATGAAACCGCCAAGAGATGCCAGAGACTTGCTAAAGGTGCTCATTATCAGGTCTACCTGGTTTGTCAGCCCGAAGTGAGAAGCAGTGCCAGAGCCATTTTTACCAATAACGCCTAAACTGTGGGCGTCGTCAACCATAATGTTAACACCGTATTTATCAGCTAGCTCAACAATTTCAGGCAATTTAACAATATCGCCTTCCATGCTGAAGATGCCATCCACCACAATAACCTTTACCGCTTCTTCCGGCAGAATGCTAAGCTTGCGCTCCAGATCTGCCATATCATTGTGAGCGTATTTAATTACTTTAGAGAAAGACAGACGGCTGCCGTCTATGATAGAGGCGTGGTCGTATTCATCAAGTATCAAGTAATCGTTACGGCCCGTAATGCATGATAGTACGCCCAGGTTCACCTGAAAACCGGTGCTGAAAAGCACAGCAGCTTCTTTGCCGACATAATTTGCCAAACGGTTTTCCAGCTCAATATGGATATCAAGTGTACCGTTCAAAAATCTCGATCCGGCACAGCCAGATCCATACTTATCAATGGCTTTTTTTGTAGCTTCTTTGATTTTGGGGTGGTTGGTTAATCCCAGATAGGAGTTAGAACCAAACATTAAAACACGCTGGTTATTTATAATAACTTCTGTATCCTGGCCGCTTTCTATAGGCCTAAAAAAAGGATACAGTCCCTGTGCCCGGATCATATTCGCATCCTGGAACTGGGCTATCTTCTCGTGTAACTTTTTAACCATTTATTAACACTTCTTTAAATTTTTGTAAAAATACCATGAATAAGCAAAACTCGGGCATACAACGTGCAAAAAAATTTACACACATTTCATTAAAGCCACGCCACGGCATACTACTTCATCAGGCAAATTAATTAAATTTTTATTTAATCAATGTCACCAATTTTCAATTTCTATCAAAAAGATGAACAATTATGCTGTTTTAAGCCTAAATATCTTTACTAAGTAAAAATTCTGTTGCCAACTTTATATTGTTTTATAATTGTTTCATCTTCGCAGCGCTATACTTAATAAATCAAAAATCAATGGGAACTTTCGGTCCCTATTTTGGTTGTAATATTCGAACTGTATTCCTCTATGAAAAAATTCTGCTTTCTATACCTTACTAATATACTATTTTTTTTACCAATTGCGGTATTTGCTCAAAGTTCCTCAGTTGATACGGGAGTAGCTGTTGTAACATTAAAACAAAGTGTACAGTACGCGCTGCGCAACCAGCCTGTATTAAAGCAGGCTTATATTGATGAGCAGATCAACGAGCGCGACATCCGTATAGGTTTGTCAGGATGGCTGCCACAGGTGAACAGCAGTAATAGTGTTCAGCATTATTTTCAGCGTCCCAACATCATTGGGGGCGGTGTTGCAACAGGTGTTGGTACCGGCACCGGCGGTACCGGTACGGGTGGAAACGGCACAGGTGGTACAGGTACAGGGGGAACAGGCACCGGCACTTCACAGCAGAACCTGGCTATAGCTAAAAATGTATCTACACTTGGTGTATCTGCTAGTCAAACTATATATAACAATGATGTGTTGCTAGCTTCGCGTGCATCTAAATATTCAAGGCAGTACTACAAGCAAAATACCGAAAGCAACAAAATAGACCTGGTATCTGATGTAAGTAAGGCGTTTTACGATGTGTTGCTTTCACAGCGCCAACTGGATATTATTAAGGAAGATATTGTACGGCTTCGCCGCAGTTTAAAGGATGCTTACTCGCGCTACCAGGCAGGTGTAGTTGATAAAACAGATTACAAACAGGCAACTATCGCCTTAAACAACGCCCTCGCATCACAAAAGCAAACTCAGGAAGCTATTAAAAGTAAAACTGCATTCCTAAAACAAACGATGGGTTTCGACCCAAACAGACGGATAGTACTATCTTATGATTCTGCACGACTTCAAAACGATGCAGTGGCAGACACCACTCAGATGTTGAATTACGGCAATAGGGTTGAATACCGTTTGTTAGAAAGCACTAAAAACCTGCAAAACCTCAATGTGTCTTATTACCGTTGGGGTTTCTTGCCTTCATTATCTGCTGTAGGCGCTTATAGCCTTGCTTATTTTAATGATAGCTTTAGTGGTTTGTACGATAAAGGCTACCCAACATCTTACGTTGGCCTCTCATTAAACATTCCAATTTTTACCGGTACAAAAAGGTTACAAAACTTAAGCAAGGCCCGCTTGCAGGTTAAACGTACAGACCTCGACCTTGAAAATACCCGCAACGCCATTAACACCGAGTATGTGCAGGCGCTTGCAAATTATAAAAGCAATTACACCAACTGGCAGCTGCTAAGCCAAAATGTGCAGCTTGCGCAGGATGTGTATAAGGTAGTGGATCTGCAATATCGGGAAGGCATTAAAACTTACCTTGACGTTATTGTTGCTCAGGCCGACCTTCGCACCGCCGAACTTAATTACTACAACGCCTTATTCCAGCTGCTGTCAGCAAAAATTGATCTTCAAAGAGCTTTAGGAACCTTGCCACTTGAATAGAATATGACCATGATAAACAAATACAATTCGTTTTTAGC
Organism: Mucilaginibacter sp. 320_HR; assembly: GCF_059691875.1. Classification (NCBI taxonomy): domain Bacteria; kingdom Pseudomonadati; phylum Bacteroidota; class Sphingobacteriia; order Sphingobacteriales; family Sphingobacteriaceae; genus Mucilaginibacter; species Mucilaginibacter sp. 320_HR. The sequence continues at coordinate 274,692 of NZ_JCAWAI010000002.1, forward strand.
CGCTGTTGCGTTACTTGCTGTAACGGCCTGCGGTGATAAAAGTAAAAAAGATGCTGCCGCGGCTGCACCGCCGCCTACGCCTGTAAACGTTGTTGCTGCCGAAAAAGCATATGCAACCTATTACGATAACTACCAGGGCGTGGTAACAGCTATTAATACCGTAGAGCTTCGCAGCCAGGTAAGCGGCTTTATCACCGGCATATTCTTTAAAGAAGGTGATGTGGTTACGAAAGGAGCACCTTTGTACGAAATAGACAGGCGCAAGTATGTTGCTGCTTACGAGCAGGCGCAAGCTAACGTTTCCAGCGCAAAGGCTAACCTGGTAAAAGCACAAAAAGACGTAGACAGATATAACATGCTGTTGAAAAATGATGCTGTTGCCCGCCAAACTGTTGACCAGGCTACCGCGGCTTATGAAACCAGCCGCAGCCAGGTGAGCGTAGCGCAAGCAGCACTTGCATCTGCAGCTACTGATCTTTCTTATGCTACAATCCGTGCGCCATTCACCGGCCGTATCGGCATCTCACAGGTAAAGCTAGGCGCACAAGTGTTACCGGGTACAACCTTGCTGAACACCATCTCTGCAGGCAACCCTATAGGTGTTGATGTTGTAGTAAACGAACAGGACATCGATCGCTTTTATAAACTTCAAAAAGCAAGCAGCGATTCTACTTTTAAGTTAACAATGGCTAACGGAGATGAGTACCCTTACCATGGTAAGGTGTCCGCAATTGATCGTGGTGTAAGCGATCAGACCGGAAGTATTAAAGTACGTATACAGTTCCCCAATCCTAAAGATGATCTTAAGGACGGTATGAGCGGTGTACTTAAGGTACTTAACACGGCATCTGGTGATAAAGTGCAGATACCTTACAAAGCTGTAATTGAGCAAATGGGCGAGTACTTTGTATTCATTTCTCAGGATACTATCGCCAAACAACAAAAGGTAACGTTAGGCCCGCGTGTACAGGCTAATGTTATTGTGCTTGACGGTGTTAAACCCGGCGATAAAATCGTGACCGAAGGTTTCCAGCGGTTAAGAGACGGTGGTAAGATAACTTTGGGCCCGCCTCCGGCTGCAACAGGGGCAGGAGCTTCAGGTGCAGGTGCCCCAGCTGGCGGAGGTAAACCTGCAACTCAAAGCAAATAAACAGACCAATAAGCAGCAGGGTAGTACCCTATTTTAAAGCTTAAAGAATTTAATAATGATCGCAGACACCTTTATACGACGCCCAGTAACCGCCATTGTGATATCACTGGTGATAGTTATCGTGGGCATCCTTTCCATCCTGAGCCTGCCGATAGGGCAGTACCCAGAAATTACACCACCTACTGTACAGGTTACCGGTAACTACACCGGTGCCGACGCGTTAACTGTAGAGCAAACCGTTGCTACACCTGTAGAGGTGCAGGTGAATGGTACGCCAGGCATGACCTATCTGCAAAGTAACAGCACCAGCAACGGTGCTATGAGCATGACGGTAAACTTTGAAGTAGGTACTGATATTAATATAGCAGCGCTTGACGTACAGAACCGTGTGGGTATTGCACAACCAACCCTTCCGCAAGAAGTACAGCGACTGGGCTTGATCGTGCGTAAACGTAATCCAAGCATCCTGATGCTGGTTGCTATGTTCTCTCCTAAGGGAACCCACGACGTAACCTTTGTAGATAACTATACCAACGTATTTATTAAAGACGCTTTGCTGCGTACCAAAGGGGTGGGTGACGTGTTTACCCGTGCTGACGACTTTAGTATGCGTATTTGGCTGAAGCCTGATAAACTGGCGGCACTCAACATGACAGCTGCTGATGTGACGCAATCATTACAAGAGCAGAACGCTCAGGTAGCCGCAGGTACCGTTGGTGCCACACCGCAAATGAAGGGGCAAACGTTTGAGTATACTGTGTTGGTAAAAGGCCGTTTAACCAGCAAAGCCGAGTTTGAGAACATCGTTGTAAAAACCCGCCCAGAAAACGGCGCGGTTGTGCACCTGAAAGATATAGCCCGGGTAGAGCTTGGTAAATTTAACTACTCCGGTAACTCATTTGTTGACGGTAAACGTGCCTCGTACCTGCTAATATATCAGGCACCAGGTAGTAACGCAATCGAAACAGCAAATAACGTTGTGGCTACCATGAACCAGTTGAAAGGTACATTCCCTGCGGATGTGGACTTTGTAGTGCCGTTTGAGTCGGTTACTGTGGTTAAGGTTTCATTGGAGGAAGTAATTGAAACCTTAGTTATCGCGCTGGCGCTGGTAATCGTGGTGGTATTCCTGTTCTTGCAGAACTGGCGTACTACACTTATACCTGTACTGGCTATTCCGGTATCCATCATAGGTACGTTCATCTTTTTTATTCCGCTGCACTTTACTATAAATACACTAACGTTATTTGGCTTTGTGCTTGCAATTGGTATTGTGGTGGATGACGCCATCGTGGTGGTAGAAGCAGTTCAGCACTACATGGATGAAAAGGGTATGGACCCGCGTGAAGCTACAGAACACGCAATGCGTGATATATCCGCTCCGGTTATTGCTATTGCGCTTATCCTGGCGGCAGTGTTCGTGCCGGTGGGTTTTGTGCCGGGTATAGTAGGCAGGTTGTATCAGCAGTTCGCAATTACCATTGCTATCTCTGTATTGATATCTGCTTTTGTTGCTTTATCACTTACCCCGGCATTATGTATTCTTTTGCTTCGTCCACATAAAATAGATGAGAATTCTACCGGTATCAACAAGTTGTTTTACAAGTTCAACTTGTGGTTTGACAGGGTTACCGGTCGTTACCGTAACGCGGTTGATAAAGGTATTAAGCACTCCAAGTTTGTTATCGTCATACTAATATGTGTGGTAGTTGGCACGGTGCTGTTGTTTAAAGGTAAACCATCAGGCTTTATCCCGTTGGAGGACGAAGGCCGTGTTTATGTAACCTACGATTTACCTGAAGGTTCATCTACCGAACGTACCGTAGCTGTATTACACGAAATGATGGACACGCTGAAGACAGTAGGAGCTATAAACCACTTTGCAGCCTTAGGCGGTTTGAACGCGGTTAACTTTGCGACAAAGTCTAACAGTGCCACTATATTTGTGCAGCTGAAGCCATGGGAAGAGCGTAAGGATGAAAAAGATCAGCTGAATGGGGTAATTGCAACTATCCAGAAGAAGCTGCTGAAATTTAAAGAGGCCAGCGTTGTAGTTATCTCTCCTCCGGCGATACCTGGTTTAGGTAACACAGGTGGTTTCTCGTTCATCCTGCAGGAAAAAGAAGCAGGTGGCGATATCAAGAATTTCGAGAAGGTGCTTAACACGTTTGTAGGCGCCGTGAACCAGCGACCGGAGATAGCCAAAGCATTCTCTTTCTTTGGTGCGCATACACCGGCCTATCAACTCACTATAGACAGGGAGAAAGCTAAAAAACTAGGGGTAGCAATATCAGACATAAACAATGCCTTGCAAACGTACATGGGTAGTGCTTACGTAAACGACTTTACTATTTACGGCCGTAACTTCCGTGTGCTTACGCAGGCGGATACAAACTACCGTACCAGTATACAAAATATAGGGCAGTACTTTGTGCGTAACTCGCAGGGAAGCATGGTGCCACTGAGTACGCTTACCTCTTACAAGGTTATTGAGAATGCACCTTTGATATCGCATTATAACCTCTTCCGCTCTGCGGAGATAAACGGTGCAACCAAACCTGGGTATAGCTCGGGTGACGCTATCAAAGCGTTGCAGGAAGTTGCAGCGCAAACGCTTCCTCAGGGCTACGGATACGAATTCTCTGGTTTGAGCCGTGAGGAGATCCTGTCAGGATCTAAGACGATATATATATTTGCTTTATCTATAGGATTCGTATTCCTGTTCCTTGCCGCGTTGTACGAGAGCTGGTCTGTTCCGTTCTCCGTACTGCTTGCCGTGCCGCTTGGTGCCTTTGGTGCCATATTATTTCTATCGTTTAGTAGTAGCCTTACTAACAACGTTTACGCGCAAATTGGTCTGATAACACTTATAGGTTTGGCAGCGAAGAACGCCATCCTTATTGTGGAGTTTGCCAAAGAACGTGTGGATAGGGGTATGGAACTTGAGAAAGCCACGTTAGAGGCGGTACGGCTTCGTTTACGTCCAATCATCATGACGTCGCTGGCGTTTATACTTGGTGTGTTACCGTTGTTGTTTGCATCAGGTGCTGGTGCGGAGGCACGTAAAACAATTGGCTTTACGGTATTTGGCGGTATGCTCACGGCTACATCGCTGGCAATATTTATCGTACCGGTATTGTTTTATCTGATCACTAAGGTGGCTTACGGCAAAGAAAAGCTGGCTGAGTTGGAAAAAAACTATGACCCCGACGCTGAAGAAAATCATTAAGAATCGACATATTGAGAAGCCCCGCCAAGGGGCTTTTTTAATGGGATAAACGGCTGTAAACTGTTAAATAACGTTAATGAAATGTTAAGCGGCACGGCAAAGCAGCCACTTTGCCGGGGTTTCATTAAACGTTTTTATAGTATTAAGCATACACTTTTGTATGCTAACGGGAACGAATTTTACAATTTCTTAAAATTGTGGCACACCTTATCTCCCGATCATTATGCGCCATCATAACAGTGTACAAGCTTGTTGATTATCAGTGCATCTATGTTCAAAAACAGTGTTGCTGATTATCAAAATGGCAATTTTATTTTAAAAAAGTTGTAAGTATTAACGTGTTGATTGGCATACACTGGCAAAGTATTTGATTATGCCGGGTTATCACAATTAAATTGTTTACTACTAAAAACACGACAATGAAAAAAATGACAACATTAGTAGCGGCAGCTTTTACAGCCGCAGCTTTATTTATCGGAACTACTACAGCTAGTGCACAGTCAACTCCAAAAGGAAAATGGCGCTTCGGTATCGGTGTGGAAGGTTTATTGCCAACTGGTAACTTGAAAGACATTTCAAGCTTTGGCCTTGGTGTTTCTCCACGCCTGCAGTATGGCCTAGCTGACAACCTTGCTTTAACCATCACATCTGGCTACAATGGCTATTTTGGTAAAGAGATAGGCAATACCGGTGTTGACTACAAATCTTACGGTTTAGTACCAGCTAAAGTAGGTATCAAAGCCTTCATTTCTCAAAATGTTTATTTGAGCGGTGAACTGGGTGCAGCTTTTGAAACTTCCGGATTTGGTGAAGTTAAAGGCGGTCCGGACTATGACACAAACACCAAGTTTCTTGCTTCACCTGGTATAGGCTGGGCAAACCAAAGCTGGGATGTTGGTGTGCGTTATGAGAACTACACTGGCCAGAGCAACAACTTCGGTACAGTAGGTCTTCGTATAGCTTACGGTTTCGGTTTGTAAAACATTACAAAACAAAAGCCACAACAAAACAGAAGCTTCCTGCGAATAGCAGGGGGCTTTATTGTTTTATAATCCCGTTGACATCCTTACGAATGGCTTTAATAACTTCATCTGTAAAGCGATGGGCTCCGTTAACGTTCATGTGCCTTTTATCGGAAAAGTTGCTGGCAGAGGATAATATTGTACTATCGTTAAGATAGGACAAAAAAGGTACGCCTTCAGCATCGGCTATATTTTTGGCAAGTGCATCGTAGTTAGCCGGCTTTTTATAAACCCCGAAATAAGGTGACATTATTACATACAACTTGATGTTGTTCTGTTTACAATACCTGATTGCCGAACGGTACAACCGCACACAACTAGTGTCAATTGGCCGCTTATCGCCGCTAAGCTCCGATACTTGCAGCGGTTCTTTCAGCGTGTTTTTTAATGGTAAAAACCCCTTATCATAAATCCCGCCATTATCACCCTTGTGGAGGCCCATTGTTTTGTTTATGCCGTAAAGCAATGTTGAATTAAACGGGTAAACCCTTGAAAACATCTTGAACTTTTTATACGGATCAGCAAAATATAACATCTTTTTCACCTCAGGGTGCCTGTCGTCATAAAAAGGGGCAAGGTCAGACAGTTCCATGTAGGCTATATCATTAACTCTTAGGCCCTCCCAATAATCCCAAATAATTATTTTAGGCTTATACCTGTCTGTTATTGTACGCAGTGTTGCATACTGGTGTAAAAAATGGGTACCCCACATACCGGCATTGTAGCAGCTTACTTTCAGGCTATCTTCCAGTTGTTGTGTTACATAGCTGTGTGATGCCCTGGAAGAGCCTACTATAATAATATCTGCCCTGGTAGAGTCTAAGCCGTAACTCAGGTTGTGGTATTTGCCTTCTGAAGGGGTAAAATAAAGATACCTGAGCCCGGCGCCCGCAGCACGGTCGAGCAGGTAAACAAACATCAGGCATATAATAAGCTTGGTTACATTGTTAAACATGCCGGGTTTGGTCTCATTATTTATCAAAATTGAAAGTAGATGAATTGTCCGCCATCAAATACCCCTAAGCCAATTATCAGTATAATTATTACTGAATAGGAAAAGCACCTTACCAGCGGGTAATTACTGCGTGTAAACCAACTATGTTCGGGGTGGTATTCTTCCATGTACTCTGCCAGGAACATTATGAAAGAGCCTATTAAAACATAAAGCAGGTTCTCATGCACAAACAAGTGCCCCCATGAAGTAAAGATTTTTGTGAAGGCAAATAAGGCGCTTTGAATATCATGAGCCCTGAATATTACGAAGGCCAAACCTACCAACATAATTGTAGTAGCAATTTTTATCAGATTAAGCAAACGTGGCAGGCGGGTAAGGCCAATTGCTTTATGGAACTTCTCCAACGGTGCTTGTAAAATAATGCCTGTTATTAAATAGCAGCCGTTAACACCACCATAAACTATATAGTTCCAGTCCGCACCATGCCATAGCCCGCTTATCAGGAATATGATCATAATATTAAGGTACCACCTTGATACTTTTACACGGTTGCCACCCAGGGGTATATAAATGTAATCGACAAACCAGCTGGATAATGAGATGTGCCACCTGCGCCAAAACTCTGAAACCGTTCTTGAAAAATAGGGACGTCTGAAGTTCTCCATTAACTTAAAACCCATTATTTCAGCTGCGCCAATTGCTATATCTGCATAGCCGGAGAAATCGCAATAAATTTGTATACAGAAAAAAAGGGTTGCTAAACTAAAATCTATTCCCGAGTGGTGGGTGGGATTGTTATAAACAGCATCAACATACAGCGCAGCCCTATCTGCCACCACCAACTTTTTAAAAAAACCCCATAACATTCGCTTTACGCCGGCACTTGCGTTACCCCAGTTAAAATCATGTCGCTCATAAAACTGGTGCAACATGTTTTGAGGGCGTTCTATTGGCCCGGCTACCAATTGCGGGTAGAACATTACATATAGCGCATAGATGCCGAAATTACGTTCGGGGGGCTGATTACGGCGATACACCTCAATGGTGTAACTCATGGCCTGGAACGTGTGGAACGATAAACCTATGGGCAGTAGTATCTTTAGTACGGGCAGCGAGTGTTGCCAGCCCAAGCTATGCAACAGATTGGTTAGGTTCTCACTGATGAAGTTGAAGTACTTGAATACTGCCAGGATACCCACATTGGCAACAATGCTTATGGTAAGCAGCATTTTTCGCCGTGTGCCCTCAGCATCGGCAATGTATATGCCCGCAAAGTAGTCTATAACGATAGTAAAACCCAGTATCAGAATGTACACCGGTACAAAAGCCATGTAGAACACACAACTCGCAGCCAACAACAAAAACCAGCGGAAGCGGTGAGGTAATAAAAAGTAGAGCGGCGTTACAATCAGGAAAAATATAACAAACTCTACTGAATTAAAAACCATATAAAAGGATAAAGAGAGGCAATGGCTAATAGCAGCCACTAATATAATCAATAATTATTCAGGATATAAATTTACAGCATGTTGGGTAATAGATAACAAGAAAGACCGGTCGGGATCCCGACCGGTCTTTATGCTCATTCTTGAATTCTGTAAATGCTGATTCAGATAATATTACACCAGCTTGGCCAGTGCTTCTTTTATCCTGCGCACGGCTTCAACAAGTTTATCTTCTGCAGCTGCGTATGATATACGGATAGATTTTTTGTCGCCAAAAGAGTCGCCGCCTACGGTTGCTACATGCGCTTCTTCCAGCAGGAAGATAGAAAGCTCATCGGCGTCATTAATGGTTTTTCCATTGTAGCTCTTACCGAAAAATGAAGTCACGTTAGGGAAGAAATAGAACGCTCCATCAGGAAGGTTCACGGTAAGTCCCGGTATTTCTGTTAATAACTTGTAAACAAGGTCACGGCGTTTTTGGAACTGCTCGCGCATGGCGTGCACACTTTCCAAGCCGCCAGTGTACGCTGCTACACCTGCTTTTTGTGTGATGGAGCAGGTACCTGAAGTGATCTGTCCCTGCATTTTGTCGCAGGCAGCTGCAATAGCGCTGTTGCTGGCAGTATAACCAATTCTCCAGCCTGTCATAGCAAACGCTTTAGACCAACCGTTAATGATAACTACGCGGTCCTTAATGCTGTCAAACTGGGCTATGGATTCGTGACCGCCTATAAAGTTAATGTGCTCGTATATCTCATCACTCAAAATATAAACGTGCGGGTATTTCTCAAACACCTTTGCCAGCGATGCAAGTTCGTCTTTGCTGTAAACGCTCCCGGTAGGATTACACGGAGAAGAGAACATGAACAACTTGGTTTTTGGCGTAATAGCAGCCTCTAGTTGTTCGGCTGTTATTTTAAAGTTGCTTTCTACAGTAGTGTCAATAAAAACGCTTACACCTTCGGCAAGTTTTACAACTTCCGAGTACGATACCCAGTACGGGGTAGGGATGATCACCTCTTCGCCGGGGTTTACCAGGCATAGCACCGCGTTAGCAATGGCCTGCTTGGCACCGGTAGATACAACAATTTGCGTGTCAGTATAATCCAGGTTATTCTCATCCTTTAACTTGGCTACTACAGCCTTACGCAGGTCGGGATAGCCGGCTACGGGTGTGTAGTAAGTAAAGTTTTTGTCCATAGCTGTTTTAGCAGCTTCCTTAATGTGCTCCGGTGTATGAAAATCCGGTTCGCCAAAGCTAAGGCTGATCACATCAACGCCTTTGGCCGCCAGCTCGCGACCCATTTTGGCCATCTTAATGGTTTGAGATTCCGACAGGTTGTTTATCCTGTTACTTAATGCGCTCATTGTTATGTGTTTTGTTGCGCGGCAAATATAGAAAATTAGTCGGGGCGAAGGCAAGCAAACAGCAAATGCAGTGTTCTGAAGCCGTTTATTTTGCACGGCGGCCACCACTAAACTCATCATAGTGTATCTGTAATACAATATAATTATCAGCAGTCGATGTTTGAATTACGAAGAGTAAAGAAACAATGAGGGCCACTGTTTTGCAGTGGCCCGTTATTTTAAAGTGCTGTAGTTATAGCATGCAAGCTGCCGACATCAGATTTCGGGCGCTTCTTTTCTGCGTGATCCTGGTGATATGGAAAGTTATGCACCTCTTCGGCAATTTCCCCACCTTTTCTCTTGAGGTAGTACCATGCAGCTGCACCTGCAGCGGCAGTGCCCAATGCTATTGCAGCAACCCAAAGGCCGCCATTACTTTTGTGTTCAAACGGGTTTTTCAGATTATCAAGTAGGTTTTTCATAGTAGTATTTTCTTTAAACAACACCTTATTAACTATTTGGTTGCAATTATTTTAAATTGGGTGTATTGCCCGCCATCAGCCACGAGAAAGCTTGTAACAGCCATTTAATAAGTAACAAATACCAATACTATCTGTTGCAGATAAGATTAATAACAAACACAATTATGAGTATTACAATTGAACAAGCCGAAAGAATTTCAGAAGCGGCAAAAGCCAAAGCAACAGCTATAGGTGTCGCCATGAATATTGCCATTGTTGACGAAGGTGCCAACCTGAAATCTTTTCACCGGATGGATAATGCGTGGCTGGGCTCTGTAGACATTTCTATAAAGAAAGCTAAGACAGCGCGCTACTTTGATATGGCTACGGGAGAGATTGGCAAGCTATCACAGCCGGGTGGGCCGTTATACAACATTGAACATTCTAACGGAGGCTTGATCTCTTTTCCGGGCGGCGTGCTGTTAAAACAAGATGGAAAAATTGTTGGCGCAATAGGCGTGTCAGGCGGATCAATAGACCAGGACCACGAAGTTGCCACCGCAGGGGCCGAAGCTTTTACAAACGGTTAACAGGTACTATGTAAAAAAATTAAAAGCTGGTTAGCCGGCTTTTAATTTGAATGGCTGTTTATCGCCGCCTTATTAAAGTGGTTATAGTTGTCCCACCAGAATGTCTTTGAATTTGCTGTAATTGTATAACTCCTTATGCAATAATGGCTTATGTTGTTAACCTTAAGCTTTTGTACTGTCCCGCACTGTCCCGCTTGTGTTAGTTAAGTCGCTGTAATCTAAATGTTTAGTGCAAACAGGTGTCCCGGGTGTCCCGCTTACAAAGCGGGACACTTGTAACTGTATAGAGATTTGCTAACTTTGTTAGTATGAAGCGATCCGGTAGCGCCGATCTTCCTTTACACCACGGGCATGTACCACTTTGGCTTGCCGAGCGTATGGCTAAGCTTGGTCTTGCTGTTGTTGAGAACATCATACTTGATTACGGTAAAGATGAAGTGCTTTGCCGCCTGAGCGATCCGTTCTGGTTCCAGAGCCTCGGTGCAGTTATGGGCATGGACTGGCATTCATCGGGCATCACCACATCTGTTATGGGCGCTCTCAAGAAGGCTGTAAACCCGTACAGTAAACAACTAGGTATTTATATATGCGGCGGTAAGGGCAAGCACAGCCGCGCCACGCCGCAGGAACTTATAGCGATAAGCCAGCGTACAGGGCTAAATGGTGACTACCTTGTAAAGTGCAGTAAGCTAAGTGCCAAGGTAGACAATACCGCAATCCAGGACGGTTTTCAGCTGTATATGCACAATTTTATCCTGAGCGACACCGGCAAGTGGGCCGTGGTACAGCAAGGCATGAGCGATACCAGCAGCACCGCAAGGCGCTACCATTGGCATTCCGAACAACTGACATCCTTTGTAGAGGAGCCGCAAACTGGTATATACGGCAAGAACAATGGCTTTATACTAAACATGGTAGCTAAAGAAGCCAACACCAGCAGGAGCGGCGTTATGCAAATAGCACATGAACATCCCGAGAAAATGCTGAGGGAAATAAAGCTGATAATGCCTAATCATCATGACGTTAGGGAGAAAGATGTAGACCTTAAGCGCCTAGGCGCTGTGCTTTGGCTGGCACATGAAAAACAACCAAAAGATTTTGAAGAGCTATTGCAGTTAGAAGGACTTGGCCCGCGTACGCTGCAGTCGCTAGCTTTAGTTAGCGAAGTTATACATGGCACACCTTCACGCTTTAAAGACCCGGCGAGGTTTTCGTTCGCTCATGGTGGTAAAGACGGGCATCCGTTCCCTGTACCTACCAAGGTTTACGATGAGACGATCAGCACACTTCAAACCGCGATTGAGAAAGCGAAGCTTGGCAACAGCGACAAGAACGACGCTATACGCCGCCTTACCAACATTGCCCAGGCAGCTGAAAAAGACTTTACGCCTAATACCAATTTCGACAAGGTTATAGAACAAGAACGCCGTGACTCCTGGAAGTACGGCGGTCAAACTGTGTTCGGGAAAGCAAAGCCACCGGCAGAGCGGCAGCTTAAATTATTTTAATTTGGCACAAATAGCGTTTGCTTCTTTTAAATGCTCGCGCAATTTTGGCAACGTTTTATCGGCAAGGTCATTTATTTTTTTGTCGGTGTTATCGGTAACGGTCTCAAACAGGCCAATGGCTTTTTCATGATCATGAACCATTACCTGCATGTATTCTCTATCAAAGTCTGCACCTGTTTTGGTAGTAAGGCTGGTCATGATACGGTTGTGTTCAGTATCAATCCCATCGGGGATGTTAACTTTTCTTTTGCTGGCCAAATCTGTAAGCTCTTTGCCATTTTGCGTATGATCGTTGATCATCATCTGGGCAAATTGCTTTATTTCGGCATTTTGAGAGTTCTTTAATGCTAGTTCTGAAAGTTTAACTTCGGCGTTACCGCTTTGTATACCCTTCTGTAAAAATGGCAGTGCTTCGTCGTCAACTTGTGTTTTCTCGTTGTAGTTCTTGGCTTTGCGCTGGTCGTTACATGCGTAAACGCTGAATATTAAGCAAGACAGAAGTGCTATGCGGGTTAGTAGTTTCATTGTAAAATTGTTAAGCGTGTGGTTAATTTCTTAACAATAAATGGGGCATCATGTTTACATCGCCTTCACTTATTTTACTTGGAACTTATACCAGGCTTACGTTCTACGTTGTGCCTTCTCCCAAACAGAGCTTTGCTTTTTTGTAAAATAACGAATGATGCCTGCCATAACAGCATAGTTCATCACGCAGAAATAATAGGGTACAAACAAAGCCTTAATGCGTGTTTGTCTTTTTTCCATTATATAGCCAAGAAGCGCCAGCAAATAGAAAAAAACCTGTCCGGCAAACAATAGCTCGTAGATCCAGCCTTTTTCTGCAAACGCAAGCGCCAAATTAGTTATGAATGCAAGGATTATGAAAAAAGGAGTAACTGTCCACCTTAAAACACGATGGCTAACATATTGAAAAGAAAGCAACGGATATTTAAAAGAGAATAGCAGAGGCTTTAAACGCAATATAGACTGCACGCCACCTGCCGCAATCCTTATTTTGCGCTTAAGTTCTTCCGAAACGTTTTCAGAAGAAGTTTCCAGAGCGTATGCGTCGGGTTCATAAACTATCCGGTAACCTTTTGCGGCTATCAGCATCGAAATCATGAAGTCGTCCAGTACAGTGTCGGCCGGCACGTCTTCATATAAATCCCTCCGTACGCTGAACAGTTCTCCGGCTGCGCCCACTACCGAGTATAATTCTGAGTCCCACTTTTTCAACGCCGATTCATACTTCCAGTAAAAACCTTCACCGGCAGCGCTTGCATCTGCACTGGCATCAATATGTACACGCTTTTCCCCGGCAACAGCTCCCACAGTGGCATCAGAATAGTGCCTGCAAATGCGAATGATTGCCTCTGGGTTTAAAAATGTATTAGCATCAGTAAATACAACTGCTTCAGTGTCTACAAACTCCATTGCGCGGTGCACTGCTGCGATCTTGCCGGACCGTTCAGGTTTATGCAGCAATTGAATCTGCGGGTAAGTAGCAATAATATCGGCGGTACGGTCAGTAGAGCCGTCGGTCACAAAAATAAACTTTAGCTTACCAGCAGGATAACGAAGCAGCAGGCTGTTTGCTATTTTCTCTGCTATGAAATGTTCTTCGTTATATGCCGCAACTACCAGTGTACAGCGGGGAAGAAGCTCGTCTGCTACATCAAGTACAACTTTTCGGCCTTTAACGGCGCGCTTTATTTTAATAATTATATATAAGAAGATGCCGTAGCCAACAAATGTGTAGAAGGCAATAAAAAGGCTGAACCAGAATGCGAACTTCATGAAACTTTATTTACGGTAAAGCCTAGTTCTTCGCTATGCTTGTTATGGGTAACGTTCCACCAAATTGCACGAAACAGTATGCTGATAAAATTATATTTTTTCTCTTTTACGTAGCTGATAATGTTACGGGGTACTACCGTAAGCATGAAATAGATGTAAAATACAAAGGCCTTCAACGGCGGGGCATTATGGCGAATAAAAAGAATACGGTTACGATTCATAAAGTACTCCTTAAAAGGACTTTTCTTACCCACCGTCATCGATTCTTTATGATACACCACGGCGTCCCCGCGCACCCAGGCCTGGTAGCCCGCCCTGTTGATACGTTCGCCCCAATCCACCTCTTCATAGTAGATAAAGAAATTGTCGGCCATTAAGCCAGCCTTATCGCATGTTTCCCGTTTAACCATCATAGCACCGCCATGGCAGTAGCCGGTTTGGCCTAAAAAGCTATCGTACTGGCCAACATCTTTCTGATTTTTTCCGATAGCCTGATTACGGCAGGTGTAATAATCAATTAAGGTAAAACCCATATATTGAATTATGCTTCGGTCGAAGTCATACACCAGTTTTGGCGATATGATACCCACCTGTGGGTTTGCGTCTAGTACCTCAACAAGTTTTTGCACCAGCCCTGGTGTAAACTCGGTATCGTTGTTCACCAGGAAATAGTAATCGCCGGTGGCTTTTGCAATACCAATATTATTCCCTCCGGAGAAACCTAAGTTAAGTTCTGAACGTATAAAGGTCACATCAGGGTACTTTGGCAGCCATTTAGGGAGTGGATTTACGGTGCTTCCATTATCAACAACAATAATCTCTATGTTTTCATAGGTGTTTGTTGCGGCAATGGAGTCTAAAAGCTCCTCGGTTATTGTATCCTGGTTAAAATTGATGGTGACTACGGAAACTTTTTTCATGTAATAATATTGATTACTGTTCTACGCTAAAATATAACAAAAGTTGGGGATTTTATCAGCAAATACAACATTGAAGAGTAAACAGGTTAATGACGAGGCAGCCTTACTTGAACTTAAGGCAGATGAATTGGTTAGTTTACTGCAGAAAGGCGTGGTAGATGTAGCGCGTGTGAAAGCCATACAACAAAGAGTTATTATTGCGCTGGACGAGGCATCGTTACCGAAAAAAATTGAAGCTTTTAAAGAAATAGACACCAACGCTGACCGGTTGGATATGCTGAATAGTTTTGAGCAACTACTTTCTCAGCACCAGTTGGATACCGCTGTGTCAAAAAAATATATCACCCGCGAACGGGTAAAAAAAGCCCTGATTGTGGTTATAGGTATTATCATGATAACGCTTGGCATGGCCATGATAATTATGCCGGCTCCGCCATACTTTGAAATGTTTACCATATTCTACTTCAACGATAATGACGGCGTTACAATAATGGATATTATATCGTTGCTTATCGTATTTACGGGCGTATATTTGTTCTTAAGCGCTGTGTTAAAAAAGCAGACGGCTTAACTGAACCTTAATGGCGCAATCCAAAAAAATTTTATTGGTTGACGATAACCCGCTTGTGCTGGAAATGATGGGCAGGGCTTTGTTTAAGGAAGGTTTTGAGTGTATGAAGGCCAACTCCGCAAGCGACGCGCTGAAATTGCTGAAGAATGACAGGCCCGACATTATTTTGTCCGACTATCACATGCCGGAAATAAATGGATTCGAGTTTCGGCAAACGCTTTTATCCTCTCCGGATCTTAGCGACATTCCATTTATGTTCTTAACCAGTGAGGTAGATAATGAGGTAATGCTGGAAGGCATAAACCTGGATGCAGTAGATTATATTTTAAAAGATACGCCTGTAAAGGTGATTGTCACCAAAATAGATAACTTTCTGGCCTCCGTTCGTGAAGAACACGAGCGTACACTTCAGGAACTTAGCAGGCAGGCAATTGCCCTTGGTTTGCGTTCGGTGCCACGGCAAGCGCCAAATATCACCAGTATAGAAGTTGATATCTGGCATAAATCTTTTCAGAATTATCCTGGTGGAGATTTTATTGATTTCATTACCGTTGATGAACAATACACGTTTGCGGTTTTGGGGGATGTGATGGGAAAGAAGTGGGGTGCGTGGTACTTTTCATTCGGATTCTTAAGCTACATACGTGCTGCTGTACGTATCTGCATCGCCGAAGGAAACTTTTCTACCAGGAGCATAATGCAAAAGATCAACTCCGTTGTTTATCATGATCCTGTTGTAAATGATGTGCTTTCGAGCTTATCAATGCTATTGATAGATGCTGTGAATGGCTTAGTAAGATATTCAGGAGCAGGAGACCTGCCTATGCTTTGGTACAATAAGCAGAGCGATACGGTTACCCGCGTGCAGTCGGCCGGGTTGTTGCTGGGTTTGATGCCTGATGGTGATTACGATGAAATTGAAATAAAGTTAAACACCGGCGATCAGTTGTTTGTACTAACAGACGGGTTGATAGACAGTGAGACGGTGGAAGGAAAAAAGACAGACTACAAGTCGTTTGAAAAAGCTGTGCAACCCTTTTGGAGCAGTACGTTTGCAGAATTTAAAAATAGCACATTCCTGAAAGACAAGGCAAACAATCAGGTTGATGATTGCAGCCTCATATACTTAAAAAAAATTAGCTGATGATAGTACAAACAGAAGTTCGAGAATCCGCCACAGTTGCAACCATTTTAGTGAAAGAAGCCAACCTGATGGTTTGTGATCAGTTTAAACAGGAGGTAACGCTATTGCTTGATGGCGGTCAAAAGTATCTGGTAGTTAGTTTTGAAAATGTGATATACGTAGACAGCTCCTTTTTGGGTGCGTTGGTTGCTGCTTTAAAGCACGCCATAGCCCACAAGGCAGATGTGGTTCTGGCCAATCTTAACAAAGATGTCCTGGGATTATTTCAGCTGATAAGGCTTGATAAAGCTTTCAAGATTTACCCATCGGTTGACGACGCACTGGCAGCACAAGTTAAATAATCATCAACTTGGCTTTACATCATTATACCTTTAATAACAAGGCAGAAGAACTGTACCCGCTGGTAACCGAAGTGGAGCAACTTTTGCAGTCGGTGGCTCATGCAAGCAGCGTGGCGGTTTTCCGTGCGAAAGCAGCACTTACCGAACTGCTCACCAATGCTATTAAGCACGCCGGAGATGCAGAGACCACCATCGAAGTTATAGTTGATGATCAGGCTATCCTCATCAAAAAGCTGGACAGGGGAGAACCCCTGGTATTAACTAGTGATGGGTTAAAATACGTATGGCCCTTACCCGGTGTGCATCAGGGAAAAACCATTACTATATACGGCGATGACGAGTTGGTGCTTAAGGCACGGTTCATCAATAACACTGAAATAACTTTTTATACTGAAGAGTTGCTAAACTTACACCCCGACGCCGGCCACCTGCCGGAACACTTCGGATTGATGATAATTGCCAGGGCATGCCTGCACTTTAATTATCAGTTTGACATCGACACCTGTACTAATATCTTCATGGTAAGCATACCTACGGAATAGATTGAAGTAACAGCATATAGGCCCCAGCTAATTCTAATCTGTACTTGCTTTATCAGGGGCAAATTCTTTATTTTTAGCTTCCTTATAAAACACGTGGTCATTACTTTTTTTAACAAACATCGTCAGGTTATTGTATATGGCGCAGCGTTGGCTTTGCTGCTCTTTGTGATGAAGTGGCTCGAATGGCGCTTCCTGATACTTGACCATGCTTTTGAAATATACGCCGGATTGATTGCCCTGATGTTTACAGGCCTGGGCATTTGGCTGGCATTAAAACTTACTACGCCAAAGGTGACCACTATTGTTGTTGAAAAGGAAGTAATAGTAAACAGCCCCGAATTTGTGTTCAACAGGCAGGAACTTGAACGGGTTGGTATAAGCCAGCGCGAACTGGAGGTGCTGCAATTAATGGCCGATGGCTTGAGCAATGCCCAAATTGCTGACAAACTATTTGTATCGCTCAATACCGTTAAAACACATTCGTCAAAAGTTTTTGAAAAGCTGGAAGTGCAAAGGCGTACGCAAGCTGTCGAAAAGGCAAAGCAGATAGGCCTTATACCTCGGTAAACATGGTACTTTCGGGGAATAAAGGCTGTTTATTAAAAATCACCCTAAAGTATGAGCTTGGAAACTTATGTCGTCAGCAACTTTGAGCCATAAACATTAACAAAAAGGTATGAAAAGAAATGTAATTGTGTTTGGGCTGATAAGCGGCTTGCTGAT
This sequence comes from Mucilaginibacter sp. 320_HR, assembly GCF_059691875.1. Taxonomy (NCBI): domain Bacteria; kingdom Pseudomonadati; phylum Bacteroidota; class Sphingobacteriia; order Sphingobacteriales; family Sphingobacteriaceae; genus Mucilaginibacter; species Mucilaginibacter sp. 320_HR. The sequence goes on from NZ_JCAWAI010000002.1 coordinate 292,437, forward strand.
TTCCGCTTTTACGGTTTGTACTATGGCAATGTGCTATAATTCTGGCACGTTGGAAAGCAGCATGGTCATTGGCTTCTCGGCCATGATATTGGCGTTATCGTTGATATTTGTGGCTGTAAAAAACTACCGCGATAAGTATAACGGTGGCGTAGTGACTTTTGGCAAGGCTTTCCAGATTGGATTATTGATCTCGCTTATAGCGTCTACTATGTACACCCTGTCATGGGCCATAGAATACCACGTATTTATACCAGATTGGTTTGATAAATACACTGCCCATGCGTTACGTGACCTTCGTAACAGCGGCAAGGGCGCAACCGAAATAGCAGCCAAAACCCGCGAGCTCAATGAAATGAAAGTAGCTTATCAAAACCCCTTGATATTTGCAGCTTATACCTACTTAGAGATTTTCCCTGTAGGCGTTATTGTGTCCTTAATAGCTGCATTAATATTAAAGAGAAGACAAAGGCCGGCACACTTTGCAACCGCATAACTTAAACATCTATGAAAATAACCATAACAAGCGTGTTGGTTGACAACCAGGACAAAGCACTTAAGTTTTATACTGAAAAACTTGGTTTTGCCATAAAACATAATGTTGATATGGGCGAGTTTAAGTGGCTTACGGTAATATCTCCTGAAGGGCACGACGATGTAGAACTCCTGCTTGAACCAAATGCCAACCCTGCATCAAAAGACTTTCAGGCAGCGCTGTTTCAGCAAGGTATCCCGGCTACTATGTTTAACGTTGAAGACACTAATGCCGAATATGAGCGGCTTAGATTGCTCGGTGTAGAATTTAAGATGCCGCCAACCCAGGCAGGCCCGGTTAAGATTGCGATACTGAATGATACCTGCGGTAACTGGATACAAATTTATCAGCAGTAGTAATAATACTTAGTAAAAGGCGTGTACACCCAACTTATACAAGCGGGGAAGTACACGCCTTTTTTATTGATTTGTGGCACTCAGGCAACCTAAAGCAAGCTAATTATTTGTAATCTTGCACCGCCAATTTACATCCTGTTATGGATTTTACTACCGTTATAAGAAAAGCCTGGGAAGGCTACGATGCTTCAAAAACCATCAGCAAGATTGAGGAGATCAGCGCAATGGTATCTACCAATCATGTATTCCGCATTACCTTTGATGATGACGATATTATCATTGCCAAGCTGTCCAACTTTGGCACTTTTGAGCATTTTAAAGAAGATCACCGGATAATACACTCGCTAAGCAATAACCTGCTTTACCCTTTCGAGAACGTATTAGCCAAGTCGTTGCTGAAGAACAACCGGGTATACATCTATCATTATAAGCAGGGCAGAAGCGATGCCTGGGTTGTTTTTTATAATCCGACCCGTATACTCGACCGCCTCCCGCGCCGGTTGGACGATGAACTGATTAAGCGCCTGGGCCAGCAGATGGGCAAGTTCCATAAGGCATGTTCCAAAATTCGTAATGTGCTGCCAAAGTCATCTAAAACGCTGCGTACAGACATCTACGCGTTACAGCAGCAGCTGGAGAAGAACGAGAAGGATTTTGGTTCTGCCATGCAGGTGGACTTTTTAAAATACCATTGCGACCTGTTCCTGCGCAACCGCTCTAAGTACAACATGAGCTCGTTTGACATTATTCCGGTTTTTATCGATTGGAACATCGGCAATTTTTCGGTAACGCCAAGTTATGAGCTATATTCACGCTGGGATTACGACTGGTTCAGGATGAGCTACCGTGTGCTTGATTTTTATTTCCTGAGCAGGGTAGTGTCAGACGTGGGCGACCGCACAGTATTTAGCTATGTGATCACTACAATGATGGAAGACCGCTTTATCCTCTTTTTGCAAGAGTACCATAAAGTGTACCCGCTTACAGCCGATGAGATCCGTTTTATGAAAGAGGCTTACCGGTTTTTTATCCTCAATTATGTTATCAAGGACGGTAAGCACTTCTTTAGCGAGCAGTACGCTAAGAAGCTGCAGGCGGAGGCCTTTAACGTTTATCTGCCATCAGTAGACCGCGACTTTGACGTTGAAAAAATAGTGGCTGCGCTTGGTTTGAAATAGTCTGCGAAAGGAAAAGTATATTGCTGTTCATATCATTTAAATCATCTCTACCATAGTTACATATGAGGCGCATAGAAGATTTTAGGGAAATAATTGATAATTATGAGGTGGTGTTCTTTGACGCCTTTGGCGTTATAAAAAATTACGGCGGCCTTGTACCCGGTATAGAAAAAACATTTGATTACCTGGAAGAGGTGGGCAAGGAGTATTACATTGTTACCAACGATGCATCCAGGAGCCCTGCGCAACTGGCCGAATCTTACCATAAAAAAGGGCTAACTGCAATAGCTGCCGACAGGGTAATATCCTCGGGTATGCTCACCAAGGAGTACCTGGACCTTAAGGTTGATGAAGGTATAGTAGCTTACCTGGGTACCGAAGATTCTGCGCATTACATTGACAGCTCCGGCCTGCATACCTTACCGGTAAGCGCCATTAACGACGATAATATAGACAGTGTTAACGCGCTGGTGTTTTTGGATGACGAAGGCTTTGACTGGTTTTCAGACCTGAATAGAGCAGTGAACATTTTACGCAGGCGAAACATACCTGCTATCGTCGCAAATACTGATAAGGCATATCCATTATCAGTAAAAGACGTTTCTATAGCGATAGGTGGGCTTGCCGGAATGGTAGAGAACATCGTTGGCAAAAAATTCATTCGCTTTGGTAAGCCTGACTCGCAGATGTTTATGTTTGCTTATGACCTTATACGCGATTACCGGCCCATCAATAAAACTGAAATTGTGATGGTAGGAGATACACTGCAAACCGACATACTGGGAGGTAATAAATTTGGCCTGGATACAGTACTGGTTTTAAGCGGAAACACGCTGCCTGCCGATGCCCACACAAGGATGACCAGCACCGGCATTGTACCCACTTATGTATGCGATACGGCAGTTATTAAATAGAATAATTGTACCTTAGACATCAATCCACCCGGACTAATCAATTATCATTTATATTATGCAAAACATTCTAAAAAACTCAACTTTGTCGTTGGCACTTGCGGGCAGCCTTTTAACTGCGGCTTGTAATCAAAATGCCTCCAAAAGCACAGCTACCATGACAGACAGTACTTCTTCTACAACGGCGGCCGCCACGTTGCCAGCAGCTTCCGGTTTTGAAAAAACTATAGATGGCAAGCAAACTCATTACTTTTTGCTAAGCAACAAAAACGGCTTGAAGGCAGCGGTTACAGATTACGGTGCTCACCTGGTGGGTTTACTTGTTCCGGATAAAGTGGGTAAACTAACCGACGTTGTGCTTGGTTTTGATGATATATCCGGCTTCCAGAAAGCTAAAAGCGCTTACTACGGTGCAACAATAGGCCGTTATGGCAACCGTATTGCCAATGGTAAATTTAAGCTGGATGGCAAGGAGTATACCTTATTTAAAAATAACGGTCCGAATACATTGCACGGCGGTAAGGATGGTTTCGACAGCAAAATTTGGGATGCCAAGCAGATCGACAGCAGCAGCGTGGAGCTTACCTATACCTCAAAGGATATGGAAGAAGGTTTTCCGGGCAACCTTAAAGTAAAAGTGGTGTACACACTTACTGACGACAATGGTATTAAAATCACATATGAAGCTACTACTGATAAGAACACGGTTGTTAATTTAACCAACCACACGTACTTTAATCTTAACGGTGCCGGTAGTGGTACAAACCAGGATCACATTGTACAGATTGCTGCAGACGGCTACACTCCTGTAGACAGCACGTTAATACCGACCGGTAAAATAGAGCCGGTAAAAGGTACACCGTTTGACTTTACAAACGCGACATCCATAGGTAGCCGGATAGGAAATGATGACCAGCAGCTGAAATTTGGCAAGGGATATGATCATAACTACGTGCTGAACAAACACGACATGAATACACCTATTGCAACTGTTATTGGTGACAAAAGCGGTATCCAGATGCAGGTATTCACCGAAGAGCCCGGGCTGCAGTTTTACACTGGTAACTTTATGGATGGCAGCAACACTTTGTTCGGCGGCAAAAAAGACGAGCATCGTACGGCATTTGCTATGGAAACGCAGCACTTCCCTGATTCTCCAAATCAGCCAAACTTTCCAACCACGGTGTTAAAGCCGGGTGCAGTTTACAAAACGCAAACCATTTACAAATTCTCAGTTAAATAATAACAAGAAGGGCTGTTCCGAAAAGAACAGCCCTTCTTGTTTAAAGACAGGTTACTTTCAACCTATTGTGTTCAGCTTAACTCCAAACAGCAATTAACTATCTGCACCGGCAGTTAACAGTTGTTCCACTATTTCGGTATAACCTCGCTCGCTGGCAAAATGCAGCGCGCTGTGGCTGTCATTATCCACTGCATTAACATCTGCTTGGTGTTCTATTAGCAGCGCTGTAAAGTCGTTAAATCCACATTGTGCGGCAACTATGAGCGGTGTTTCACTGTAGCTGTTACGGGAGTTTATTTCAGCTCCGCTATTAATTAATAACTTACCCAAATGATGCTTGCCTATCCCGGCAGCAAAATGCAGTGCGGAATTGCCATTGATCAGATGAAGGTTTACGTCGGCACCGTTTTTAAGCAGAAGCTCTGCCAGGTGTATATTAGAGTTGTTTACCGCCAATATAAGCGGCGTTACACCATCATTATTCAGTTCGTTTACATCTGTATTGCCCTGCTTCAGCAACGCTATAACAGTTTCACTACGATTGTTGTAAACTGCCTGATGTAGGGGCGTATTCCCATGATCATCTTTTTGGGGAGTATCGCTGCCTGGCAGTACCGTAACTAAATCACGGAGGCCGTTTGCTGTTGCATGGTCCAGTATGTTATAGCCGTTATTGTCTTTAACAGTTGTATCTGCACCCAGCGAAATAAGGTAAATCGCCGTCTCGGTCTTATAAGCCAGCACCGCGTAAAATATTGGTGTTTGGCCAATGTTGTTGCTGGTGTTTATATCTGCCCCGGCATCGGTAAGCATCTTTATTATTTCTTTGTTGCCGTTGCGTGCAGCGCAATGGAGTGGCGTTTCGCTCATGTTATTGGCCAGGTTCACATCCGCCCCGGCGTCAATCAGCATCTTTACAATATCCTTGGCACCTTTAGTGCAAACGTAGTACAAAGGAGTATTCCCCATACTGTCGCGTTTGTCTACATTAATGCCTCCTTTTTTTAAGAAAGCCTGTACAACACCTTTTTGGGCACCTTTACAAGCATTTAAAAACATATTATCCATAGCGCATCCGGTTGTATGTTAAGCCGCAGCTTCAATTAATTTCTTTACTACTGCTTCGTTATCTTTTAGCACAGCAATATCCAGCGCAGTTTGTCCGGCATTGTTAATCCGGTCAACCGATGATGGGTCCTTATCCAAAATCAATGATACTATTTTACTCGCAGACATTTTATCCGTGTTGCCTGCCGCGTACATTAAAGCCGTATTGCCGCTGCTGTCAATGTAATTCGCATCAGCATTATTATCCAGCAACAACTCTGCAATGTTGTATTTAGGTTCAATCCCGCGCTCTGCAAAATTTATAAGCGGTGTTTTTCCAAAGGCATTCGGCTTGTTAATGTTGCAACCCGCTTCAATCAGCTCTTCTGCAAGTTTAGTGTTTAAATCGGCAAGGTAACCAGCCATGCATACCGTAGTCAGCGCTGTATTGTTGTCGTTGTCTACAACTGCATCTACATCCAAACCTTGCCGGGTCATTACACGCAACATAGAAATGATGTCCTTTAGATCTTTACTCATTCCCCGGCCGAAGTTGCTTACCGCTTTTGTAAGTAAGTAGTGTACAGCAGTCTCGCCATTGCCGGACCGGAAATTTATATCTGCTCCCCCTTTGGCCAGTAACTCCACCATTGGTAATGATGGATATTCGCATGCCAGCATTAGTGGTGTACGGCGATATTGGTCAGAAACCTCGTTGAGGTCGGCCCCTGCTTTTATAATTGCTTCTACTGCCTCAACATCTCTGTTAAGTACGGCTTCATGTATGGTCATGCCGCCCGTTGCCACATCGCTTTCGTCGCCGGAGAGCAGTGCCGCAATCTCTTTTGCCCCGCTTCGCTGCGCGTAGGTTAAAGGTGTGGTATTAAAAATGTCTTTATCTTCAATGTCAATACCGCCTTTTTCTATCAGGATGCGGACGGTTTGTGTAGCTGCTTCTATAGCGCCGGATATTGTTTTACGGTGAACCAGCTTATCGCATATGGTATGCAAGAGGTTCTTACCTTCTTCCATCGTCGCATCCATCTTTACGTTAGCATCAGCCATGGCTTTAATAAACGGATACATATAAAACAAGCCGGCCTCAAAGTAGGCCAGCTTACCCGAGTCGTTCTTCTTTTTTGGACTAACACCTAACTTTAGCAACTCCTGCGCTGTGTTGTAAATTTTTTCTGACTTGACTTCCAGGTCCGGGCTGCCGAGGTCGAATTTTGTAGTTGCAAGCGCATGTAAAGCGGTGTTGCCGTACTTGTCGCTCGCTGGTTTCAGTCCCGCATTATTCAAAAAAGCAATTCCTTCTACATCAGTAAATCTTGCTGCAAGGTGGTAAAGGTTTTCCTCGCTCTCGTTGATGATGTTGATGTCAGGCAAGGCTTTATAAAGCTCCTGCAGATCAATCCTATCGGCACCGGTGGCAAACATGTTGCGGTAGTAAGCATCCCGTATCTTGTTGTAATCGGCGTTCATAAAGTTATTTTGATCGGGCCGTTGCTAAAGCTTCGGCTATGTTCCTGTAATTTTTATTAGCGATGGGGGTAGCAACTTCAATAACTTTCGCCCAATTGCCAAGCTGTACCCAGCAATCCGTTTTAAGCCTTACAATGTTATCTTTTACCTGCGGGTTGAATTCCGACACATATTTATCTGAAACAGCCTTAAGATGATCATGGGTTTGGTTTTGCTGAGTACGGAGCGCATCGTAAACATAGTCCACCTGAACACTACGATTAGCCGGTTGGGGCGCCAACCCGGCGAAGGCTTTATCGAGACAGGTAACCGCATCATTGTAATTACCAATTTGATAAAAACAAAGCGCCAGATTATACTGTGTGGAAGTTTCGTGTTGTGGCTCTCTTTTTAAAAGAAGGTAAGCTTCAGCATAACGCTGTTGCCCTATAAGCTCGCTTATAAACGCCCCCTGTCGGGCATGTATTTCGGGTGATTTGGTTGATCCTAACAGCATATAAAGTTGTCCTGGTGTCCACGTTTAAAAGCAGAATACCTGAAATTTGTTTGAGCAACCGAAATTGAATTTTACTAAAACCCGTTAGTGCAGCCACATTTACAAGCCATTACAAACATTGCTTTTCCTGCTTCGATGCAGTACTTTTAAGGCGGTTGTTTTAAGAAGTAATAAATTATTAAGTTCCAAATTTTTGTGAAATTAGGCTGTTGAAAACGTGCGGTTTTTAAAGGTAGTTGCATGGTTTTTGGTACGAAAACCTGCTTAACAGTGCTTTTTTAGCGGTTTTTATGAAAATGTAAACAGGTGTTCAAAAACGCAGATAAAGTGATGGATACGAAAAAAGCTGAACACTTTTGAACACCTGAGCTAATTGCGGGCACCTGTATTGTGCCTTATCTTTACCACTGCCCGACAAACTTTGGTGCCAAACGAGGTGTTATCTGCTATATTTACATCACTTTGCTTTTAGATAATCACGGAAGACCGATAAATTACCTCAGGCTTGCTGTAACAGACAGGTGCAACCTGCGCTGCTTCTACTGCATGCCCGAGCATGGCCTGAATTGGCTTAGCCGCGCGGAGCTGATGTCCTACGAGGAGATGCTGCGTACCTGCCGGGTAATGGTGGGTATGGGTATAAATAAAATTCGAATAACGGGTGGCGAGCCGTTCGTCCGTAAGGACATCATGAAGTTGATGGCTGCGATCTCCAACCTCCAAGGCCTGAACGAGTTAACCCTCACCACTAACGGAGTGCTAACTGCACCTTACGTACCGGACCTGAAAAGGATTGGAGTAAGGTCCGTCAATCTGAGCCTGGATACGCTGGATGCCGCCAGGTTTTTTACCATTACGCTTCGTGATGAATTTGCCAGCGTAATGCACACGATGCAAGAGCTGCTAAAGCACGGCATAGATGTTAAGATTAACACAGTTGTGATGGCCGGCAAGAACACACAGGATATCATTTCGCTGGTAAACCTGACCAAAGAACTACCTGTAAGTGTGCGCTTTATTGAAGAAATGCCTTTTAATGGTGATGGCCATGTCTACAGCGGTATGACCTGGGACTACGTTAAAATATTCGAAGAGATCAGAAGTGTTTTTCCGGATATACAAAAACTACCAGACCCGGCTTACTCCACATCATACAACTACAATATTCCCGGGCACAAAGGGTCAATTGGCATAATTGCTGCTTATTCGCGTACTTTTTGCGGTACATGCAACCGCATACGTGTAACCCCGCAGGGTACGCTTAAAACTTGTTTATATGATGACGGCGTACTAAATTTAAAAGACCTGATGCGCAGCGGCGCCGATGATACAATCCTACAAGGTGAATTGCTTAAGGCAATGAGCAACCGGGAAAAGGACGGCTGGATGGCGGAACTTAAAAGTATGCAGAAGCCGGGCAAGAGAGAGTCAATGGCCTCAATAGGAGGGTAATAAAATGATAACGGTAGAACAAGCCGACAGGATTATATTATGTAAGCTTCGTAATTATGGTACTGAACTGGTGCCATTTGAGGAGGCGCTCGGGCGTGTTCTGGCGCAGAATATAGTTGCTGACCGTGACCTGCCACCTTTTAACCGCGCAACTATGGACGGTATCGCCATTAGCTTTGAAGCTTTTTCTAATGGCCTGCGAACGTTCGAAATAGCTGGAACACAAGCTGCAGGTGATACACCTATAGGCATACAACATAGTACTGAATGTGTAGAGATCATGACTGGTGCAGCCCTGTCATCTACTGTTGACACTGTGATACGCTATGAGGATCTCGAGATTACTGGAAGTAAGGCTGTGATTACTGTCAACAATATCAGCAAAGGTCAAAACATCCATTTAAAAGGGAAAGATAAAAAGAAGGATGACGTAGTTGCATCGGCAGGGCAAAAAGTAACTCCCGCAATAGTTGGCCTTGCCACATCTGTTGGAGCGGTAGAACTGCTCGTAAAAAAGTTACCGAAGGTTTTGATTATATCCTCCGGGGATGAGTTGGTAGATGTAAGTGATACGCCAACTGATTATCAGATCCGCAGATCTAACAGCTACACCGTTAAAGCAGCGGTAAGCACGATTGGCTTACAGGTAGATATCCTGCATGTTCCGGATAGTCCTGTTATCATCAAACAACAATTACTTTACTGCCTGCAGTCTTATGATGTGTTGTTGTTGAGCGGCGGGGTAAGCATGGGTAAGTTCGACTATATACCCAAGGCACTCGAAGAATTGGAAGTAACCCAGTTGTTCCACAAAGTGCAGCAGCGGCCGGGTAAACCTTTTTGGTTCGGTAATCATACTGATGGCGCCCTTGTATTTGCTTTTCCGGGTAACCCGGTAGCTACTTTCATGTGCTTGTACCGCTATTTTTTTAACTGGTTAAATGCCACACTCGGGCTGCCTGCTGCAAAGCCGGTTTATGCCTCTTTGGATCGGGATGTCAACTTTTTGCCAACTTTGACTTATTTTCTGCAGGTGAAATTATCATTTTCCGAGGATGGAAGAACACTTGCAACACCCCTTGAAGGCAACGGCTCAGGTGATTTTGCTAACTTAGCAGATACGGATGCTTTTATGGAATTGCCTGCTGAAAGAAATGAATTCAAAGCAGGAGAGGTGTTTCGTTTGTGGAGGTTTTAACAAATCTTCTTAGATCAATCAAACTACAATGCTCAGTCATATAGACGATAAAAATAACCCTACTATGGTTGATGTCTCTGCTAAGCAGATGACGCACCGTACAGCCACTGCGCAAAGCATAGTTGTGCTGCCTGATGCAGTCATGCAATTGATAGAAGGCGAGGAGTTGCAATCAAAAAAGGGTCCGGTGTTTCAAACTGCAATAATAGCCGGCATTATGGCAGCCAAAAAAACCGGCGACTTGATCCCCTTATGCCATCCGCTGGGAATGGAAAACTGTAGCATCAGCATAAAACTACATACAGATAACCAGGTAATTATAGAATGCACTGCAAGCATCACGGCAAAAACAGGTGTGGAGATGGAAGCCCTGGTAGGCGCCTCCCTGGCAGCGCTAACAATTTATGATATGTGCAAAGCAATGAGCCACGACATCATTATAAAAGAAACAAAACTGATAAGTAAAACAGGGGGTAAACGTGACTTCAACCGGGCATAACAAACACGTTGCAATTACAAGACCGGCGTTAGGCAATTTCGCACTTAACGAGTGGGCGATTGTAGGAGGTCCATGCACGGTAATAAAGCTGATTGCTGATAACGTGATCACCAGCCTGACTGCTGATTACAAGTGTGCTTATGCAGATACCTCCCATAATGACGATATTATTGTTGCGCCTGGCAGGCTGGCTAACGGTGCTGCAATGGAGTATACAGATCAATTGAATTATTCTCAGATTAACATCAACTCGAAACTTAGCCCTTTTAAACAGCGGTTCTTATTTGCAGAAATGGACTTAGTGCTGGTAAATGGCAACCATCAGCAGGCAAAAGCGCAGGTAGTGATTATCGATATAAATAAATGCGCTTCTCTCCAAAAAAGAATAGGTGAGCTTACCAATGTTGAATTGATATTATTGGCCGACAATGCTGATGAAGTGTTTGATTTTGTGCAGGAGGCCGTGCCTCTATGGAGGCAACTACCAACGTTTAAAGTTAACGACACTGCAGCAATATCGGATTTTTTCAGATCAAGATTACAACAACGGCAACCAGTCCTTAATGGACTAGTATTAGCCGGCGGGAAAAGCGTTCGGATGGGCCAGGATAAAGGAGCTGTAACCTGGTATGGTAAAGAGCAGCGTTACCATATGGCAGACCTATTGAAAAGCTTCTGTAATGAGGTTTACATATCCTGTAGAGATGCTGTACAGCAGCAGGAGATAGATGAAACTTATAACACCATTACTGATACGTTTACAGATTTGGGTCCATTTGGAGCCATATTATCGGCATTCAGGCAGCAGCCCAACTCAGCCTGGCTGGTTGTTGCCTGCGATATGCCGTTGATAGATGAAGGTATACTACAACACCTAACATTAAACCGCCAGGTCAAAGCCGTCGCAACAACCTATCAAAGCGAAACGACCAATTTTCCGGAACCACTAATTACTATTTGGGAGCCGAAGGCTTATCCTGTACTGTTGCAGTTCCTGGCGCAGGGCTATTCTTGTCCGCGCAAGGTGCTTATCAATGCCAACGTTGCTGTTTTAGATGTACCAGATCAGGAGGCGCTTTCTAATGTAAATACACCCGAAGAAATGGACAGGGTTAGGCATGTTATCGAACAGATATCAAAAAGGCCAAATGGATAAAGATTTATTAAGGTACAGCTGTCAAATGGCTTTGCCGGGCTTCGGCGAATCTGCTCAACGGCTGTTGCAAGCTGCCCGGGTACTTATAGTTGGTGCTGGCGGACTAGGCTGCCCGGCAGCTCAATACCTTGCAGCCTGTGGGGTAGGAACAATTGGAATAGCAGATTATGATGTAGTATCAATTAGTAACCTACACCGGCAAATATTGTATGATCCGGATGATGCAGGTAAAAACAAAGCTATTATTGCTTGTGAGCGTTTGTTACGACAGAATCCCGAGATCCGCCTAGTGCCGCATGTAGATAAGATCACCTCAGCAAATGTGTTGCAAATAACTGACAACTATGATGTTATTGTAGATTGTACCGACAACTTCGACACACGTTATCTTCTTAATGACGCAGGGGTGCTAGGTGACAAGCCCGTTGTCTATGGTGCCATTTACCAGTACGAGGGCCAGGTTGCTGTATGGAATGTAGTTAACCCTGACGGCACCCGCTCGCCTAATTACCGTGATCTTTTCCCGAAAGTTGACGCAAGCCAGGTACCGAATTGTTCGGTGGGCGGGGTTATCCCTACACTGGCGGGGATAATAGGTTGTATGCAGGCTAATGAGGTAATAAAGTACATCACAGGGTCGCCAGATGTCCTTGTGGGGAAAGTACTTGTATTTGATGCGCAAAGCATGCAAAGCAGGATCATTAAAATAGGGGCGACTACCAAAATGAGCATAAAGGAACTTATACAAACTGTTGATGTACAAACGATTTCACCTTTGGAGTTAAAGCGCAGCATTGCAGAAATACAATTAATAGACGTACGTACCTACCAGGAGCGGGATCTGGAGGATATTGGTGGAGAGCACATCCCGTTGGATGCGTTAGAGCAGAATCTTGACAAATTAAGTACCGACAAAAAAGTAGTGTTTTATTGCGCCACAGGCAAACGAAGCACTGAGGCAGTAAAAATAGTAAAGGATAAAATGCAGGCAGTAGATGCGTTTTCTCTACAGGATGGACTCGCAGGCTGGTCGGGATTAGAAGAGCACTGATTAACTGCTAGGGGTGGGCTGCTACCCAGGTTTCACCGTCTTCAAACACTTCTTTTTTCCAGATTGGTACGGTTTGTTTAAGTGTGTCTATTATGTACCGGCAAGACTCGAAAGCAGCATCGCGGTGAGGAGATGATACTGCAATTATTACCGGCACTTCGCCCACCTCCAGAACCCCGGTACGATGATGGACAACTACTTTCAGTAACGGCCATTTTGCAAAAGCTTGCTCAGCTATCTTGATCATCTCCTTAACAGCCATTTGTTCGTAAGCTTCAAACTCGAGTCTTACTACGGCTTTGCCCTTTGTGGCATTGCGCACGGTACCAATAAAAACATCTATGCCACCAGCTTTGGGAGACATTACCTTTTCGATACAGGCAGAGGCGTCTAAAGGTGTTGAATGCAGTTCTACGTTGATGTCCATTTTAACCTCCGCTAACAGGTGGTATAATTGCTACCTCATCACTCATGGTTAAAGCGAGCGTATTGTTAGCATACTCGTTGTTAACAGCAACCATATAGCTGGAAAGCTGCTTCAAACGTGGGTAACGATCTTCCAGTATATTCTTAAGCGCCGCAACATCTGTATTCTCATTAAGGTCGACAGAAATAGTATTGCTGCCGAAGATGTCCTTTGCAATGCCGAATGCCAATATTGTTATCGTCATAGATAAGCAAAGATGCAACAATCCGGCGATACTTGGCAGTATCAGCACTATCTACCTGCGGTTCTCATAGACTTTTAGAAGCTCTTCTACGAGTATACCATTTATTTGCATGCCTGCAATGGTGCAGCCGGATATACTTACGCCGCTAAGGTCACAGTTGGTTAAAGTACTGTTGTTTAAGTCGCAGTTTTCGAACTTTAACGGACGTTGTTTGGCATTAGGGTCATAAAAAGGATGGCCTTCTGGTGGCATACCTATATTGTGGATAAACGCGCCACCTAGTTGAGCACCTTCAATCTCCAGGTCGCTTAGGTTTGCATTGGTGATCTTCACACCCACCAGCGCTACATCCTCAAAGCGGGCATTGTTGAGGCAGGCCATTGTGAACGACGATCCTGCAAGGTTTACTTCAGTTGCCGTTATCTTTTTTTCAGCTTGTGTAATTTCCAGGGTTTCCATTGGTTTTAGATTTCTCAAAGATCACAAGAATTTTCATTATTAATCAGGGGGTAATAGCGACGAAGGAGCATGCTTTTAGCGACTAAATCAGTGTGCCGAAACATAGACAAGGAAGAAAGCTGCTGCTTACACTTGTTAAATGTAGTGCATTAAACCTCTTTAGCTAAGCTCCCCAAGCGGTAATTACGAGCCGCCGCTCGCCGCCATGATCACGGTGTTCGCACAGGTAAACGCCCTGCCATGTACCCAGTGCAAGCCGGCCATTGCGTATCGGTATGGTAACCGAACTGCCAAGCACTGCAGCTTTTAAATGGGCCGGCATGTCATCCGGGCCTTCATAGTTGTGCAGGTAATCCGGATCATTTTCCGGTACTGCTTTATTAAAGTACATTTCAAAATCCTGCCGTACCGTAGGGTCAGCATTTTCGTTAATGCAAAGCGAGGCAGAGGTATGCTGAATAAAAACCTGGCATATACCAGCAGTGATTTGTCCTAACTGCGGAATTGCCGAAACTACTTCTGATGTAATAACGTGAAAACCACGCCTGCGTGCCCTTAGAGAAATACTGTTTTGATAGATGTTCATGATACAGGAACAAACTTAGAGCAAAGAAGTTGGTGTTTCACCCCGTAACGAGTACAATTACCTTTTATAGATCCAACATCCGGGTGGAATACTTAAGAAAACAGCCGACCAACCAGTATTTCAAATTCACTCACTTAACTTACGTTGATACGCCCGGCCAGGCGCGCTCTGCCCACCACTTAACTTATGGACAGAAACCGGCTGTTTAAGTACCATGACGGACGTTTTGGTGTAACTGATACACCCGGATGAAAATAAATTTTTGACTTTTAGGGCAACTATAATTGCTATGGAGGTTACGAACCTTGTATCCTATGGCTTATTGTTTATTTGCAAATCTTGAGAGCTTAAAATTTCTGAAGAGTATTACATAAAACTGACTGCTATAATTAACTCAGATTAGCTAATTACTTTATTTTTGCAGCATAAACTATGGCTGAAAAATCACTCGCGCGCCGCCTGGGGCTTGCACAGGCAACAGCCATAAACATGACCGATATGGTAGGCATAGGCCCCTTCATTACCTTGCCTATGGTAATAGGCATGATGAACGGCCCCTGGTTCTTGTACGCCTGGCTGGCCGGCGCTATTCTTTCCTTTATTGATGCCATGGTTTGGAGCGAGCTTGGTGCCGCTTTCCCGATGGCCGGCGGCTCATACAATTTTTTAAAAGAAACTTACGGCAAAACAAAGCTGGGCAGGCTCATGAGCTTTCTGTTCGTTTGGCAAACTATGATACAGGCACCGCTGGTTATAGCTTCGGCAGCAATTGGGTTTTCTTACTACTTTTCTTTTCTGACGCCACTTACCGGATGGGAATCTAAACTGATGAGCGGAGGGGTAGTTGTGGCTATTGTTGCCTTGCTATACCGAAGAATAGAATCCATCGGGAAAATAAGTGTTGTGCTTTGGGTAGGGGTGCTGGTGACCATGTTCTGGATAATAGGCGGCGGCATAGCCCACGGCAACTTTATGGCGCCAATTAAACACATTAATGATGGTTTAAAAGTTAATTACGCCTTTGTTGCAGCTATAGGTTTTGCCAGTGTCAAAAGCGTTTACAGCTATTTGGGTTATTATAACGTGTGCCATTTGGGCGGCGAGATCATCAATCCTTCTAAGAACATTCCGCGCAGCATGTTCTTATCCATAGCAGGCATAGCACTATTATACCTGTTGATGAACATCAGCGTGGTAAGCGTTATACCATGGCAGCAGGCAAAAGATAGCAAGTTTGTGATAAGTGAGTTTATGCAGTACCTGGCCGGTGACACCGCTGCAAAGGTTGTTACCTGTTTAATTTTACTTGTTGCTTTTTCCTCGGTATTTTCGGCAACTCTTGGTTATAGCCGTATACCATATGCTGCAGCTGCCGACGGTGCTTTTTTTAAGGTATTTGCCAAATTGCACCCTAAAGGCAATTTCCCTTATGTCTCCTTATTGGTGTTAGGTGCCATAGCATTTGTTTTTAGCCTGCTCTTCAAGCTAAGCGATGTGATCAGCGCTATATTGGCCATGCGTATACTAGTGCAGTTTATAGCGCAGGCAATTGGTTTGCTGTTGCTACGTAAGTCCCGAAAAACAAGTCTGTTTCCTTATAAGATGCCATTCTTTCCCGTTCCGGTAATACTTGCCGTTCTCATTTGGCTGGGTATACTCATCTCTACAGGGTTGCACATGGTGGCCGGCGGATTGATAGCTATAGCTGCAGGCACGGTAGTCTACTTTGTAAAAGCAAAGATGAACCAGGAATGGCCTTATCAACCTAAAAACATTGCGGAATAAAAACTCTTAGCATAAAGTTATTTAGCTTACCTGCTGACGAATATTCTTCCTGAAGTTTGATGGGTTTACTCCAACCAATTTCTTGAATAGCTTATTAAAATAAGAGAGGCTTTCAAAGCCAACATCGTAGCAGGTTTCCGTAATGTTCTTGTCTTGCATCAACAGGTTTTTAGCAATATCTATACGGTACTGGTTCACAAAGTCGGTAAAGGTCATCTTGGTCTGCCGTTTAAAATACCGGCAGAAAGCAGCTGTTGTGAGGTTTACCTTAGCTGCCACCATATTCACGTCCGGCTTGCGGTTGTAATTAGCATCTATATACTCGTATATCGCACCCATCCTGATCTTGTCCTTCAGGAAAAATTGCATGCTGATATCATCTTCATTTAATATTAGGTACTCGTTTGATTTTGCTAGCACATTGAATATACGCACGAGCTCTATTAACTGCTCAAATGAGTTCATCTCCTTTAGGTTTTTCAGCCGGGAAGCTATGGTTGCCCTCGTTTCACCGTAAAATGCTATTCCCCCTTTGGCTTTTTTAAACAGCTGATCTATAAGTGCCATTTCCGGTGCCGTACCAATAGCTTTGCCCAAAAAATTTTCCCGTAGCTGAACAACTATCTGGTGGTAATCGCTGCGCAGGCGATAATCAAAATTGAGGTGCGGGATGTTACTGCCAATTAGCACCAGGTCGCTTTGCGTATAGCTGGAGATGTGTGCTCCCACGTGCCTTATGCCGGCATCCGCTTCAACATACACCAGTTCAAACTCAGGGTGGTAATGCCATAAAAAAGTATTTCTCAGCCGCGGAGAAAACAGCTTGAATGACTTGCCCGGTTCGAAGTCTACTTTTTCTAACTGTATTTCGTTCATCTATTATTGATTACAATCTCCAGTTAAAGATAGAATATTGGTCAATACAGAGCAAGTTTCTGTCATTGTAAAGAATATTGAAGGGTAAGGCCAGCTTTACATTTGTATCACAAACCACATTAAACATTATGACTGAGCAAAAAACAATGGCGACAATGACAATGGCCGCCGGACCGAAAAATGCCCATAAGGAAATACCCGGCAATCCGTCTACTGCAAAATCAAGCACGCTTAATCTTAATGACCGCAGTTCCGGAAAGCCACTACACGTGTTAAGTGAAGATGACTGGAAGTTTTGGATAGAAAATGGTTACGTAATAATAAAGAACGCCGTACCTCGCGAACAGGCAGAAAAGCTTGCGGCTTATTTATGGGAATATGAAGATAAAGATGCCAATAATATTAACACCTGGTATAAACGGCCAAACGCACAAATGCAGATGGCTGAATTAAATAATACGGGCATGGTTGAGATATATAATCATCAACTCATGTGGGACAACCGCCAAACACCGAAAGTTCATCAATCCTTTGCTGATGTATGGGGTACGGAAAAGCTTTGGGTTACGATAGACCGTGCCAATCTTAATTTTCCACTGCGGCCAGGGTTTGAGTATAAAGGCTTTATCCATTGGGATTATGATCCGGAAACAAAGCCGCAAAACGTGCAAGGCGTATTGGCACTGGCCGACCAGACTGATGAAGCTATGGGGGGCTTTCAGTGCATGCCTGAATTATACCGCACATACGACACCTGGAAGCTTACACAACCTGCAGACCGCGACCATTACAAACCCGATACTACCGGTTTTGAATTGGTGAAGGTTAAACTGGAGGCTGGTGATCTGTTGATTTTTAATAGCTTGCTGCCACACGGCATACGTGCAAATACAAGCGGTAATAAAGTGCGTATTGCACAGTATATTGCTATGATGCCAGCTCAAGAGGATGACGAGGACCTTGTTAACTGGCGTATAAATAGCTGGAAAAGCCGCGAAGCTATGCAGGGTTATGCGTTCCCCGGCGATCCGCTCGAACGCGAAAAGAAAAACCCGGTAGCTGAGCTTACCGAACTCGGGGAGAAGTTGCTGGGCGTACGCAAGTGGTAAATGCCGATAAGTAAAACAACTAAAGGGAAGGAATAACGCTTCCCTTTAGTTATACTTCATTTATCCACCTTTCGGCGTCGTGGTAATCTGTAAAGAATTGTACAGTAACATTGCCTATACTTACATCCGCACTTTTTTCCGCAGCAAGCCTGGCGAACGCGCTGGGCGAGTAGATCCATGCAAAATACCGTAGCCCGGCTGCCTCCATCATCGGAAACCATTCCTGAGCTGCCCAGTCAGATGCCTCAGACCAATTACCAATAACGTGAGTATTATCGTTAAGTACCCTGCTCACTTTATTATGTTTTAACATGCGCAGCATACGCATTCCGCCAGCCTTTACGCTTTCCAGGTCCTGAAATCCCGTCCAGTCTACATCCAACCGCCTGGCTGCTTCGTTGTAAGTTACGGTAATGGTTTTATCCTTGTAAAACACATCATCCTGATCAATTATTTCTACAGGTTCGTCATTCTGCAATGGAAGGCGGAAGAAGAAGGTGGTGCCCTGTCCTTGACGGCTTTCTATCCAAAAGGTGCCATGGTGGCGTTTTAATATTTCCGAGGAGATGAACAGGCCCAAACCAAGGCCCTCAAAACGCATAGCGGTGTTATCTACGCGGTAATAACGGTCGAAAAGTTTGTCCAGGTGTTCTTCGTCTATTCCAATACCAAAGTCTTCAACGGACACTACCACGCCATTGTCCTGCACCCTGGAGTTGATAAGGATACGCCCACCGTTTGGTGAGTATTTAACAGCGTTGGTTAAAAAGTTGTTCATCACCTGTTCCAGCCTGAGCCTGTCGCCCGTGTAAGTAAGCTCATCTGCACTTTCCAGTATTATCTGATGGTTATCTGCTTTTAACTGCACACTTTCTATCGAGTCGGACAGCATTTGGGTAAAATTAAATGGTTGCAACTCGTAGGTCATTTTGCCGGCGTTTATGCGGGTTACGTCCAGCAAATCACATATTAGTTTTTCCAATCGAAAAATATGGTCAGCCGATTTGCCAATAAATCCATTCAACTTTTCGGGATCTTTTGTGCGCTGCATCAGCTGATTAAAAGCTTTAATGCTGGTTAGCGGCGTTTTTAGCTCGTGACTGGCAATGGATAAAAACTCATCCTTTTTATGCTCATTAGCTTTCTGCAGGTCAATGTTGGTGTTTGTTCCTAGCCATAATGTAACTACGCCGTTTTCCCGGAATGGTACCGCCCTGGCCAGGTGCCAAATGTAGCTGCCATCCTTCATTTTTAAGCGAAACTCGGTTAAGTATGGCGACTCTGTTGTAAGTGCGGCTCGCCATGCATGCATACATCCAGGCAAATCATCGGGATGGATAAATTGCTGCCAGCCATAGCCAACAACTTCGTGCCCCGCAAAGCCGAAATCGTTTGCAACTACATCATTTACATAATCAAGAGCGCCGTCAGGCCTTGCGGTCCAAACCTGCTGTGGTATAGCGTTCAGCATAAAACGGAACCGCTCTTCACTTTGCTCAAGTTTGCGCCGGGCTTCTACCTGCTCAGTCACGTCCTGGCATAGCACCATAACACCGGTTACTGTACCATCAGTTTCGTGATAGGGTTGGTAAGCCAGGTTTAAAAAGCCTTCTATTGTTTTGTCGTCGTTGTATACAAAATAAGGCTGGTCATACAGGTAAAGGGTTTCACCGCTATCGCGCACGCGTTCAATTATAGGGCGGAAGGTTGCTTCGGCTTCCGGGATAATGCTAAACAGCGCCTTGCCCTGCAGTTCATCGGTTGTCCGACCAATGAGATTGCCGTAAATTTTATTTACTACGTCAACCTTAAAGTCTTTTCCCGTAACCAGTATAATACCTATAGTAGCATCGTTAACCAGGTTGCTAAGCCGTTGCTGGGTTGCTGTTAAACCGGCTAATGTTTCGCGGAGGTGCTGCTGCGTTATATTAAGTTCTTCGTTTGTTGCCGCAAGTTCTTCATTGGCAGCCAGCATCTCTTCATTGGCGGCTCTTATTTCTTCATTTAAACCCTGCTGCTCTTCTATGCTTTCTTCCAGTTGTTTTGTACGTTCGGCAACACGGTCTTCAAGCTGGGTGTTTAGTTCTCGTAAGCTGTACTGCGCTTTTTGCAGATCTTCGTTGGTTGAGGTAAGTTCCTCATTTGATGCCTGTAGCTCTTCGTGGATTGCTTGTAGTTCCCCGTAAGCAGCCTTAAGTTGTTCGTTCGCTTCGGATAACTTCTGCTCGTTTAACTCCAGGGTTTTCCTGGCGAGTACATGTTCTGTAATTTCGTATTTAAAGCTAAGCAGCGCATCTATTTCGCCTTTGTCGTTCCTAAGTGGCTGGTAGACACTATTGAAATAATGGTCTATCAGTTTGCCGCCTTTATAAGCTGCCAATGGCACGTAAAGTTCATTTTCGATGTGGGGTTCACCCGTCGAGTAAACTTGATGTAAAACGTCTATTATAGGTTGATTATTCAGTTCGGGTAAAGCAGCCAGTAAAGGCAGGCCTAGTATGTCTCTCCCCGGAAACAACTCCTGCTGATACTGAGGATTTACATAATCAAAAACCATATCCTCTCCGCGAAAAATTGCTATTTGTGCAGGTATATCGTGAAAAAGGCGCTCCATCTGCTCGGCTAGAACCTTCGCCTTTATTGCAGACTTATGCTCATCTTCAAGCGCGTCCTTCAATCTGTTTTCACGCAGCACCTGCTCTGTAACCTCTTTTGTAAGATGGATGATATACTTAAGGTTCCCGTTGGCACCTTTAACGGGTTTATTGGTTGTTTTCCAATATCGCTCTTTTAAGCTGGCAGCTCCCACAGTTTCCGGTGTGTCAAACCGTGTGACAGGCAACTCATGTGCTTCACCGGTGCTGATCACTTTACGGAGAGATTGTTCAATACCCTGATCAATGTTTGGCAGCCATTGTGCATAGGTGGGGAATACATCAAACAGATGCTGTCCGCTCATATCTGTTCGGGTCTTGTGCGTAGTAGTAAGGTAAGCATCGCTTGCCTCTATAATTATCAAGTCCGGAGATAGCAAAAGAATGTTTTGCGGTAAGTTCTTGAAAATTAAAAGTTCTTCCGGATTAAGGTCGTTAGTAAAATTCGGCTGCATCAGACGTTTAGATAGCTTCTTCAGAGTGCAAGGATACTAAACCAATACAACTTGATTAATAAAAAGTTTGCCGGTACAAAAAAATGTGTTTGTTGCAGTGCCTGCTTGTTTCAAATCAAAATAGCTACTTTAGCTTATGATGAACAAGGATGGGAAGAAAAAGATATTCGTGCTGGATACATCTGTGATTCTGTACGATCATAATGCCTTCGAGAACTTTCAGGAACACGATGTTGCCATACCTATTCAGGTGCTGGAAGAATTGGATAATATGAAGAGCGGTAACGACACCAGGAACTTTGAAGCGCGCAGCTTTATCAGACTGATGGACAGGTTTTCTCAAAACTCGCTTATCAACCAGTGGACTCCACTTGACGGAAAAACCAAAGGCAGCTTTAAGGTTATAATGGACGTAAAGAACGCCAGCGCTGATGCTGAAGCTGTTTTTGGTTCCGAAAAGATAGATCACCGGATATTGAATGCGGCGCTGGGCGTACAGTTCGAGCACCCTGATAAAAAGGTCATTCTTGTCTCCAAGGATATTTGCCTGCGACTAAAGGCGAAAGCCCTGAATATTCATGCCGAGGACTATGAAACAGGTAAAGTAAAAAACCTTGATGAGCTCTACAGTGGTAAAACCGTACTTAGTAAAGTAACCGAAAAGCTGCTGGGTAAGCTGAACAAGAGCGACAGCTTGCCGGCCGAGGAATTCAGCATTAAACCAAATGCAGGGAATCACTTTTATATACTCAACAGCAAAAACGGTAACGGCGCAACCGGCTTTTACAACGCAACTACAAAGCAGGTAGAAAAGGTAACAGAGCAACCTGTGCTTAACATTCATCCGCGTAATACCGAGCAAGCGCTGGCGATACATGCGCTGCTGCATCCGGATATAAAGCTGGTTACTATCCAGGGAAATGCCGGTACCGGCAAAACGCTGCTTGCCCTGGCCAGCGCGCTGGAACAACGCAAGTACTATCGCCAGATATTTGTTACCCGGCCCATAGTGCCGCTGAGCAATAAAGACATCGGCTTTTTACCGGGTGATGTAAAGTCAAAGATCGACCCGTATATGGCACCGATATGGGACAACCTTAAGTTTATTAAAGACCAGTTTGCCGACGACGAAAAGATGCGCGCAAAGATAGACGAGCTGGTAACCAACGACAAGATATCCATCACACCGCTGGCCTTCATACGCGGGCGTACGCTGAGCAAGATATTCTTTATTGTCGACGAAGCACAGAACCTTACACCACATGAGGTGAAAACCATCATCTCCCGTGCGGGTGAAAACAGCAAATTTGTGTTCACAGGCGACATTTACCAGATAGATACGCCGTACCTGGATGCGGAAAGTAACGGATTATCCTACCTTATTGACAAAGCTAAGGGTCATCCATTGTACGCGCATATTACCCTGCAAAAAGGGGAGAGGAGCGAACTGGCTAACCTTGCAACTGAGCTGCTGTAGATTAACGAAGGATATTTTCTGTCACTTTGGAAATATCGACGGCTATTTTGTTGATGAAGCCAAGCTGTTCTTTCATGAGCTCATCGTCAATGGAAAGCGGTACAGGCGTCTCCGGTGATTTTGGCGGAGCAGGTTTTTGTATGGTCGGCGCTGGTTCTTCACCGCTTAATTTCTTGCTTGTTTCCTTTAATACGGCAATGCTTCTTTTAACAAGCTTTAACATTTCAGCATGCGGCTTTTGCCTGCCTGTGCGTATCAGTGCAGATGCTATGTTTGCAGTATAAGATGCGAGAATGTGGCTCAGCACAACAAACTTGTGAATGTCTTTTATATGTATCTGCTTGCTTTTAGGCTCCGAGGTCATCCGCTCGAACGTTGCCGACAAGTTGGCTGAGTGTACAAATACATCTTTGCGGGCCAGCTTATATTCGGTAAGCTCAACCATTTCACCGCTAAGACTGTCCCGAACCTTACGCAGGTAATTTGTATTGGCGTTAATCACCGCTTTAAGGTTTTCCTGCACCAACTGGAACTCCCATGTAGGGAAAATAAGGTAGCTGGCGAGAAAGGCGATGGTAGATCCTATTATGGTATCCACAATACGCTCCTGCGCAACATCTATCAAACCTACACCCAAAAACTTGAACAGGATAAGTACATATGGCGTCATGAAGATAACGCTCACTACATAATTGAGGCGCAGGAAGCTGTAAGTACCTACCATAAATACAATAAAGAAGACGAACTGGACCGTGGTATTAGGTATAAAGTTCAGGATGAGTATACCGATAACGCCGCCTGCTATGGTACCAATAAGCCTTTGATAGTTGCGCTGTTTGGACAGGCTGAACCCCGGTTTCAGGATTACAATAATGGTAAGCAGTACCCAGTAGCTATGCCCACCTAACGACACATTTTTTGCCGTGACAAAACCGACTAAACATACCAGCGCTACCCGCAACGCGTGTTTAAACGTTGCGGAATTGAGACTGATGTTGTCCCAAAATATGTGCGGTGCAAAATCCTGGTGGGTAACAAATTTAGAATACTCCACCTCTTTGTCGCTGTTGATCAGCAGTTCCGAAGCCTTTGAGTGGTAGTATTTATAAATGTTTGATATGCTCTTACTGACGTCTCGCAGGTTAATCAAGATCTTCTTCAGAACAAGGTTGCTGGTCTCCCGGTCATCAGCGCCTACAGCATCTATCTTAACTTTTAATTGCTCCAGCCGTTCGTTCAGGCTGCTCAATTTTCGCGGCCGGGTATTGATGAGTACAGCGTAGCCAATGTTGTCCAGATCGTCCGCTACTACATGCAAAAAGCTGGCTATCTCTTCCAGTACGCCTGTGTCTTTAAACTTCTCACGAATGTGCTGGTAATCATAGTGTGTAGCCATAATCTGCTCAAACATATCTACCAGATCGTTAAAGGTTAAAACCAATATCCTGCTGGCACCTGTCGATTCTTTAACCATCAGCCTGCTTTGAAAGAGCATCTCCCGTACGGCATCCTGGTGGTTACTTACCGATATTTGCTGAATCACAAGGCGCTTGTAGTTCTCATCAAAATCGGTGTCAGGCAAATAAAAGTCGGCTTTAATGCGCAGAAAACGGGCAACGTCCGCCACGTTCTCGCCAAGGGTTTGCTGTGCGGCGCGGTATGGCCTTATGCCAAAGAATACCAGGCTGAACACCATATACCAAACACCGCCGGCAAGTATTTCCAGGCAAAATACAGGGAGTTGGGGCGGGGGTATTGCCTTATCCATCATGAATATCATGATGAGTAAAGAGGATGTACCTACTGCCGCCGCCCTGTTGCCATATACAGTCAGCATACTGAACAAAAACGAGAGTAAGGTTATCTCCAGCCCCAGCGTGAACACATTTAGCCTGGCGTAACCGGTAATAAGCGCCACCAAAAACAACAGCAGGTTGCCGGCAGCCATAGCATTGCGTTTGTGCAATACGGGGCCCGGGCTGTCAATAGCGCAAATACAAAGTGCACCCAGCGAGAGGGTTAGCCCAAGATCAAACTTGCCAAATTGCATAGCAACTAACGACGGTATTAATATCCCTGCCGAGATACGTAATCCGTCCGAAAAATACTGGCTGTAAAAAAAGCTCGTTATCTCCCGTTTGTGGTTTTGCATGCAGTTTATCTATATGAATTTAGTACGCTGCAAATTTAAACAAATAAAAGGCGCAAGAGTTGTAATAAGCATTATTGCATTAAAACGGGTTATCTGTTATTAATTATTCATATATTAACATAATTTAGTTTTAGATACCTAAATTCACGCCATCATATACCGGGTAACTGGAGTATGTATTTTACAAAACTGTTTGTTATGCCATCAACCCAAAGGCTCAGCCAGCGCGAAGCTACCTTTAATCACGAAGTTGTAACCCGATTTGACCTGTACAACAGCCTCTTTCAAACGCTGCCGTTTTACCAGGTAAAGGAAATAGGTATTTTGCTGCCGTTCTTTAGCGCGCATTGCGAAAAGGGCGCTGCAACCCAGCTGTCGCCAAAGGAGATCATCGAGTCGTTTTTCGAGAAATATGTTCCTGGTATAGATCACCGCGAGCAGCTAAACCGTCTGTTCCGTTTTATACAATATATAGAGCGGCAAGTGGTATTATTTGATGCTATTGAAGATTCATCGTTTGGTACCCTCGGCCGGTCTGACGATACCGGCCCTTTGCAAAGCATGGTGCAACAGGCAACCTCCAACGAGCAGGCACGGCGCGACATCAGCAAACAGCTTAACGATTTTTCGCTCCGCCTGGTGCTTACCGCGCATCCTACCCAGTTTTACCCGGGTACGGTGCTGGGGATCATGACAGACCTGATAGAGGCGTTGAAAACAAATGATATCCCCAGCATAAACGTGCTGCTGCAGCAGCTGGGTAAAACGCCTTTCTTTAACAAAACTTCGCCAACACCGGTAGATGAGGCGGTTAGCCTGGTATGGTTCCTGGAGAATATATTTTACCATGCGCTCTCCGGCATACAAAGTAAACTGGAAGAAGAATTTGAGATAGATAACGCCCACCAGGTACTGGAGATGGGCTTTTGGCCGGGCGGCGATCGCGATGGTAATCCAAACGTTACTACGGAGACTACCAAATCTGTTTCGTCTCTGCTACGGCAGGTAATCTTCCGCTGCTACTACCGCGATTTTCGCAACCTGAAGCGCCGTATCACCTTCCGCGGCTTTGGCGATAACCTCGGCAAGCTGGAAACCATGTTGTATGATAACGCGTTCAATCCACAGGAAAACGCTAAGGACCTGCAGCCGGAAATGCTAGCCTTGCTGGTAAGCATCCGCGAAACCCTGGTGGCCGATCATGACAGCCTTTTTGTTGATGTAGTAGATAACCTTATTCAAAAAGTAAAACTCTTTGGATCTTACTTCGCTACGTTGGACATAAGGCAGGACAGCCGCATATTGCGGGATGTGTTTGAGTACGGCACACGCAAGATATATACCGGTGTGCCAAAAGGATACGCCGAAATGGATGAGGCTGCCAAGTTAAAGGTGCTGCCTTTTACCGAAGCCGACTTCGTTTGCCCGGATGATGCGGATGAAATGACCAAGGACACGCTGAACACCATTCGCCTGATGCAGCAGATACAAAAGAGCAATGGCGTAAAAGGCTGCCAGCGGTTCATTATCAGTAACTGTCAGCAGGCGACAGACATTCTGCAATTGATAGACCTCTTCTTGTGGAGCGGCTGGAAAAAAGATAAGTTAACTATTGATTTTATGCCGCTGTTTGAGACCGTGAACGATCTTAAACATGCCAGCGGGGTGATGGAGACCTTGTACAATCACCCTTTCTATAAAAAGCACCTTAAGAACCGCGGCAACAAGCAAACCATTATGCTTGGCTTTAGCGACAGTACTAAGGATGGCGGTTATTTAATGGCCAATTGGTCTATCTACAAAGCCAAGATAGAGCTCACAGCCATGGCGCGTAAGTACGGTATCAACCTGGCGTTCTTTGATGGCAGGGGAGGCCCACCTGCACGTGGCGGTGGCAAAACGCACCGTTTCTATGCATCTATGGGCAGCGAGATAGCCAATAATAATATACAGCTTACCATACAAGGGCAAACAGTAAGTTCGCAGTATGGCTCTATCGAAACTGCGCGTTTTAATACGGAGCAGCTTATCAACGCAGGTATTATATCAGCGTTGCACCCCAACCATAAAGACCTGTTGGACGACCGGCACAAGACCTTAATAGCTGATATGGCCGAAGAAAGCCATAAGCTGTTTATGGCTATGCGCCACCACCCGCTGTTTATGGAGTACCTGGAGAAGTTTAGTCCGTTAAAGCTGCTGTCGCAGACAAATATCAGCAGCAGGCCAATGAAACGTAACGCGTCTGCAAAGCTTAAATTGGAAGATTTACGTGCCATTAGTTTTGTAACATCATGGAGCCAGCTTAAGCAAAGCATTCCTGGCTTTTATGGCGTAGGGACGGCGCTTAAGAAAATGAAGGATGAAGGACATTGGAAAGAAGTTTGCGAGTTGTACCAAAACTCAGGTTTCTTTAAAACCATGCTGGATAATTGCATGATGTCCATGTCCAAATCCGACTTTAGGGTTACGGCTCATTTGGCTAACGACAAAAAGTTTGGCGCATTTTGGAAAGGACTGAAAGACGAGTTTGAACTGACAAAAGCATTGCTGCTGGAACTGACCGGTACCACTATGCTGATGGAAGAATCGCCGGTAGAACGCCGCTCGATAGCTTTGCGTGAGCGTATTGTTTTGCCGCTGGTAATTGTACAGCATTATGCTTTGCAATGCCTCAACAAAGAGCATGACGAAGAGCTTACGAGCATCTACAATAAGTTGATCATCCGCACGGTATACGGCATTGTAAACGCGGGAAGAAATTTGGCGTAGAACTTAACCGGGTAACAGGCTCGGCACAATAATAAGTGTCGAGCCTGTTATGTTATTCAACTCCCTTCACCTTCATTTTTAGGGTATAAATAGCTTTGGAGGCTGTAATAAAGAGCAAATCCCTGTTTTTACCACCAAAGCAAACATTTGCGCTCCATGGCTCAGGAATGTCAATATGGGCTATTTGTACCCCTTCAGGATTATAAACCGTGATTCCATTACCCGCCAGGTACAAATTGCCTCGCTCGTCCAGCGTCATACCGTCTGCACCTTTGTTGATAAATACTACTTTACCGCTGAGGCTGCCATCCTTGTTGATAGCATATTTATAGATCTTATTGTCGCCTATATCTGCCACGTAAAGCAGCTTACCATCGGGTGAACCGACGATGCCATTTGGTCGCTTATAATCAGCATCTATCATAACTGCTTCAGATTTGCCCTTTGGTAAGTAGTAGACTTTTTGTCCATCCTGATCTGGCTGCGTGCGTGTCCACCAGGGGCGCTGGTAATACGGATCGGTGAAGTAGATATTGCCATTTGGGTGCACCCAAAGATCATTCGGGCCATTAAGCAACTTGCCTTTGTAGTTAACCATCAGTACCTTCACCTTACCATTAGGTGCTACCTGCCACAGCTGATTGTGTTCATCTGCACAAACTATAAGATTTCCTTTTTTGTCGAAGTAAGTGCCATTTCCACGCCCGGCGCTGTCCATAAATATGGAAAGCTTACCATCTGTGTCATACTTCCATATTTTGTTATTTGGCTGATCGGTAAAAAAAACATTACCCTTTTTATCAACTGCAGGCCCTTCTGTAAACGCGAACTGGTTAGATATCATTACCGGCTTAGCAGTAGTATCGTACAGGTAGGTGCTCTGCGCATTGGCGTAACTGCTTATAAAAAGCGTGCAGCAAACTGCTATCAAAAACAAAGAGGACTGCTTCATAGGTTTCATATTAGATGTTGCTAAAATAGAGTTTTGAGATCTTTCGAGCGCATCTTGAAAAAATTAGTCGGTAAAGCTGATTTCTTTTTATGTTTAAGCCGGAAAGCGCAGTGACTGGAAAATATGTACAGCAAAGAACAGGCATCACAATTAAGGCAGGAGTTTTGGACAACCTTTGGGCAGTATATGAGGCCTGTGTTGTCTGCAGAGGGGCTACGCATCAACTGGATAAATTATAAAACGGGTGTGCGCAACATTGCGTTCAAAATGGATGCTGATAACAAGCTTGCAAGCGTAGCGATAGAGCTAAACCACGCCGACCCGGAGTTGCAGGAGCTATACTTTGAGGAACTGAAAAATTTCAGGACGTTGCTGCATAATACGCTGGAAGAGGAGTGGGACTGGGTGCTCCATACCTCGGATGACTCTGGCAGAACCGTTACGCGCATCTTTACAGAAATACAGTCGGTAAGTATTTACCAAAAGGAAGACTGGCCAAAACTCATCTCCTTCTTTAAACCCCGGATGATTGCCCTGGACGATTTTTGGAGCAATGCTAAACCAGCATTTGAAGCGTAGGAAATTGTTTGAGGGTGTCCCGCTTGACTTCGTTTTTAACTGTCCCGCCATTTGTATCAAATTTGTTTAATTTAGGTATATAGCTTTGTTATACAGTAATTTATACCATTATTGTTAAAGTTTTTGTACTGTCCCGGGGTGTCCCGCTCTGTTGATGTAACTAATTGTTATATAGTTAATTGCAGTTTGTAGGTGTCCCGGGTGTCCCGCTCTCAAAGCGGGACACTTTAAAACAATATAGCTGGTTAGGCATTGTAAAAAGTGGGGGCATTTTGTTTAAGTTTGTCGCCTCAATTGCATCGCCTTGAAAGAACATAAACGGATTATTCTGATATCGCTTGTCACCGGCGCGGTGCTGATGGTGCTTAAGTTTACAGCATACTTTCTCACCAATTCTAACTTTGTACTTACCGATGCTGCGGAAAGCATTGTAAATGTTGTAGCCAGCGCTTTTGCCTTTTACAGCATTTATCTGGCTGCACTCCCCCGCGACGAAAACCATCCATACGGGCATGGTAAAGTGGAGTTCTTTTCGGTGTTCCTGGAAGGCTCGCTCATCGGCATCGCCGGCCTAATTATTATCCTTAAATCGGCTTATAGCTTTTTCTATCCGGAGGTAATTCACGACTTATTAACCGGTGCCATTATTATCGGTGCTACTGGTATTATAAACGGCGCTCTGGGGTATTATATGATCCGAAGGGGTAAAGCTTTGCCATCAATTACCATAGAGGCCGATGGCCGGCATTTGCTTACCGATACGGTAACCAGCACCGGCCTGGTTATAGGTTTGCTGTTGATTTACTTTACAGGTATTTTATGGCTGGATAGTGCGTTATCCATTGCTGTTGGGCTATATATCCTTTTTACAGGTTACAAACTCATCCGCCGATCCGTAGCAGGCCTTATGGACGAAACGGATTTTGGTATTGTAAGCGATGTGGTAAAGGTACTCGGCGAACAGCGCCGGGACGAGTGGATAGATATTCATAACCTTCGTGCTCAAAAGTATGGCAACGAATTACACATCGACTGTCATCTAACGCTTCCAAATTATTTTGACCTAAACCGCGTGCATGAGGAAGTAAAACTTGTAGATAAGTTGGTGAATAAGGAAGCTGGTATCACAACGGAATTTTTTATACATACTGATCCATGCCTGCCGTACTGCTGTCATTACTGCAGTATGCCCAATTGCCCCATTCGGTCTGAGCCAAAGCGGGAGGAAATTGAATGGACAATGGACAAGGTAATGCGTAACAAGAAACACTATGAACAGTAAGCAATTTTTTAACGTGCGCGTTTATGGCTTGCTAATAAACGACAATAACGAAGTACTTATCAGCGACGAGCAGGAGTATGGTATGCAGTTTACTAAGTTTCCGGGCGGCGGGCTGGAGTACGGCGAGGGCCTTACGGATGGCTTAAAGCGCGAGTTTATGGAAGAGTGTGAGCTGGAAGTAGAAGTGCTGAGTCATTTCTATACCACCGATTTCTTTGTGAAATCAGCGTTCAATGATTCGCAGATCATTAGTGTTTACTATATGGTAAAGGCACTCACCGAGCCGAAATTCGCAATTAAAACAAAGGTGTTTGATTTCGAAGGTGAGGGAGATCTGCTGCAATCGTTCCGTTGGGTGAAAGTGACCGACTTGTTACCAGAGCACCTTACTTTTCCTACGGATCAGCACGTTGGTAAACTACTAAATGCACAATCATGACATTATCTGAACGCGATCTTCAGGTTATATGGCACCCTTATACACAGATGCAAACCGCTGCCGCACCAATAGGCATTGTAAGGGGCGAAGGTGCTTGTGTATACGCAGAAGATGGAACTAAGTATATAGATGCGGTATCCAGTTGGTGGGTAAACATCCACGGGCACGCGCATCCGTACATTGCACAAAAAGTCGCCGAACAGCTAATGAAGCTGGAACATGTAATCTTTGCGGGGTTTACTCACCAGGGTGCTGTAGAACTAGCCGAAAGGTTATTGGCGATACTTCCGTCAAATCAAAAGAAAGCATTTTATAGCGATAACGGTTCTACAGCTGTAGAAGTAGCCATAAAGATGTGCCTGCAATACTGGCATAACAAAGGAGAGCAACGCACGAAGATAGTCGCCTTCAAAAATGCCTACCATGGAGATACTTTCGGCGCCATGTCGGTAAGTGGAAGGAGCGCTTTTAC
This sequence comes from Mucilaginibacter sp. 320_HR, assembly GCF_059691875.1. Lineage (NCBI taxonomy): Bacteria > Pseudomonadati > Bacteroidota > Sphingobacteriia > Sphingobacteriales > Sphingobacteriaceae > Mucilaginibacter > Mucilaginibacter sp. 320_HR. The sequence goes on from NZ_JCAWAI010000002.1 coordinate 323,761, forward strand.
AGCAGCGTTCGATAGTTTGCTGTTCGAAGTAGAATTCATTGATCTGCCGGATGCATCAAATATAGCAGAGCTTAAAGCACATATATCAAGCCTCAAATCACAAATTTCCTCCTTCATATTCGAGCCGCTGGTTCAGGGCTCTGCAGGTATGGTAATGTATGAGGCCGCTTATCTCGACCAACTTCTAGCGCATTGCAAAAGCGAGGGTGTACTGATTATTGCAGACGAGGTATTTACGGGCTTTGGCCGTACAGGTAAAAACTTTGCTTGTGACCACCTGCAAACGCAGCCTGATATTATGTGCTTCTCAAAGGGGCTTACCGGTGGCACAATGGCTTTCGGTTTAACTACCTGCACTCAAGGTATCTACAACGCTTTTTTATCTGAAGATAAACTGAAAACACTGTTTCACGGTCATTCATACACCGCAAATCCCGTTGCCTGCGCTGCTGCATTAGCCAGTTTAGACTTGTTTCTGCATCCATCGGTACAAGAGAATATTGACAGGATAGTGGCCGCACATCAAGCTTTTGCCGTTAGAATAAACGGGCACCGTTCAGTTCGTTCTACTCGTCAAACGGGAACGATAATCGCCATAGAATGGGAAACGGGCGACAATACATCGTACTTCAGCAGCCTGCGCGACAAGCTTTACCACTACTTTCTAGAGGCGGGTATAATTCTTCGTCCGTTAGGTAACATCGTTTATATTTTACCACCATATTGCATAACCAACGAGGAGCTAAACTATATTTACAGCAAAATTGAGCAGGCTCTCAACGAGATATAGATCATGGAACTAAGTACTATTCTACCTAAGATAATTGCAGACAACAATCTACATGCTAAGTGGCTAAATACATTATCGCTGATGGAGAACACCGGCGCACGTAAAATATCTGCCAGTGAGGATCCTGCAACGGTTACATACATTATCCTCAAACACGCCGCTGAGGAACATCGCCACGCGTTCTACCTAAAGAAACAGATAGAAAAAACAGGCGTGGATTGTCCAACTTATACAGGTGACTACCTGCTTGCTCCGGCATTTAGCAAGTACTATTTAAACCAGCTGGATATAGATGTTTCTAGGTATTTAAAATACGGGCTGGGCTTGAGTGGTAAAGAACTACGCTTTGCTGCTTATCTACTTGTAACTTATGCTATAGAAGTTCGTGCTGACGAACTGTATCCTATCTATCAGGACGCCCTTGATAATGCATTGAGTAGGGTGAATGTAAAATCTATAATTCTTGAAGAAGAAGGGCATTTGGAGGAGATGATCAACCAGCTTCAACATTTTTCACCTGATTGGGAGCTGCATGCAAAAAAAGCAGTAGACTTTGAAACGGCGTTGTTTAATGGTTGGGTTAACAACTTAGCGTCTTCATTAAACTAAAGCAATCGATAAAAAAGAAGCCCGGGTACCATTGGTTATCCGGGCTTTTATATTTAAGTGTTACCTGGTAATCTAATTAGTTACCGCCGCCACCTAATGATTTCAGATCGTCCATGCTGATCTTTTCAAAATCAGCAGGTACGCTGAATGTTCCGGCAGGTACTTTTTGCTCAACAATGCTCTTGATAGTTACTTCAGAAGCCTGGCCATTTTGGAATGTGGTGTACTGAATAGGGAAGCCGCCTGCACCAGCATATAGTTTAGTAGCTGATGTCTCAGGGATTGACACGTCTTTAGTAACCCAAATGTCGTAAGTTTTGCCTGCTTTTGCATCAGTAGCAACAACTTTTGTACAGTTAAAGCCGTTGATGACCTTTGTTTCTGTGCCTGGTTTAAAAGTAAGTACCGGGAATTTAGAACGCTGTTCTTCAATCTCGGCAGGTGTAGCAATAGCTGCTTTTTTAATTGATGCTACCGGCACGTCAACTAAAATAGCCATGTAGGTGCCTTTGCTGTCAGAAAGTACTTTGATATCAGCAGGGCCTGCGTTGAAAGCCACAGAAGATGAATCGGTACGGAAGTAGCTTTTAGCTTCTATTGCCTGTCCCATTGCATTCATGTTCATGGTAATAACACCTTCTTTGTAAGCCTTTTGAGCGTTAGCGTTAAGTGCTGTTGCAATAAAGGCTGCGCCCATGGCAACGGTAAAAAGTTTAATCTTCATAGTTTTAATTTGATGATACAATGTAGTGCGTGTTTAACTCTTATGCAAATTTTTTGAATAATTACTTGTTAGAGTTTATAGTGATGGATTTGTTACGCTTGAGAGATTGATAATTTACCTGGTTTGCAGTAAGCACTGAAATATAGCGATCTGAATTACTAGCATCCACAATTACTTGTTTGTTTATTAGCGACCTTAGATCAACTGAAGCATTCTCTCTTATATAAATATAATTTAATCTCAATGTCGACGGGATAGACCATGCAGGGGGCTTATGGTTTAAGATCATCAATCTTTTATTTCTAAACTGTACCAATCCACCTCGTTTTAGCAGGTAGTCGTTTTGCAAGTTCTTAACGAAACCGCATATGACATAATTGGTGATGCGGTTACTATCCAAACCCGGCTGTATCGCATATTTAAATACCTTATCTGTATCGCTTACATCAGTTAGCACAACTCCCTTGTTACCGTTCTTAAACACAATTCCACTATGCTTTTTGAGGTTCAGGAAAGTTATCGACTGGGTAGTGTCCGAGTTGATTTTTTTAATGCTGATACTTATAGAAAACAAAAGAATAGCGAATAGAGCTGTTACCAGCGACCACTTTCGGCTCCTGTTGTACAGCCAGTAAAAGAAAGTTACAATTATTAGGTAGAGTAAAAGATGTTCGATATTGGTGAGCCAAATCTTGTTGATGCTAGCGTAAGGAAGATGTTCTATAAAGCCAAGCAGTTTGTTCATAATCAAAATGGACTTCTCGAGAATAAAGCCCAACAAGTTTGAGACGACAGGAATCTGCGGCAGCATCAGCAATAAAAGTCCGGAATACATGATAACCGTTACAGGTATCACAATTATAAGGTTACTGATGAGAAAGTATACGGGCAGTTGATGAAAATAGAAGGCGCTTAAAGGGAAAGTAATTGCTTGTGCTGCGATAGATACCGACGTTGCTTTCCATAGGTAATCTGCTACACGGCTTTTAAATGATGTTAATTGATTGATAATCGGTTCAAAAATTATCAGTCCAGCAACTGCCAGGTAAGATAGTTGGAAGCCTACATCTGTAATCAGAAAAGGATCGTAAAGCAACAAGGCAAATGCAGAACAAGCCAGAACGTTAAGCGGATTTACATATCTGCCCGCGGTTTTGCCTGCAATTAAAAATGTAATCATTAAAGCCGCGCGGCATACCGCAGGCGATAATCCGGTAAGCAGTGCATAAACCCAGATTAAAGTTATAATTACGACAACTCTTATGATCTTGCCTTTTTTATAACCGTTCAAAAAAGATAACGCCCACGCTAATACAACATACAAAATTGCCACGTGTCCTCCTGACACTGATAATATATGTATGGTGCCGGTTCTGGAATACGCCTGCATTACATCATTGCTTAGGTCGGCCTTGTAGCCCAATATCAGTGTGGATGCTACAGCAATAGCCGTGGTGTCATGCATGTTACTGTACAGCTTTCTAACTAATTGCTGCCGTGAGTTTAAAGCTGCAGCTATGAGACCGTTACCAAAGCCGCTCCCGGTTGCTTTGTACTGCTTAGGAAAAAGGTAAGCCTGATGGTACACATTTTTGTGCGCGAGGTATTGTTTATAGTTAAACTCACCAGGGTTAAACGGCGGATCAATTATGGTGTATTTAGCCGGCACAAGCAGCTGTTCGCCATAAAAAAGATTCCTGGCGAGTTCATCCTTGATGGCGATGAGCAGGGTGCCGCTGCTGTTTTGAACTTTATTGTTACCAATAGTTGACGATACCTCTGCTGTAAACCTGGTCCACTCGCCCTTTACAACAGGCTCGCTATTAATATGAACCATCAGGAACTGCGCCTGCTGCTTGCTAAAATGATCTGCTCTGCGCAACTCGTTATGGTGGATGCTGATGAGCCAACCGGCGAGGAATAGTATAGGGTAAATCAGCATCCCGCCAATCCATTTGCTCTTGTAAACGGAAAATTTGCTGTAGCCGAGGTTAAGAAAAACAAAGAAGGAAAATAAAACAGCGGCTGTAATCGCCAAAGCAAGCATATCTACTCCCGGCCAATATAAGCCTGTTGCTATGCCGCCTATAAAAGGCAGTAATAATATAACAACAGGGATTTCGCCTTTGTGCTCAGCTATCATAGTGGTCTACCTGTTGCACAGGCAGGCAATAAGGTTTTATTTCAAAGCACCAAAGTAGCGTTAACGGCAATAGTTTACAACTCGTCGCGTACTTCCAGCAGGAATTTTTTCAGGTTTTCGAGTGAGTCGATCACACGCTGGTTCTCTCGTGTGCCGGTTATATTTGTTTTTAAGTGATCCTTTGCACCTTGCAGGGTAAAGCCTTTGTCGCGAAGAAGGTGGAAGATAATCTTGAAGTTTTCTATATCTTCTGCCGTAAAATAACGGTTGCCCTTTTTATTCTTCTTGGGCTGCAGTACGTCAAATTCCTTTTCGTAAAAACGTATAAGCGATTGATTTACATCAAACATAGTTGATACCTCGCCCATGGTATAATATACTTTGCTGATCTCGCGTTCTTTGTAAGGCATATGCAAAAGTAAACGTTTAGCAGCAAAGTAAATAGTTTCGGGGGTACAAAACATCAACTATGTTAGCCGGCTAACTTCTTGTACAACCCTATCTATCCTTTCGTTAACAGTTGTGTCTCCGTTGATTTCTATCTTCATGCCGCTTGCTACCGTTAACCAGTTCCGGTGCGCTTTTACGTTGCGTCCGTTAAAATCCGGATTGTCGTATTCTGTAGCCCATTCTACAAATTCCCGAAAAAGTTTTGCCCTGAAAGGATCGTTGTAAATCGCATTGCCATAACGTTCTTCTTCCCTTGCGATTAAGCGTTTCATTCGTATTTCAGCAGGAATGTACAAAAAAATCACTAGGTCAAACATCGTACGGAATACATCTCCCCACTTGATTACACTCCCGCCAAGTATCCAGCTTTGATGTTGTGCCATGTCATATAGCAACATCCGGTTACGGATTTCCGGATCGCGTTTAATAGTATAAGGTACTTCGGTCGTTTCCCAAAAGTATTCGTCGGTATCGAAATACGGAATATCAAGCCGCTCTGAAAGCGCTCTCCCCAAGGTGGTAGAACCTGCGCAGGACGCACCCATAATTTGAATCTTCATAGCGTAAAGCAAAATTACAAACTTACCAAATACCATTCGCAGAAACGCTGAATGGTTTTGTATTCTGATAATTCTGGTTCGGCACAATTTTTTACCTTTGCACCCTATGACAGCTACCGAAATACGTAAAGCTTTTCTTGATTTTTTTACATCAAAGGGGCACCTGGTTCTACCAAGCGCGCCTATTGTGGTTAAGAATGACCCTACGCTGATGTTCACCAACGCCGGTATGAACCAGTTTAAGGATATATTTTTGGGTGAGGCAGCACCTAAATCTTCCCGTGTTGCTGACACCCAACGCTGCCTTCGCGTGAGCGGAAAGCACAACGATTTGGAAGAGGTAGGGATTGATACCTACCACCACACCATGTTTGAGATGCTGGGCAACTGGAGCTTTGGCGACTATTTCAAAAAGGAAGCAATTGCCTGGAGCTGGGAATTGCTGACTGAAGTTTACAAACTGCCCAAAGACCGCCTCTACGTTACTTATTTTGAAGGGGACACTAAAGAAGGTTTAGAGACCGACACCGAGACGTACGAACTGTGGAAGCAATATGTTGATGAAGCACATATACTGCCCGGCAACAAAAAGGATAATTTTTGGGAAATGGGGGAAACCGGACCCTGCGGCCCTTGCTCTGAAATACACTACGATGGTCGACCGGACAACGAGCGTGCACAGGTAAATGGTGCAACCTTGGTAAATGCCGATCACGACCAGGTGATAGAGATTTGGAATAACGTGTTCATGCAGTTTAACCGTTTGAAGGATGGTTCGCTGCAGCCGCTGCCCAACAAACATGTTGATACCGGGATGGGATTTGAGCGTTTGGTACGGGTAATGCAGGGTAAAACCTCAAACTACGATACCGACGTTTTCCAGCCAATGATACAGTTCATCGCGGAGAAAAGCGGAAAGACTTACAACAGCGCCGCCAAGCAAGGAGATGCTGATTGGAACGATGCTGTAGCCATGCGCGTACTGGCTGACCATATCCGTGCGATTAGCTTCGCAATAGCGGATGGTCAATTACCAGCAAGCAACAAGGCCGGCTATGTCATCCGTAGGATATTGCGCCGTGCAGTGCGTTACAGCTATCAAACGCTTGGTTTTAAAGATCCGTTCTTTAATCAGTTAGTGCCGCTGCTGGCCGAGCAGTTCAAGGGCGTTTTTGATGAACTGTATGCCCAAAAAGATTTTGTGCAGAAGGTTATTTTGGAAGAGGAGGTTGCATTTTTAAGAACGCTTGGAAAAGGGTTAGCAAGGTTACACGCTTATATGTCCGAACACGCAACACCGGGGTTAGAAGTTGGAAAAACGAAGGAGCAAGGCATTTCTATGCTTCCTAGAATCCCAGGTGAGTTAGCCTTTGAACTTTCAGACACATATGGCTTCCCTATTGACTTGACAGAACTTATTGCAAGGGAAACCTTGTTTATTGTTGACATTGAAGGATACGACTCACTTTTAAAAGAACAAAAGACCCGTTCCCGTGCAGCCACTGCCATTGATACCAGCGATTGGATTATGGTTAAAGATGAAGACGAAGTAGTTGAGTTCACCGGGTATGACGAGACTGAAACTATTGCCCACATTATTAAATACCGTAAGGTAAGCGCTAAAGGCAAAGAACAATACCAGATTGTGCTGGATAGAACGCCTTTCTATGCAGAAAGCGGTGGCCAGGTGGGCGATAAAGGCGAACTGGTATTTCCGAACGGCGATATCATCTATGTAACGGACACCAAAAAAGAGAACGGCCTTATCGTTCACTTTACAGATAAACTGCCGTCTACTCCGGAGGACGCGTTGACGGCCATTGTTGATCCGCAGAAACGCCACAGTACCGAGGGTAATCATACCGCTACGCACTTGCTGCATGCTGCCATGAAGCAGGTACTGGGTAACCACGTTAATCAAAAAGGCTCACTGGTAAACAGTGATTACCTGCGGTTCGATTTTTCGCACTTTGCTAAAGTCACTGACGAAGAATTGGCGCAAATAGAAACTATCGTAAACCAAAAAGTACGAGAGAACATTCCGCTGAAAGAGGAGCGTATGGTGGCTTACCAGGAAGCAATCACCAGTGGTGTAACTGCACTATTTGGCGAAAAATATGGCGAGTATGTACGCGTTATTACTTTTGATGACAACTTTAGCAAGGAGCTTTGCGGTGGCACCCACGTGAAGGCCACCGGGCAAATAGGTTACTTTAAAATTGTTGCAGAAAGCGCTGTTGCTGCCGGAGTTCGCCGTATTGAAGCCATTACCGGTGTTGCTGCTGAAAACTACATCAACGAGCAAACCAAATTGGTACAAGGGGTGAAGGAACTGCTGAAAAATCCTAAAGACATAAACAAAAGTATAGAGGCGTTACTGGAGGAGAACAACCGACTTAAAAAGGAGATAGAAAAAGCTGTACTGGAGAAATCATCAGGGTTAAAGGATGAACTGGCGAAACAAGCACAGAAGATCAACGGCATCAACTTTATTGCGCAAAAGGTAGAACTGCCGAATGCTGACGCGGTGAAGAATCTTGCTTACCAGCTGAAGGATATCGTATCTAACCTGTTCCTGGTGTTGGGCACCGAGAACGACGGCAAACCCGGGCTTACCGTAATGATTGCCGAAAACCTCGTAAAAGAAAAAGGGCTAAACGCGGGCACTATCGTACGCGAACTGGCGAAAGAAATACAGGGCGGCGGCGGCGGGCAGCCTTTTTACGCTACCGCGGGTGGTAAGGACGCGGCAGGTTTAGAGCGTGCGCTGGAAAAAGCAAAAAGCTTCGTAGCTTGATCAAAGTGTCCCGCTTAGAAAGCGGGACACCCGGGACACTGATTTTGTTTAAGCCTTTAATAGTCAAGCGCTTATGGTATTTCAGCGGGACACCCCGGGACAGTACAAAAACTATAACTAAACCTGTTTATACATTTGTAAATCAGCTTGTTGAATTATAATATAATATTTTAAATTTTAGAGGTGGGACGCTTTAAATAAAGCAGTTGGGACAGCGTTTTTGGCGACCTATCTGCAGATAAATGAAAAATGCCCGGTAATCAGCCGGGCATTTTTGCGTATTAGCATTATTGTCTTTAGTGTTTGCCGTGGCCTTTACCGTTGCCGCCACCATGGCCATTTCCTTTTCCGTTACCCCAGCCATTATGGTTGCCGTTATCGTGCTTAACTTTTACAACGCGGGTATTGTTGTTATAGTAATTGTTGCGTACAATAACCTGCTTTTTGTTGCCTTTGTATTTAGCATATTTTACCCTGTCAGTGGTGAAATACCTGTATGCCTGCGGACGGTTCACAGCAACCTTGTAACCGTTGTTTATATTAAATGAACCATAACGCGGAGGAGGCGTATTGCGCCATACCCAATTGCCGCCATCAAGGTAAACATACTGGTGTTTAGGTACATAGTAGTAGCTTTCAATGTCCGGTACGTAGTAATAATCTACGCCCGAGTATTCCGCAGGCGGGTTCCACGTGCCTACATTTAGGTTTACGCTAATTTGCGCATTGGCTTTTGTAAAGAGTGCAAGGGCTAAAATTGATAAGAAACTTGCTCGTAAAATTGTCTTTTTCATCCTAGTGTGAATTTATAGCATCATGAACACGCTGTGCATTGTTTTGTTTGTTGATGCTTACAACCACCGCATAATAGACTACCTGAATACTGGATATTTTCTAAATAATAGCTTCAAGAAATAACTAATACTATTATATTTGGCAGGTTAGATCAATGCCGGTCCATCTGGCAATTTGTAAAATATGACAGTTGTAACAAGCGCCGTGAGCGAAAAATACGAGCTGGTTGTAGGGTTAGAGATACACGCACAATTATCTACGTTAAGTAAATCCTTCTCATCAGATCCGGCTGCTTTTGGCGGTTCTCCCAATAGCCACGTTAGTGTTATATCACTTGGGCACCCCGGCACCCTGCCGCGCATCAATAAGCGCATGGTAGAGTTTGCTGTTAAGATGGGATTAGCCTGCAACTGTACAATTAATCAGCATAATACATTTGCCCGTAAAAACTACTTTTATGCCGATCTGCCAAAAGGTTTCCAAACTACGCAGGATCAGCAGCCTATATGTTTAGGTGGCTTTGTGACCGTAAAGCTGCACGATGGCACAACAAAAAACATTGCTATCCACCACATCCACATGGAGGACGACGCCGGTAAAAGCGCGCACGACCAGCATGATGAGTATTCGCTTATAGACCTGAACAGGGCAGGGGTGCCGCTTATTGAGATCGTCTCTCAACCCGACTTGCGCAGTGCCGAAGAGGCAGGCCAGTTCCTGACCGAGGTGCGTCGGCTGCTGCGTTACCTGGAGATATGTGATGGCAATATGGAAGAAGGCAGCATGCGTTGCGACGCAAACATCTCGGTGCGCTTGAAAGGCGCATTAGTATACGGCAATCGTTGTGAAGTGAAAAACCTTAACTCGATACGTAATGTGCAGCGCGCTATTGAGCATGAGTTTTCCCGTCAGGTAGCCATTATTGAATCCGGCGGATACATAGATCAAAACACCCTCAATTTTAATGCAGATACGGGTGAAACATCGGTACTCCGTTCTAAAGAAATGGCTAACGACTATCGCTACTTTCCCGAGCCTGACCTGCTGCCTGTGGTAATTACCGACGAAACTCTTGCCGGAATCCGTAAGAGTATGCCTGCTTTGCCTGCGGAACTGTTCAAAAAGTATACAGCTGAGTTTGGCCTGTCAGAATACGATGCAGGTGTAATAACAGCCGAAAAGACTTTCGCTTTGTATTTTGAGGAGGTGATAAAATTTACCGGCAACTACAAATCTGCAGCTAACTGGATGATGGGCGCTGTGAGGTCCTACCTTAACGATCATAATCTAACCACTACTGATCTTACGTTAACACCGGAAGCACTTGCCGGGTTGATAAACCTGGTAGATACCGGCAAGGTCAACAACTCTGTAGCCGCGCACAAGATATTCCCGGAAATGCTGAAAAGCAACAATAAAACCGCCGAACAACTTGCTAAAGAACTCAACCTGATCATAAGTGAAGATTCGTCTCAACTAGACGACTTTATAAATGCCGCCCTTGCTAAATTCCCTGATAAGGTAATAGAATACCAAAAGGGCAAGAAAGGCGTTTTAGGCTTGTTTATGGGCGAGATCATGAAGATATCCAAAGGAAAGATCGACCCGAAAAAAACAAACCAGCTTTTAATAAAGCAATTAGAATCTAAATAGTAACATGAAGCTTCGTAAACTTATATTATCCGTATCATTCGCGGCTATTTTTGCCGTATCCTGTAGCGATAAAAACAGCTTTACTATATCAGGAACCATAAACAATCCCGGTAAGGATAAAAAGGTCATGCTGATGGGTACCGATACTACCGGAGTTATCGCGTTGGATTCGGCCATGGTTGATGATCAGGGTAAATTCTCATTTAAGCACAGTACACCTTATGCCAACCTTTTCAAGCTCCGTTACAACGGAACTATATTTGACATTGTGGCCGCTAATGGAGATGATATAAAGATAACTACTGATGCTGCAGATGTTACGCATAGCTATGAGATCACCGGGTCTGATCCTTCTGAAAAAATAAAGGAGTTTAATAAGATTGCCAATGTTTACGGTGAGAAAAACAGTAAACTATCTGACGAGTACACCGCCAAGAGCGAAGCACTGGGCCGTGAGTCGGATTCTCTACTGGCTATTTACATGCCGATGTTTCAAAAGAACATAGCAGATTACAGCCAGGAAGTTTTAAAGTTTGTTGAAGCGAACAAACACTCTCTTGCAGGTTTTTATGCAGCCACATCCCTGGATCAGCAAAAGTACGAACAGCAGCTGGTAAGTTATGCAGACGAGATAAAAGGCGATTTTAAAGATAACCCTGGTGTGCAGATGTTCCGTAGGCAAATGGAAGGTATCAAGCCTATATCTATAGGGCATAAGGCACCGGAGTTCAGCACTGCAGGAATTGACGGTAAGCAAGTTAAATTGTCAGACTATAAAGGAAAGTACGTAATGATTGATTTTTGGGCTTCGTGGTGCCTGCCATGCCGCCAGGAAAATCCTAACGTGTTAAAACAGTACAAAAAGTTTCATGATAAAGGCTTTAACATTCTGGGCATCTCTCTTGATGAGAGCAAACCAGCCTGGCAAGGTGCTATAAATGCCGATAAGCTTAATTGGGCGCACGCATCTGATCTTAAGCGGTTTGAAGGATCAACCGAGCGCTTGTACCGTATAGAGGCTATTCCTTCTAACTTTATAATTGACCCCCAGGGGACTATAGTAGCCAAGAATGTTTTTGGAGCAGATTTAGAGAGTTTCTTAAATAAAACATTTAAGTAAACTAAACTGAACGTTAAGCATTTAGGATAGTTAACAATTTGTTAATATTGTGTTAACCATTAGCTTGAATTAAGGTTATACATTTATGCCAAATATTTAACCTTACATGAGCACTACCGGAAAACAGAAGATCCTGATCGTAGATGACGAGCCCGATATTTTAGAGCTGATAGAATACAACCTTAAAAAAGAAGGTTACCAGGTTTACAGCGCCCGCAATGGGCAGGAGGCAGTAGCTGAAGCAAAAAAAACATTGCCCGACCTGATTGTACTTGATATAATGATGCCTAAAATGGATGGTATAGAGGCATGCCGCATTATGCGTACTATGCCCGAGTTTAAAAACACCTTTATGGTGTTCCTGACAGCACGCAGCGAAGAGTACAGCGAAATTGCTGGCTTTAACGTAGGTGCCGATGACTACATAGCTAAACCTATCAAGCCCCGAGCTTTGGTTAGCCGTATCAACGCCATATTACGCCGCAATGCCCCGCCTGAAGAAGTTACTGACAATAAGCTCGAAATAGGCGACCTCGTTATTGACCGTGAGGCGTACCTGGTTTATAAAAATGGCGTAAAGGTTGTCTTGGCCAAAAAGGAGTTTGAATTATTATACCTGCTGGCATCTAAACCCGGAAAAGTATACACCCGCGAAGTTATTCTCAAGAATATTTGGGAAGATTCGGTAGTGGTAACCAACCGTACTATTGATGTGCACATACGTAAACTGCGCGAGAAGCTAGGTGACGATTGCGTTGCTACGGTAAAAGGCGTAGGTTACAAGTTTGAGAAATAACAAAAAGGCCAGGAAACATTCCGGGCCTTTTTGCTTATGATAGAATTGTGTTGAAAGTTATGCCTTAACAGGGCCTTTTGTAGAACGGGTTTGCTTTGCAGCAACTTTAGGCGCAGCCGCTTTTTTTGTCGATGTTGTTTTATCTGCCTTTGCAGCTTTAGGTGTGGGCGCCGCTTTAGTATCAGCTGATTTTTTATCTTGCGCAACAGCTGGTTTCGCCTTTGCGGTGGTGGCTTTTCCGTCAGCTTTAGCTTTTGTACCTGCTGTTGTTGCCTTGGCCGTTTTTGTTGCCTTTGCTTTAACGTCAGCAGTTTCCTTTTTGGCAGTTGTTGCTTTTGCGTCGGCTTTCTTTGCCAGAGTAGTTTTTACAGTCGAAGCTTTACGGATAGTAGCAGGCTTTTTAGCAGATACCGTTTCCTTAACCTCTTCTATCTTGTCTCCGGCTTTTTCCGTGAGGTCTTCAGCAGTTTCTTTTGTGCCATCCCAAAACTCCTCTATTGTTTCCTTTATCTTCTCAAAAAAGCCTTTTTCTTCGGGCTGTGTACTGTTCTTGCTCATGATGTTTGTTTTTAGGTGATGTTAGTTGCTGTGATTCAAATATTTAACATCTTTTATTTACAATTGTTTCGTCACCGGGTGTCAGCCATGTACATTGCCGTCGTTTAAACAATAAAGCTTATTTTTGCAGGCTAGTTTAAAATAATGAAGATACCCAAATTTGCCGACCTGATTTTGTTTGAAGATGATGACATCATTGTGGTTAATAAACCACCGTTCATCAGTTCGCTTGATGAGCGTGAGGGCGGTGAGATAAATATGCTGCGATTAGCTAAACAATATAGTGAAGACGCACAAATATGCCACCGTTTGGATAAAGAGACCTCAGGCGCGCTAATAATAGCCAAGAACCCTGAAGCTTATCGCCACGTAAGCATGCAATTTGAGAAACGAAAAGTGAAGAAGGTTTACCATGCAGTGATAGATGGCACCCACGTGTTTGATAACCTGTTTATAGATCTGCCTATCCTAAACGTTGGCAAAGGTAACGTTACCATAAGCCGGCAGGAGGGTAAAAGGGCTGAGACATGGTTTCAGTCGTTGAAGTACTTTAAGCATTATACATTGGTAGAGTGCCGCCCTGTTACCGGGCGTATGCACCAGATACGTATTCACCTGGCGTCGCAGCGTGCTGCCATAGCCGGGGATGAGATGTATAAAGGTTTACCCGTTTACCTTTCTAAGTTAAAACGCAAATACCAGTTAGGAAAAGACCAGGAAGAATTGCCCATTATGAAACGCTTTGCGCTTCACGCTTATGAGGTTACCTTCAAGTTACTGAACGGAGAGGATATTACTATTCATGCGCCTTACCCTAAAGATTTCGAGACGCTACTAAAGTTGCTTGATAAGTTTGATTCTTAACTTACAGCATTTGTCAATAAAGCCTTTAGCTTATTTGATGCAAACAAAAAAGCCCCTGTGTTTACACAGGGGCTGAATATTTTATAGCTATACTTACTTAGCAGGCGGTGGAGTAGTATCCTTAGCTACAGTAGTAAATGATGCAGGCGGAGGAGTAGTATCCTTTTTCAAGCGTAAAGCAGACGGAGGAGGAGTAGTGTCCTTTTTAGTTTTTTCTAACTGACCGCTAACTGACCTTTTTGATACAGCTTGGTCCTTTTGGCAAGAGTATACGCCTATAGCGATAACTGCTGCTATTATAAAAGGTAATATTTTTTTCATGAGTGCTGGGTCTAATGTAATAAAATTTTTATAAAGGTATGTACAATATCCGATACTGTCAAGGGGATTTTAATATTTGATTAACAATGTGCAGTTATATTTGTTTTTATAAAAGGCAAATGTAAATTTATGGAAAATATACAGCATGCTCAGAAAGCTCCTAATTGCTTTAAATTTTTTGATTCTTTTTGTGTGCATTTGTAAGGCTGATGGTCTGAAGCAGAGTGCTGTACAATCTGTGCAGCTTAAAATAAACCAGGATACCCTTGCTGACATACTGGAACAAAAAGATTACTTCATCCGGCAAAAAAGATTACTGGTATTTGTAAAAAACTACATTCAGGCTTCCAAACCTGACAAAATGAGTGCTGTTCAGGATACCTTCAACAATGTTTTTAGCAGGTATAATGTAAAAAACAAAGAAGCTTACCAGGCTTTCATGCGGAGTATTGCCCTTTATAAACAAAAATCTTTGAAAGAAGCCGAACGCTATATGACGGCTGCGGCGCAGATGGTCCAGCGTGATAAGGAGCATTATCTGGCCTATCAGTTTCTTACACACCTGGGGTTTATACAAACGGACCGGGGTAATTTTATTGGTGCCATTTACAACTACCGTATGGCCACTAAAGAAGTGGTACAGATTAAAGATAAGTTTAAAGACAATCGTGCCCAGGCCGCTCTTAACATAAACATCTCCGATCTCTACTACAAGACGGGCTTTTACGCCCAGTCATTAAATTACCTTGATAACGCCTGGTCTCTCATCAGTAAAGATGAGGCGAGTAAAAGCTTACTATCAAGTGTAATTTTTTACAATAAGTCAGAGAACTTTTTCAGGCAGAAGAATATAGATTCTCTGCGGGCGTACCACAAAAAGCTTAATGATCCACGTAATAAGAATTATAAGATATACACTTATCGGGAACGTACCGCTTATTACCTGAACCTGTTAAAACAGGAGTATGACGTAGCTATAAAGCAGATACAGGATCTTAAGAAAAGCAAGAACTATGTTCCGAGCGAGTTAGAGGATCAACACCTTGCCGATGCTTACTACGCCAGCGGACAATTAGACTCGTCAAAAAAGATACTGGACAGGCTTATTACCGCTGATAACGAGAACAACCATCCGGAAATTAAATATCACTTGTACGAAATACTGGCCTGGATCTCTGGTAAAAAAGGCGATTATAAGGCATCTGCAGAAAATTTCAAGCTGGCGTTGCAGCAGTCTCAGGAAAACACTACACGGCTCACCCAGGTAGGTAATATCTCATCCCAAATCAAGATAGACGAAACGGAGAACTCTTACATACAACAAACACAGGAATATGAGCGTGAGCGCCTGTGGCTGATATTTATTGTTATAATAGCGGCGCTAAGCCTAATCGCCGTAGCGCTTATTTATCGCAACGTAAAACAGAAGAGACATTACGAAAACCTACTCTACGCAACTAAAAAGGCCGAACTATCCTTTATCAACTCCCACGAAGTGCGTAAGCACCTTACCAACATTCTGGGCATAATGGACATCATCCAGCACAGCGACAACAATAAGGAAGAATACAAACAATGTGAGGAATACCTCCTGAGCTCAGCAAAGAGGCTGGATGAGGCTATAAAGAATATCTCAGATAAGATAAACGAGTAAGACTGCAACTCACAGCCAGCCCGTATATTTAGTTAATTAAAGGTTTATTAAACTTGTTTCCCGCTGAATAATGTCGGCTACGCTGGTTTCCGAAAGGATTTTAAGTGTAGCATCGCGCACTTCTACAAACACGTCGCGTATACCGCAGGTGTGTTCCTGGTGACACTCATCACAGCGATGATAAAAGTTAAGACTTGCGCACGGTACCATGGCGATAGGTCCATCGGTGATACGGAGTATGTTTACCAGGTAAATGTCTTTCGGGTCTTTGTTAAGGCTGTAACCACCGCCCGCACCTTTTTTACTATAAAGATACCCGGCGTTGCGGAGGTCGAGTAGTATCTGTTCAAGAAACTTTTTAGGTATTTTTTCCAGCTCAGCTATCTTTGATATTTGCATGGGTGGTTTGTCCATGTTCTTGCCCATAGCTACCAGAGCCTTAATGGCGTATTTCGTCTTTTTGGAAAGCATTTAAAAAAATAAGCAACAAAGTTACGTAAACAAATCCGTTAAGCTACAGGCTGAATATACGCAATTATTAAGATTTATCAGAATGCCCCAAATTTTTGTCGGGGCTGATCATATTCCTTACTAATTGCTTCAATTCCTTTATTTCAGGAAACCTGCCTTGTTCTTTCCTGTCAAAAATAAGCTTATCTTCTATGCTAATACTATACCTGCCTGCTACTTCGCTTGGTTGTAAAGTTACACCATGCAGTTCATCGCTAAAGGTAGTTAGCAGTTCCTGCGCCATGTAAGCAGCGCGGAGTAACCAATTGCACTTTGGGCAGTATTCTATAGTAATTGTCGGCTTCATAGCTGCAATATTAACATCTATTTACCTCTGAATTTGTATAAATAGGGGGCTTTGTGAGCGCCGCCGCTAAATTTTTTTGATATACGCTCCAATTTGCCTAGTGCCAGCATTTTCCGTTGGAAAGCAGGCCTTAGCAGGTTTTTGTTTAGGATGGTTTCGTACAGGGCCTGTAATTCGGCCATAGTAAATTCCTCCGGCAAAAGATTAAAGCCAATTAGTTTATCGTCCAGCTTTTCCCTTAGGGATTGTAGGGCTTTCTCTACGATGGTGTTGTGATCCTGAATTAATGGTGGCAGTGCTGTTAGGTCACACCATTCGCAGCTGTCAAAAATCTTGTCGGGTGTTGGGCTTACCTTTGTAAAATCTACCAGGGCAAAGTAGCCCACACTGATAAAACGCTGTAACAACCAATGTTTATTTAGATCGTTAGTAGTTGTTTCATTGGCCTCCATAAAGGTAATAAAGGGAGAGGGGTCATGCCGCGATACATCACCAAACACATAAAATTGTTCCAGAAAGATATCTGCCAGGCCCGTACGTTCTTGTGCAACTCGTTTGGCTGCCTGGTTAAGGTCTTCATTATCTCGTACAAAACCTCCGGGGAGCGCATTTAGGCCGGTTTTGCTATAGCGCATTATTAATACTTTCAGTTGGTTGTCATGAAAGCCGAATATGACAGCGTCTATAGCTAAATGCGGGATGAACCCTTTCCCCGCAGGATCACTCTCGTTAGGTTTGGTCGAACTCATTTATGATTGACAAAGAATTTATTTGTTAAAGCCAATTATACAGGTTATTATTGTAACACAATGATACAATAATAATTGTTGTAACCAAATTACAAACTAACACATGAAAAAACTATCTATTATTGTGCTGCTGCAAATTGCCGCCATAAGCGTTTTTGCACAGCCACCAACGCAAGTTAAAACGGTAAACGGCACCGTAGAAGGCGTTACCGAAAAATCGGGCGTTGTTAGCTACAAGGGCATCCCGTTTGCCCAGCCACCAATTGGCGAACTGCGCTGGAAAGATCCGCAACCGGTAAACAACTGGACAGGTGTGCGCAAATGCGATGCGTTTGGCTACAACGCAATGCAGAAAAAGGTATTTGGAGACATGGGCTTCCGGTCCCCGGGTATGAGCGAAGATTGCCTGTATCTTAATGTATGGGTGCCCGCTAAAAAGACTAAAGAAAAGATGCCGGTGCTGGTATATTTCTACGGCGGTGGCTTTGTCGCCGGCGACGGTTCTGAAGCACGCTACGATGGCGAGAGTATGGCAAAAAGAGGCATTATATCACTTACCGTAAATTATCGGCTGGGTGTATTCGGGTTTTTGTCGCATCCTGAACTGAGTAAAGAATCGCCACATCATTCGTCTGGTAATTATGGATTGTTGGATCAGAACGCTGCGCTGAAGTGGGTACAGGCTAATATTGAAGCATTTGGCGGAGACCCTAAGCGAGTTACCATTGCGGGTGAATCTGCTGGTTCTATGTCCGTGTCTGCGCAAATGGTATCGCCATTGTCCAGGAATATCATTAATGGCGCTATTGGTGAAAGCGGTGCCATGTTAGGCCCCTTGGCACCAGCCCCGCTAAGTACCGGCGAAAGCAACGGAGTAAAGTTTGCAGAGAAAATAGGCGCCACAACCTTAACAGCTTTACGCGCGCTTCCGGCAGATCAACTGTTAGACTTGGCATCTAAGCCAGGTAACCCATCTATCAGTTTTATTGTAGATGGTTATTTTTTCACGAAGAAACCTGCAGAAACATTTTCGGCAGGGGAGCAGGCACATGTTCCATTGTTAGTGGGCTGGAACTCTGCTGAAATACCTTTCCAGGCGTTTATGTATGGAAATACCCCAACACCGGAAAACTATGCTAAACAACTGAAAACTATATATGGCGACAAAGCGGACGAAGTGCTTAAACTTTATCCGGGAAGTACAGAGGCTGAAGTAATTAAATCTGCAACTGAACTCGCTAGTGATAGGTTTATAGTTTACAGTACCTGGAAGTGGACAGATGTTCACGCACAAACAAGCGGTCAGCCAGTTTACCGTTATATATTCTCAAAAGTTAAACCACCTATGACCGCTAAAATGGCGGGCGCAACGCCGGGTTTAGCAGGTGGCATGAACAAAAGCGACCCTGCAAAGCCAGCACCGCCAAAAGGACCGGAGCCTTATGCCGGTGCGCCACATGCTTTCGAGATAGAATATGCCATGGGTAACCTGGCAACTAACGAAAGTTATCAGTGGTCGGCAGCAGACTACAAGGTATCAAACACTATGGAAACCTACTTTGCCAACTTCGTGAAAACTGGTAACCCTAATGGTAGCGGCGTTCCTAAGTGGATTGCAAACACTAAAGGTAGCCCGGTGCATTTCATTAACCTGGATGTGAAAACTGTTCTAGAGAAGGAAAGTCCTCAGTTAAGGGGCAGGTACGTATTCCTGGATAAAGAATACACCAAATAACATTACTTATAGAAAAGGTCCGCTGATTAACTCAGCGGACCTTTTTTTATAATAGTAAAGTTCAAACTAGTTTCCTGACTAATATAAACGCCACAGAACCTGATACAAGTAAGGTAGATGCAACAAGAAGTGGGTTTATTGATTTTTCGGGTACATACTGTACGCCTTTCCTGTTCGCTTTTGCAGGCTTATGTACATATCTTCCGTTAGATGGTACCGCGTCTGCGTCAAAGTTATCTATTAGCTCGTCCAAGCCTTTTATTAACTCTTCACCATACATAGGTTTACCGTGCCCGGTTGCGGCAATAGCAGGTGCTAATCCGCGTAATTTCAACACTGACTTTTTTGCTGCAGGCCAGTTGTAAGTGAAATACCTTGGCGGACCCGAAATAACTTTCTTTTGTGTAGCTACTGCAAACGCAGACTCCTGCCTGGTGCTTACAAAAGCATCTCCACTTATCAGCAACCTGTCTTTCTCTCTGAATAACGAAATATGCCCCGGAGCATGCCCTGGTGTATGTATATACTTCCAGTCGGTTAAGAATGGCAAGTGCTCTCCTGAGTCTAGCTGGTGCACCCTGTTGCCCAGGTTTATTGGTTTGTACGGATAAGTTACAGAAAGCAAACTCATTAGTCCACCACCCGAGGTAGGATCAGGAGGTGGGTAGGCCGACCCGCCTGTAACATATGGAAGTTCTAACGGATGTACAAATACAGGTACATCCCAGTTCTTAAGTAACGTTTCTATATTACCTACATGATCGAAATGACCATGAGTTAAAATTATAGCCTTGGGTGGATTATTACCAAAAAGCTCGTTAGCCATAGTTAGTATTTTATCTGCTGATCCTTTAAGGCCGGCATCTACCAATACCCACTCGTTTTTGTTTATGGCGATCATATACAGGTTTACAAAAACCGTTTTTAATCCCCAAACTCCTTTTGCGACCTCAAAGTGGTCGGTCTTCGGTCCGTCTGCCGCTAATACATTCTTCATTATTTCTCCTTTCACTTTTCCACAGCTTAATCAATGAATATTTATTTTTTCGAGATCTGCACGCGGCGGACCTGTTAAAACTTTTCCGTTTAAATCAAAGCGGCCGCCGTGACATGGGCAATCCCAGCTTTTTTCTGCGTCGTTAAACGCCACTATACATTTAGCATGTGTACAAACCGGGTTAAGGCATGTTACTTTTCCTTCAGCATCTTTGTAAACAGCAAGTTTCTCTCCCTCATATTTCACTATTGTGCCGGTATCAGCCTTTAGCTCTTTAAAAGAATCAATCGTGTCTGCTGATAAACGGTCCGCAATAAAGCGATAAGCCACATCAGCATTCTCTCTAACAAATTCGGTAAAGCCTGCCACAGGTTTTACCCTGGCCGGGTTAAATAGTGAAGTGTACTTGTTTTCTTTACCCAGAATTGCATCACTGAGCATCTTGCCGGATATAGTGCCGAACATCATTCCGTTACCATTATAGCCCGTAGCTATGTAAAGGTTGTTATATCCGCCAGGTAAATGACCTATAAACGGCAATCCGTCAGAAGATGTGTAGTATTGCGCCGACCATTTGAAGCTGACTTCAGAAACGTTGTAATACAAGCGTACATAATCCTCTAATCGCTGGAAAGATTCTTCAGGGCTATCATGACCGGTTTTATGATCTTCACCGCCTACCAGCAGGTATTTCTTTCCGTCAACAACGTGTGTACGAAAGTAGTGGTATGGTTCCTTGCTGTCATAAGATAGTGCATCAGGGTAGGCCGATTCATCGGTTAGCCTGAAACCCATAACGTAACTGCGGTAAGGGGCGCAGTAAAAGTCCATAAGGTTTAACCCTGGAGGCAGGTGCGTGGCATATACCAGGTTGCGGCTTTTAATATTTACATTATCAGCTTTAGCTTTATGTGTGTTGTCCTGGTAGCTGGTTTCACGAATGAATGTATTTTCGAGAATGATCCCACCGGCAGCTACAAATTGTTCGGCGAGCGCAAAAATGTACTTAATGGGATGGAACTGTCCCTGGTTTTTTAAAACGATTGATTTCTTAAACGGAACTGAAACACCGTTAGTATCCGCTTCTTCAGCAGCTATCCCGGCACGCTTTGTTGCGTCAAGTATCTCATCCAGCACCTTTACCTCTTCGTCCGTTTCAGCGTACACATAGCCGTCTTTATAAGCCAGGTCGCAGTCTATGTTGTATTCTTTTACCAGTTGCTCAATAAGGCCAAATGATTCTTTGCCGCATTCAGCCAGCAACTTTGCGCTTTCTTCGCCAAAGTCCTGTTCTACCTCGGGGTAGGTGGTGTCAAAAAAGGTATTAAGGTGCGCGCTTGTACCGCCTGTGGTACCAAAGCCTAGTGTGTAGGCTTCGGCAATAATGCACTGTTTGCCTTGTTTTTGCAACAGTAGGGCAGTAGTTATACCGGTTATGCCTCCGCCGACAATTAAGGCATCGTATATAACATCGCTGTTAAAGGCTCCTGACTTATTTTCGAAAGAAAAAGGCCCTTTTTGCCAGATGCTGCGGGTTTTGCTGTCGCGTAATATTTTCTTGCGTTCTGTAGCGGTTGAGTTTTCCATGGTTTTTCAGGTAAATAAAAAAGCCGCTGCGTTTATGGCAGCGGCCTTTGTTTAAAGGCATCGTGTTTAAAACAAATGTGATGCCATCCTGTAACCAGGCGTTACAATATTTTCTTAATATTATAAATGTATCACTTCACCGTAAGCATCAGCGGCTGCTTCCATCACCGCTTCACTCATGGTTGGGTGAGGGTGTACAGACTTGATGATCTCATGACCGGTAGCTTCCAGCTTGCGGGCGGTCACCACTTCGGCTATCATCTCGGTAACGTTATAGCCCAGCATGTGCGCCCCAAGAAACTCGCCGTATTTAGCGTCAAATATTACTTTAACAAAGCCATCCTTTGCACCGGCAGCGCTAGCCTTACCAGATGCTGAGAAAGGAAACTTACCTACTTTTATCTCATAGCCCGCTTCTTTCGCAGCTTTTTCGGTGTAACCTACAGATGCAACTTCTGGCGAGCAGTAGGTACAGCCCGGTATGTTATTGTAGTTTAGAGGCTCAGGGTTGTGGCCTGCAATTTTTTCTACGCAGATAATGCCTTCAGCAGATGCAACGTGTGCAAGCGCCTGGCCTTTTACGATGTCGCCAATTGCGTAAACGCCTTCAACATTGGTTTTGTAGAAATCGTCGACCAGTACTTTGCCTTTATCGGTCTTTACTCCGTTCTCTTCCAAACCAATGCCTTCAAGGTTGGTAGAAATGCCAATAGCGGATAGTACAATATCAGCTTCTAACACAACGTTACCGTTGGTTGTTTTTACATTTACACGGCAGCCTTCACCATTAGTATCGACAGATTCAACAGTAGAACCCGTCATGATGTTAATGCCTTGTTTCTTAAGGCTGCGTAATAGTCCTTTTGATACTTCTTCATCCTCCAGCGGAACAATGTTATCAAGGTACTCTACAACAGTAACCTTAGTTCCTAAAGCGTTGTAGAAGTAAGCAAATTCAATACCTATGGCGCCCGAACCTACTACTACCATTGATTTTGGCTGCTGAGGCAACACCATGGCCTGACGATAGCCAATCACTTTCTTACCATCCTGTTTAAGGTTAGGTAACTCACGTGAGCGGCCACCTGTAGCTAATATTATGTGCTTAGCTGTAAAGTCTTTAGCTGTGCCGTCATTCATCTTAACGGTTACTGTACCTTTGCTTTTAAGCAAGCCGTGACCCATTAAAACGTCTATCTTATTCTTTTTCATCAGGAACTGCACGCCTTTGCTCATACCATCAGCAACGCCGCGACTCCGTTTAATAACTGCTTCAAAATTTACTTCGCCGCCCTGTGTGGTGATGCCATAATCGGCAGCGTGGTTAAGGTATTCAAATACCTGCGCGCTTTTAAGCAGCGCTTTGGTAGGTATACAGCCCCAGTTTAGGCATATCCCGCCCAGTGATTCTTTCTCAACGATAGCGGTTTTTAAACCCAGTTGCGATGCACGTATAGCTGCAACGTAGCCACCCGGGCCCGAACCTATAACAATCAGATCGTAGTCCATATACTTGATTTATTTTATGATTAGGAAAGCCAAAGCTAAGTAAAAAGCGGAGAATTGAAAAGTGCCCTTGTTTTTAGGAAGGTTAAATGATAAACAAGGCCTTAATAAAAAAGTAACAACTGCAAGTTGTATAAACTCAAGTTTGATGTAAATATTATAAGTAAATTTCATCGACATTTCATTATTGCCTAAATAAGCTGTAAAATGTTGATAAATATATAATTATTGTTAACACAAACTTAACATTGGCCATCAGCCGAATACCTATATTTGTGCCAAATTTTAATCACTTAACGTTTAAACTAAAAAACAGAGTATGAGGAAGCATTTACTTCTATTTATCTTCTCCCTGTTTGCTGCGGTTGCTGCATTTGCACAAACCACAACCAGTAGCATGTCAGGGGTTGTAGTTGACGAGAAGGGTTTGCCGCTGCCGGGCGTTACTATTACGGCGCTGCACACCCCAACCGGTACCAACTACGCCACCGTATCACGTGTGGATGGCCGTTACAACTTGCCTAACTTACGTGTAGGCGGCCCTTACACCGTTACGTTTTCTTTTATCGGCTTTAACACCCAAACACAGCGTGACATCAACCTTACGCTAGGCCAGGAGTTCAAGATCGACTCTAAATTGATGCCAACCAGCACTCAATTAGGCGAAGTTGTGGTAACCAGCACACAAAACAAGGTTATCAACAACTCACGTACAGGTTCACAGGAAATTATCACCCGAACACAAATCGACCGTTTGCCAACTATCAGCCGTTCTATTTATGATTACACCAAATTAACTCCATCTGCGAATGGTACCAGCTTTGGTGGTCGTAACGGTAACGGTAACAACTTAACTGTTGACGGTGCGTTGTTTAACAACTCTTTTGGTCTGTCAAGCACTTTGGGTGGCCAGGCAAACTCTCAGCCTATCTCTCTCGACGCTATCGAGCAGATCCAGGTTGCAGTTTCTCCATTTGACGTTACCCAGGGTCGTTTTGCAGGTACCGGGATCAACACCGTTACTAAATCTGGTACAAACGAGTTCAGAGGTAGCGTTTATTACTACAAACGTTCTGCAGGTTTAGTTGGCTTACACGCCGGGACTGCTGATGTACTTAAACCAAGTGTTGATTACAATCAACGCGGTATCAGCTTAGGCGGCCCTATCATCAAGAATAAATTATTCTTGTTTGTATCTGGCGAGCAGGAGCGTATAAACGACCCCGCTACATCTTACACCGCTTTACGTTCTGGTCAGTCAGCAGGTGGCAGTATTTCACAAGCTTCTTTTGACGACCTGACCAAACTGCACGATTTCCTTCAAACCAAATACGGTTACGATGCAGGTGCTTTTGAAAACTACCAGTTACGTACACAGTCTGACAAGATCACTGCTAAACTGGACTGGAACATCAACAAGAACAATACTTTATCATTTAAGTATTTCTACCTGAAATCTTTCCGTGATGTACCACCAAGCAACTCTGGTGCACAGGGTAGCCGTAGCCCTGGTTCTCAAACTTTGCCGTTCTTCTCTTCTTACTATACCATCAACAACAACTTTAATATTGGTATAATGGAGTTGAACACCCGCATTAGCGACAAATTTGCTAATAAGCTGATTGTTGGTTACCAGGCCCTGCGCGACTTCCGTTCTTCACCAGGTGGTGGTGCGTTCCCGTTGGTGGATATCTTAACCCCATCAGGTACTAACACTTTAACCTCTTTTGGTTATGAGCCGTTCACTGCAAACAACTTGCTAAACACCGATACCTACCAGGCATCAGATAACTTTACTTACTTTGCCGGTAAGCACGAGTTTAACATTGGCGCAAGCTTTGAGTTAAACAAGTTTAAGAACGGTTTTGCACCTAACTATAATGGTGGTTACCGTTTCGCCAGCTTACAGGATTTTTATGATTCTGCTAACAACGGCTTGCCTTTGGCTAAACGTTACGATTTCCGTTATTCGGCATTGCCGGGCGGCGAGTTCCCGTTTGCTAACATTAAATCTTATACAATCGGTTTCTATGTACAGGATAAATTCCAGGTGACCGATAACTTTAAGTTGACTTACGGTGTACGTGCAGATATCCCTGTATTTAATACCACCAGCGAGTTTAACTCAAACGCTGCTGCTTTAACTAAATTCCAGGGCGGTTACCAGGTGCTTACCAACCAGTATCCAAAGTCAAGCGTGCAGATATCTCCACGTGTTGGTTTCAACTGGGATGTTAACGGCGACAACAGCACTCAGGTACGTGGTGGTTTAGGTATATTCCAGGGCCCGGTTCCTTACGTGTACATATCTAACCAGGCCAGCAACAACGGTGTGCAGTTTGGTTCATATAGCCTTGTACCGGGAACAGGTGGCGTATTAGCTACTGATCCTCGCCTGATCTTCAACCCTGATGTTAATGCCAACAGGCCAAAAACAGCTGCTGCAAATACATCTTACAACCTGGTTGTTAACGATAAGAACTTCAAGTTCCCGTCAAACTTCCGTGCTAACGTAGCGGTTGACCAGAAATTACCATTTGGCGTAATAGGTACCTTAGAGGGTATTTACAGCAAGGATATCAACGCATCATACTTTGTAAACGTTGCATTGCCTACTACAGGTACAACACTTGTTGGTTCTGATCCTCGTTTCCGTTACAGCAGCACTTCAGTTTACCCTTCTATTCCTGCTGCGCAGGGCGGTAACACTGCTGCTAATCCTAACATTACTGATGCTATTGTTACCAAGAACACCAGCAAAGGTTACACTTACAGCATCACAGGCCAGTTACAGCGTACTTTCAAAAACCTGTATGTGAGCTTAGCTTACACTTACCAGGATGCACGTTCGGTTAACGACGGTGGTTCTATTGCCCAGTCAACCTGGAGAGACCGCCCGGTTACTAATGATCCTAACGCTGACATTGCACAGTACACCAACTTCCGTCAGCCAAACCGTATTATCGGTGCTATATCTTACCGTAAAGAGTACATCGGCCACCTGGCAACTTCAATTGGTTTAACTTACGAAGCTGCTAACGCAGGTTCTGCTTCTTATACCTACAGCGGCGACGTTAACGGTGATGGACAAACCAGCAATGACCTGCTTTACGTACCAAAAGATGCTAATGACATTGTGCTGATAAAAGATAATAGTGCAACCTTTACTGACCCTCGTAGCACAGGCCAGATTTGGGCTCAGCTGAACGCTTACATTAACCAGGACCCTTACCTGAGCAAGCGTCGTGGTAAATATGCTGAGCGTAACGGCTTGGTATTACCTTACTATCACCTGGTTAACCTGAACTTTACTCAGGACCTTTACCAAACTACCGGTAAAGTTAAAAACACACTGCGTTTTGAGTTCAATATCATCAACTTCGGTAACTTCCTTTACAGGAACTGGGGTAACTTTAAGTTTGTTAACCGTACCGGCATCCTTTCTTTCAAAGGTGTTGACGCCGCTACCGGTAAACCAACTTACTCTTTCCCGTTACTGGATAACACAAACCTTATACCGCTTACCAACTCATTTGGTAATGGTGTGTCACAGTCATCACGCTGGCAGGCACAAATCGGTTTACGTTACTTGTTCAACTAAACCGAACTTTATACAAAAACGAAACCCGGACAGCAATGTCCGGGTTTTTTGTTTTAGATAGTTTAATAGCTTTGCAGTATGAGAAAGCGGTTCCGTATTTACCTGTTCCTAATCATCGCATTTAGTTTTCTGCTAGGCATGCCTTACCACACGCTTGCGCTCGAGGTAACCTCAATTTCTTTTATTGGCACACCGGGGAGGGCTACAACAGACATTATAAAAATAGTATTGCTGGTTTTAGCACATTTGCTCCTCATCTCCCTGTTGTTCATAAAAGACTCACGCAGGTATAAATACTACCTTATCATTTTTCCGCTGGTATTCTTGCCGGTTTACTTTTGGAATGCATATATAATTTATTCAGTTGAACCCAAGCTATATTCATGGCTGCTGCCTTACGGGGTAGCTTACTTTTTGGCAGTAAGTACTTACTTGAGGCTGGCGAATACTTCAGCTGCTAATGGTTAAGGTTTAAAGGTGCCGAACAGCCGATCCCAAATAGAAGTATAAAATCCGAAGTTGTAATTTATATCGGCATGATGATCGTGATGAAACGACGAGGTGCCAATAAATTTCAATACAACGCTGCTTCTCCACTTAGCCGGCAGCGGCTCAATTCCTAAATGCCCGGCTATGCCAAAGGCTATATTTACGGTGAGATAAACGGCGACCGCGTAAATGTTAAAGGAATAAACAATAAGCAAGATAAGCCAAAGGGCACCAAAACTAACGGTCTCCAGCGGGTGCAGCACAAACAGGTCTATAGGCGTGGGGTGCTCGTACTGATGATGAAACCTATGGATTGGTTTATAGAACAACGAGTGATGGATGAAGTAATGGAAAACGTACATTAGGAAATCCATCCCTACAAATAGCAGAAGAAAGTGCGGCAAGACAAGCCATGAGAAGTCGAACTTGAAAACAATAAAGCCATAGTCCCACAAACGGAAGCCGAGGTACGTAATTACAGTATTAACCAGGTTGGTTAATACACAAATCCATAACTCTGCCCGGGAGGGCCAGGCTACAGGCTTGTTGCAAAACTTTAACGTAAGCCAACCGGCAAAAAGCGCAATAGCAGTTACCGTGAGGTTTTCTGCAAGAAATATCAGCCACAATCGACTTTCAGATAGTGCAGCTAAAGATTCCAGCATGTGGTGCATAACACTATCTTTTTGACTAATGGTTACTCGTACTCAAAAACGCCGAACTCAGATGTTACCGTTACCCTTTTGTTATCAGCAGCTTCTACACGGCCAACAATCTGCGCTGGAATGCCGAAGTTCTCGCTGATGCTGATCAGGTCTGCTGCTATCTCTTCTGGAACGTACAATTCCATCCGGTGACCCATATTGAACACCTTGTACATTTCCTGCCATGACGTGCCCGATTCTTCTTGTATCAACTTAAACAACGGTGGAATAGGGAAGAGGTTATCTTTTATTACGTGGAGGTTATCGATAAAATGCAGCACTTTGGTCTGAGCACCGCCACTGCAATGTACCATACCATGTATCTGTTTGCGGTAACCATCCAGCATTTGTTTTATCACAGGCGCGTAGGTGCGGGTAGGCGATAGTACAAGTTTGCCGGCCGTAATGGTTTTGCCATCGCCAATTTCTATATGGTCGGTCAGTTTTTTACTTCCCGAAAAAACAAGATCATGAGGCACGGCCGGATCAAAGCTTTCCGGGAACTTGTCGGCAATTGATTTATCAAAAACATCATGACGGGCAGAAGTAAGGCCATTGGAGCCCATCCCGCCATTGTATTCCGTCTCGTATATAGCTTGGCCGTAAGAAGCCAGCCCTACAATCACGTCGCCGGGTTGAATATTGTGATTGGATATTATGTCCTCGCGTTTCATCCTGCAGGTTACAGTAGAATCTACAATAATGGTTCGCACAAGGTCGCCAACGTCGGCAGTTTCACCGCCGGTGGAATATATGCCTATTCCTGCATCACGCAGTTCAGCAAGTATCTCTTCGGTACCGTTAATTATAGCGGCTATTACCTCACCCGGTATAAGGTTCTTGTTACGGCCTATGGTTGATGATAGCAGGATATTGTCAATGGCGCCCACGCAAAGCAGGTCGTCCAGGTTCATGATAATGGCGTCCTGCGCAATCCCACGCCAAACAGATATGTCTCCGGTTTCTTTCCAGTAGGTATAAGCAAGTGATGATTTTGTACCCGCACCATCGGCATGCATAATATTGCAGTATTCCGGGTCGTTAGTTAATATATCGGGTACAATTTTGCAGAAAGCCTTAGGGAATATTCCCTTGTCGATATTTTTAATGGCGTTGTGTACATCATCTTTTGATGCAGATACACCCCGTTGATCATATCTTTGCGGAGAAGTCATGGGCAAATATACTGCTAAATACCTTTTTAGGCGGTAATTTTGTTAATTTGCCGCACTCACCTTTCTATGTTAAGATCTTTAGGTTTCAAACTCAATCGATGGCGGTTAAACCGCACAGCTCAGCGCAATTTTTTAATGTATTGCAGTGTTGGTGCCGGCCTGTTGGGTGGCCTGGCTGCCGTAGCGTTGAAGTTTTTGGTTCACTTTATGGAGGAGCTGAGCCGCAACATTTCGTCGCATCTGCCATACCATTTCATCTATGTGTTTTTGCCCGCTTTGGGCATACTTTTAACCGTGTCGTGGCAGCACATCATCAACCGCGACAAAATGCAAAAAGGTATAGGTAATATCCTCATTAGTATAAAAAAGAACAGAAGTAACATCAGATTTAATAATGTATACGCTCACCTGGTTACCAGTTCCCTAACCGTTGGTTTTGGCGGATCTGCCGGTTTGGAAGCGCCTATTGTTTGTACGGGCGCTGCAATAGGGTCTCGCCTTGGGCAGTTTTTTAATTTAACACCATACGAAAAAACTGTGCTGCTTGCCGCCGGCACGTCGGCGGGTATCGCTGCAGTTTTTAACAGCCCGATTGCAGGTGTGCTGTTCTCTTTAGAGATACTGATTGGGGAGATCACCATTCCTACATTCATCCCTTTGCTTATTGCTTCTGCTACAGGGGTGGTTGTATCCAAGGTACTGTATTCCGGGCAATTGTTTCACCTGGTTACCGAAGGTTGGGTGATAAGCGCTTTGCCCTTTTACGTTGTGCTTGGGCTTTTGAGCGGATGGGTGTCTATCTACATTGCCAAAGTTGGTGGCACACTGGAGAAGGGTATTTTCTTAAAACAGAACCGTTATGTGCGGGCAATAACCGGCGGACTTATCCTCGGACTGATCATTATAGTTTTTCCAACCCTTTTTGGCGAAGGGTACCATTATTTGCAGGCTATACTCAACGGCAACCTTGAAGCGCTTAAAGAAGAGAACTTTTTTGGTGAATGGCTATCTGAACCATTACTTATGTTGCTGTTCATAGCCGCCTTGGTACTTATGAAAATAGTAGCAGCAGGTATCACCATTGGTGCAGGCGGCAATGGCGGCACTTTTGCGCCTACTATGTTTACTGGCGCTTTCCTGGGTTTATTCGTTGCTTTTGGTGTGAACCAAACCGGGCTGATCCATTTAAATACGAGCAACTTTATTGCCGTGGGTATGGCAGGTGCGCTTAGCGGTGTGTTGCATGCACCATTAACGGCTATATTCCTGATAGCAGAGATAACAGGCGGATATGTGTTGTTTATTCCTCTCATGATCGTGTCTGCTATATCTTATATAATATCAAGGCTCACTAACCCGCATAACATGTACTGGCACCACCTGGTACATGAGAATAATATACACCCCGGGCAGGATTACAGCATGCTTAATGCAATAAGCCTTGACAACATAATAAACAGGAACTTTACTGCTGTTACCCGGCAGACACCACTATCCCAACTTTACCAACTGCTGGCCAATACCAACGCCAACATCTTTCCTGTTTTAGATAATTCGGGAGCTTTAGAGGGAGTTATATGGATGGACGAAATACGTAAGCACATTTTCTCCCCTAACCTCGAAGATGAGACCGTGGCCGACATAATGGTGTCGCCGCCGGCCACTATACTGGTAACTGATAATATAAGTACAGTGATGGAGCTGTTTGACAAATTTGATGTATGGCAATTGCCGGTAGTTGAAGAAAATAAATTGATTGGGTTTGTCTCCAAATCTGCCCTGCTGGCAAAATACCGGGACATCATCGTAAGCCAGCAACACCAGACAGATTTGTTCGCGAACAATTAGCTTTAAAGGCATTAACAAAAAAGAGCGGCTGTCTACCAGACAGCCGCTCTTTTAATTGACAGATCATTTAGTACTTCTACACCTGTAATAAAACAATCACTTCCAAAATTACTTTGTTTTTACTTGTTTTTTCTGTGCGGTTTTTAAAGGTTGCTGAAGAAAAATAAGTATTTAAAATGCTTTAATTCTGCTTTTTATACAATTTATTACATTGATTATGTAAGCGTTCAAACAAGTGTTCATTTTTATAGGGCACAAAAAAAGCTGAACACTTTTGAACGTTAGCTCCATTATTTGATAAACAGCAACTCTCTAAATTTAGGCAGCGGCCACATAGCGTCATCTACCAGTTGCTCCAATTTGTCAACGTTATAACGGATAGGCTGGAAGTAACTCTTTACATTCTCATCGTAGCTGATAGCGCGTTCGCGAATGTCTTCGATAGCATTTGCCTTCTTACGTTCGCTTATCATCTTTTCTACATCATTCTTTATCGTATTGATGTGACCGGAGATGCGACTTATGATGTCTAGCTGAGCTGCATAAGCACTTTCATCCAAGCCGATTTCTTTTAACCCCTTTACGTTTGTGATAAGCTTAGTTTGGTACTCCAAAGCCGCTGGTATGATGATATTGAGCGTTAGCTCGCCGATAACCCGCGCTTCTATCTGCAGCTTTTTGTAAAAGCTGTCCAGTAATATTTCATGGCGGGCATGTGCCTCGCGCTTGCTGAACACGCCTGTTTCCTCAAACAGCTCTTCCGCTTTAGGGGATATTAGCGCGTCAAGTGCTTTAGGAGTTGTTTTGATGTTTGCTAACCCGCGCTTTTCTGCTTCGCGTTCCCAATCTTCGCTGTAGCCATTACCTTCAAAGCGGATAGCTCTCGACTCCTTAATGTATCGCTTGATGATGGTCATTAACGCTACATCTTTTTTCTCGCCTTTCTTAATCAGCTTATCTACATCAAACTTGAATTTTTTCAGCTGATCTGCCACTATCAGGTTCAATATGGTCATAGGGCTGGCAGAGTTGGCTGATGAGCCTACTGCGCGCAACTCAAACTTATTGCCGGTAAATGCGAATGGCGACGTACGGTTACGGTCGGTATTGTCCTTTAATATCTGTGGTATTTTAGGAATGCCTTGCCAAAGTGAATTTTCCTCTTTTATTTTTTTGCTTAGGCGGGAGGTATCTATTTCATCTAATACATCATTAAGCTGACTACCCAGGAATATGGATATAATCGCCGGCGGTGCTTCGTTAGCACCCAAACGATGGTCGTTGTTAACCGATGCAATAGATGCACGAAGCAGATCGGCATTCTCATGCACAGCCTTTATCGTGTTCACAAAAAAAGTAAGGAACTGGAGATTATTCTTTGGCGTTTTTCCGGGCGACAGCAGGTTTTTACCGGTATTGGTAATCATGCTCCAGTTGTTGTGCTTGCCAGAGCCGTTTATGCCCGCATATGGTTTTTCGTGAAGCAACACCTTAAAGTTGTGGCGGGCTGCAACACGATCCATAATATCCATCAATAGCTGGTTATGATCTATAGCCAGATTTATCTCCTCGTATATAGGTGCACATTCAAACTGTGAGGGTGCAACTTCGTTATGACGCGTTTTTAGCGGTATACCCAGTTGCAATGCCTCTGTCTCCATGTCTTGCATAAAGGCATACACACGGCTGGGAATAGAACCGAAATAGTGGTCTTCCAACTGCTGGTTTTTTGCAGACATGTGCCCGAACAAAGTACGGCCGGTAAGGTAAAGATCCGGACGCGCGTTAAACAACGCGGTATCTACCAGGAAGTATTCCTGCTCGATACCTAACGAGGCATTAACTTTTTCAATGCTCTTATCAAAGTAGTGGCAAACATCCACGGCAGCTCTGTCTAAAGCACTAAGCGCTTTAAGTAAAGGAACCTTGTAGTCCAGTGCCTCGCCGGTGTAGGATACAAATACGGTTGGTATACAAAGTGTGCGGCCTATGATAAAGGCTGGTGACGATGGATCCCACGCGGTATAGCCACGTGCTTCGAAAGTATTACGTATACCGCCGCTGGGGAAACTGGATGCATCCGGTTCTTGCTGGGCCAAAGCGTCGCCGCTAAAGCGTTCTATAGCGCCACCATCTGCGGTAGGTTCAAAAAAGGCGTCGTGCTTCTCGGCAGTACTGCCGGTAAGCGGCTGAAACCAATGTGTGTAGTGGGTGGCGCCTTTGCTCATCGCCCAGGAGCGCATGCTGGAGGCTACTTGTTCGGCAAGCTCACGCGGAATAGTTTCTCCGTTATCAATAGAATTAACAATTCCGGCGAAAGCTTCAGATGATAGATACTCTTTCATCTTGTGCTTATCAAATACATTAGCGCCGAAGTAGTCTGAAATTTTGCTTGATGGTGTTTTTAGTTCTGGTATCTCGCGATTACTTGCGTCTCGAAGTGCCTGGAAGCGAATGTTGGGCATGGTATAAGAATTGGTTACGCCAAAAGTAAAAATTCTCCTAAAATAATACTACTAAGCATTGTTGGTCTCACCATTGCGGCACCTGCCAAAATCCGCTGAAAATTCCTTTAAATTTTACATTTTTAAAATATTTTGGTTTATTTAAAATTTATAATCGTTATCATTTCCATTTTTATCTTGTATTTATCTAACTTTTGCAATGTTTTTTGGCGCATAATCTATTTAATTCTGTTTTCTAAAAATGCTAATCATAATATGTGCTATATTTTATGATTTTTGTTGACTTTACAAGCTTTTATTATTCAGCAATTATATTTTTTGCTATTATTTATTAATATTAATTTGTTTTTAGTTGTTAAATATCTATTTTCATGAAAAATTGATAAGTAATACAAAATCTATAGAGATTATTATTAATCAAAGAAGCTTTTGAGATGGATAAAGTAGGTGTGAGGGTAAATTGGTGAGAAAAGTTGATGGTATTAAGCTCCTTGTGATTTAATTGTAGTTGATTGAGTGTTTTTGTCGATTGTTAATATGCAACCCACAATTAATTACTATAAACAACAAATTCTTTATCATGAAACAAAAACTTTTACTTTTATCTTTATTTGCAGCCGCAACGTTTACAGCCAACGCACAGGAGGCGCCCAAAGTGGATCCGCCGCTGGTGATTTCAGGGTCCGTTGACACTTACTACAAATACGATTTTTCCGGTTATAGAAACCCAGCTACCAATAGCTCAAACATTGGTACCAGCTTTGCCAGCGATCAAAATTCTGTATCAATCGGTATGATAGATCTTGGTTTAAAGAAAAAGGTAGGTAAAGCAGCATTTGTAGGAGAGCTAAGCTTTGGTCCGCGTGGTCAGGCGCAGTCTATACCTGATGCCGGCAGTAATGGACAGTCGTTTCATATTCAAAACCTTTACGTATCATACGATCTTACCGACAAATTTACAGTTACAGGTGGTTACATGGCCACCTTCGTAGGTTACGAGGTAATATCGCCTGTTGGTAATTTTAACTACTCTACGTCTTACCTGTTTACCAACGGTCCATTCCAAAATGCCGGGTTAAAGGGTACCTACGCTTTCTCTGATAAGGTAAGCCTGATGGCGGGAATCTTTAACGACAGCTGGAACAATTATACATCCACTAAGGATGTGTCTACATTTGGCGCACAGTTGTTTGTGAGCCCGGTAACCGGCTGGACCGCTTACCTGAACCTGGTGTCTGGGAGTACATCGGGTACGGAGGTTGATCTTACAACCGCATACCAAATTACCAGTGCATTTAAACTGGGACTGAATGCTGCAGATTTTAACGCGCCTAACAGCAACGGCGGCTTCCAGGGTGTCGCCTTGTATCCGCAGATTGCAGCCAGTTCAGCAGTGTCCTTCGGTTTAAGAGGGGAGTACTTTAAGTATAAAGATGGTGGGCCAAGTGTTAAAGCGTTTACTTTAACATCAAACATTAAAGCTGGCCCGCTAACCGTTATTCCTGAGGTAAGACTTGATCATGCTAATACAGAATCATTCGTAAACAAAAACCTAATGGGCAAGAAATCTGCATCACAGTTTGTACTTGCTGCAGTTTACGCCTTCTAAAATACCGCGACTAATAATTAAGTTTATCTTTAAGCCATCTGTATTTATACAGGTGGCTTTATCTTTATTGTATGAAAAAAATCATCCTCTTTCTTATTTTAATAACATCCGTCTGCATTGCGTCTGCACAAACAGAATCCCTGCAATTAGATGAGAACAATAAAAACGTTTACTACGCAGTGGTGGAAAAAGCCGGTCTCAATGCCGATAGTCTGTACATGCGTGGTTTAAGTTTCGTAAAGAAGAACTACAATGGTGATCTGGCGAAAAACCAAACGCAAAATGCCATAACAGTAAAAGGCAGATACGTGGTGTATACCAGTTCGCTTGCATCAAAAAAACAAGGCGGAGATGTAACCTACAAACTGTCCATTGAAACCAAAGATGCGAGATACCGGTACAAGTTTACCGATTTTGTATTTACACCTTATAAGATAGACAGGTATGGCAATATGGTAGCAGTACCAGGTATATTAATACCTGCGGAAAAACTATCCTCTAAAGTGCCTGCAAAGGATGCGGAAAGTTACTTAATACAAATTGCTGCTGCTTGTAAGGAAACAGCTGACCTGCTGAAACAAGAGATGGATAAAGTGCCAGCTTTAAAGAAGGTTGAGGTTTTGAAGAAAGTTGATACAGAAAAGTGGTAATCGTATCCAAATAATAGTTTTAATAAAAGTAGTTTCACCATATTAAATTTGTAAATTAAAGATAATACAAATAATAATTTGGTAAAAGTTTAGTTAATGACAACCTTTTGTGTTGCAATATCGTTATATTAGAAAATTAAATTCTAAACGTTATGCTAAACACAAAAT
The DNA here is from genome assembly GCF_059691875.1 of Mucilaginibacter sp. 320_HR. Lineage (NCBI taxonomy): Bacteria > Pseudomonadati > Bacteroidota > Sphingobacteriia > Sphingobacteriales > Sphingobacteriaceae > Mucilaginibacter > Mucilaginibacter sp. 320_HR. The sequence continues at coordinate 359,695 of NZ_JCAWAI010000002.1, forward strand.
TTGATTTGTACAACACCGAGTGGCTTGATGTTGTATTTACTGACCGCAACAAGGAATACGGCGCTTACGAACTGCGAAACAGCTATTCCTCTACTATGGCAAAAGCTATGGGGCACACCTTTGGCACAGTTGCATTTTTATGCACAGTTGCTTTCATTATTGCTCGATATACGCCGATAGAAGATGTTGTTAAAATGATTCCGGTAAAAATGGATGATAAGGTCATTAAAATAATCCAACCTGAAAAAATTGCTCAACCGAAGCAACCAAAGCAAAGTAGCCCTGCAAAACAACTACCTGCATCATCTACTACAAAATATACCTCTTTTGTAGTGACAAAGCAGACCGTAACTGAAGACCCCCCGGTCATTGACCAGATTAAAGGTGATATTGGCAGCACGACCACTAAAGGTGTAGATGGTCCTGCACTAGCACCGCCGACAGATGGCCCTGTGGGCCCACCAGCTGCTCCGCCGTTTACCGGAAATGAACTGGTGCCTTTTGAAAGTTTGGAGGCAATGCCCGAGCCTATGGGCGGATTCGACGCATTCTCTAAGTTCTTAGGAAAAAACATGCATTTTCCTTCACAGGCTGAGGATGCGGGAGTATCCGGCAAAGTTATAGTAAGCTTTGTTGTCGAAAAAAATGGTGAGCTCAGCAATATCACTATAGTAAAAGGAGCAGGTTACGGGTTTGACCAGGAAGCTGCCCGGGTACTTAAGTTAGCTAAGGCCTGGAAGCCTGGCAAACAGAACGGCCAGTCGGTAAGGGTAAGATACCAGATTCCTATAAACTTTCAGTTACCAGTAGAATAATGGCCGGTGGGGATTTAGTAGCATAAGTATTTAGTAGATGTGAAGTAATAATTAACCTGATTACTTAAGTAAATTCCCATTTAGTCTTAATGTTTAGTTTAGCTCCGGTAACTTCATAGAGTCGCCGGAGCTTTTTCTTAATAGGAAAGAGGAACGTTAACTGACGTCTGGCGTAAGCTTTCGCCTTTTACCTTTCGCCTTTCACGGCTTTTTTCTACCTTTGCGCATCCTTTCATCTAAACGATAACTACATTGGAGCAGCAGGAATTAACCACCGTTGAAACCGCCAAAGATCTGGGCCTTTTACCGCAAGAATTCGACAGAATAAACGAGATAATGGGCCGCGTACCCAACTTTACCGAGCTATCCATTTTCGCGGTAATGTGGAGCGAACACTGCTCTTACAAAAACTCTATTACCTGGCTCAAGACCCTACCAAAGGATGGCCCGCGCATGCTGGCAAAAGCGGGTGAAGAAAACGCCGGATTAGTTGATCTTGGTGGTGGCATTGGCTGCGCCTTTAAGATAGAATCACATAACCACCCGTCAGCGCTTGAACCTTACCAGGGCGCAGCAACGGGTGTAGGCGGTATTAACCGCGATATATTCACCATGGGCGCCAGGCCAATTGCGCAGATGAACTCCCTGCGTTTTGGCGATCTTAAATTAGATAAAACCAAATGGCTGGTAAAAGGCGTGGTAAAAGGTATTAGCCATTATGGCAATGCCTTCGGCATACCTACAGTTGGTGGCGAACTTTACTTTGATGATTGCTTTAACATCAATCCGCTAGTGAACGCGTTCTCAGCAGGTATTGTTAAAGAAGGTGAAACGGTATCTGCAACTTCTTACGGAGTAGGCAACCCGGTTTACATTGTTGGCTCTGCTACCGGTAAAGACGGTATTCACGGTGCTGCTTTTGCGTCAAAGGACATTACTGAAGATTCTGTAAACGATCTTCCTGCCGTACAGGTAGGCGACCCGTTCCAGGAAAAATTGTTGCTTGAAGCTACACTGGAGGTTATTAAGACCGGCGCGGTTATAGGCATGCAGGACATGGGTGCCGCAGGTATTATTTGTTCAAACTCAGAAATGAGCGCCAAGGGCGAGCACGGCATGGTTATACACCTGGACCGTGTACCTATGCGCCAGGAGAACATGAAACCATACGAGATATTGCTTTCTGAATCTCAGGAGCGTATGCTGATTGTGGTAGAAAAAGGTAAAGAAGCCTTAGTTGAGGCCGTGTTTGATAAATGGGACCTTAACTGTGTTAAAATAGGTGAGGTTACTGATACAAAACGCCTTGAATATTTTATGAATGGCGAAAAGGTTGCTGACGTTCCTGCCGACGATCTTGTGTTAGGTGGCGGCGCGCCGGTTTACCAGCGCGAGTACCGCGAACCAGCTTACTATGCAGAGAACCAAAAGTTTAAAATTGAAGATATAGCCGAGCCGGAGAACTTAGTAGATATTGCCGAGCATTTGATAGCAAATCCAAACATTGCATCAAAGCGTTGGGTAACGGATCAGTATGATTCTATGATCGGCCATTCTACAATGACTACCAATCGCCCGAGCGATGCTGCCGTGGTTGCTGTACAGGATACCGAGAAAGCTATTGTATTAACATGCGATTGCAACTCCCGTTACGTTTACGCCGACCCGCAGAAGGGTACCGCTATAGCCGTTGCAGAAGCTGCCCGTAATATTACCTGTGCAGGTGGCGAGCCTGTAGCTATAACAAACTGCCTTAACTTTGGCAACCCATATGTGCCCGAAGTATATTGGCAATTTGTAGGTGCTATTAAAGGTATGGGCGAAGCTTGTACCAAGTTTGAAACACCGGTTACAGGTGGTAACGTAAGCTTTTACAATCAGTCCAGTGATGAGGGTCCTGTGTTCCCGACACCTACCATCGGTATGTTGGGTGTAATGGATGATCGTACAAACATGATGACGCTTGACTTTAAGTCACCCGGTGATTTGATTTATATGATAGGCGAGTCCCAAAACGATATCGCTTCATCTCAATACCTTGCATCATACCATAAAGTGGTTAAAGCGCCTGCTCCTTACTTCGATCTTGATAAGGAATATGCCATGCACCAGGTTGTAAAAGAACTTATCAGGCACAAGGTTGTGCAATCAGCTCACGATGTAGCTGACGGTGGTTTATACATCGCCCTTGTAGAATCGTGCCTGCCAAATGCTCTAGGGTTTGACATTGTAACAGATGATGCCTTCCGTAAAGACGCGTTCTTATTTGGCGAAGCGCAGGGCAGGGTAGTGGTAAGTATTGCACCTGATGACCAGGAGCGCTTTGTAGAAATGATGGCTACCAGCGAGGTTGAGTTTAGCCTTTTGGGTACTGTAAACGCCATAGGTAATACTAATATTGATGGCGAGCTGTTCGGCAACATTATGGATATCAAAATGGTTTACGATAGTGTGCTTCACGTAAGCCTGGGCGAAGCATAATGCTCAAGCTTAACAAGATACAGCACGTCGCAATCATCTGTTCAGATTATGAGCGGTCTAAGCACTTCTATACCGGAGTGCTTGGACTGAAGGTTGTTCGGGAAGTGTATCGCAAAGAGCGAAACTCTTACAAGCTAGACCTTGAAGTTGGCGGGCAATACCAGATAGAGCTTTTCTCGTTCCCCGATCCGCCTGCACGGCCATCCAAGCCGGAAGCGCTTGGATTAAGGCACCTGGCCTTTGAAGTAGACAACATTGATGAAGCTATTGCTCACATCAATGAAAACGGAGTGCCTGCTGAATCTGTTCGCATAGACCCAACCACCGGTAAGCGCTTTACTTTTTTTGCTGACCCTGATGGTTTGCCTTTAGAATTTTACGAGATCTAGCTGGAAACCAGAGCTTTCTCGGCATATATCTTAAAGTTATTGAGGACAGATTGACAAGCCTGTTTCTGATCCTCTGCAGGCATGCTTGAATCAGGTTCAAATGTCTCCGTAATCCTTACAGGAGAACTCCCCGTAAACAGGATAGTAGATCGCCTGCCATCATTTAAACTGTACGACATCAGCTGATTAGCTATCACATCTGTGTACTGCCCCGCAAAGTCAAAGCTGAAACTGCCATCCTTTAAACCCATCATGAAATTAAACCGGCCGCCAGTTCTGGGATCATTTTCCGCACCCGGGCAATGCCAATCATCGGACATTACATTCCATTGCATAATGTGTTCAGGCCCATTCCATAGTTGCCATATAGTTTCTATAGACGCGTTTACTTCGGTAGTTACTGTTACTGTGTTCATGTTTTGTTGCTGATGATCAAAGATCTAGGCCTTATCATTACATGCAAACGGGTAAAAGCGGCAATAGCAGTGGGCAAATGCGACTAATCCACCATCTTGTAAACGCTTATTTTGCTCATATCCAGATCAATCCTACCACTTTCTTCGCGGTCAAACATAGGTATGAACTTAGCCCCCCAAACCATATCTGCATAGGTGTAAGAGGTACGGGAGTGTACGGTCTGCGAAAAGGTATCATCAAAAGCCTTTAACAGTACCGAAAAAGATGCCTGGGTACGTTCCAGCTCTTCAGGCGTAGCATCTGCCAAGGGGCTGTTTTCATCAAGCGGATGTACAATGGTCCAGTTTAGGGTAAGTAAGCTAACTTCCTTTCGCTCAAGTTCTAACGGGAAAAATTTACGTGTAGCTTTGCCATTTACTATTTCGTTGTAGGAGAATATCACCTCCACGCCCAAGTCGATTAAAACGTTTCGGCGGAGGTTAGACAACCTGAACATCAGTCCTTTATGGTCACCATTATAAGGGCTCACTAGCAAATTATCACTATACACAATTTTTGCTGATGGCTTTGAAAATCGGCCATAAAGTAAACCTGTTGCCAGGGCAAACGCCAGTAAACCAACCATTGATTCAATGGCAGCTACTCCGTTGGCAGTCACGCTTTTAGGGTTGATATGGCCGTAGCCTACAGTTGAAATAGTTTGCGCTGAGAAGAAGAAAGCATCCAAAAAATGCCCGAGCGGTGTAGCACCATCAGCGCCTTGAAAGCTATCCATTCCTATTGATACATAGATAGTTGCAAAGAAAAGATTGGCTATAAGGTAGCCGGTCAACACAATAAACCAGAACTTACCCCAGCTCATTTTAATGAGGTTATGGTAGTTATCTGCGGTATTGAACAGGGCTAGCCCCTTGCGCTTTACATTGACGGAACCGTCTTTGTTAATAAGCGGCTGACTTTTGATAACCGGCTGAGGGCCAAAGCCTAAGTCGTTCTCCGGGTTTACTTTTTGTTCGCGTATTGCCATGTTTGTATCAGCAAAATAATTAATTATAAGCCAGGTTTTATATTGCCTGGTGACAAAACCTTGTCACCATATTTTTCAACTGTAATCCTTATCTTTATGTCATGTTCTTAGCGGCGCCCTGATGCTAATGACAGCTCTAATGAAAATCACGAGCAAAAATCTGCAAAAACCACATTTTTTTAAACCACTTTTATTCTTGTTTTTACCAATGAAAATCTGTTCCGCTTAAATGTGCAAACCTACGGTTGTAAAAGTATTATAAAGCTTGTTTTTAGAAAAAAGTATTTCCATATTTGCTGCGTAATGAACGCGAACGTAATTAACAATAACTGGTGGTGGCTTAACGAGAATTCGTAAGGCAACCTCATTTTTGTTTTCACAAGATATTTTGGAAGGGTTGCCGTAAGGCGGCCCTTTCTTGTATCCGGATTTTTCAAAAGAGGTTTACGGGTACTAACTAAGTAAAATAAACAAATAGAGAACCCCTCAAGGGACAAGGCTCATGAAACAGATACTTAACCACCTTTTCGAACATAAGACCTTCAGCCGGGAGCAGTCTAAAGAAATACTCAAGAACATAGCACTTGGGCAATACAACAACTCCCAGATGGCAGCTTTTATGACAGCTTATTGCATGCGTAGTATTACCGTTGATGAGCTGGAAGGCTTCCGCGATGCCATGCTGGAACTTTGTTTGCCGATAGATTTGCAAAATGGCGAACTTGTAGACCTTTGCGGAACCGGTGGTGACGGTAAGGATACCTTTAACATATCGACCTTGGCCTCTTTTGTGGTAGCAGGGGCAGGTTACAAGGTGGCCAAACATGGCAACTATGGTGTATCATCAGGCTGCGGATCGTCAAACGTGATGGAGCACCTGGGCTATGTGTTTACCAACGATACCGACAAACTCAAGCGAAGTATAGACGAGGCGAACATTTGTTTTCTGCATGCGCCGCTGTTCCACCCGGCTATGAAAACAGTAGCACCCATACGGCGGGAACTGGGTGTAAAAACATTCTTTAACATGCTTGGTCCCTTGGTTAACCCGGCCCGGCCGCAAAACCAAATGGTGGGTGTGTTTAACCTGGAGCTGGCGCGGGTGTACGCTTACCTTTATCAAAAGTCAGGCATTAAATACACGATCCTAAACGCACTTGACGGCTACGATGAAATATCGCTTACCTGCGATTTCAAGACCTTCTCGGCAGAAGGCGAAAAGATTAACAGTATTGAGCAGTTGGGTTTTGAGAAGCTTGCGCAAAGTGATATTACCGGCGGGCACACCGTTGCCGAATCTGCAGATATATTTATGAAGGTACTTAATGACGATGCCACCTCCGCGCAAATTAATGTGGTGCTAAGCAACGCCGCTATTGCTATCCAAACCATTGCGCCAAACAAAAGCTTTGCCGATTGTTTTTACGAAGCAGAGGCGGCGCTTATCAGCAAGAAAGCGTTGGCCAGCTTTAAACGTTTGATAGCATGAAAATAAAAGTATGCGGATTAAAGTTTCCGGATAATATTAGCAAGGTAGCGGCACTTTGCCCTGACCTGGTGGGATTTATTTGTTATGACAGGTCGCCGCGATATATACAGGGTATGGAGGAGAGCGACCTGATACCAATAGCCGACAGTATTCTGAAGACCGGCGTTTTTGTTGACGCGCCGCTGGAAGAGATAAACGAGCTGATAGAACGTTATAGCTTTAATGCCGTACAACTGCACGGCTGCGAAAGCCCGGATGATTGTAAGATATTAAAGGCACGCCTTAAAGTGATTAAAGCATTTGGTGTGGACGACTGCTTTGACTTTGCCGAACTGGGGCCTTATTATGACGTAGTAGATTACTTCCTGTTTGATACCAAGACCGCTGCGCGTGGCGGTTCGGGACAAACTTTCGACTGGACAATATTAGATAAATACACCGGCAGTGTGCCTTTCTTTCTATCGGGCGGGATAAGCCCCGACAATATAGACGAGGTAAAAAATATTAAGCACCCGATGTTTTACGGGGTAGACCTTAACAGCAAGTTTGAGGTATCACCGGCGGTCAAGGACATTAAAAAATTAGAAGACGCATTTAAGAAATTAAGAGATGAAGTACGGAGTTAACGAGCAGGGTTATTACGGTGATTTTGGCGGAGCATACATTCCCGAGATGCTGTACCCCAACGTGGAAGAGCTAAGGCAGGAATACCTCAAGATCATAAACGATGAAAGCTTTAAAGCGGAGTTTGACCAGCTGATGCGCGATTACGTAGGCAGGCCATCCCCGTTATACCATGCAAAAAGGTATTCGGAAAAGTATGGTGCTAACATCTTTTTTAAACGGGAAGACCTTAACCACACAGGATCGCACAAGATAAATAATGCTATAGGACAGATACTTTTAGCCGAGCGTTTAGGTAAAAAACGCATTATTGCCGAAACGGGTGCCGGCCAGCACGGCGTTGCTACCGCTACGGTTTGTGCGTTAAAAGGTATAGAGTGCATGGTTTACATGGGCGAGATAGACATTGAGCGGCAGGCACCCAACGTATCACGCATGAAAATGCTGGGCGCAAAGGTAGTAGCGGCAACATCTGGCAGTAAAACGCTGAAGGATGCCACCAACGAAGCCCTACGCGACTGGATAGGTAACCCTGTTGACACTCACTATATTATAGGCTCTGTAGTAGGCCCGTTTCCTTACCCGGAAATGGTGGCCAAGTTTCAGTCCATTATATCCGAAGAGACCAAAAAACAATTACTGGAGCAAACCGGTACCGAATTGCCGCAGTATGTTATGGCGTGTGTAGGTGGTGGCAGTAATGCCATGGGTATGTTCTACCATTTTTTGGATGATGAGGAGGTAAAACTGGTAGCAGTAGAAGCCGCCGGAAAAGGTGTAGATAGCGGTCACTCTGCAGCTACCACGTTTCTTGGTCGCGAAGGTGTGTTGCACGGCAGCCGTACCATATTAATGCAAACAGCGGATGGACAGGTAGAAGAACCGTATTCCATTTCGGCAGGGTTAGATTATCCGGGCATAGGGCCACAGCACGCGCATTTATATAAAATAAACCGTGCGACCTACGTAAGCATAACCGACGACGAAGCTTTACAGGCAGGCTTGCTTTGCTCACAGATGGAAGGCATTATACCGGCAATTGAAACCGCGCATGCATTGGCTTATCTGGACAAGATGACCCTTAAAGCCAGCGATAATGTTGTAATATGCCTATCCGGAAGGGGAGACAAGGACCTGAATACTTATATAAAGTATTTCGGCTTTTAGTGGTGTTAGTCACAATACATCAATGACCAGACCTCCCGAGTATCGGTTTTAAACTGTAATGGAAGACGTGTTCGACTTGTTCCAGTAGGTTGAGTCGTTCCTTAGGTAAAGAGTAAGGCGCAAAATAAAGAGTCAGCTTCAAGTCAAAGTTTTTTGCCCATTGAGCGAGTTGTAAGGCATATATCTTGTTTGGAGTAATACCGATGTGGGTTTTAAAGCGATGCAGAAAATTACTGTTAGTTTTACCAACATAAAGCACCGATGAGCTTTCATTGTGAGTAGGATTTATTTTTGGTAGCATTATCAACGACGAGCCTTCGCATTTACGTTTCATCTCGTTAATATGCGAATGAATTTTGCTGCAGTCAAAGGTAGATTCTATATTAAAATAGTACAAGACAGGCATTTGATTGTTAATCCCTTTTTTAAGTAATTTTTCAATCCAGCTGTTATAATTTTCTACATTAATGTCCTTGGTGTGGAATTGCAAAGATTCAAATTTAGGTGGAGGAAGTTGTGCAACCAATTCCAGGCCGGTGCGCTGCAAGGTCAGCCACTTTTCAAGATAGTTAGTATATTCGTGCATTGTGCAGCTAAGTTAAAAATCAGCGTTAATTCTTAAAGTACTCTGAGTTGCCCCTTTGACCTATCTAAGGTGCACTCTTCCTTCCACCACTAACGATTAAATACGACATCGAAAATTTAGATGTGTAAGTCATTGTAAACTTTTACATGCACCCAACCACTGTATCGTTACCGAACAGTGTGTGTTACACTTGCGTACATAGTGTACATGGTTAATAGTTCACAAGATATTGTTATACAGTTATTTATAAAATTGGTACGGCATTAACTAAGTTAGTGCAAATACCGGTTTTATGTTACAGAACTACTTTAAAATAGCATGGCGCAATATTGTACGCCATAAAGGTTACTCCTTCATCAATATAGCGGGCTTGAGCGTAGGCATAAGCGCCTGTCTGCTCATTTTCGTAATACTGCAGTTTGAGTTAAGCTTTAACACCAGCTTCCCCAATTACAAAAACATCTACCACATTATTACCCAGCAGAAGGGCGAAGACGGGGTGACTTATAATCCGGGTGTATCCGTGCCGGCTGTAGAGGCATTAAGGCTTGATTTTCCACAGGTAAAGTTTGCCGCGTTCAACACCAGTTACGGCAGTCAGCTCACGGTTCCCGGATCAGACCCTAATAATGCGGCGGACGCCAAGAAGTTTACAGAGCAAATCGGCGTGTTCTTTATGGAGCCGCAGTTCTTCGATATATTTCAGCACCAATGGCTGCAGGGCAGTAAAGATGTCTTGAATCAGCCCAACATGGTGGTTATTGATAAGAGCACCGCAACCAAATATTTCGGTGACTGGAAGAACGCAATGGGTAAAACCTTACGTATGGATAACGTACTTACGCTTAAGGTGGCAGGTATTATCGAAGACTCACCAGAGAACACTGATTTTCCGCTCAAAGTACTGGTATCTTACAGTACCTGGAAAGAACACCCGGCAGATTATAATTGGGACGGAACCTGGGATTCGTTAAGCAGCAATCACCAGGTATTTGCAATGCTGCCTGAGGGTATGACTGCCGCCCAAATGGATAGCCGGCTTATCCCTTTCACAGCTAAATTCACTAAGGATAAAACCCGTGTTACCAAAGTGCATTACCTGCAGCCACTATCTGAACTGCACTTCGATACCAGGGTAGGCGACACCACGGGAGACCACCTTACCAGTAAGGCCACCATTAAAACGCTTTCTTTTATTGCCATCCTCATTATTGTGATGGCGTCTATCAACTTCATTAACCTGTCTACTGCGCAGTCGGTAGGCCGTTCAAAAGAAGTGGGTATTCGCAAGGTATTGGGTAGCAGCCGCAAACAGCTTATCTTCCAGGTAATAGGAGAGACAGCGCTGATCGTTTTATTCTCCGTATTAATTGCCGCCGCCCTTGCTAAACTTGCTTTACCTCAGCTAAAGAACATAGCGAGTGTGCCTGATGATATCGGCCTTTTCAACGTAGGCACAGTTTTGTTCTTGCTGGTTGTTTTTGTAGCTGTTATCCTTTTATCCGGCATTTACCCTGCATTGGTAGTATCAGGCTTTAAGCCGGTATTGGCCATAAAAAATAAGATCACTGCTGCATCAATTGGTGGTATACCGTTGCGCAGGGCGCTGGTAGTAGCGCAGTTTGTAATAGCGCAGGTACTTATCATAGGCACATTGGTAGCCGTGAGCCAGATGGATTTTGTAAATAAGGCTGACCTCGGCTTCAACAAAGATGCCATACTGATCCTTCCGGGCTATACCGACAGCGTGAGCCTGACCAAAATAGAATCGTTTAAACAGCAGTTATTGCAAAACCCGCAGGTGAAGGCGGTAAGCTTTGCGTCAGATGCGCCGTCGTCAGACAACAACTGGGGCCAGAACTTCTATTTTAACAACTCACCCAAGGATCCAACGTTTAGCACCTTCCTGAAATTTGCCGATGCGGACTATTTCAAAACCTTCGGTTTTAAGTTTGCTGCGGGTAAAGGATACGACCAAAGCGACACTATACGGCAGGTTGTGGTGAACGAAACCTTCATACATAAACTAGGCATCCAAAAAGCTGAGGATGCAATTGGTAAAACAGTGAAGTTAGGCGGGCGTGGCTTTTGGGCGCCAATCACGGGGGTAGTAAAAGACTTTAAAACCAATTCCTTGCGTGACGCGGTTAAGCCAATAGTTATAGCTCCAAGGAAAAGATATGAATCATTAGCAGGCGTAAAGATACAAACCACTAATTTAAGCCGCACGGCTGCAGATATAAAAGCCCTATGGGAACGCACGTATCCGGAGTATGCCTATACGGGCTATTTCCTGGACGAAAACATAGCACGCTTTTATCAGCAGGAAAACCAGCTGGCCTTAGTCTACAAAGTATTTGCGGGCATAGCCATATTCATTTCATGTCTTGGCTTATACGGTTTGGTGTCGTATATGGCGGTTCAGCGCACTAAAGAAGTTGGTGTACGAAAAGTACTTGGCGCTTCGGTAGCCAGTATAGTGCTTATGTTCTCTAAAGAGTTCATGATCCTGATCACTGTTGCGTTCTTAATAGCTATGCCGCTGGCGTGGTACACTATGTCAGAATGGTTGCAAAACTTTGCTTACCGCATATCACTTGGCGCAGGCGTGTTCGTACTGGCTATTGTTGGTTCGCTGGGTATTGCCTGGTTAACGGTAGGGTATAAGGCAGTAAAGGCAGCTTTGGTGAACCCGGTAAAGAGTTTAAGGAGCGAGTAAAACCCGAAGCCTCACCCTAGCCCCGCTCTTTAGGAGAGGGGCTATAAATGGTTTAAATTATTATATCTGTGTAATCAATAATTGTATGATAAAGAGCTATTTTAAAGTTGCGTGGCGCAACCTCATGAAGAACAAGTTCTTCTCGTTCATAAACATCTTTGGTCTCTCGGTAGGTTTGGCGTGTTGCATGCTTATTGCGCTATACCTCAATTATGAAACCAGTTATGATACACAGCATAAGAATGCTGCTAACATTTACCAGGTAATTACGGCATTTGTGATGAAGGGGCAGTCGGCCACCAAAATGGCTAACACACCTGCACCAATGGCGGGCGCGCTGAAACAGGAGTACCCGGAAATACTGGAAACGGCGCGACTGCTAAAGCTATTTACAGAGGATAAGACCATTGTAGAATACAATCAGCCAAATGGTGAGCGAAAGGCCTTTCTTGAAGAAAAAGGCTACCTGGCAGATGCATCCTTCTTTAAAATGTTCACCTACAACTTTGTAGAAGGAAAACCTGACGGCGCGCTGGCTAACCCGCGTACTATTGTGCTATCACAAAAACTGGCACAAAAACTCTTCGGCTCACAATCTGCCATTAACAAAGTAGTTCATGTTAACAGCAATACCAACGGCGAACAGGACTATACAGTTACAGGCGTATTTAAAACAGGCAATACACCATCACATATAGATGGCAATTTTTACCTCTCCTTCATGGGGGGCGAAATGGAGAAGTATATAAAGCAACAGGGTGCCAATTTTGCTAACAACAATATGTTTTACACTTACCTGCTGCTTAAGCCGGGCGCCAGTGCCTCCGCCATGGAAGCTAAGCTGCCGGCGTTTATTGATAAATATGCAGGTAAGGACCTGGCGCGTTCGGGTTTCGGCAAAAAGCAGAGCTTAATGGCGTTAAGGGATATTCACCTGAGCAGCGAGGTGCCCACCAACGTAACACCGGCTGCAAGCAAAACTTACCTGTACGTGCTGTTATCCATCGCGATATTCACGCTGGTTATTGCCTGTATCAATTTCATGAACCTGTCTACCGCGCGGTCCTCAAAACGGTCGTCAGAAGTAGGGGTGAGGAAAGTATTGGGTGCGGAGAAATCTACCCTGGTGCGTCAGTTCCTTGGCGAATCTATACTGATGGCGCTCATTGCTTTTGTATTCGCACTCGCTATTACATTAATATTGCTGCCGGTGTTTAATGAAGTATCCGGGCGCGACATAGCAATTATGTTCCCGCAGGACACCACTATGCTGATCGGCTTCTTGTTAATGGCACTTTTGACAGGGGTTCTGGCAGGTAGTTACCCGGCGTTTTACTTGTCTTCCTTTAACCCGGTTAAGGTGCTTAAAGGCAAGCTTACCAACTCGCTGGCTGTAGTTGCGGTACGTAAGGGATTGGTAGTGTTCCAGTTTATTATATCGGCAGTCCTTATTATTGCTTCAGTAGTTATTGCCAGGCAAATGAACTATATGCGCACCACAGATTTGGGTTTTGCCAAAGAACAGCAGATAGTTTTGCCACTAAGAACAACCACCTCCAAAAACGCCTACGCAGCTATCAAAGCCGACCTGGAGAGCAATAGCCGCGTGAGTTCTATCGGTGGTTCGGCTTACTACCCGGGCATCTTCAACCCGAGCGACAACCTTATGTATGCAGAAGGCAAAACCTCTGCAGAAAGCAAGCGCACACGGATGAACTATGTGGATCCGGATTTTCTCACCACAATGAACATCAAGCCCGTTGCCGGCAGGTTGTATTCCAAAGAATTTATGTCTGACACGAGCAATGCGATGATCATCAATGAAACGGCTGTAAAAGAGCTAGGCTTTGCATCGCCCAAAGACGCTGTAGGTAAAAAGATACTGAACAACTTCCAGGATCAAAGCTCATCCTACAACATTGTAGGCGTGGTTAAAGATTTTCACTACGAAGACCTTCATCTGCCCGTTACCCCGTATGGCTTCCGTTTAAGTACAGGCGGTTTCAATTACATGATGATACACGTAAAAGCCGGCAACATGGCTGATATGCTGAAAACAGTAGAAGCAACCTGGAAGAAGTACGACCAGAATGACCCCTTTGATTATTCCTTTCTTGACGATGATTTCAACAAGAACTATAAAGCAGATGCCCGCCTGGCGGCGATAGTAAGTTACTTTACTATAGTAGCTATATTAATCTCCTGCCTGGGCTTGTTCGGTTTGGCTGCTTTCAGTGCAGAGCAGCGCACTAAGGAAATAGGCGTACGCAAGGTATTGGGCGCAAGCGTAAAAACAATAGTTAGCCTGCTTTCGGTTGATTTTCTGAAACTGATCATTGTATCGGTGGTAATCGCATCGCCGATAGCCTGGTGGCTGATGAACAAATGGCTGCAGGAATTTGCTTATCGCAGGGATATAGACTGGACAATATTCGCTTATACAACTGTAATCGCCATTGTTATCGGTATGATCACCATCGGTTCGCAAGCGCTTAAAGCTGCGCTCGTGAATCCGGTAAAGAGTTTGAGGAGCGAGTAAAGCCCGAAGACTCACCCAATCCCTCTCCTAAAGGAGAGGGACTTAAATCAAATAGAATCGGATCTGTTGAATTCATAACGATATGATAAAAAACTACTTAAAAACAGCATGGCGCAACCTGGCCCAAAACAGGTCTACTTCTATCATCAGCGTGGCCGGGCTTGCAGTCGGCATTTGCTGTTTCATGCTTTTAGCAACGTATCTTATTAACGAGTTAAGGTATGACCGTTTTCACGAGAAGGCTAACCGCATAGCCAGATTAACCAGCGGCTATCAATCATCTGACGACCCCGAGCCACGGGTATTTGCAGTGACGCCGACTGCGCCTGCTGTGGTGCTTAAACAACAGATACCCGGTATAGAAGACGCCGTGCGAATATTCCCTTACAGCAATTCAAGTCCATCGGTTATAAAGCTGGGAGATAACTTGTTTAAAGAAAAGAAGGTGCTGGTGACTGATCCATCATTCTTTAACATCTTTGATTTTAAGTTTGTAAGGGGGGACAGGAAAGCTGCGTTAAACGGACCTGCTTCTGCAGTTTTAACAGCATCTTCCGCAAAGAAATACTTTGGCAGCGATGATATTATTGGTAAAGTAGTAGTGCTTGATGGTATTAACCTTACTGTTACCGGAGTTATTGAAGATGTACCCGAATACTCGCAGATAAAGTTTAACGTACTTGCCAGCTACGCTATTATGCCCCGTTCTAAAGAGCTAAAGTGGAACTCATCAAGCGATTACTCGTACTTTTTGCTGAAGCCAGGCACCAGCATTGCTAAAGTTCAGGCGCAAATTGATGCCTTTACAAAAAGCAGGCTTAAAGAAGAGGTACGCCCCGGTGCACGCCAGTGGTATACGCTGGAGCCACTTACAAAGGTGCACCTGTATTCGGAAGCGGGTTATGGTTTGGAGCCATCAGGTAACGTAAAGTACATCTACATTTTGGGTGCTGTAGCTATTATACTGCTTGTATTGGCCTGCGTAAACTTCCTGAACCTGGTTACCGCCCGCTCTGCAGAACGTGCCAAAGAAATAGGCGTGCGTAAAGTAATGGGCGCGCAGCGTAAACAGCTATTCTTCCAATTTATTACCGAGGCAGGCATTATTACGCTTACTTCTCTGTTAATAGGACTACTGATGGCTGGTCTTGCTTTCCCGTGGTTCAGCAACTTTAGCGGGCAAACACTTGGCTTTAGCACATGGAACATCAACTGGTTGGTACTTGCTATAACCACGTTATTTATATTAGTAACGCTGCTTGCAGGTACTTATCCGTCGCTGTACCTATCAGCGTTTAAACCTGTGGTTACGCTAAAGAGCAGTTCGCCCGGGTCGGCAGGTGGCAATGCGCTGCGTAAATCGCTGGTAGTATTCCAGTTCATTGTCTCGGTATTCTTTATCATCAGTACGCTGATAGCCGGCAGCCAGCTTCAATACATCCAGCACCTTAATACGGGTATGAACCGTTCGCAGGTAATGGTAATAGACATAGGTGGCATGGGCTACAACGAACTTGAAGCATTCAAGAACGAAGTTGCACAGCAACCCGGCGTGAAAGGTGCCACAGCTACTTATAACTCTCCTATAAACGTTACCGGAGGTTACTCCATAAACTCTGCCGACGGTAAAAATGCTGACTTCAGCTTATCCGTTGTTGCAATGCCGGTAGAGAAGACCTTTATCAGCACAATGGGTATTCAGCTGCTGCAGGGCCGCGACCTTGACCTGGGCGACGAACAGCAGGTAAGGGTAAAAGAAGACTCCCTTCGCAAATACAGCTTTATCCTGAATGAAACAGCAGTTAAGGCAATGGGGTGGAAACCCGAGCAGGCAATAGGGAAGCATATTGGTCTTAACGGCAGGATGGGGATAGTAAAAGCAGTTGCCAAAGATTTCAATTTCACCTCATTGCACGATAAGATATCGCCAATTGTAATATTCCCGGAATATAGCTGGTTTGCTAAAGTTTTGGTAAAGACCGATGACCGTAACACAGCGGCAACCATTGCAGCCGTGCAAGCTAAATGGCACACCTTTTACCCTAACGCGCCAATAGAGTACCATTTCCTGGATCAGGAGTTTGAAGAGATGTATAAGGCGGACCAACGCACTGGTGACATCTTAAAAGCATTTACTTTTGTCACCATTTTCATATCCTGTTTAGGTCTGTTTGGCCTGGCGGTATTCTCTACCCGTTTACGCCTGAAGGAAATTGGTATCCGTAACGTGCTGGGTGCAAACGTACCGGGAATAGTTGCACTCATATCATCAGACTTTTTGAAGCTGGTGCTGATAGCAGTTGTGATATCTTCACCATTGGCCTATTACGCCATGACTAACTGGCTGCAGGGTTTCGCCTACCGCATAAACATACAATGGTGGGTGTTCCTGCTCGCAGGTGGCTTAGCAATTGTTATTGCGTTTGTAACGGTGGGTTACCAGTCTATAAAGGCAGCGCTTGCAAACCCAATAAAAAGCCTTCGATCAGAATAGCCCTTTACTATCATCATCTACTTAAAAAAACTATAACCATGTTCAAAAACTATTTTAGAATAGCCGCCCGTAATATCTGGCGCCATAAAGGATTTTCTGCTATTAATATTTTTGGCCTGGCTATAGGCCTGTCGGTTTGTTTACTGATCACCTTATTTGTTGTAGAGGAATTGAGCTACGACAAGTACAATACCAGATCGGCAGACATCTACCGGGTATATTCAGATTTTAAAGTAAATGGAAGCGTTTTTAAAGATCGGGAGTCGCCTGCGCCATTGGCTGCAATTATGATGAAGGAGTACCCGCGCGTAGAACAAGCTACACGCATAAAAGAAAGCGGGAAAACACTCGTTAGGAAAGGCAATCAAACCATAATAGAGCCAAATAGCTTTTACGTGGATCCTAACATATTTACCGTATTTACTTTGCCCATGATGGCTGGTGACCCCAAGACAGCATTGCTGGAGTCTCACTCGATCGTTATCACTAAAAAAGTTGCACTTAAGTATTTCAATTCAACAGACGTAATAGGGAAGACCCTGCACCTGGATAATACCGACGACTATAAGATAACTGGCGTTTTACAAGATGTTCCCGAAGAGTCGCACATCCATTTTAACATTTTAAAATCAATGACCGGCAACACGGAAAGCCGCAGCACCCAGTGGACCAATGTTGAGTTCAATACCTATGTCCTGGTGCGTAAAGGAACTACACAAGTACAACTTGATGGTTATCTAAAGCAAGCAACCCGCAAATATGCCGATGCCGAATTGCAGCAGTTTATACACACTTCAATTGCTGCGCTGGAGCAAAAAGGCGATCACTTTAGGTTTGCTACAACACCTTTAACAGCAATACACCTCCATTCTCCATTAACTACTGAGTTGGAGCCCGCAGGCAATATTCAGTACGTATACATATTTACTATCATTGCTATATTCATCCTGGTAATAGCCTGCATTAACTTTGTTAACCTCTCCACTGCAAGTTCTGCCGGGAGAGCAAAAGAAGTAGGCGTACGCAAAGTTTTAGGTTCAAACAGGTTATCCCTTGTTTACCAGTTCCTCACAGAATCTGTCCTCACCAGCTTCATGGCGCTGTTAATAGCTGTTGCTGTCGCCATGGTTCTGTTGCCTTATTTCAACGGTTTAGCAGGCAGGCAGCTTGTGATCAATTTATCGCCATCTAATTGGACAACTCCTGTGCTGATCGCAACCGCGCTTATAATAGGCATACTGGCGGGCCTTTATCCGGCATTTTACCTGTCGGCATTTCAGCCTATACATGTTTTAAAAGGAAAGCTTACCTCAGGTTTTAAAGGCAGTTTTCTTCGTAACGGGCTTGTAGTTTTCCAATTTGCCGCGGTTATTGTCCTTATTGTAGGTACGCTGGTCATCTATACTCAACTGGATTATATCAGAAATAAAAATCTCGGTTATAACAGGGAGCAGGTACTTGTGCTTAGGAATACATATTCACTCGGTAATCATATAAAAGCATTTAGAGAAGAAGCGTTGAACCTGCCGGATGTTAAATCAATTACTACCACCGGTTTTTTACCTACAGAAGGAAAAACACAAACCCAGGTTTACCACACTAACGAAGGGTCTAACGCAGGACAGTCCCTGTCTTTGGCAACATGGCAAGTAGACTGCGGCTATATACCAACGCTTGGAATGAGAGTAGCGAAAGGAAGGAATTTTTCGCCGGCGATGAAGACGGATTCTGATGCTGTTATTATTAATGAGTCGGCTGTAGCTATGCTCGGACTCAGAGACCCGCTGAATAAAAGTATATACATGTCTGGCGATGACCAGGTAACGCCTCATAAAATAGTTGGTATAGTTAAAGATTTTAACACCGGATCGCTGCGTAATAAAGTGCAGCCGCTTCTTCTGCGGCTCAGGACCAACAACGCTTCGATGGCCTTCAGGATAGATACTAAGAACGTTTCTTCAACCATCAACCGCATCAAGGATATTTACTATAAAGCCGACGCAAACATGGCCGGCCAACCTTTTGACTTTTCGTTTATGGATGACGACTTCAACCGCTTGTACCGTTCAGAGCAAAATACCGGTAAAATTTTCATGTCTTTTGCATTCTTTGCTATACTTATTGCTTGTTTAGGCTTGTTTGGCTTAGTAACCTACGCGGCAGAGCAGCGCACCAAAGAAATTGGTATACGGAAGGTACTAGGTGCCAGCATTAGCAGCGTAGTTGGCATGTTATCAACCGATTTTCTTAAACTGGTGGGTATTGCAGCTGTTATTGCATGCCCTGCAGCATGGTGGGCAATGAGCAAATGGCTGCAGGACTTTGCCTACCGCACAACAATAAGCTGGTGGGTATTTGCAGTAGCCGGCATGCTTGCTGTAATTATAACTCTTGTCACAGTAAGTTTCCGTGTAATAAAAGCCGCACTGATGAACCCGGTTAAGAGTTTGAGATCAGAATAGACTAATCTGCTTATAAATACGCGTTAAACTCTTACTTAAGCTTTACTTTAAATACCATATATGAAGAGGTACGTTTATTAACGCCGTTGTTGTAATCGGGTTGTTTGTTTATTTGCGATGTGGTAATGTAAAGGTAGCCGTTGGCAATAGAGTAACTATCAGGCCAGATCAGGCGTTTATCCGAAATCCATGTGGTTACTTTTAAGTCAGGTGATATCTTCACCATTCGATAGTTTTGAGGATCGCCAAAATAAAGGTTGCCGTCCTGGTCGAAAATCATACCATCTGTGCTTGGGAAATTGCTGCCAAGGTCATTCACTCTGCCCGCAAGCTGCTGCCTCGTTAAAGTACTGTCCAGCAGGTCGGCGGTCTTAATCCTGTACAGCTTATGATCAGTAATTGATTTGTAGTATAGCCAAGCTCCGTCGGGCGTTAATGCCAGTCCGTCTGAATTGAATTTCGCCGGAACGCCTTCCTTTGTAAGCTCACGGCCATCAATAATGTATTTGAAATATGGGTCGGAAAGTACTGACTTATGTCCCTGTAAAACCTGCCTGCTGCTGCCGGTATTTAAATCTAATATTACTATACCACCTTCATTTGAGTTGGTTAGGTAAGCAACTTGTTTTTTCACATCAACCCTGATGTCGTTTAAATAACTGCCGTTGTCAGTTGTTCCGGTGAAAAAGTACGTACGTTCTACCTTGTTGGTCTTTAAATTTATCTTTACTACTTTATTGCTGTTCTGATAAACTTTTTCCAGCTTGGGCGATGCAGGATCAACCACATACATAAAGTCGTTTTTATCTATGTAGGGCGATTGTACACACACCCACTTGTTTTTACCGTCTTCACCTGGCTTCCAGCTGTTCCATTCCTCGTTAGGGTAGGGCTTAACCTGGTTGTTGGGAAGCACTTCTACCAAAGCATATTTATAAGTTGATGACCATAGTGGATAGTTGACAAATACCCTTCCTGTTGATGAGGCAGCTACGCCTGTTAACTCATAAGTGTTATCAGAAAATACAGGTTCAAGCTTTGACTGTGCAGATGCTTTATAAGTGGGTAACAATGTTGCCATGCTCATCACGGCGGTTGTCAGCAGCAATACTTTCATTTTCATGCAGGTATAACCACTGCCAAAAACAAAATGTTTACCGTTGGGTAAAGTATTTAATTTAGAAGATAGATTTTCATGGCTTAAAATTCTTTCTTCATCAACAAGTCGGTTTGTTCTTCGTTACCGAGCCAAAAGGGATGGCTGCCAAACACGCTGAAGCCTTGGCGTTGATAGAAACGTATCGCATCATGATTTTGATCCCAAACACCCAGCCACATATAATCAAGATTTCTCTCCAAAGCCGTATTTAAAGCAAATTGAAGCAATTGCGAACCAATTTGCATCCCCTGGTATTCATTTAAGAGGTAAATGCGCTCAAGCTCCATGGTATAAGGGTCCTGCAGCTCTGTTTGAGCGTTATAGAAGTTTAGTTTGATGTACCCGGCTATATTCCCGTCAACAAGGGCGTAGTAAAATTCTGATTTAGGGTTAGTTAGCTGTTGAGTAAAGCTTTCTTTTGTAAATGCCGTTTGGGCGAAACCTTCCATTTGTTCCTGACCGTTGCGGGATGCAAATGCATCAAAAAACGTTTGACGGCTTAACTGCATTAGCCGATCAACGTCATTAGACAGTACTCGCTCAATTGAAATTATAGGTGACATGATAGCTAATTATTGCTGACGTGTACTTAGTCGAACTGTTCCTGTAACCTCACCAGGCGATCTATCATTACGTTAAGCTTCTCCTGCTCACTGGCGAATATGCGGCCTTTAAGGTAGAAAGTACAGAACAACAACCAGCCAGCGGTAAGCCCGTAAGCAATTACTTTAAACCTTATTGATGCACTTGCCAGCACTTCGTAAAAATACATGGCAAGACCTATGCTCAACAATAACACATACAAATAATATAGCCAGCCGTAAATTTTAGTGCGGCTTTTTTGGTACTCTTTTAAACTTTGCAGGTATTCGGTAGGATGGGTGGTTACATCCCGCTGGTGTATCAGTCGGTAATCGCGTATCATCATCACTACATAAACTACCATGGTTAATATAATGATGGCCATGCCCGCGTAAGTTACCCAAGAGGTGAATACAAAGAAAAGCATTACTGCCACTATCCCGGCAAGTGCTCCAATCATGCCCGTAATACCCCAAAATAAGTTGCGGGTAATACTGTTCATTCCTTTTTTAACCTGCTTTAATACTTCGTCTGCCGCTGCCGGCTCCTGTTTTGGCTGTCCCTGCCAAACCATCATCAAATGATCAAAGTCTTTCATAATGGTTGTATAATTCTGTTAACTTCTGTTTAATACGAAATATCTTCACTCTCAGGTTTCCTTCTGATATGCCCGAAATGTCTGCAATTTCGGGGTATGGCAACTCATCGAGCACCATAGTTATAATAATCCTTTCCGACTCCTCCAGCTTGGATATACACTTATAAAGCAGTGCTACCTGCTCGTTCTTCTCAGAGAATTCCTCGCGTTTGGTTTCGGCTATTTGCGGTGTTAGCTCGTCTTTTGCCTGCCGTTTTTCCGACCGCAAATAAGTTAAGCAGGTATTCACCGCTATGCGATAGATCCAGGTGGATATGAGTGCCTGGTTACGAAACTTGTGCAAGTTTTGCCAAACCTTTAAAAAGGTTTCCTGCAACAGGTCGTTGGCGGCATCGTCGTCGCCGGTATAACCGTAGCACAAATGGTAAATTTTTTTTGAATTGGCTTGATATACCTTACGGAAAGCTTCTTCTTTATTATCGGCCACCTGTTAATAGTTTAGATGTTTGTCGGTTTGACTTCGGCAATAGGTAATTGTTACAACACATAACTATTTTTATTGAACCACGGCAGTTTTTTGCCGGCATCATCCAGTAAGTTGTTGTAATCCTGCGTGTAATCATGCTGTAAATCTTCATGCAGTTTGCTAATGGATACCTTTATTTTTTCCAGTTGCCGGGTAAGTATCATCCTGATAGGTTTGTAGGATGATTGCTTTGCCGCATATTGTACATAGCCATGGCAAAAGGCAAGCAACATTTCTATCTCAGCAGTTTTAGATCCAATAAACTTGATGTACTTGCTCAACAACTTCAATATTTTACGGAGTGCTTTGGCTGCAAAGTAGTTTTGAGGCGGTAGCTGGCTGAACATGAAACCAGCTTCGGCCTTTACACTTTCAATAAAGTCGTGCTCGTTATGTGATTCGAAGAGCAGGTATGCCAGCAGTTCCTTGTTCTCTTTTTTATAGCGGGTAAGGCGCAGGCACAGCTCGGCCAAATCCTCTTTGGACAGGTGTTGTAGCTCCTTTTTTATTTGTTGTAAACCGTAGGTAGTAACACTCATTTAGGGCCGTATATTAAACTTTACGCAACATAGTAATTTTTGTAGTTTAGCAAACTGAACTAACCAAATGCAAAAAAACAAACTTACATTATATATTTTCTTAGCTCTGGTACTCGGCGTAATTGCCGGTTATATTTATAATAAAACGGTTATTGACAGCATCAATGCAAAAATGAGCACTGCCGAGGCAGCCATTAAAACCATTGATAAACAGGTGCTAGCCATGCCTGATACTACAACCGCCGCTTTTAAAGCACTTAAAACAGAACGCGCGGCACAGGTAAAAGTTCGGAAAGAAAACGACACCCTGCGTGAGGATAAACTTACAGGCTTTACTGTACTAAGTGACATTTTCTTACGGTTGATAAAGATGATTGTGGCGCCACTGGTTTTCACCACGCTGGTGGTAGGTGTAGCCAAGGTTGGCGATATCAAATCGGTAGGGCGCATTGGCGGTAAAACATTGCTTTGGTTTTTGAGCGCTACGCTGGTGTCGTTGTTGCTGGGTATGGTTTTAGTGAACTTCTTCCGCCCGGGGGAGGCCATGCACCTCCCGCTACCGGATAGTCACCTTTCTACAGGTATACAAAAAACTGCATTGTCGCTTCGCGATTTCATCGGCCACGTTTTCCCAAAAAGCTTTATTGAGGCTATGGCCAACAATGAAATACTACAGATAGTGGTTTTCTCACTGTTCTTTGGTGTGGCAACAGCAGCCATTGGCGAGCAAGGCCAAATAGTAATTAAGGCTCTGGATGCAATTGCACACGTTATATTAAAGATTACAGGTTATGTTATGCAATTAGCGCCGCTAGCAGTGTTCGGTGCTATTACAGCTATTATTGCCAAGCAAGGATTGGGGATACTATCTACCTACGCCATTTTTATAGGTGAGTTTTACTTTTCGTTGTTGCTGCTGTGGCTGGTGATTGTACTGGCAGGTTTTGCTGTATTACAAAAGCGCGCGTTCAAATTAGTTGGCAGAATAAAAGATGCCATGCTCATAGCTTTTAGTACATCCACCAGTGAGGCTGCCTACCCAAAAGTATTGTTGGAGCTGGAGCGGTTTGGCTGTAATAATAAGATTGTAAGCTTTGTACTGCCCCTGGGCTACAGCTTTAACCTGGATGGCTCCATGATGTACATGACGTTCGCCTCACTGTTCCTGGCGCAGAGTTACGGTATACACCTTTCTTTTGAACAACAACTATCTATGCTGTTAGTGCTCATGCTTACCAGTAAGGGTATTGCGGGCGTACCGCGGGCATCGCTGGTGGTGATAGCGGGTACCATATCGCTGTTTAACATACCCGAAGCAGGACTGGCGCTACTTATCGGCATAGACCCTCTACTGGATATGGGCCGTTCTGCTACCAACGTGTTGGGTAACGCTATGGCGACTGCCGTAGTGAGCAAATGGGAGGGAGAGCTGGATAATTAGTGATTTATTTCGGATAACGTTTTTGAATGCCGAATTTTGCAGCCTTTTAAATCATTAATTAGCTAACTAAATGTCCTTACGTTCCAAAAAAATATTTTTTATCCTCAGCGTTGCTGTGCCCTTTCTGCTGTACTGTGTTTACTATTATGGTATGATGGTAAAGAACGCGCCGTATAAGTTTTCGGAGTTCCAGTCATTTACCATAGAATATGGCTACCGCGACAGCCTTTTTAATAAGTACAACTCTGAAACAGGCGCGTACCAGTTCGTAAACAAAAAAGACTCTATAGTAAAGAAAAAGCTTTGGCTTACCAAAGACGACTTATTATACCTTCACCGTAAGGCAGCTGAACTTGGCTATTGGGATTTCCCGAGTAACGAAATAGGGGACACTACCAAAAAGCACGTTCCCCGTTTTATAGTGCAGTTTAATTATAAGCGCAAAAGCAAGCGCGTAATTTACGATGCCAATTACGATGGGCATGAGAAACTCAGGGATGCTAACGAGCGCCTGATCAAAGAGATACAAGGTAAGTTGACCGAAGCATCTGCCAGGTACGATAAATAGTTTTGAATACGTTGATATTTAAATTATTAATATCTATATTTGCACCTCAAAATTTAAAACAATAATAAATAACAATGTACGCAATAGTAAGTATAGCCGGACAGCAATTTAAAGTTGCAAAAGACCAGCAGATCTTTGTACACCGTTTACAGGGGGATGAGGGCGCTAGTATTGAATTTGACAGCGTGTTATTAGCAGAAAACGAAGGTAGCTTTAAGTTAGGTGCAGACCTACAAGGCGCTAAAGTATCAGCTAAGATCGTGTCTCATTTAAAAGGTGATAAAGTAATTATCTTCAAAAAGAAAAGAAGAAAAGGTTACAAAAAGAAAAATGGTCACCGCCAGCAGTTTACCAAGATAGAGATCACCGGTATCACATTATAATTAAATTTTAACCGACCCGATCTGATCTGGTCACAAAAGAAATTAAGAAATGGCACATAAAAAAGGGGCCGGTAGTTCAAGAAACGGCCGCGAATCACATAGCAAACGTTTAGGTATCAAAATTTTCGGTGGTCAGCCAGCTATTGCAGGTAACATCATCGTTCGTCAGCGTGGTACTAAACACAACCCGGGCCTTAACGTAGGTTTAGGTAAAGATCACACTTTATTTGCATTAGCTGACGGTCAGGTAATCTTCAAAAAGAAAGCTGATAACCGCTCATACGTATCTGTAGTTCCTTTCGAAACTGCAGCTGTTGCAGAAGTTGCTGCTCCGGCACCAGAAGCTGCTGCTGCTACTGAAGAAGCACCTGCAAAGAAAGCTCCTAAAGCAAAGAAAGAAGCTGCTGCTGATACTGAAGAAGCTGTTGCTGAGTAATTAGCCTAAGCTAAGATATTAATAAGGCCCTTATCGTATGATAAGGGCCTTATTGTTTCATTGAGTATTGTTGTTATATCTGGCTATTCTATACTAAATTCGTCCGCATCCTTTAAGAAAGGCAGGGCTCGACGCGTTTTTTTAACTTCATCATAAATAATAGAGAACGTGTATACATCCTCTTCATCACGTTTGTAATAAACTACCTTTCCGTTAGGATCTATACAGGTAGAGTCTCCGGAATGGTATATTTCGTTAGCATCGTGCCCAACACGGTTTACCGCGATTACATAGCTTTGGTTTTCTACAGCCCTTGCCGGAACGAGCGTGCGCCAGTGCAAAGCCCGCTTTTCGGGCCAGTTGGCAACTATCAGCAAAACATCATAAGCTTCATCTACATTGCGCAGCCATACCGGGAAACGCAAGTCATAACATATAGCAGTGCTTACTTTCCAACCATTAAGGTCTACCACCAGTTTTTCTGTACCGGCAGTATAGGTCTCATGCTCTTTACCTAAGGCAAAGAGGTGGCGCTTGTCGTATTTTTCGTGAGTGCCATCCGGGCGCATCCATATTAATCGATTGTAGTATTTACCCTCTTCTTTAATAATAAGGCTGCCGGTTACAACTGCATCGTACTTTTGTGCGGTTGTATGCATCCACTGCATGGTTCTGCCGCCCATTGGTTCAGCCAGCGCCTCAGCATTCATGGTAAAGCCGGTATTGAACATTTCGGGCAATACGATCAGATTGGTCTTTTCGCGTATGTTGGATAATTTTAGGGTTATATTCTGAAGATTTTTATCGACATTTTCCCAAAATAAATATCCCTGGTAAACGGTAATTTTTAAATTATCCATAAGAGCAGATGTTAGGTAACGGCTAAGTTAAGTGTACGTAAATTTAGCAGTAAGGTTAAACCTTAATTAATCTTTCAACGGCTTTATCGAGCGTTTCTTGCCTTTTAGCAAAACAAAACCTTAATACATGGTTGTCTGTCGCTTTACGATAAAACGCCGAAACAGGTATAGCAGCGACCCCAAACTCCTTGGTTAAACGAATAGCTAAATCGCTGTCTTTCTCGTCAGAAATAGCACTGTAACTGACTGATTGAAAATATGATCCGGCACACGGGAGTATCTTAAAACGGCTGTTTTTTAGGCCTTCTCTGAAGTAGTCCCTTTTCTGCTGGAAAAAATCTGGCAAACCCAAATAAGTATTTTCATCTTTCAGGTATTCTGCAATGGCGTGTTGCATAGGTGCGTTTACACTGAACACCAGAAATTGATGTATTTTCCGGAACTCCTGCATCAGGTAGGCAGGGGCGAGGCAATAACCTACTTTCCAGCCAGTAGCGTGGTACGTTTTACCGAACGAAGCAACGATAACACTGCGTTGCTGCAGTTCGGGATAGCGGGCCATACTGTGGTGCTGCGCGCCGTCGTAAACAAGGTGTTCATACACCTCGTCGCTTAGTATCAAAATATCCTGGTGTTTTACAAGGGCGCTTAACTCATCTATGTCTTCCTTACTCAGGATGGTGGCCGTAGGATTGTGCGGAGAGTTGAGGATGATCATCCTTGTTTTGTTGTTGATGAGCCTTTTAACCATGTCCCATGCTATGCGGTAGTTTGGCGGATCGAGCTCAAGTGATTTTACTACACCGCCCATTAGCTTAATAGCGGGCGCGTAGCAGTCGTAAGCGGGCTCAAAGATAATTACCTCATCATTTGGATGGATAAGGGCGCTTATAGACGTAAAGATAGCCTGAGTGGCACCGGCGGTTACCGTTATCTCTGTGTCCGGGTTGTAAACGGCACCATAAAGCTTTTCTGTTTTAATGGCTATTTGTTCCCGGAGCGACATAAGGCCCGGCATAGGAGCATACTGGTTGTGCCCATCTTTCATGGCTTTGGTAACCAGTTCAATCAGTTCGGGTGAGCTTTCGTAGTCAGGAAATCCTTGTGAGAGGTTGATAGCACCCACCTCTGCGGCCAGGGCCGACATGGTGGTGAATATCGTTGTTCCAGTTTGGGGTAGTTTAGAAATCACAGGTATCATCAGCGGCTAAAATACCCAAAATATGTACGCAACGATGGTTTTATTGTAAAATGAAATAGATTTTATTGCTAGTTACAGTTTTTAACAAGCGCTTATTAAATCAATATAAACTAGCTGTAAAACTTAGCTATTAGCAGCTTCAATTATGTCTTTTACCAGCTCGGCACTTGTTACATCTATGCCGTGTTCATCCGTGTAGCCGTTGCTAAGCAAAATATGATCGTTCCTGTAAATCATTTTACTCGAGACATGACTGCGCGCGGAGCTGTGTACCTCTGATGCTCCTGTAAAGTGAACCAGGTCTGCAACGTTCTTATTGTTTATACCACTACCGGGCATTATTATGATGCGGCCATTGGCTTTCTCAATCAAGTGATTCAGCACATTAGCGCCTTCCATGGCGGTGCTTTTACCGCCCGATGTAAGTATGCGGTCGCAACCAAGTTCTATTGCATCCTCAAGTGCCTGATAAAGGTCAGCACATAAATCAAATGCGCGGTGAAAAGTTACGCCAAGGCCATGTTCTTTTGCCATTTGAACCAGCTCGGCACAACGTGGCTTGTCAATGCTGCCATCAGCATTTAGTATACCTATAACAACGCCGTCACAGCCTGCTGTTATACAGTTTTGTATATCCGCTTTAATTATGTCAAACTCCAGTTCCGAGTAAAGGAAATCGCCGCTGCGCGGACGGATAAGTACAAACAAGTCAATAGTGAGGTGTTTACGAGCCAGCAGTATTTGCCCGTAGGAGGGCGTGGTGCCGCCTTCTGAAAGATTCTCGCACAGTTCTACACGCCTTGCTCCGCCTTCCTGCGCGGCAATAGCCGATAGGACAGAGTTAGCGCAAACTTCCAGCATCACCTGCTGTGGCATTACTTCTTAACCTCCTTGTACACGCTTTTACCAGGAATGATCAGGTCCTGTTTATCCTTATTGCATACGGCAAAGCTAAAACCCTCCTGTAAGGCATAGGCACCATACTCGCCTTTTTTATTTATGGCGAGAAAGCCCACCTGTATTTCTTTAGATTTCTCTGGCTTTTTATGGATGATGCGATCTACAGCTTCTTTACAAGCTGCCTCAGGAGACATTCCCTGCCGCATCAATTCTACTACCAAAAAACTGCCTACGTTGCGTATAACTTCTTCACCAACTCCGGTAGAGGTGGCCCCGCCAACTTCGTTATCTACATATAGTCCGGCACCTATAATAGGGCTGTCACCTACACGGCCATGCATTTTAAACGCCATGCCGCTGGTGGTACATGCGCCGCTAATGTTCCCCTTAGCGTCAATAGCCAGCATACCGATGGTATCGTGGTTGTACTTGCTTCCGGGTTTCATCATTTCGTTCTCGATATTTATTTTAGGAGAGTAAACGGCCTTTTTCAACCATTTTTTCCATTCTTTCTCTGATTCTTTGGTCAGTAGTTTTTCGGCTTTAAAACCCTGTTCTATGGCAAATTGCCTCGCTCCGTCGCCTACCAACATTACGTGAGGTGTTTTGTCCATTACCAAACGCGCCACCGAAATTGGATGTGCAATGTCCTCAATACCCGCTACCGATCCGCAATTGCCCAATTCATCCATAATGCACGCATCGAGTGTTACAAATCCGTCGCGGTCAGGATAACCTGCCCGGCCTACGGAATGGTTTTTCATGTCTGCCTCAGGTATCTTTACGCCTGCCTCCACAGCATCAACCGCCCGGCCACCTGTTGACAGTGTTTTCCAGGCCTCCTTGTTGGCTGCCACGCCAAAATCCCAGGTAGATATAACGATAGGATAGTTAACAACTTCTGCTTTAACAGCGGGTTTTGCAAGTGTATATTTTGATACTGCTGCAAGTGAGGCAGTAGCTGCAGATAACTTTAGAAAATTGCGACGGCTATACATTTGGCTAAGATATGAAAGGCGGCCAATTAAATATAATTGTAGCGGTTTTAATACAATTATGAATTGTTATATACCGATTATTGCTCATCAGGCAAGGTGTTGTCTCCTGCAAGTATTTGTTGGCATTTTTCCAGGTCACGTTCGAATATCTTTATCTTAACTCCGCCAACCGCCTGATTATAGAATGGCTGCGCAACAAGTGTATTCTCGTCTGCGATAAAGCAGGGAATACCGGCATCCTCCAGCCGGGTACGGATGATGTGCGCCAGCATTGGATCGTAATAAGAATCGAAGGTAATGATCTTGTCGTTTTGGGTGTCGCTCATATTTGATAAACTATGATAGCGCTAAATTAGTTTATTTTACTTACTTAGAGACATGAACCGTGTCGATAGGATATCAGCTATATTAATACAACTTCAATCAAAACGGGTGGTAAAGGCCTGCGATATTGCCGATCGTTTCGGCATAAGTCTCCGCACGGTTTATAGAGATGTTCGCTCTCTGGAAGAGGCTG
This sequence comes from Mucilaginibacter sp. 320_HR, assembly GCF_059691875.1. Taxonomy (NCBI): domain Bacteria; kingdom Pseudomonadati; phylum Bacteroidota; class Sphingobacteriia; order Sphingobacteriales; family Sphingobacteriaceae; genus Mucilaginibacter; species Mucilaginibacter sp. 320_HR. The sequence continues at coordinate 389,612 of NZ_JCAWAI010000002.1, forward strand.
GCATACCTATCATTGGAGAGGCAGGAGTGGGGTATTCGCTTGTGGAAGGGTATCGGCTTCCGCCAATTATGTTCACCAGGGAAGAGGCGACAGCCTTTTTAACCGCCGAAAAATTTGTGGAGAAGCTGACCGATACCTCAACTGCAGCAAAACATAAATCGGCCATGTACAAGATACGGGCTATACTAAAAACCTCTGAAAAAGACCTGCTGGAAAGCATGGATAATAGTATTGAGGTGCTGAAAAGCCATAGCCAGCACCGGGTAAATAGCAATGATCATTTACAAGGTATATTAAATGCTATAGCAGATAAAAAAGTACTTCGTATCGATTATAAAGCAGGGTATAGTCAACTGGATACGCAACGGGACGTAGAGCCGGTAGGTGTGTTTTACCTTGACAGCTACTGGCACCTAATCGCCTGGTGCCGTATGCGTAAAGATTACAGGGATTTTAGAACAGACCGTATACACGCGCTTACAGAAATCAATCAGACCTATAGTGGAAAGCATCCTACCTTAAAAGCGTACATAGCACAAACAGCATTTGAGAAAAAGCTGGAGACCATTGTTATTAAAGTTGATAATAAAGCTGCGCGATACATTAACGAGCAACGCTATTACAATGGTTTCGTGTCTGAAAAGGTTGATGACGAACAGACGGAAATGACCTTCCTGACCATTTCCGTTGAAGGTTTTGTGCGATGGTTTATGATGTTTGGTGATTGCGCGGAAGTAATAAGCCCTCAAGCAGTAAAAGATAAGGTCAGAGTATTAGCTGAACAGATTGGTCACCGGAATAGATAAATGTTTTCCGATATGTAAATAAAACTTCTTATAAGTTAATTACGTAAGTAATTGATATCCCGGAGTAAACAAAATCAACCCGGTTCATAAGGAGCTTTAATGAAGTACGATGGAAAATTGATTGCCACGATCATTCGTGAACGGAGGCTGGAACTGAACTATTCGCAGGATTATGTAGCATCCAAACTGAGTATGTCGCAAAATGCATACAGCAAGCTGGAGCAGGGGCAAACTGGCATTACCCTTGGAAAGTTTATGGTTATCTGCGAAACACTAAATTTAAACACAGCTGATTTTATGCTGATCTACGCTAAACGGCTTAACTAAAGCTTCACCTGCATAATTCCAAAATATTGCAGGTGAAGCTTTTAATGTTTTTATTCTTCTTCGTTAGGCTCACCGTCATCTTCTTTAAGTTGATCAAGCGAGAGGTTGGTAGTACCTCCAAGGTTTTCTTTCAATTCTGCTACATCGCCCTGAGTTGAGAGATCGTCGCCAAGTTGTTGTGACGGATCCTCTACGTGGTTGTTTGCCGTTCGGTTAGTCTCGTTGTCTGTTTGTTCGTTATTTTTCAAGAAATCTTTATCGTTATCCATGACATTTCGTTTATTAAATAAACTCATAAGTAAATAGGAGGTTTTAACGCATTAGATTTATTTGTTGCGCTTGCATATTGATAAGCTTATATTGAGGGCCAATCTCAATTTAAACCTTAAAAATGAAACCCCATTATCCGATACTGGACGGCTTGCGTGGTACCGCAGCGTTACTTGTAGTGATTTTTCACCTGTTAGAAGGCTATTACCCTGAAATGCCTAAGCACCCAATTCACCACGGTTACCTCGCAGTAGATTTCTTTTATCTGTTATCGGGCTTTGTGGTAGGGTATGCTTACGACGACAGATGGGCAAAAGGGATGACCATAAAAGAATTCTTTAAAATAAGGCTGGTCCGCCTTCATCCGCTGGTAATATTGGGCACAATCATAGGGGTCATAGCTTTCTGGTTTGATCCGTTTAAAGATGCCCAACATGTAGTAATATGGAAGCTAATAGCGCTTACACTCATCGGTATGACTTTGCTGCCGGCTCCGCTGGATGTTAGGGGATGGGGCGAATCACACCCGCTTGACGGCCCTTGCTGGAGCTTAATGCAAGAGTATATAGCCAATTTGATTTACGCTGTTTTTGGCAAAAAGATGAGCAAGGTGGTTCTTTGGACAGTTGTTATCATCAGCGGCATTGTATTAACCGTAGTTGCTGTGGACCATGGTGATGTAGGCACCGGCTGGGGCTATGGGCCAATAAAATCGAAATTTCTTGCAGATTTGTTTGGTAGTTCTACACCCGGGCAATATCCTAATATCTGGGTAGCTCCGGTACGGATGATGTTCCCTTTCTTTGCCGGCCTGTTACTTTATCGTACCGGAAAGCTTATCTGCATACCTATGGCTTACACGGTTTGTTCAATAGTGTTATTAATCCTCTTTTCTCTTCCGTACTTCTCATGGAACGGCTATTACGAGGCCGCAGTAATAATTATTGCTTTTCCGTTAATTGTTGCGGCCGGGGCAGGAGGTACCATCAATGGCAGATGGGCAAAGCTATGCAAGTTCTCAGGTGATATATCATATCCCATTTACATTACCCACTATCCCTTCATCTACGTCTATACCTTCTGGATCATAAAAGCCAAGCCTGAACCATCGCAGGTGATATTAGTTGCAGTAAGCCTCTTCTTCTTTTTTATACTGCTTGCTTATGCCGCGTTGAAGTTATATGACGAACCGGTACGCGCATGGTTAAAAAAGAAGTTACTGGTGAAAAGAACCGCGCGGTAGCTGTTTATTGTATCGTTATTTCATCGGCAAAAATGTAGGATGGGTTTCCTTTGCTTTCGTGCCAGTCAGGTAAAGGGCCGTATTGTTTGGCTATTATTTTTATATAGCGGGCTTTGGTGTTTACTGTGGCAGTGAACTCCTGAGTACTTACATCAAGGTTGTCTACCGCTGTCTTTGTGTTTACCCTCGATGCAAGTTTGTAGTTCTTGCCGTCCTCAGATGTCCAATACTCTACATACTTGGGGAATACGATCCATGCGCGCGAGTCTTGCAGTGTACCCAGGCTTAATTGCTTTATGGGTTTGCTCTGGCCCATGTCTATCACTGCTTCAAGGTCTTTTCCCTGGTAACCCTGCCAGTTACCCAGCCGCCAGTTGGCTGTGCCGTGTATACCATTAATCAAAGTCTCGTCGCCCTGGGCCGAGTAGTTGGGCAGATACTTATTAATCAACGTTAATTTGATATCGCTTCGGATTTTAGTAAACGTTGCTTGATCTACAAAACTTTCCCGGCCATTATTCAAGGCAATCGCCTTTACCGTAGTATTTACCAGTATTTGTATGGGTTTATTATATTGAGCCGATGATGCTGATGGTGTGCTGCCATCCAGTGTGTAATAAATTTTAGCCAGGCTGTCGGCACATTTAATCTCTACAGTAATAGGCTGTTTGAAAGTTTTTGTACCCGATATAATGTAGGGATTAGGAACAATTAATTCGTCGGTAATGGCTGATGTTGGCTTTTCCAGATCCTGCACAAACAGCTTGTTGGCCAACCTGCCGGTGAATACTTCAAAGTCGCCGCCTTTTGCTATCGTTTCATAATCCAGGTAAAGCTTATTGTATGAAGACTTATTCAGATTCATGCCTTGCAGATAATAATTCTGACGGCTTACTGTAGCGCCCGGGTTGCTGATGTTAAAGCGCTTACCATTCTCCAGGCTGATCACGATCGACTCGAATTGCGGGGTACCCACAAGGTATTGCTGCTGACCTGTGGCAATGTTGTAAAAGCCCAGGCAACTCATCACATACCACGCAGACATCTGCCCGCAGTCCTCGTTACCAGACAGGCCATCAGGCTTGTCGTTATATTGCTCGTTTAAGATCCTGTTGAGGTAATATTGTGTTTTGTCGGGTGAGTTGGTAAAGTTGTAGAGGTACGCAATATGATGGCTTGGTTCGTTGCCATGCGCGTACTGACCTATTAACCCGGTAACATCTGCCTGTTCTCGTCCGCTTAGCTTGGCGTTGGTGCTAAACAGTTCATCCAGTTTCATTTCTAGGTTAAGCCGTCCACCCATATACTTCATTAACCCGCTAACGTCCTGCGGAACCAAAAAGGTGTATTGCCAGCTATTGCCTTCGGTGTAGTTGTTATTGATCTCCGTTGGCTCAAATGGAGCATACCAACCACCGTTATCACGCGCCTGCATGAAGTTATTCTCGTTGTTAAAAACGTTCTTCCAGTATTGAGCCCGCTTGATATACTCGGTATATTCCTGTGGCTTGTTTAGCATTTTTGCCATTTGAGCAATACACCAGTCGTCGTAGGCATATTCAAGAGTTTTAGACACTGATTCATGTTCAACATCGCCGTTAACGGCGCCTGTGCTGCGGTAGTTGTCTAAGCCAAACTGGTTGCGGTTTACAGCAGCCTTCATAGCCGTAAATGCTTTTTCCGCATCAAAGTCTCTTATCCCTTTTGCATACGCATCAACAATAACAGGAATAGAGTGGTTGCCCACCATGCAATAGGTTTCGTTTGAAGCCAATGGCCATATAGGAAGAAGGCCGCCTTGGTCATACATTGCCAAAAAGCTTTTAATGAAATCCGAGGTGCGCTTACGGTCTATCAGGTTTAATAAGGGGTTTTCTGCCCTAAAAGTATCCCATAAGGAAAATACCGTATAGTAGTTAAAGCCCTCTGCCGTGTGTATCTTTTGATCAAGCCCCCGATATTGACCATCTACATCGTTGTAGATATTTGGCGCAACCATACAGTGATAAAGAGCGGTATAAAATATAACCTGCTTTTTATGTGCCTGATCCGGAAGCTGAACCTGTTTAGCTGTGTTAGTAGGATAGCCGTAAGCATTGGTTTGCTGTGCCGGCCTTGAGTTCGGTGGTGCACCGCCTTCAACCTGTATCTTATTAAGCTCGTTGTTCCAGGTAGCTTTGGCTGCCTTTACAATTTTTTTAAAGTCAAAATCGGGTACCTCCGTATCAAGGTTCTTTAAAGCGCCTTCTGCACTTACTGATGATATACCAACTTTGGAAACTACCTCGCCGGGGTTATCAAATTGTATGTACATCTTGATGTTTTTACCCTGCATCTTATTCTTGCCTTGCTGTAACTGATCGTTCAGAGCTATGCCGTAGGTTTTAAAGGGCTTAGAAAACTTTGCATAAAAGAAGAGGTGCTGATCATTTGCCCACGATTTAGAACGACGATACCCGCGGATCTCATGATCGTTAACCACCTCTATCCATGAATCTAAAACCTCGTCGCGGTGCTGCAGGTCTATAATGATATTTGCTTTGTCTGTAGTGGGGTAGTCGTACTTATGTACACCAACGCGGGTTGTAGCTGTTAGTTCAACATCTATGTTATACTTATTAAGCCTGGTGCTGTAATAGCCTGGTGCGGCAGTTTCATTCTTTTTGTTAAAACCGGAGCGATAATCGGTATTCTTTAGCTTTGGTTCGCCAATAGTAGGCATAAACAGCACGTCGCAGTAGTCGGCAATTCCGGTACCACTTAAGTGGGTATGAGAAAATCCATAAACGGTGGTATCGTTGTAATGATAACCTGATGAGCCGTCCCAGCCTTCCAACCGCGTATCTGGACTTAACTGAACCATGCCGAACGGTACCACTGCGCCCGGGTAAGTGTGGCCGTGACCGCCTGTGCCTATAAATGGATCTACAAATTGGGTGAGCTCTTTTTTCTTAAGCGGCTTTTCTTTTTTTTGCGCCCATGCGTTCAATGTAAACAGCAGGACAAATACAACCGGCACGCCGCGTAAAACTGATCTCATTTATGATTGAAGTTAATTTGTTTCAATAACGCAAAATAGCAAGTTTTATTTAGTTGAGTACGTTGCTGCGTTTATAAATGCGACAGGTAACATGTCTCGGGTATGTATAAACAAAAAAGCATCGCTGTTTGCGATGCTTTAGAAGTGCTAGGTAATCTACTTAAGTAGTATAACCTAATATCTTTAATACTTGTTTGCTATTCTGTTCTTCGCCGAATACTTCAAAATTGAAAGTTTCATCGCGATTGCGACGTATGATAACGTGCTTTGGAGATGGCAGCAGGCAATGGTGTATACCACCATATCCGCTTAATACTTCCTGATAGGCACCTGTATTGAAAAAGCCGAGATACTGCACCTTACGGGTTTTAGGCATGAATACGCTATTCATATGCGCTTCCTGATTGTAGTAATCCTGACCGTCGCAGGTGATGCCACCAAGGTTAACACGCTCGTACTCGCTATCCCAGTTATTTACCGGCAGCAAAATGTATTTTTGGTTAAGCGCCCAAACATCCGGCAGGTTGGTGATGAAAGAACCATCCAGCATCAACCAGCGTTCGCGGTCGTTTTGCTGTTTGCGGCCCAGTACTTTGTATAAAATGCCAGATGCTTCTGCAACGGTGTATTTACCAAACTCTGTGATAATATCCGGTTCTATCGTGTCGTTCTCAGCGCAGATCTCTTTTATACGGCTAACAATCTCATTGATCATGTACTCGTAGTCGAAATCAAACACCAGTGAATCCTTGAACGGCATACCGCCACCGATATCCAGCGTATCCAAATGAGGGTTCACCTTTTTGAATTTGCAGTATAGTGTTACGTACTTCTCCAGTTCGTTCCAGTAATATGGCGTATCAGAGATGCCGGAATTAATGAAGAAGTGCAGCAGTTTTACCTGAAAGTTGGGATTATCCTCAATTTTGTTGTGGTAGAAGTCTATCACGTCTTCCATACGAACGCCAAGGCGTGAGGTGTAGAACTGTGAATCAGGTTGCTCCTCAGCTGCTATACGAATACCGAGGTTACATGGAGTGTCCATCTCGATCTCATCGTCGTACAGGTTGAACTCTTCTTTGTTATCCAGTACAGGTATAATGTTCTTAAATCCGTCATGAAGCATATCAATGATATACTGCTTATACTGAAAGGTTTTAAAGCCGTTACATATAACCGTCATATCCTTGCTCAATGCGCCTTTCTTCTCCAGCGCATCTATCATCGGCATATCGAATGCTGACGATGTTTCAAGGTGTATGTCGTTGCGTAAAGCCTCTTCTACAATATGGCGAAAGTGCGAGCTTTTAGTACAGTAGCAATATTTGTAGCTGCCGCGGTAGTTATTTTTAACAATGGCCTGCTGGAAAAGTAACTTAGCCTGCTGTATCTTTTTGGATACCATAGGCAGGTAAGTAAAGCGTAACGGCGTGCCGTATGTCTCTATCATTTCCATCAGGTTAAGGTCCTGAAAGTAAAGTTCATCGTCGATGATCTCGAAGCCATCTTGCGGGAAACCAACACTCAGGTCAAGAAATTCCTGGTAACTCTGCATTCTTTAAAATTTTGGCAAAAATGTAATTTTTAAACGGATATTTTGCCACTTTATTAGCGCATTTTTTGTGGGCAGATTGTAATTTGTTGTGAACTACTGTAACATGATAAGGTGTTACACGTGATACACCTTTCATGTTCAAAAATGATATAAAACGTTGCTTAATAGATATTTAGCTGTTTTTCATGTTACAGTTTTTTCAAGTATGTTACAGTAGTAATACTTTAACTAAAGTTACTCACATATCTGAAAATCAGATAATAATGTAAAATACGACTTGTATCAGTATTATGCTGTTACAATGAATTTCTATATGGCTTCCAGGTGTACTTCGGCCATCATGCACCTTGCGCTGCCGCCGCCGTTTGTTTCAATTGTGCTTATATCAGCATAAACAAGCTCACCATATTTTCCTAATGTGACTTTCTGTTCATCATTAAGGGAGTTAAACGCCGTTTGTGACATCACGATCAAACTTGCTCCCTGAGCGTTTTTTACCTCCAGCATGTTACCCGCAAAATGAGCCATCTGATCAAAGCTGATGTTGATGACTTCTTTACCGCTGAATATCAACGACGCGATAACCGCATCCTGTTCATCTGCGTTTGATATACTGCTTAAACATATTACTGCAAACCGACTGCCTACACACATAAGTACATTGGTGTGGTAAATCGCTTTTCCACCCTGGTCATGCGCTACAAAGGTAACTGCCGTGTAGCCGGTGTATTCGCAAAAGGCTTTTAGCACTTCAGCATTCGTTCGGGGCGAAATACAGGCGTAAGCTATTTTGTTCTCCCTGTCCAGCACCATGCTGCCGGTGCCTTCCAAAAATTGTTCCTTCACCTCAAACCTGCTCAGGTCTATTACATGGTTGGCCTTAAAGTTTTCTTCCAGTTGCCTGATGATGTCTTCCCGGCGTTCCAACCTGCGGTTCTCGGCCTGCATAGGGTAAAGGATAATGTCGCCGTTATCATGAAAACTGATCCAATTGTTAGGAAAGATAGAGTCCGGGGTATGTGGTTCAGGTGTGTCCTCTATTACGGTAACATTCACGCCGTTATCACGCAGAATCTGCACAAACCTGTCAAATTCTGCCAGAGCTTTCTGCTGAACAGTGCTTTGATCTGCGCCCTGAACCTGGAAAGCATTACTGTCGGCCGTTTGCGTATTAAACCTGAAGTTAACCGGGCGTATCATCAAAAGATTACTGGTAGTTTGCATGTGTCTGAATCAGATATAGAATAATGGTATATGGTTGGCTGACACTTAGTGGACCTTGTCCCTCATTAATGGCATACTCATGCAATGGAAACCTCCCCGGGCACGCGAAAGCTCTGCTGAAGGCATGAGAATGAGCGTGTCAGTCATTTCCTGGGGGGTCAGTTCGCCGGCCTCAAACTTTTGAAGCAGCTCCTGCACTTTAATGATCTCGAAACCGCTTTTCTGAAATGCCGCAACCGTTTTATCATTGCGGTCATAACCCAATACTACGCCTTCTTTCAGCGCAAGCAGGTTACAGCTGTCCGTCCATTGTTCACGGGCATCAAACGGAAACTCGTCATTACCCGAATAGATGAATCTTGTCGGCTCGGTGCTTTGCAGGTCCTTTTGGCTGATGTTGTCCAGCAATGCTTCCAGCGTACCAAAAGTTTTAGGCTTTTTACCCTTGCGAAACTGTACTATCTCTGGTTTATCCTTGTTCTTCTTATCGGCAAACCAGGCAATCGGTTCACTTTCATCCTGTGCCGGTTCTGCTATTGTAAGCGAGCGCAGTAACACCCATACGTTGCGTTTTACCTGGGTAAATACCGTATCAATGTGCATGTAATCCCGCTTATGAGGGATTTTAACTACTGTTACCTTCTCAACTACATTGTTTGCGAACAGCAGTTTTATGGCTTCGTTAGCGCCGCTTACAGATGTACGTTCACTGCAGCCTATAAGTAAATGCTGTGGACTAACCATCATCACGTCGCCGCCCTCCAGTGTAGTTTTGCCTTCCTGTTCTTCTCCGGGGCGTAAAAAGTGCTGTACGGTATCTGGTATCTCCAGTATGTTGTTCCGATAACCTTCGAACAGCGGATGGTTAAAGAATATGTACTTCACGAGCAAGGTTTCGCGGGCACGAGCCTTTTTTGCAGGCTTATTAAGCAGCATATGGTTGTTTATGGCAATACCAATGTCGCGAGAAAATATCATGTTTGGTATGGGAGCAAAGATCATCTGCTCATCATTCAATGATCCGGAGATGAATATTTTTGCCAACTCTACCGGCTCTATGTCTATCAGCTGTAACTGCAAACGATACGTACACCCCTCAATAGCGCACACCGCTGCGACAAGTTTCTTACGGATATCTTTCTGCTGTAAAATGTCGCTGAGCAGGGTTTGTATCTCCACCACCTTGCCTGAATTGTGAAAAGCCTCATTATCAGGCTTAAAAAAAGCCCGTTTACTTTCCGGGTTATCTATCTCGGCCAGTTTACCCTTTATCTTACCCGGATCAAGGAAGTACATCAGCAATTTAATGTAGTAATCGTACTCCCCCGTACGCATGGTATCCAGGTGCACAATGTCTTCGAACAACCAATCCTGCGCTTTTGAGGGCACCACTTTGCCCAAGCCGCTATCCGGACTGTGAATTAACAGCACCCGCAGGCGTCCTATCTCGGAAGTAACATCAAGCTTAAAATTTTCGTTTTCAAGTATCATAAAAGGTGTTAGCAGAACAAAGCTAGTCTTTTTAGCGAATAGTTGTAGGTGGCTTACCAACTCACCCCGGCAACGCTATCGCTAGCCGACCCTCTCTCCGCTGCGCGCAAAGAGGGTGGAAGAGAAGAGGAACATCCTTAGCACCCCTCGGTTATCAACTCACCCCGGCAACGCTGTCGCTCGCCGACCCTCCCTTCGCTACGGGCAGAGAGGGTTTAAAACACGAAATCATTATACTATGTAATATATTACAGACAGCACCCCCTCTTTCCGCGATAGCGGAGAAAGGGGGCAGGGGGGGAGTAGACTAGCAAAGCGGAGCTCATAAAGTGACAGACAGCACCTCCTCTTTCCGCAATAGCGGAGACAGGGAGCCGGGGATGAATTGTCTTTTTTCAAAAATTATTTGAAGAAGCAATATTATCTATATATTTGTCTACTTATTCTATAGACAATGTATTATTTACTTGCTTGCACATCAATACCAATGTCTTACATGCAGCGCCCTGCTGCGTGCTGTTGTTGTTAATGGCCTTATTAACATCAAATAATAGTATTAACATACCTTTCTTCAACCTTATACCATGACTATTTCTACGAAATTTTTTAAACTAATTGCGCTCTTTTTGCTCCTTGTCCCCGCGCTGGCAAATGCGCAACTTAACGGAAGTTACATTTTAAGCGGCAAAGTAAACAGCGACCAGGGCAAACCGCTTGTTGGTACAACCGTAACTATAAAAGGAACCACTAACGCCGCTGTTACAGATAGCACCGGTAAATTCTCGCTTACTACAAGTGCTAAACTTCCGTTTACACTGGTGTTTACAGCAGTGGGCTACCAGCCACAGGAGTTCCTGATCAGGAATGCTAACAGCGCAGTCAATATTCAACTCACCTCCCAATCTTTGTTGTTAAACGAAGTTGTGGTTACCGCATCGCGCCGGGAAGAAAAGCTGTTGCGTTCGCCGGTTGCCATTGAAAAGCTAAGCATTAACGCACTAAAGCAATCGCCCGGGCCAAGCTTTTACGACGCTTTGGAGAATGTAAAAGGTGTGCAAATGACCACTACCAGCATCACCCTTAAAGTGCCTAACACCCGGGGCTTTAACAGCCCTAACAACTTCAGGTTTATGCAATTGGCCGACGGGGTAGATATGCAGTCGGCTACGCTGGGCGTACCCCTCGGCAACGCGATTGGCCCTACCGAACTGGATATCGCCAGTATTGAAATTACGCCCGGCGCAGCTGCAGCGTTGTACGGTACTAACGCCATTAACGGTTTATCAAACCTGTTCACTAAGGATCCATTTAAGTACCAGGGAGTGAGTTTTTATCATCGTACCGGCATCAACCATGTAGACGATCCGCGCCTTGGTGCAAGTGCAATAAACGAGGATGCTTTCCGGTTTGCTAAAGCGTGGAACGACAAGTTCGCGTTTAAGGTGAATGCCAGTTACCTGACAGGGAAGGACTGGCAGTCGGACACCCGGCTGGATCAAAACCCAACTAACCTGAAAACGGCCAATCCGGCCTACCCGGAACTTACGGGTAACAGCAACGCTGCTTACGATGGCTGGAACAAATATGGCGATGATGCGCTTGCCGGCAGTAATACAGTATCTATAAAGGGCATTACGGTTGATGGCGTTGCCCGGCCAAATCTTACTGTTGCACGTACGGGCTATAACGAGGTGGACCTGGTAAGCCCAAGAGTGAGCAACCTGAAACTAGATGGTACACTTGCTTATAAGCTTACACCGAACACTACGCTATCTTACACTTACCGTTATGGCAAGATGGATGGTGTTTTCCAAAGGGGCAACAAAATATCACTTAATGGCGCAAGCGTACAGAACCATAAAGTGGAACTAAAGGGCAAAGACTTCCTGATAAGGGGGTATGAATCCATCGAGAAAACCGGTAACTCTTTTAACGTAAAACCGTTGGCTGATAATCTGGACCTGAACCATGCCAGCAACTCGGCGTGGGGCACTACCTTTAAAAACGCACTTACTACGTATGCTAATGCTAATGGTGGCTTGAAAGCAACAAACTTGGCTGCTGCCGAAGCCTTCGCCCGCGCTGCTGCCGACAAAGGTAGGGTAGAACCGGGTACCCCCGAGTTTGATGCATTGCGTAAAACTATTATCGGCATTAACAACTGGGACATAAAATCCAGCCTTATACCGGATGCGCCTGTAACCGGTGGTGCAGCTCTGGTACAAAAAAGCCACTTGTTCAACGGCGAAGCACAGTGGGATTTAAGCAGCAAGGTGAAATTTGTAGATCTGCTGGTAGGCGGTGACGTAAGGGTTTACCAGATTATCCCGGATGGAAACAACTTTGTAGATTTTAACAGATCTATTGCCGACAGAAACAAACCCCTTGAAGACGGTAGCTTTGGCGATAATGTGATATATAAGAAATACGGTGCTTTTACACAGGTAACCAAGACCTTTTTTGATGAGAAACTAAAGCTGTTTGGCTCTGTACGCTGGGATTATAACCCTTACTTCGACCCAAAGTTTACCCCTCGTTTGGCGGCCGTTTATTCGCCCAACCAAAACCATAACTTCAGGTTTACTTTCCAGAATGGGTATCGCTTCCCATCCTTGTTTGAAGCGTTATCATACGTGAACAACGGCCGTGTTAAACGCGTAGGTAGCCTGGGCTTCATCAACGAGGGATTGGGCTATCTGGATAATAGCTATACGCAATCATCAGTAACGGCCTTTAATGCCGCGGTAAAGGCACAGTCAACTACAAGTGACGATGCCACTGCATTAAAAAACCGCGGCCTGCTGCAGGTAGCCGATCTTCCAAAAGCCCGCCCGGAGCAGATTACCTCATTTGAAGTTGGCTACAAAGGCATATTACTGGATAATAAAGTGTTTTTAGATGTAGATGCTTATGCCAACCGCTACAACGGCTTTTTAGGGCAGGTACAGGTGTTTGTTCCAAATGGAACAACAGTTGGTACAGACGCCGCAGTATTGGCTATGCTCGACGCAAACAGAGACCCTACAACAGCTACCGCAACCAATGCTGCTAGCCAGGGCCAAAGCCGCTACCGTGTTTATACCAACGCTAAAAATGTTTACAACAATTATGGCTCATCCGTAGGGCTTACCTATAATTTCTATAAACGTTATACGGTGTCTGGAAATGCTAGTTTTAACAAGCTTAAAGCACAAAAGTCGTCGGACATCTTTGTGACGGGCTTCAATACACCAAAGTGGTCTGGCAACCTGTCGTTCGGTAATCGTGAGGTGGTAAAAAACTTCGGCTTTAACATTGTTTATAAATGGCAGGAATCTTACCTGTGGGAGAGCCCGCTGGTAACCGGTACAGTGCCGGCTATACACACCGTTGATGCCCAGGTTACCTACCATGTACCAGTTTACTATGCTACTTTCAAGCTGGGGGCTACAGATATATTTAACAAGCGTTATATACAGTATGCCGGCGGACCAACCATTGGCGGCATCTACTATGTATCTGTAACGCTGGACGGACTGCTCAGCGGTCAGCGTCCGCAATAATATTTAAAATTGTTTTTAGGTTTAATTTAGTTTTAGAAAAGCGGGCGGGCGAGCTGCCCGCTTTTTTTTATTACCCAAAGGGTGAATTAATGCCACTTGTGAAAATCGTACATTACAACAAATTATTAAACAATAAACCCCGTACAAGTTGCACCTTGCCGGGGTTTTCACTTAACTGAGTATATAATTGATAATTCTCCTTGGTTAGTCCACAGCCTGGCGCAGCATAAGCGCGCCTACGGTGACATTTGTGCGGCTGTCAATCATGATAGCGCCACCGTTAGCTTTATTGACCTGGTAAGGATCAAACGCCAGCGGTTCGGCAGTTTTGATGACCACGCGGCCAATATCGTTTAGCTTAAACTCCTCATCAAAATCTTTCTCCAACGTGTTGATATTTACTTTATACAGCACTTCACTTATTTTGCAGCGTACTGTTTTGGTATTGTGCTGAACCAGATAGGTGAGGGACGTGTCTAAAACTCGTGTGTCCATCCAGCAAAGGTCGGCCTCTATGAGGTTTGACACTTGCGGCTGGCCGGCACTGCTCACTATAATGTCGCCCCGGCTAATGTCGATATTATCTGCCAGGTGCAAAGTTACCGACATGCCGGCAACTGCTTCGTAGGGCTGCTTCTCATACAGTTCTATTTTGGATACTATAGAGCTGAAACCGGATGGGAGAACGGTAACCTTATCGTTAACCCTGAACGATCCGCTGGATACCCTCCCTGCGTAGCCCCGATAGTCATGCAATTCCTCTGTTTGCGGGCGTACTACCCATTGCACCGGCAACCTCGCGTGTGACGAAAGATCATCTATCTTAATTTCTACGTTTTCCAGGTGGCTCAAAAGGCTGTCGCCAATATACCAGCTCATGTTTGACGATGGATACACAATATTATCGCCTTTCAAAGCACTCACCGGAATGTAAGTTACATTGGTTAAGCCCACCTTACCTGCCAGCACTTTGTAATCAGCTACAATCTTATTGAAAACATCCTCGTTGTAGCCAACCATGTCCATTTTGTTTATCGCTACTACCACTTGCGGTATCTGCAACAGCGATACAAGGAAAGAGTGCCGGGTAGTTTGTTCGACCACGCCCTTGCGAGCATCAACTAAAATAATGGCCAAACCGGCGTTACTTGCACCAGTAACCATATTACGGGTGTACTGTATATGTCCTGGTGCGTCAGCTATAATAAACTTACGTTTGTCGGTGTCAAAGTATTTGTAAGCTACATCGATGGTGATCCCTTGCTCGCGTTCGGCTTTAAGGCCGTCTGTAAGTATTGCAAGATCTATAGTGCCGTCGTCGTTTTTACGGTTAGACGCGTGAAGGGCCTCCAGCTGATCTGCAAGTATTGCCTCACTATCGTACAAAAGGCGACCTATCAACGTGCTTTTGCCGTCATCTACACTGCCTGCCGTTATAAATTTTAGTATGTCCATCTATTTGGATATTAGATTTCAGATTTAGTTAAAAATACCCACCTTTTTTTCGTTCCTCCATTGCGGCCTCGCTTACCTTGTCGTCCATTCGGGCGCCGCGTTCACTTATTTTAGAGGATGCAATCTCGTCGATAATATCATCTATCTCGAACGCGTAAGATTCCACTGCCGCTGTGCAGGTCATGTCGCCAACAGTACGGAATCGCACGTTCTTTCGGGTAACCACATCTTCCTCATCCATATTCAGAAATGGGGAAGCCGCCATTAATTGGCCATTGCGGGTAATGCAATCCCTTTGGTGGGCGAAGTAAATAGTAGGTAATGGAATATTTTCCCTTCGGATGTAATTCCAAACGTCGAGTTCTGTCCAGTTGCTTATCGGGAAAACGCGTACGTTCTCGCCCTTGTGTATCTTGCCGTTGTAAATATTCCACAACTCAGGGCGCTGGCGTTTAGGATCCCATTGGCCAAACTCGTCGCGTACAGAGAAGATGCGCTCTTTAGCGCGTGCTTTTTCCTCGTCACGGCGGGCACCCCCTATACAGGCATCAAATCCATGCTTGGCAATGGTGTCTAACAGGGTGACCGTTTGCAGCGCATTGCGACTGGCGTTCTTACCCTTTTGCTCAATTACTTTTCCTTCGTTTATACTGTCCTGCACATGGCCTATGATTAATTTTTCACCTATGCGGGCGATCATCTCATCGCGGTAGATAATGGTTTCCTCAAAGTTATGGCCGGTGTCTATATGTACCAGCGGGAAAGGGAACTTACCCGGGCGAAATGCTTTAAGTGCAAGGTGTACCAGCGTAATGGAATCCTTACCGCCGGAAAACAGCAACGCAGGTTTTTCAAACTGCCCGGCTACTTCGCGCAAAATGTATATGGCCTCTGCTTCTAACTCGTCCAGGTGATCTAACCGGTGTCTGCTCATTCTTTTAAATCATTTAGTTCTACTGCATGCGAGTGCAGGCCGCACTCTTTTTTACTTTGATCTTCCCACCACCATCGCCCGGCCCTAAAATCTTCTCCCGGTTGTACAGCACGGGTGCAGGGTGCACAGCCTATGCTCGGGAAGCCGCGGTCATGCAGCGTATTGTAAGGTATATTATGTAGTTTGATGTATGCCTTGACATCCTCCAAGGTCCAGTTGAAAATAGGGTGGAACTTGAACAGGTTGTTACCGCCATCCCATTCTACATCAGTCATGTCTTCCCGGTTGGGGGATTGCTCTGCACGTATGCCTGTTACCCAAAGCTTGTTGCCCGCCAGAGCACGGTGAAGTGGTTCTATCTTGCGAATTCCACAGCATTCTTTACGGTTTTCTACCGACTCATAAAAACTGTTTGGCCCTTTGCGGTTCACCATATCCTCTAACAGGTGGTGCACAGGATAATAGGCATGAATAGGTTGACCGTAGATCTCCATCGTGCGGTTCCATACGTAATATGTGTCGGGGAACAAGCGACCGGTTTCCAGTGTGAAAACCTTGATGGGGATATTATTGGCGAAGATCATGTGTGTAATTACCTGGTCTTCCCAGCCAAAACTGGTAGAAAAAACAATTTCACCCTGAAACTCCGCTGCAAGTACACGTAAAGCTTCCACCGGATCTTTTCCGTCAATTATTTGGGATATGTAAGTAGTATCTGCCACTTAAAAAACCTTTGTTATAAATAAAGTAATACTGCGTAAACTGATCAAAATTACAATAACTGCTACCGCAAACATGATTGCCCGCGCGGAGATCTTATTAGATATGCGTGCTGCTATAGGTGATGCCAGTGCACTGCCGATGATCAACCCTGCAACCGCTTCCCAATGTTTGCCATTTAGCATGGCAATAAAAGTAAGCGAGCCCATTAAGGCGATAAAGAACCTTGATAGTTTTACCGTTCCCAGCGAAAATCGGGGATGGCGTCCACCGGCAATTAAAGTGGAGAGTACAATAGAACCCCAGCCGCCACCACCAACAGCGTCGATAAAACCGCCGCCTAACCCCAGTAAGGATATGTTTTTGATCTTTCCGCCTTTACGTTTGCGGTTCAGATTGATAGCTTTCATGAATATAACAGAACCCAATATCAGCGTGTAAACAGATACCAGCGGCTTAGTATACTGAGCGTAATGCTCCAGCGATGATAACAGGTAAGCTCCTGTTACTGCTCCTATAATGCCTGGCACGAGTAATAGTTTAAACAGCTTCCAGTTTACATTACCCATGCGGTAATGCATCCAGCCGGCTATTCCGTTGCTCATTATCTCCGATAGATGTACCCCCATACTGGCAGATGCAGGAGGGATACCCATGGACAGAGAAAAGGTAGTAGAGGTAACACCGTAAGACATACCTATAGCTCCATCGATAAGGGCGAATACAAAGCCTGCACCGAGAAAATAGTAAAACATCGGGTTAATTTGCTCTACAAAGTTTTTAAAACCAGGCTCTTTAAGCCACAGTGCCGAAAAGGTAATTGCCAGGAACAGGACAAACGTACCCCAAACCACTAGTTTCAGCAGCTTGTTGCTGGGTGGTTTTTCGCCGCCGATCAAAATAGCTGTTACCTTGTTAAGTTCTTTCACTTTGTGAGCAAAGTCGCCAGAGAGGTTGTTGCGTACCTGGCTCATATGTTGCAGGGTTATGTCAAGCTCTGCAGGTAGCGCTTCGTTTAAAACCTCTTTAAGGCGCTTGGCTACTGTGGGTGATTTCCCGTTTGTAGAAATGGCTAATTTTAAGTCGCCCTTTTGTACAATAGAGCCAAGATAAAAATCGCATAGCTCCGGCTTGTCAGCCACATTAATCAGCAACTTACGATCATGTGCCGCCTGCCGCGCGTACTTGTTCAGGTCAGAATCGTTTGTAGCTGCAATAACCACATCGGCAGCGTCAAGATCGCTGTCCTCAAAAGCCTTTTGTTTAAGCACCACCTGCGGGTGCCCGCCGGCTAATGCCTCTATTTGCGGCAGGAAAGTTTTAGATACGACAGTAACTGCTGCAGCAGGGCTGTTCTGCAGCAGGGCGGTTAGCTTTTCCAAGCCAACATTACCACCGCCAACAAGCACCGTATGCAGGTTTTCCAGCTTTAAAAATACCGGGAAAAGTTCATTTCCGCGCGTTTTTTCAGGCTGAGGCTCTGTTATGTTATTCTTGTGCAACAATGTCATAAAATTCCCTGATGGGCTGGAACTTTGGATGTAACGATACTACATCGCCAAACACGATCAGTGCAGGAGAGGAGATGTTGTTCTCTTCGGCGAGCTCGGCAATGGTGTCTACAATGCCTACAACAACTTTCTCGTTAGCGGTCGAGCCACTTTGTATTACCGCGGTTGGCAACCTGTGTTTGCCTTCGATACGAAATATCTCCGCTATTTCGGCTAGTTTATGAATGCCCATCAGCACGACAACTGTTGCTTTGGTTTTCGCTGCTTCATACAGGTCGGCAGATACTTTTCCTTCTGATGTGGTGCCGGTTACCACCCAAAAACTCTCGCTTAAACCACGATGGGTTACCGGAATGCCCTGCAGACCGGGTACACCAATGGAACTAGAGATGCCTGGAATGACTTCGGCGGGAATGCTGTAATCGGCAGCGTGGTCAAGCTCTTCGTAACCCCGGCCAAAAACAAATGGGTCACCACCTTTTAAACGCACCACATGTCCGTAGTTAAGTGCATAGTCTATCATCAGCTTATTGATGTTCTCCTGCGAAAAGGAATGATCGCCGGAACGTTTACCTACGTAAACCTTGGTAGCACCTTCGGGTGCAAACTCCAGCAGCTCTTCGTTCACCAGGGCATCATAAAGCACCACATCGGCAGCTTGCAAAGCTTTTATGCCCTTTATGGTGATCAGTTCGGCATCGCCGGGGCCAGCACCAACCAGCGTAATGCGTGGTTCTTTTACCGTGTTCTTTGTTTTTGTAATGATCATGACTGTAACACCGCCTCTCTTTTTTCTTTAACCAATGTCAGGAACTGCGTGGCCTGCTCTTTATAGGCGGTTGCAAATTCTTTTGTTGGTTCGTTCTTGTTTATTTGTAATACCAGGTCTGTAAAGCTGCCATCAATGGTTAGTTCACCTGTTGTTACGTAGTTATTGTCAAACTCTTTTATAATGCCGGCCTGTGTGCTGCTGTTTACACCTTTGTCCAACAGCAAAGCTTTAGCACCGCTGATCATCGTATTGTACGAGTGGTATATAGCATCGCTCCACAAGCCTTTTTCATAAGCGCCATTTGCCCAACCCAGTTTTTCGTCCGCCTCGTACAGCAGCGTTGCTACCAAGTCTATCACCACACCGGCACATTCGCCCACGCCAATAGCGGTTGCAAAAGTTTCCTGATGGCCCCAGTCAACAAACTCATCATCAGTGAGCGTGGCCAAATCTGCAAGTGGCTTTAACAGGCGGTAGAAGTAATCTTTTCCCTGTCTGTCGTAATAATCATTAAACCGTTCTTCCTCGTGAGATAAAGCTTTGTAGTCGTTCAGTACCGCTCTTAAAACATGTGTTGCACGTTTAGAGGGTACTTTTATCACCCGTTCGGCAGCGCGGCCCACACCATCGCCAACTGTGCCACCGCCAAGCATTACCTGCACCGAAGGAAGCACCTTAGCGCCGGCTTTTAACGAACTGCCGTGAAAGCCGATATGCGCCAGGCCATGCTGACCGCAGCTGTTCATACAACCACTTATTTTGATCTTGATATCGCGGTTATAGATAAAATCCTCGTATTCGTTATAGATCACATCTTCCAGCACCCGTGCCATGGTCATGCTGTTGCTGA
The DNA here is from genome assembly GCF_059691875.1 of Mucilaginibacter sp. 320_HR. Taxonomy (NCBI): domain Bacteria; kingdom Pseudomonadati; phylum Bacteroidota; class Sphingobacteriia; order Sphingobacteriales; family Sphingobacteriaceae; genus Mucilaginibacter; species Mucilaginibacter sp. 320_HR. The sequence continues at coordinate 409,352 of NZ_JCAWAI010000002.1, forward strand.
TGCCCAGGTTGCAGGTATCTGTACCCGGACAGGTGGTAACATCGGCCAGGCTATCAAAACCGGGAGCGGCCATATCCAATGCGTGCAGGCCCTGGTATAAGGCAGGCAGTGCTTCTTTACGAACGTATTTGAGTAATAGGCCCTGGTTTTGCGTAATACGTATCTCGTCGCCGACATAAGGTTCCACGGCTGCAACAAACGCGCGGGCTTTGTCTGAAGGAATATCGCCTACAGGTACTTTAACATATACGCCGTAAAAGCCGGTTTGCTTTTGTTCGAAAACATTGGTAGACAGCCACTGCTCATAACGAAAAGGATTGGCAATTAACACCTGCGGATATTCTGTTGCAGCGGGCAGCGGTGCCTCGGCTAAAGCATCACGGTTGATAGGGTAAGTTTTAACCTTTAATGCGGTACGTTCTTCTTTGGCCAGGCGCAGCACTTCATCTAAACCTAGTTTTTGGATAAGGTACTTCATACGAGCCTTATTGCGATTATTGCGCTCTCCGTAGCGGTCGAACACACGGATAATTGCTTCTATGTATGGAATCAGCTGATCCTCGGGCAAATAATCCTCTACTATGCTTGCCAGCAAAGGCTGAGCGCCTAAACCGCCGCCTAGCATTACCTTAAAGCCCCTTTCGCCATTCTCTTTTAATTTGGGGATGAAGCCAAGGTCATGTATGTAAGAGAAAGCAGTATCGTCATCCGTTGATGAGAACGAGATCTTGAATTTGCGGCCCATCTCCTGGCAAACAGGATTTCGCAGAAAATACTCGAACGTTGCTTGTGCATAGGGCGAAACGTCAAATGGTTCTTTTGGATCGATGCCGGCGGTAGGGGATGCAGTTACGTTTCGGACAGTATTACCGCAGGCTTCGCGCAGGGTTATATCATCTTGTTCCAGTTCGGCCCAAAGCTGTGGTGTGCGGTCGAGGCTTACATAATGTATCTGGATGTCCTGGCGGGTAGTAAGGTGCAGGTTGCTGCTGCCGTATTCATCAGATATGTCGGCTATCTTTAACAACTGCTTAAAAGTGACCTTACCAAATGGCAGCTTTATGCGTACCATTTGTACACCTGGCTGACGCTGGCCATATACCCCGCGGGCAAGGCGCAGGCTACGGAACTTCTCGTCGTGGATCTTCCCCTCGCGGAATGCTCGTATCTTCCGTTCCAGGTCTATGATGTCCTGCTCTACTATCGGGTTCTCCAGTTCTGTCCTGAAGCTCTGCATATCGTTTTGGTTATATCTTAAAAAAAAGCCCCTTCTGCTGCGGCTGAAGAGGCTGATATTTTTATTCTCAACTACTTACAACCGCGACTCTCCGCTGTACATACAGCAAAACATCAGTTGGTTAAAGTAAATAGTTGCAGTGTAAATCATATTATACTTCCAAATATATATATAGTATACGGGAATAGTAGAATTTATTTTAAAAAAGAAGAGAAGCTGACTTTCAGATCTAGCTTCTCTTCTTTAAAAGATTAAGAGGCATACTTATTCGTAGATTACTTTCTTAAAATACCAACCATCTGCATCTATAACCGGCATGGTTGTGCTGGTGATAACAACGCCTTTGCTGTTAGCCATAATATGCTGAACCCCGGCGTCGGTTGTAACATCAAGCGGGAGGTCCATATTGATGTTAGAAAGCTTGATCAAATACTGGTTATCGCGCCGTCCGGATGAAACGCTTATCTCAAGCTTATTGGTGGTACGCAGGTACATGTCAAACAAAGGCTTTAACGATTTGCCATATGCCTTGCTGAAGAATTGCTCAACACCATCTGTATTGTTGAGGTTATTGTACGTATGTTCCGGCGACGTAGCAAAGCTTTTCAAAGTAGGGAAGAAAAGGCTGTCGCCCATTACATAATTCAACGTGTGCATGAAGAAAGCGCCTTTGGTGTAGATGTCATTATTATAGGCGGATTCCTCGTCAATATCCTTGCCCAGCACCAGCGGCTGTTTATTCTGGATGCCCTTGCCTGATTTCTTAAAGTAATCTATATAAGCGGGCTTGCCGGCATATTCCAGGGTGAAAAGCGCATCAGAGTAGCTGTCGATCCCTTCGTGGATCCAGTAGTCGGCCCAGTCAATAGCGGTAACTTTGTTTCCCCACCATTCGTGACCGAACTCGTGGTGCAGCAGCCAGTCGTAATCCTGGTTTCCTATTTTCACATACCTGAACTTGTTGCCATAAGCCACCATGCTTTGGTGTTCCATACCTAAGTGCGGGGTTTCTACCAGGCCCACCTTTTCTTTAGCCCATGGATACTCGCCAAAGTATTTTTCTTTTTCGTGGATGGTCACCTCGAAAATGTCCATCAGCCTATCAGCTTTTTCGGCATGCTCATTAAGTACGTAGAACCACATTGGTACCGTGTTGCCGGCGATGCTTTTGTAACTGCGTTTTACCAGTTTGTAGTCGCCTACGTTGAAAAGAATGCTGTAGTTATTAATGGTGTATTTGGTGCGCCAGTGAAATGTAGCTTTATTGCCACTGGTCGACTGCTTCACCAGCAATCCCGGCCCAGCAACCACCAGACCTTTAGGCACGGTAATAATGAGATCGGCACCTTCATTTGGCTCATCAGAGGGGTGATCTTTGCAAGGATAGTAGATCTTGCCGCCTGTACCTTCGGCAGTAACCGCCAACCAATTGTGGCCAGTAGAGTCGCGCGTAAAAGTAAAGCCATCATCCCATGGTGGATTACGGGCAATATGAGGCTTGCCGCCATAAACCACCTTAACGGCGTACTTACCGGCGGGTAGTTCTTTAGCTGTGTTGATGTTGATAAGGTTGTTCCTATAAACAAACGGCTCGCTCTTGCCGTTAACGGACACGCTCTTTACAGTGAGTGAATCGAGCAGATCGAACAGCAAAGTATGCGTCGGCTTAGCCGTGATAATGTCTATAGTAGTATAACCATCTATCGTCTTCTGATCAAAGTTGACGTCCAGCGCTATCGTATAATGGCGCACATCCATGTTGGCCTGTTCGAGCTTGAGCTTACCACCGGATGTTGTTTTAGTTTGCGCTGAGGCGGTGAGGGTAACCGCAATAAAGCATATTATATGTAAGAGTTTCTTCATGTTGATTGAAGGTAGTTAATTCCGGTTAAAAGCGATTGGTAAAGACATCTGTGCCCTTATAGGCTTCCATCCTAACCCTTTGTTTACTTTAGCAGGTATCCATTGCGGACTATTTTTGAGAACTTTCAATGCTTCGGCATCATAAAGAGGTGCCAAATGTTTTGTGATTTTCACATGCGACAAGGTTCCGTTCTTTTCAACTATAAAAGCTACTACAACTCGTCCGAACAACCTTTTACCAGGCGGAAATTTAAGGTTGTGTTGAATATAACGAGTGAATGCATTTTTTCCACCCGGAAACTCGGGAAGCTTTTCAATACCATGATCATCATTAAAGGTGAATGCTTGTTTTCTTTGTCCGTAGGAAGAGGCGCAAATGCAGCAATATAAACAGATTAAGGCAAGGCAACGCATATCTAATATTCCCTTACCAACAACCCGTCAGCAAAGTCGCGGAGGTACTGTTTGCTTTCTATGGGCAGGTTTATTTTCTCAAGGGCTGTAAAAGCCTTTTCGGCGTAGGCCTGCATTTCTGCTTCAGCATGGCGCCTTACATCAACCTTGTTATAAATGGCCGTTACTGCAGCTACTTTTTCAGCTGCATCAAACTTAGGAGTGGCAAGCCAGGTATTAAGTTCATCACTCCCTGATAATTCCTGAGCTTTAAGTAGCAAATATGTTTTTTTGTTGGAGATGATGTCTCCACCTACCTGTTTGCCAAATTTCTCTGGGTCACCATAAACGTCCAGTATATCGTCCTGTAGTTGAAAGGCAATGCCCAGGTTAACACCAAAATCGGAAAGCAGGTCGGCGTCTGTTTGATCAGCATTGCCGATAAGCGCACCTATCTTTAAAGCGCCGCCAAGTACCACAGCTGTTTTCAAGCGGATCATGTTGATGTATTCCGCAATGGTAATGTTATTGCTGGTTTCAAAAGTCATGTCCAACTGCTGACCTTCACATACGCCTACAGCAGTATCATTAAAAATGTCCAGTACCTGGCGAAGGAGATCATTACGTACCTGCATCATCAGCTTGTAACCTTCAATCAGCATTACGTCTCCGCTTAGGATCGCTACGTTGTTGTTCCACTTTTCGTGAACTGTAGCACGACCCCGACGCTTTGGTGCATTGTCCATAATGTCGTCATGCATCAGCGTAAAGTTGTGGAACACCTCTATGGCAAGGGCAGGAGGAAGGGCAGCTTCTACATCGCCGCCGAACAGGTCACAGGCCATGAGCAGCAGCGCGGGTCGCATACGTTTGCCACCTATCGCTAATATGTATTTTATCGGCTCGTAAAGCTCAGCCGGGTAAACCGGGTACGCCAGCTTCTCTACAGATGTGGCTATGAGCGCTTGCAGGTCTTCGAGTTTTCTCATTTGGGATAATACACCAGAGCAGTATTAAGCCGCGGTGTTTGCTCTTTATGGTGAGCAACAAACCATTGTTGTTGAAGCTGCTAAATAACTAATTAATCCTGTACTAAACTAAAATCAATCTGTTTCTTGGTAAGATCTACCTGTTTTACGCGGATCTTTACCTCGTCGCCTAACTGGTATACCTTCTTTTTGCGCTGACCAATAATGGCGTAGTTCTTTTCGTCCAGTGTATAAAAGTCGTCGCTTATATCGCGCAGGCGAATCATGCCTTCACATTTGTTTTCAATGATCTCCACATACATACCCCACTCTGTAACACCGGAAATGATGCCTGTGAAAACGTTGCCCACTTGATCGCGCAGGTACTCAGCCTGTTTGTATTTTACTGAAGAGCGTTCTGCATCTGCAGCCTTTTTCTCCATAGCCGAACTGTGCTTACACAACTCTTCATAATGGTCGGCATTGGCGCTTTGTCCCCCATTAAGGTAGTGGAACAATAGGCGGTGCACCATTACATCAGGGTATCTACGAATAGGCGAGGTAAAGTGCGTGTAGTGGCTGAAAGCCAGACCGTAATGGCTGCTGCTTTGTGTGGTATAGATAGCTTTTGCCATAGAACGGATAGCCAAGTGGGTAAGTACGTTCTGCTCTTTTTTGCCTTCCACATCTTCCATCAGGTGATTAAGTGATCTGGCGATCTCCTTATCTGATTTCGTATTTATCTTATAACCAAACCTTGCAGCAAATTGCGCGAAATTAGCGAGTGCATCAGGTTTTGGGGAGTCGTGCGCCCGGTAAACAAAGGTGTATTTATGTTTGCCTTTACCCATTTTGCTTACAAACTCAGCCACTTTGCGGTTGGCTAAAAGCATGAAGTCCTCTATCAGCTTGTGTGCGTCTTTACGTTCTTTCACATAAACACCGGTTGGCTTACCAGTTTCATCAAGCTTAAACTTAACCTCAGTTGTTTCGAAGCTGATGGCACCAGCTTTAAATTTCCGTTCACGGAGCTTGTAAGCTAAAGCGTTAAGTTTCTCTATTTCTTCAACGTAGTCGCCTGTCTTGGTCTCGATCACTTCCTGCACTTCCTCATAGCTAAAGCGCCTGTCCGAGTGGATAACAGTCTTGCCAAACCATTCGGTAATAACATTGGCGTTTTCATCCAATTCAAATACCGCAGCAAAACACAGTTTATCTTCTTTTGGCCGCAACGAACAAAGCCCATTGCTCAACCTCTCGGGCAGCATCGGTATCACTCGGTCAACCAGGTAAACCGAGGTGCCGCGTTCATATGCTTCCCTGTCCAGAGCAGAGTCTGGGATGATGTAATGTGCAACGTCGGCAATATGTACGCCGACCTCGTAATTGCCGTTCTCCAGTTTTTTGAACGACAGCGCGTCGTCAAAATCTTTGGCATCTACCGGGTCTATAGTAAAGGTGAGTACTTCTCTAAAATCGCGGCGTTTTGCAACTTCCTCTGCACTTATCACATCAGATATCTCCTCCGCATCTTTTTCAACATCAGCAGGGAAGGAAAGGGGAAAGCCATACTCTGCCAGTATAGCGTTCATCTCTGTATCGTTTTCACCCTGGTTGCCTAAAATATGCTTTATACGCCCAACAGGGTTTTTAGCGCCTGCTGGCCAGTCGGTAATTTCGGCAACTGCCTTTATGCCGTTTACAGCGCCGTTGAGATCTGTAAGCGGAATGAAAATGTCATGCATCATCTTCCGGTCGTCGGGGATAAAAAATGCAAAGTGTTCCGATAGTTTTACAATGCCGGTAAACTCCATTTTGTTGCGCTTTAGTATCTCTACTACTTCGCCTTCCTGGCGTTTTCCTCTGCTTTTAGCATAAACATATACCTTCACCCGGTCGCCGTTTAAAGCGTTGCGGAGTTTACGCGGAGCAACGTATATGTCAGTTTCGGCAGGGTCATCTGTTACGATAAAAGCTGAGCCGTCGTTAGTGAGATCAACCTTGCCCTCTACAAAGGTTTTGAGTTCAAGTAATTGAAACTTGCCTGGAGAGGCTTCTTTCATGACGCCCTTAAAGGTTTCATCATGTAAAATATCCAGTATTACCCCGCGGGCATCAGGGTCGCGTACGTTCAGTTTAGCAGAAACTTGTTTATAATTTAACGGCGTATTACCGTTTTGTTCGAATACGTCCAGCACCATTTGGGTAAGTACCTGGTCAATGGACGATGCGTGTTTTTTCTTTTTAGACATAAATAAATGTATCGCGTTAAAGATACGGAAAGATGTATCTCTTTGTTAACCTTAGTTGTTTTGCATAGGTTTTAGCGTATTGAACAGTTATGTAGACGAACCTGTTTAAACAACAGTGATACATTCCTCCTCAATCAAGGGCTCACCACGATATCGCCTGATGAGTTGCGCGGTAGCTACCACATCCTTCTGGCAATAGGTACAAATTCGGGCCAGGTCCTTTTCCACCCAATATACATGGCCAACCTGGCTGCCGTCAATATCATCCTTTGGAGTAGGGATATCAAAAATGGCAGTAAGCAGGCTAAGTGAAGTGTAGTTTTTATAATCGCCAAATTTCCAAAGTTCCATGGTATCCAGGTGGTTTATCTCCCATGGCTTTTTACCAGCTATTTGCAGATGAGGCGGAAACTGTACGCCATTTATCAGCATTCGGCGGCAGATGTATGGGAAATCAAACTCTTTGCCGTTGTGTGCGCAAAGGATGATGCTTGCCGGCTGGCTTGTAAGCATCCGGCTAAAATCTTCCAGGAGTTCTTTTTCATCGTCGCCTGCGTATGATTTTACCCGTAAGCCTGTCTTTTTACCGTTTAAGAATATACCTACAGATATACAAACGATTTTCCCGAACTCGGCCCATATGCCGGCACGTTCGTAAAAGATATCGGCGCCCTCTTCTTTACGCTGGTATTGTGTCTTGGCATCCCATAACTCTTTCAAATGTTCGGGCACCAGGTCGTGACTAGGATATTGAGGTACGGTCTCAATATCCAGCACCATCATATTGCCAAGGTCGTATTGTTCAAGCATGCAACTAAAATAGTCTATTTATTTTTATCGAGTACTTCAAAGTTCAGCTGCAGCGTATTGCCGTCGGCATCAACCAGGGTCAGTTTATGGCGACCCGGCGACGGATTAAGCGCAACCTGGTGAAATGCGGTTGTTGCAGCTACATATTTGCCATCCAAATGCCAAAATATCTTTATACCCGTTTGCCGGTGCGCTGCATTAAATATTACTCTGCCACGTTTACCATCGGCCTCAATGGGAACGTATATTTTGGCATTCTCTTTCGGGTAGATGAGCTCCATAGGATTGCCGTAGTCGCCTTCGCCACAGCCAGCCTTAAACGGCGGCAAAACGTGGTACTGGTAGTTTTTAGCCTTGTAATAATATTCCATGGATGGGGGAAGCACAAACCATGGCCGGTTTACAATATTTTCGGGCAGTTCGCAGTTGCCGTTTACCTGCCACTGCAGGTCAGGTGAAAGGTGTACCAGCTTATGCCACGGGCAGGCAGGGGCTTTGAGTCCGCCACGGGGTACATATTGTTCAACCGTGTTATTGCAGTATTGCCCCGCCCTAAAACCGCTTTCTTTACATACGTTGATCTTGACCATTTCACTAACCGGCATATCAAACCAGTCGCGGGCTGCCGGCAAGAGCCGGAATATTTCAAAAAGGGCTGGGGCAGCGGTATTAATTCCTGTTAAACCCGGTCTTCCTTCGCCATCAGTATTACCCACCCAAACCCCTACCACGTATTTTGGTGTAATGCCTATGGCCCAGCCATCACGAAAGCCAAAGCTGGTACCTGTTTTCCATGCAATGCGCTGTGTGGAGCTAAACTGCTGCCAAAGCATTTCTTCGCCGGGCCGCATCACTTCTTCCATTGCTTGCAGGGTGTAATATATGGAGCCGGCGTCCAGTAATCCATTTTTCTCTAGATGCTCTTCAGTCTTTGCCACCGACGAGTAGACAGGCTGATGATAATCGTCAGGATCGTACCTACCGCCGTTCTTGTTGTAGTGGTTAAGCACCCGGGCCATGCCTGCGTAAATACCCGAAAGCTCCCATAATGTGCTCTCGCCACCACCCAAAATCAGCGATAAACCGTAATGATCTGCCGGCTGTTTTAACGTTGTAACCCCCGCTTTTTTCAACACATCATAAAAGCGCTCATACTTATATTGCTGCAGCATTTTTACGGCAGGCACGTTAAGGGAGCGAGCAAGCGCCGTGGAAGCAGGCACCGCGCCGTCATAACCAAGATCGAAATTTTCAGGATGGTAGCCGGCTATTTGTGTGGGCACATCGGCAATCAGGCTGTTTGGAAGTATGAAACCATCGTGCAGCATAGAGGCATACAACATTGGCTTTAGCGTGCTGCCTGGACTGCGTGGCGCGTCTATTACATCTACATCGCTCTCCATCTCGGGGTCTTCGCGGTGAGATACGTTGCCTGCATAAGCCAGGGTAGCGCCAGTCTCAACATCTAAAACTATAGCCGCAATGTTGTTAATGCTGTTGGCTTTTAGTACCTGGTGATGCTGTTCCAGTATATCTGTAACCTGCTGCTGCAGGTTGGTCTTAAGCGTTGTAGTGATACGTGTTGTTCCCTCAGGATTAGCTTTGTGATCGTTCTTAAAACGTTGCAGCAGGTGTGGGGCCATTTGCGGCAGTGCCACAGGTTTTTCAGGCACAGGTTCAAACTCGGCAAGCTTTGCTGTTGTGCTGTCTATTACACCCTGCTTGTAAAGCCTGTTTAGCAGCAGGTTTCTTTTTCTCAGCAGAATTTGGCGGTTCTTGCCCGGATGTACCAGTGACGGTGAATTAGGAAGTACCGCCAAAGCCGCCATTTCTCCCCAGGAAAGTTTATCCGGGCTTCGCCCAAAGTAGCGCCACGATGCAGCATCAAGCCCGATTACGTTGCTTCCGAACGGCGCATTGCTGGCGTACATGGCTAAAATCTCGTTTTTACTGTAGCCAAGCTCTAACCGCGTAGCCATAAAAATCTCACCTACTTTATTTAGTACAGTTCGCTTGTGGTGTGTGGCCAGGCGTGCTACCTGCATGGTAAGTGTACTGCCACCGCTGGTCACCTTCCCTCGTTTGATAGCCTGCCTTACAGCCCGGCCGAAAGCCAGAGGGTCGAACCCTAAATGGTGCATAAAGCGCTTGTCTTCAAAGGCGATAATGCATTGTTTAAATTTGGGGGGCACACTGTCATTGTGTGGAAATCGCCATTGCCCGTCTGATGCTATAAACGCGCCAAGCAGTTCACCTTTGTCATCATCAATCACAAATGAAGTAGGGCTGTTAAATAGCGGACGAGGCAAACAAAAGGCAAACCATACCCCAAAAGCCAGTAAAATGGTGCTGATAATAATTACTTTTGGCTTTTTAAAATAGCGCTTTATTCGGGAGATGACGGGTAGCATTAAAAAAGCCCTGAAGGTTAAATCGGGTATGAAAATAGGTAAATTAATTGATGGATATATTCCGGTTTAAACAATTCAGTATAAACCAGGCCGGCTGTGCCATGAAGGTGAACACCGACGGAGTTTTGCTAGGAGCCATAGCAGGAGAGGAGATGCCTGAAAGTATCTTAGAAATAGGGACTGGCACCGGTGTTGTTGCTTTAATGCTGGCGCAACGGTTTCCTGCTGCTAAGGTTGACGCGGTAGAAATTGATGTATCAGCGGCTAAAACTGCCGGAGAAAATTTTGAAAAATCTGTTTTTAAGGATCGACTTAGCATATTTCCGATGGGTTTTGAGGAGCATTTAAACAGTGATAATCAAAGTAAATATGAGCTGATTGTTTCTAATCCGCCGTTCTTCCTTAATTCACTGGCGTCCAAAGGAGTTCAAAAGAGCATGGCGAGACATACGGACGAAGCTTTTTTTGAGAAATTAGTATGCTGTGTTACAGAACACTTGACCCGGGAGGGTCGCTGTACAATGGTGCTGCCGCCCGAGATTGCTGACCTGGTGAATGACCTGTTCTTGGCAAAGGGTTTACACCTGCAGGCAGTTACCTACATTAGCTCATTCCCGCAGTCGCAACCGCATCGTGAGATAGTTTCGTTTGGCAAACTAACCAATGTTGTAACAGAGACCGAACTGACTATTTACGAACAGCAGAAGGTTTATTCGGCAGAGTACCGGGACACGTTGAAAAACTTTCTAACGATATTTTAATTGTACATAAATGCGTATAGGCCTTATATCAGACACTCACAATTACCTGGACGAGGCTGTGTTTAAACATTTCGAATCATGCGACGAGATATGGCATGCGGGCGATTTTGGATCTTTGCAATTAGCCGATCAACTAGCTGCTTTTAAACCGCTAAGAGGTGTATATGGCAATATAGACAGTGCCGACCTGCGGCAGGTTTATCCAGAAAACCTGCGCTTTAAATGTGAGAACGTAGATGTATGGATGACGCACATCGGCGGCTATCCTGATCGGTACGCGCCTGCTGTTAAAAAAGATATCTACCTTAACCCGCCACAGTTGTTTATCAGCGGGCATTCGCATATTTTGAAGGTGATCTATGATAAAAAGATCAGCTGCCTGCACCTGAACCCGGGTGCAGCAGGTAAACAAGGCTGGCACAAAGTACGAACACTAATGCGTTTTGAAATAAACGAAGATAAAATTAGCGGATTAGAAGTTATTGAACTAGGCGGAAAGTAGGTTACCGATTTTCCATCTCAAACACAGAATCAATCAGAAGGTCCTTCTGCTTGCCTGCAGCTACCGCCAGCTGATCACAGCGCTCGTTCTCCGGATGGCCATTATGGCCGCGCACCCATACAAATTTCACGTTGTGCAATTTGGCTACGGAAAGGTACCTAAGCCACAGGTCTTTGTTTTTTTTACCGGCGAAACCTTTGGCCAGCCAGCCATTTACCCAGCGTTTTTCGATGGCATCAATAACGTATTTAGAATCGGAGAAGATGGTTACATTTTGATTAGGGCTCTTCAGCGCTTCTAACCCGGTGATAACTGCCAGCAGTTCCATACGGTTGTTAGTGGTTTTACGGAACCCGGCGCTCAATTCTTTATAGTGGTTGCCAGATCGTAAGATCACGCCGTAACCACCCGGACCAGGGTTCCCGCTTGATGCACCGTCTGTATAGATCTCGATCATTCCAAAATATTGTTAAACAAAAAAAGTCCCGGCATAACTACCAGGACTTTAAGGGTAAATGATGGGGCTCGAACCCACGACCCTCGGTACCACAAACCGATGCTCTAACCAACTGAGCTACATCTACCGTGTTGGGATTGCAAAAATAGAAATTTACCTAAGCTTTGCAAAAGCTTTTTTAAAATAACATTAACTGCCAAGTTCAGAGTACCTTACAGCAGCAATTATGCCTGTTGCTGTGAAGTATAAAGGAAAATGCCTCCAATAATTACCGCCAGGGCTAATAAAATAGCAAGCACTATTTTGATTACGCTTAAAGGGCGTTCACCAATTACTTCACCTGTGCTGGCGTTTACTTTAAATTGGAATAATTTATTGTTGTATTTATAAGCACTCATCCATATTGGGAGCATGGTATACTTTATGCCTTTATTATTATATTGGCTGTCGGTGCTGTCAACACGCTGCTCGTCGCCACCGATGTCATCCCGAACGGTATCCAAAATGCGTGGGTGAATTGCCTCGGTCATTTTAACAAAACCTTCCTGTGGGGTTATCTTGTAAGTTTCGGACCGGAAACCGCTCATGTAACGCTCATCAAACTTCACCAGCATTTTGAAATTCCATGGGCCAAGTTCTAAGAGGGTTTTCTCCGGCAGTGAACGGCTTGCCGGGATAGTCTCGTCCTTAAACGTGCAGGACACCGTTCCCGATGCATAAGACCATCTGGTATGTCTTACTCGCCGGGTGCGTGTTTCAGTTTTGCCGTTTACTGTTTCGGTATAAGTTTCAGTTGTATAGTAGTAGTCGCCGCGTTCGCCGGTGTAACGGGTTACAGTATCGGCATCATAGGCCCAATGCGGTATGTAAATGCCCTTTAAACGGGCGTTACTTTGCACAAGCTTTTTCTCCAGATTATTTGGCGACCACCATAACCCGCGTATCCATTTTTTAAAAAGGTCCATTGCTTCCTTCTCCGTTATATGAAAGGGGAGAACATAATGCGGTGTAACATATTCCTGCCCTGCTGCAATGTCCAGCACCAGCGGGGCAGTACAAAACGCACATGAATCTGCGGTAACAAACTCGTCCAGTAAACTTTGCGAACCGCAGCCATTGCATTTTACCACTTTTAAGTGGCCGGTTTGTTTACCGGTGCTTATGCTTGCAACATACTCGTCGTAGTCATAACTTACAATTTGCTGCTCATCATTCTTTTCGATAATGTTGCTTTCGCCACAGTAATCGCACTTGAGTTCATGCGTGCCCGGGGCAAAATGAAGCAATGCACCGCAATTTTTGCAGCTAAGTGAATTGTTTATAGCTGATGGTGTTTCCAGTTTGTCCATGTATAATGCAGTGCAGTTTATAACGGAAATGGAGGTGGCTGGCTGTTCAGTAAGTCTGCAAGCTCGGTTATAGTTGAAGCCTTTGCCCATGCGGCCATACCTTTAGTCCACACCAATGTTTCGCCGGTAAGCGTATGCTGGCTTACAAGGTTTTCCAACACCGCTAGGGTGTGCGGGCCTTCCTGCTTACCATCTTTAACAATAAAATACTGCGTAGATGCTTGCAATGGTGGAGGCGTATCTCCTGTGTTCACTTCAGTGGTATTCGTGTCGTACTGGCCTTGTTTAAATATGTTGCCAATTTGCCCCATCATGGCTGCGCCCACTCCAAGCCCCATACCTGCAGCGCCCAGGTTGCCGCCGATGCTGTTTTCTGCAGACTTCTCTATGGCGTTAGCTGCCTGGTACTGCGCGTAAGCGCCCAAATTGCCAATGATGCCCATGCTGCTGCGTTTATCCAGTACCTGCTCCACTTCAGGAGGAAGGGATATATTCTCTACCAGCATTTTGGTGAGGTTTAGCCCCAGTTCAGCAAAGTCTGGTTGTATATTGGTGGCAATCAACCCACCCACTTCGTCGTAGTTCGCAGCAAGGTCCAGTATGCTTATTTTTGATGCTGCTACTGCATCCATACCGCGTGATACTACCAGGTTTCGCAACTGCTCATGTATATCATCTACAACAAACTCCGGGTTGGTTGCAGATATTTGCTTAAGAAAGGTTTTCGCGTCATCTACCTTAAAGTTGAACGAACCATAAGCGCGTAACCTTACCGGCCCAAACTCTGCATCGCGTATCATCACAGGGTTTTTAGTACCCCACTTTTGATTTGTGAATTGGCGGGTGCTAACAAAGTATACATCCGCCTTAAAAGGGCTTTTAAAGCCATACGGCCAGTTCATAAGAGTGGTGAGCAGCGGCATGTTCTCGGTATCAAGCGTGTAAAGCCCTGGGGTAAACACGTCTACTATTTGCCCCTCATTCATGAAAACTGCCACCTGAGATTCGCGAACGGTAAGTTTTGCGCCCATTTTAATGGCATTACCTTCGCGTGGAAACTTCCAAACTAAAGTGTTTTGCGTGGAATCTACCCATTCAATTACATCAATAAACTCGTTTAACAGTCGGCTTAACAATCCCATTTTTATAAATCTATTTGTTCTTAAATATGATTAAAATACCACTTTATTGTTACTGTGTTTTCAATTTAATTTAAAAGCCTTTTAACGACCACAATATAACAAGGATATAGGTTGAAAAACATTTCGTTTTAAGAGATGTATTTAATTAAAATACATCGATGTCAACAATCCAAATTCTTGAACGTACCCTCTTAAGTGATCAAAAATACCGTTTGGAGCGCGTGTTGTTTGAAAAACCTAACTTGAAAGGGAAGATGCACCACCAGGAAAATGAGGTGTACTTTCGACCTGACGCTGTCACCGTACTTCTTGTTGATGAAGAAAAAGAAAGGTTTTTGTTTACCAAGCAGTTCAGGCTACCTACTTTATTAAATGGTAGCGAAACCGGTTACCTTCTGGAAATCTGCGCCGGGCTTATAGATGAGGGTGAAACACCTGAACAAGCTGCATACCGAGAAGTAAAAGAAGAAACAGGGTATGATATAAAGGAGCTTACCCGCTATACAGGCGTCTACTCATCGGCAGGTGGTATTACGGAATATATCTACCTCTTCACGGCCATTTACGACAGCAATGGCGATAAGGAACAAGGTGGCGGGCTGGAGAACGAAGGGGAAGATATTGAGATTGTTGAGATGAGTTTTAATGATGCTAAAACTAAACTATTCGCAGGCGAGTTTAGGGACGCAAAAACAATAATGGTGCTGCAGCACTATTTTTTAACAAGGGATGTTGCAAACTAAAATTTCTACTTCTTGTTAATCAACTAAATTATAAACTATGAATAATTTCTTCAGAGGCATAATAGCAGCTTACGGTGCAAAAAAATTAGGTGGCGGGTGTTTTTCTACCGTTATCATATTTATTTTAATATGGGTTGCCTTAGGTAAATGTAACCAGCAGTCACGTGCGCAAACCTTGCCTGTAAAAGCAAAAACAGTGGTTTGTAAGTAAACGCTAAGTAGTTAACCCGGCGTCCTAAAATCCGATGGGGCTAATTGTTCATTACGCTATATTTTACGCTTTTCTATTCAGTTTTTTCTCTTTAAACCTTTAATCTATCATCACTATTATTGACTAACCAATAACTTTAGGTTTTAGTACGGTCGTTATTTATTAACAAATTAATTATAACGAAAATACATTTTGGCTTTTTGATAAAATGTAATAATTTAGAAATCCTGTTTTTACAGCCTGAATTAAGTACTATGCCTAAGCCGACCAACAACTCTTCTAACGCTTTAGACGAACGATTACTTCATTTACTCGTATCGAGAATTGAAGGTTATGCCATTTTTATGATGGACCCCAATGGGTATATCCTAAGCTGGAACCAGGGTGCTGAGAAAATTAAAGGGTATAACGCAGACGAAGCAATAGGCCATCACATTGCTATGTTTTACACCGAAGAAGACCGGCGTAAAAACATACCTGGCAAAAATCTAAATCAGGCACTTAAACACACCACTTACGAAACCGAAGGCTGGCGCGTTAAAAAAGATGGATCTAATTTTTGGGCTAATGTTGTATTTACTGCATTGTACGATGACAATGGGTATTTAGCCGGGTTTGCTAAAGTAACCCGCGATGTTACTGCCAAAAAAGTTAATGACGAGCAAAGGACGCTTATAAATGCCGAGCTGGAACGAAGGGTAGCCTCCAAGACCGAAAAAGTTATTGCTACGGAAAGGCGCTTTAGAAAACTAGTTGAGAACAGCACGGATGGTGTAGCGCTTTTCGATAGTCATTTTAACTTGTTTTACCGTAGCCTATCTGCCAAACGGATTACAGGATGGGGCAATGAAGAACGTGCGCTGAAACCAATAGAAGATTTTGTACATCAGGAAGATATTGCAAGTGTTAAAGAGGCTTTTAACAATGTTCTTCAACGCCCGGATTTAACGTTAATAAGTACATATAGAGCCAGGCACAAGCAAGGACATTATTTCTGGGTAGAATGCATGTACACCAACAAGTTGAATGACCCTGATATTAATGCCGTGGTTTGTAACTTTAGGGATGTTACAAAAAAAGTGGAGGCTGAAGAGCAGATTAAAGAGCAAAATAAACAAATAGAAAGCATATTTCACAGCATTACAGATGGCTTTATTGCTGTAGATAAGAACTTTAATTACACTTACGCCAATAGAAAAATTGGTGAAATGCTGGGCTGCGAACCTGCTTCGTTAATAGGTAAGAACATGTGGGACTTATACCCTGATGCAGTGGGGTCAGATACCTATAAAGCTTTCCATGAGGCCTTGAATAAGCAGTGTTATGTTGTTAAGGAAGATTACTACCCACCGTTAGAGCTTTGGCAGGAAAGCCATATCTATCCGTCAGCAAACGGCCTTTCTATATTTATACGCGATATTTCAAAACGCAAGAAGGCCGAGGCATCTTTATTACAGTCAGAATCAAACTTAAGGTCAGTTTTTGAAAATACTGACCTTGCTATTATCTTGTTTGATATGGATGCGAAGCTGCTCTCATTTAACAACAATGCAAGGGAACTCGCGAAAATTTACTTCAAAAGAGAGCTTGAAATTGGGCAATCAGCTTTTTACTACAGTCCGCCTGAACGTCTAAAAGATATAAAGCATATCATGAAGCGCCTGCGCAGACAACAGGCAATAGCTTATGAGGTGCCTTACGCTGTAGGCGATAATAACACAGCTTGGTATGAAGCGCGTTGGGTAAGCGTGTTGAACAAAGAAGATGAGGCCGTAGGGATAATCCTGACGATGAAAAATATTACTGACAAAAAGCAGGCAGACCTGGAACGTGATCGCATGACAGCGGACCTTATTCAGCGTAACAAAGACTTGGAGCAGTTCACTTACATTGTATCTCATAATTTGAGAGCGCCCGTCGCGAATATTAAAGGATTAACTGATTTGCTGCAGTTAGAAGCAGGAGAGCGTGATAAAGAAAGTACCGACGAGCTAAAAGCATTGTCTGCGTCGGTTTACAGCCTCGATAACGTTATCATTGACTTAAATAACATTCTGCAAACAGGAAACGCCTCTAACGATACATTGGAAGTGGTGTCGTTGCCCCGGTTGGTTGACGAGGTTAAAGATGTTAATGCCCAACTGATAAGCAAAAACAAGGCGATTATCAATTGCGATTTCAATAGTTTAAGTAAACTAAATAGTTTAAAAAGTTACCTGTACAGTATTTTTCAAAATCTGATTATAAACAGCATTAAGTATTCGTTACCAGGTGTAGATCCTATTATAAATATAACCTCTCAACTGGAGAATAACAAGGCTTATATAACATTTAAGGATAATGGCAGGGGTATAGACATGGAACGTAACGGGCACAATATTTTTGGCTTATATAAACGTTTCGACCTAAGCGTTGAGGGCAAAGGAATGGGATTGTTTATGGTAAAAATGCAAACCGAGAGGCTGGGTGGAAAAATAAGCGTAAGCAGCAAGCTAAACCATGGCGCGGAATTTAAACTTGAATTTCCATTGAGTAGCTAGGAGTAGCTTTACTGAGTACGGACTACTTGTTCCTCGGTTTTGTTCGTAATGGTAGTTATCACACTATCCAATTCCCTTGCCGAAATGGCTATTTTGTCCAGCAGGTCTGTCTTATCCAGTTCATCTGCATTGTAGTTTTTAAACAACTCAATAAGGCCCAAAATTCTTGCCAATGGTGCTCTTACAACGTGTGACTGTATCCAAGATATATCTTGTAAGTGCTTGTGCTGTGTTTGGATAGCGTTTATCTGCACCCTAAGTTGTTCTTCGGCCAATTTAGCTTCCGTGATGTCCAGGCATGCTCCTATCATCTTCAGTGGCTTACCTTGTTCATCAGTCTGAACTTTTCCCCAACTCTTCAGATATCTGATTTCGCCGTTGGGTCTTACTATCCGTTCTTCAAAAACCGAGTCTTTTTGGGTGTGCAGTACGCTGGTAATAAGGTTGTAAACACGTTCTCTGTCATCTTGGTGCAGCAAATCAAGATATCCCTCAAATGTCGCCTTGAATGTTTGTTTATTGAGGCCGTAGATGTTGTATAACGTCTCGCTCCAGGTTACAATATTTTGGTTAATGTCCCATTGCCAATTACCAAAATTTGCCAGTTCCTGTCCCTGAGTCATCAACAACGAGGCTTCCTCTAAGTTCTTTTGAACGCTTTCTTGCGCGGCTTTAATAGCTATCGTTTCTGTTTCCTCTGTAACGGTATGAATGATATAAGCCACTTCGCCAGTCGGGTCCATTATAGGTACGTTTGTAGCTCTAAAATGCCTAATGTGTTGTTCTCCGGAGATTAAATTTTTGAAGTTGTAACTATTGACCTCAGTTTCAGTAGCTTCTTTGGTTGATAGTACCGTTTGCAAGGCGCAAAGATCATCACTCATGTCTTTGCCCTCAAAATTGATGAAGTATTCAAAAAAACTTTGTCCTACAAGGTCTTCTTTTAAAAGATTTAATCCTTTCAAATAAGCATCGTTAACTTCAGCAATGGTAAATACCGGCTCATCTGGCAAAAGGATTAAGCATGGTAAGGGAATAAGCGAATAAATAGAATTTAGGGCGGAGTGACTGAGCATCGGGTATTCTATTACTTGATCAATTTCAACATGGTACAACCGGGGGACATAATACCTTCATAAATATAAAGTAATTAGCTGCCCTTTATATTTATAGTTGTTAATATTTGTAAAATAGATGTTCCGGATAATACGAATGTTCTAATAGTTAAAATACGTGCGGTACGGTTATTGTACTAAAGATTATGTAAATAATTGTTAACTAAACTTATTGTTATGAAGGCTCAGGATATTAAGAATAACAACAATGGACAGGGCAGTACCAGAGCCGATCGTGCATTTACAGATCAAAAGCAAAAACAGCAACAAACCGGCATTAGCAACGGCGGCGCACAACGGTCGGATCAAACTTCCAGCAGAGACGGAGCTCATCAGCCGCAACGTAAAAAATAATAAAGCAAAGCCCCGGAATGGGGCTTTTTATTTGTATGATGTTATGTTTGTATCAACACAACTTAAATGTATCCACGCGACATCATCTTTGCTGCTATATTAATTGGCGTTACAACTGCTGTCTACAAAACCGGCAAACTCACTCTCGCCGGTAGTTTTACCGGAGCAACCGTGGCAATATGTTTGTATCTAGGTTTCTTAGTTCCTGGTTTTAGTATTCTTGCTGCGTTTTTTGTTATGGCAACAGTTGCAACATCATGGCAGAAAAGGAAAAAGCTTGTAAAGGGTGAACATACGCATCAGGAAAAAAGAGACGCTTACCAGGTACTAGCCAACGGGGGCGTTGCTGCAATAATGGGCTTGTTTAACTTGTTTGTACCGTCGCTTACTTCGTATTTCGTTATCATGGCGGCTGCAATGGCATCGGCAACAGCGGATACGTTGTCGTCTGAGTTAGGCATCGTTTACGGAACGCGATTTTATAACATTGTTAGTTTCAAGCTCGACGAAAGGGGTAGAGATGGGGTAATAAGCCTGGAGGGTACTCTTATAGGTGTTGCCGGCGCGGCCGCCATCGCAGTTGTTTTTGCTTGTTACGGTGGGGCAACAGCGCACGCAATAGTGATTATAATTGCAGGTACTGCAGGCAACCTTATGGACTCTTTACTGGGAGCTACGCTTGAACGTAAAGGCTGCCTCGGCAACAATATGGTAAATTTCCTGAATACCGCTTTTGCAGCCTTTATAGCTTGGTTGTTGCTAATTATTTAATCACTACCTGCGCGGTGTTCCTGTTGGTTTGCTTCATCAACACTGTTTTGCCGTCGGTAATTTCCACCAGGGAGCTATTGGTATAATGCCTTAGTGTGATCAGTGTAAGCTCGTCATTGTATTTTACTTTAAAGGACTGTTTAAGTGTTGCCAATAGCTTTGTGAATCTTTCTAGTGAATAGTCTATACATACAGTGAAACTCAAAGCAGAAGTCTGCATCAGGTTTACCTTAACGTGATTTTCGGCAAAAATGCCAAAGATCTCGCTTAAATGTACCTCAGATATAAACGAGTAATCGTTTGTAGATATGGACAGCAATACCTGCTTTTGCTTCACGATGATTACCGGTTTGGCAAATGCATTTACAGCACCTTCCCTGATAATAGTGCCTGCAGACGAAGGATCACTAAAGGGCTTCACCAGGAGCGGTATTTTAGCGTTCTGAAGTGGCTTAATTGTTTTTGGATGAATGACGCTCGCACCATAGTAGGTCATTTCTATCGCTTCCTGGTAGCTTAACTCATCAAACTTTATAGTATCAGTAAAATATTTAGGGTCGGCATTGAGGATACCGGGCACGTCCTTCCAAGTGGTTACAGATTCTGCACCCAGGCAGTTGGCGAAAATAGATGCCGTGTAGTCAGAGCCTTCACGGCCCAATGTTGTGGTAAAGTTTTCGGAAGTGCCGCCTAAAAAGCCTTGGGTAACTACAATGCTGTTCTCCAATAATGCAGGTATGTCTTTTTGTATGCTTTCCCGTGTCTTATCCCAGTCTACAACACCTTCACGATAAGCGTTATCAGTATGGATGTAACTACGTACATCTATCCATTTGCTTGCAATGCCTTCCTGGTTAAACCAGGCATTTACGATGCGGGTAGAAACCAATTCGCCGATAGAAACAATTTGATCATATATAAAATCAAAGTCGTCGTGCGGTTCATCTTCAATGGCCCAGTCTATCTCAACAAAAGTATTCGCTACTTCGTCATAAACCGAATGCCCAGGTGCGAAAAGTGAAGATAATATGCTATAATGGTATTCTTTAATCTCATCAAAGATCTGATGCAAGTCGTCTTGTTGGTTTACGTAAGCAGTTGTAAGCCGCTCTAACGCATTAGTGGTTTTACCCATAGCAGATACAACAACAAGTATTTGATTCCCGGCATAGCTGTTTACCACTTTGCCCAGGTTTATAACACCGGCAGCATCCTTTACCGACGCGCCCCCGAATTTAAATACCAACATCGTTCTTTATGTATCTAGCTATGACAGATTTAGGTTTTATCAGCTCTTTTATCCTGTCGTAAGGAATCAGCAATTCTGTTTGCCCGGCTGCGAAGGGCTTTATCTCATATTGGTTGTAAATAAATCTGATCCCAATTGGAGTAAGCGAATAATTGTTGTTGAGTGCAAACTTGTTATCCTTGAAAAAGTAATCGCGGGCAAGAGACGAGGTGTCTTTTAACTTTTCGTTTTTTCTGAAGATGCTTTCTGCTATGTGCGTGAGCTTTTCATTATAACCATCTGTAAGCACATCCTTAAGCAATACTTCTTTTTTGATTATCGGGTTCCAGTTGATAAAGCCAGTGAAGGTGGCTCCATGTGCCCCGCCTTCGTAGGTATATCCGCCGTATTCAAGTGCAACAACCGCCGAATCCTGGTAAACAACCTTAGAGAATAAGTCAATTGTGAAAAATATTGAAGGCTGGGCATTTGCAGCATTTGGTTCGGTTTGCCTTGCAGGAACAGCATCAGTTTTTGAGTTTGCCGATTGCCTTGAGTTAAGTTTTTTATTATTGACAGAGCTTGAGAAGTTTCTGTTGAATTCCGCATAGGCCTTCATGAACGATCCAACCATTGCATTTAAAGTTGTGTCTCGTTGTTTATCTGTGTAAGCAGGATAAAGTGTGGTTAGCCTTTTTACTATTGTGTCGTTAAGCACATGATCATTATTAAACTCCGGGTATCTGATCTTTGCCACCGTGCATGCACTATCTGCCTTGTTACCGCAGTCAGTTGCCCGCTCATGAATAGTCTTGTATGTATAAGTGAGGGTGTCTTTGAAAATATCCGGCCGATCTTGCCGGCGTTCAGTTCCAAACTGACACGATGAAAAAACAATCAACACAGTACAAACCCAAAACAATATTCTCATTACATCAAATTTAAAACCTGCTCTTTAGAAAGCGATGCGTTTAGCCATCCGGCTTCTATATTCGCCTCGTACTTCCGGTAAAAATTAATAGCCGGTTCGTTCCAGTCAAGCACCTGCCAAACCATACCGTTAAAGCCAAGTTCGCGGGCTTCCTGTATTAGCCGGTCAAACAACAGTTTACCAAAACCCTTGCTGCGGTAAGCTTCCGTTATGATCAAGTCTTCAAGATACAAGCGCTGGCCTTTCCAGGTAGAAAAGCGGATGTAATACATCGCAAATCCAACTATTATCCCGTCTACTTCTACAACAAAAGCTTTCCAAACAGGTTTGCTGCCAAAGCCGGCTTCTTCAAATTCCTGCAGTGTAATGGTAACTTCCTCCGGCGCGCGCTCAAAAAGTGCTAGCTCATGTACAAGTTCCAGCAATCGTGGGCAATCTTTTTTTACCGCTATGCGGAGAGGGCTGGTTTTTTGTTCACTCATGCTAAGTAAATCTTATTAATTATTTTTCCAGTGCTTTATTACGCGGCTTCCAAATATGGTACTTCCTAGTCTCACCAGGTTACTGCCTTGCTCAATGGCTAGCTTGTAATCAGACGACATGCCCATCGACACAATATTAAACGAATCTTCCTTGCGAAAAAAACTAACCTTAACACCGTCAAAAAAAGTCTTCAACTCGTAGTATTCTTCCTTTATCTGCCGCTCTGCGTCTGTATTAGTTGCTATTCCCATTAGCCCACGTATACGCACATTGGTTAATGCAGCAAATTCTTCACTCCGCAGCAGTTCTATAGCTTCGTCAAAACCCAGGCCATACTTGGTTTCTTCATCGGCAATATATATCTGCAGCAAGCAATCTATCACACGTTTATGTTTAAGGGCATGTTTATTGATCTCCTGCAGCAGCTTAATACTGTCTACAGATTCAATCATACTTATAAAAGGTGCTATGTATTTTACCTTGTTGGTTTGCAGATGACCTATTAAATGCCATTCTATATCCTTCGGCAAAGCTTCATACTTTTCGGTAAGTTCCTGCACTATGTTCTCACCAAACAGGCGTTGCCCAGCATTGTAGGCCTCCAGTATATCTTCATTGGGCTTTGTTTTTGATACAGCCAGTAACGTAATACCAATGCCGTCCGTTTCTTTTTTTAAAGCGCGGATATTATCTGTAATGCTCATTTATGCGTATTTTTGTACTTTATAAACGCCGCTAAATTACGTAATGCATAAACATATCATTGTGTTTTTTTCAGTATTGGTATTTTTGAGTGCCTGTAAAGAAGATACCCCAGCAGGAATACTTTCAGAAAACCGGATGGTAAATGTACTTACCGACATGCACATTACCGATGGCAGCCTTTATGTAGTGCCGCAAATTCCGGATAGCTTGTACAAGTATGGTGCGGAAAAGTATAGCGCGTTATTTAAAAAACACCACATAACCAGTGGACAATTCACCGCAAGCCTTCGCTACTATAGTAAGCAGCCTGTACAATTAACAGAAATGTACGATAAAATTGCTGCCAACGTTAAGGCCAAGGTAGATTCGTTAACGAAAAGCAACAACTCAAAAGTAAAAAATGCTCTACCCGCCCAATAGTGCCGATAAACTGGGTTTTACTGAAATAAAGGAATTGATAAAAACACACTGCCTCAGCGTTATGGGGCAGCAAATGGTTGATAAAATTGGTGTAATGACCAATTACGACCAAGTGGTGAAATTCCTGAACCAGGCAAACGAATTTAAGAACATACTGCAGAACGATGACGCGCTGCCCATAAACCACTTTTACGATATTAAGTCGCTGGCCAATAAGGCCAGGATAGAAGGCGCTTTCTTATCTGAGGAGGAATTCTTCCAGGTACAGGCATCATTAACAACAGTGTTTGGTGTCATAGCTTACTTCAATGAGCGTGTCGGGGTATACCCTAATCTGGAGGCGTTGTTTGAACATCTTCCGATAGAAAAGGCGATCATCAGGAAAATAGACCAGGTAATTGATCCTAAAGGCAAGATACGCCATAATGCTTCACGCGAGTTGCTAGAGATAACTAGTGGTATCGCGAAAGCCGAACAGGAGGCACGCCGTAAAATAGACCAGATATTTAAGAATGCTGCTGCTAACAACTGGACAGCAGATGGCTCGCTGACTATACGCGACGGCAGATTATGTATACCTATGCTTGCCGAAAATAAGCGTAAGGTGAAGGGCTTTGTTCATGACGAATCTGCGTCTGGGCAAACCGTTTACCTGGAACCTGAAGAGGTATTTACCCTTAACAATCGTATACGAGACCTGGAATTTGACCGCCGCAGAGAGATCATCAAAATACTTACGGCGCTTACAGATGAACTGCGGCCGTATGTTCCACTGCTGTTATCTTATCATGGGTTACTCACTAAATTAGACTTTGTACGTGCAAAGGCATTGTTCGCCATTGATATCGAAGCTGAAATGCCCAAGGTAGTGAACGAAGCCAAGCTAAAGCTATTTAACGCCCGGCACCCGCTGCTGTATCTAAATTTTAAAAGGGAACAGAAAACTGTAGTGCCGCTTAATATGTCAATAGACGATGGTACACGTATAATAGTTGTTTCGGGGCCTAATGCGGGTGGAAAATCGGTTTGTATGAAAACGGTTGGCTTACTGCAAATGATGGTACAGGCAGGGTTGCTTATACCTGCAAGCGCAGACAGTATTGCAGGTGTTTTTAAGCAGCTGTTTGTTGATATAGGCGATGATCAGTCGATAGAGAGTGACCTGAGTACTTATAGTGCGCATCTTTCCAAAATGAAGAACTTTGTAGAGAACGCCAACGGCAAAACTATGGTACTTATAGACGAATTTGGTACGGGTACCGACCCTCAGTTTGGTGGCCCCATTGCTGAAGCAGTACTAGAAGCGCTGAACCATAAAAAGGTAAGGGGAATGGTAACAACCCACTACTCTAACTTGAAAATATTTGCCAGCAATACCGAAGGCATTGAGAATGCTTCTATGCTGTTCAATAATACGGAAATGCAGCCGCTGTACATGCTAGAAGTAGGTAAACCAGGCAGTTCTTATGCATTTGAGATTGCCCAGAAAATTGGCCTGCCACAATACGTATTAAACCTTGCACGAAACAAAATAAGCACAGGTCAAAAAAAGGTAGACAGCCTGCTGGTTGATCTGGAGCGTGAGAAGAAGGAAATTATTGATACGAAACAAAAGCTGAATAAGCAGCAGCAACGTGTAAATTCATTACTGGCGGAGAACGAGGAGCTAAAAACCTTTTTAGACGAGAACCGCAAAAATCTCATCCGTGAAGCAAAACAGGAAGCTAAAGATATTATACTAAATGCTAACAAGCTTGTTGAGAACACCATTGCCGAAATAAAGAGCAGCAATGCCGATAAAGGGGTTACCAAAACCCTGCGTGATAACTTGAATGCTGAGGTAAAGAAGAACACGATAAAAGCAGAGCAGGCAAAGACTGCAGTAAAGGTAGATGAAGAAATAAAGCCAGGTGACTGGGTAAAGTTGATAGACAGTGACACCACGGGCCAGGTAATGGAAGTTATTAAAGATAATGTGGTGCTGGCTATGGGCGAGTTGCGCACTGTGGTTAAAAAGAAGCGGGTAGAAAAAGTATCCAGATCTGCAGTGCCGAAAGAGCAGCGCCGGAGCAGTAATGTTTCTACTGGGGATATAGCGAGCTTTAGCCCCGAAATAGATGTGCGCGGCATGCGCACAGAAGATGCGCTGCATGCCATTGAAAAGTTGTTTGACAGGGCATTGATGATGGGCTACGGCAACTTAAAAATACTACATGGCAAGGGCGACGGGATCCTGCGAAAAATGATACGGCAATACTTAAAAAAATACGAACAGGTAGACAGAATGGAGGACGAGCACCCGGACAGGGGCGGAGACGGTATTACTTACGTTTACTTAAAGTAAGCAGTGTTATTACAAACAATAAAGGCCACGATATTCGTGGCCTTTATTGTTTGTAACAGGTTCTTTATTTCCTGACTATTTTCAGGATGTCATTACCAAAGGCAAACACCATAAGGGATATCAGCAGTACAAATCCAACAATTTGCGCCCGCTCCAGGAACTTATCACTAAGTGGTTTACCCTTTACAATTTCTATAAGCAGGAACACAGTGTGCCCGCCATCTAATCCGGGGATAGGCAGCAGGTTTGTTAATGCAAGCACCATAGAAAGGAAGCCTACAAGGCTCCAAAAGCGTAGCCAGTCTACATGATTGCCAAACTTTTGTGCAATGCCTATAGGGCTTGATATAGCTTTGGTGGCCTTCACCTGGCCAGCGAAAATCTTACCTATCCCTTTAGCATTGTCCCTGAACATTCCCCATGCCCGCGATGCGCCAACTGGCAAAGATTCTACAAAGCCGTAAGATATATGTTTAATACCCGGCTCGTTAACTTTTGGCCTGAAACCCAGTACAGCTTTATTGTTTACCATTGCTGATACCTTCTGTACGCTGTCAGCACGTTTTATGGTAAGTTCTACTTTCTTGTTTTTATTTGCCTTAAGCTGATCTTGCAATTGGTCAAAAAAGGTAACAGCAACGCCATTTACGGCCAAAATACTGTCTCCATGTTGCAAGCCGGCAGCCTGTGCGCCGCTTTTTGGTGCGACGGAGTCTACACTGAACTTGCTACGGGGTAACGGACTGATGAATTCATCTAAGCCAAGGTCAGACAGGTCGTTCAAAATTGTAGCTGGAACAGTAAGCATTTTTGTGTCTGCACCTCTAACAATAGTAAGCTGAGTTTTGTCCAATAAAACCTTTGAACTGATCACGTCTTCAAAGCGTTCTACAGGTTTGCCGTTTATAGCCACTATTTTATCGCCTGCCTGCAAGCCCATCTTTTTACCTATTACACCTGGCACAATACCATATTTGATATTGGCTACTGGTGTATAGCTTTCGCCGTACTTCATGGTAAGTATCCAGAAGATAAAGATGCCTACTATTATGTTGACTATAATGCCACCAAGCATCACAATCAGGCGCTGCCAGGCTGGTTTAGAGCGGAACTCCCATGGCTGCGGAGGACCGGACAATTGATCGGTATCCATTGACTCGTCGATCATACCGGCTATTTTAACATAACCTCCTAACGGAAGCCACCCAATTCCATATTCAACACCCTTATAATTAAACTTAAAAAGGCTTACACCCCAGGCATCAAAAAACAGGTAGAACTTCTCAACTTTTATATTGAAGGCGCGGGCAGCAATAAAGTGACCAAATTCGTGCAGTATAACCAGTATAGAAAGACCAAGTATTAATTGGCCAGACATTATCAAAACATCCATTCGTTATTTTATTCTAAGATCGTATAGCCTTTAACGGCTTTTTGGTAATTAAATTTTCCGCAAATATGCGTGTTTCTTTATCGGTATTCAAATAGTCATCCAGGGTAGGCTCGGCAAGGTAGCCTATATCCTGCATGCAGGTTTCAATTATATCGCTCATATCCAGAAAGCCGGTATTGTTTGCAAGGAAAGCCGCCACCGCAACCTCGTTAGCCGCGTTGATGATACATGGCATATTGCCGCCGCACTCGAGGGCTTTGTAAGCTAGTTCTAAGTTCCTGAAGGTTGCCGTATCTGGCTGCTCAAAACTTAGGTTCGGGTAAGATGTAAAGTTAAAACGGGCGAAGCTGCTTTTGACTCTCTGCGGATAAGAGAGCGCGTACTGTATAGGCAGCTTCATATCTGGTAAGCCCATTTGCGCCTTTATGGACCCATCTTCAAACTGAACCATAGAATGAATAATAGATTGCGGATGTACAATCACATCTATTTGGTCTGCCCGAAGATTAAACAACCATTTCGCCTCTATTACCTCCAGCCCTTTATTCATCAACGAAGCTGAATCAATAGTGATTTTGGCACCCATCACCCAGTTAGGGTGTTTAAGCGCGTTTTCTCGTGTCACCGTAGAAAGAAACTCACGATCTTTGCCCCTGAATGGCCCCCCCGATGCGGTAAGTATAATTTTTTCTACAGGATTCTGTTCTTCCCCGGTAAGGCACTGGAATATGGCGGAATGCTCGCTGTCTACCGGTAATATCTTCACTTTGTGTTCCTGAGCAAGCGCGGTAATAAGTTCTCCCGCAACAACAAGGGTTTCTTTATTTGCAAGAGCTATGTCTTTACCGGCTTTTATGGCGTTAATGGTAGGCTCCAGCCCCGAAAACCCAACCATAGCTGTAAGTACAATATCTATTTCGGCTTGGGTAACCAATTCCTTAATAGCATCATAGCCAGCCATCACTTTTGTAGGGAGGTGTATAAGCGCATCACGTACCTGCTGGTATTTACTCTTATCGCATATAACAGCATACTTCGGCTTAAATTCAAGTGCTTGCTCTATTAACGCTTCAGCATTTACATTGACAGTTAGTAAAAACACGTTGAAAAGCGCAGGATTTTGGCGAATAACATCAAGCGTTTGTGTACCTATGCTGCCAGATGAACCAAGAACGGCTATTTGTTTAATTATACTCAAGTTTAATTTAGATGTGTGTTATTGTTTTACCAGCTGACTGGATTTAAATACGTTTGTCCACTTAAAAACAAATACAGTCGGGATCCATTTAGCTTTTACTGCTACGAAGCTAACATATAAAGTTCTATCGCCTTGTATAGCGTAGTAAAGTTGTGATTCAGGGGCGGGCGAATTTTTGAATGAAGGCGATTCAATCTTAAATATCGTCCACTGCCGTCCCGCTCTTACACCATTTTCTAAAACGGTAAGTTTCGCCAGGGGTGCATTTTTTTGAGTAGTAGCAAAAAGCATCGGCGGTACTTTTGATATAGATGGCACGCGCATGTTTTTATAGGACATCATCGTGGCCATTATTGTCCAATTGTTCAGCGTCTCAGTACCGGGAATAAGCTCTATCATATTAGCCGACGACGTTTGCTGATTAGAGGCTACTTTCCATTTGTACTCTCCCGGCCAGGCTATCTTCAGGTTTTCTGTTCCCTGTCCGTTAGCCATCATTAATGATAGCAGCGAGAACATTAATATTGAAAATAGCTTTTTCATCTCGTTTGGTTTACAACATACTGCTTTAACTCGTCCGCTATCTTCCTGTCGTTTGATA
The DNA here is from genome assembly GCF_059691875.1 of Mucilaginibacter sp. 320_HR. NCBI lineage: Bacteria > Pseudomonadati > Bacteroidota > Sphingobacteriia > Sphingobacteriales > Sphingobacteriaceae > Mucilaginibacter > Mucilaginibacter sp. 320_HR. The sequence goes on from NZ_JCAWAI010000002.1 coordinate 438,534, forward strand.
GCCTGGGTACCTTGTTTTGGCCTCCAAGTTTACCCTGGCCACGCATGTAGTTTATAAAAGCGTCTTTTTTTAAACTATTGACTACTAACGGCCTCAAAATGTTACCCTCAATAAGGTCCATGTAGTAAATATTTTTTTTCTGAAGTGCCTTATCTACCTTCAAAGCAAAGTCTGCCAGGTTATTAGGCTCTTTTCCAAACTCTACAAACCATTCGTGAAAAGGCAGCTCGCCACTTGCGGGTGTTACCTGTGGCGCTACGGTAAATTCAATAACATCAACACCTTCTTCAGCGGCAACGCTCATTAAAGCTTGTTCAACTTCTTCGCCTATTACATGCTCTCCAAAAGCAGAAATGTAATGTTTTATGCGTCCGGTCACCACTATACGGTACGGGTTCTTGCTAACAAACTTTACAGTGTCCCCTAAACTATAACCCCAAAGCCCTGCGCTTGTGTTTAGTATCAATGCATAATTTTTATCCAGCTCAACATCTTTTAAGTTGATGCGGGTGGGGTTTTCATTATAATACTCTTCGCTGGGAATAAACTCATAGAAGATACCTGCATCAACCATTAACAGCAAACCCTTTTCAGTACGAGTATCCTGAAACGCGATAAATCCTTCAGATGCAGGATAGGTTTCTATACTGTCGATACCAAAGCCAATAGTCTCTTCCATACGCGCGCGGTATGGTTCAAAGTTTACACCGCCGTGGACGTATAATTTAAAGTTGGGGAAAATGTCTTTTATCTTTTTACCACCGTTCACGGCAGATAGCTTGTCAAAATACATTTGGCACCATGGCGGTATGCCCGAGATCAGGCGCATGTCCTCGTTTTGGGTCTCCTGCACAATTGCATCCACTTTTTCTTCCCAATCTTCTATGCAATTGGTATTGTAGGAGGGAAGCCTGTTTTTTTGCAAATACCCGGGAACGTGGTGCGCTACAATCCCTGAAAGCCGCCCGGTCTGAATACCTGCTTTTTTTGCAAGTACAGGGCTACCCTGCAAAAATATCATCTTACCATCTACAAACTTTGCGTTGCCTGTTTCATGGATGTAGCTTAGTAAAGCATTGCGTGCAGCCTTAATGTGTTCGGGCATACTTTCCTTTGAGATGGGAATATACTTTACACCGGAGGTAGTTCCCGATGTTTTTGCGAGGTAAGCCGGTTTACCCGGCCATATTACGTCTTTTTCACCGTCTACAACACGATCTATATACAACCTCAACTCTTCGTAATCGCGTACGGGAACTTTCTTTTTAAAGTCTTCGTAGCTTTCAATTGAAGAGAAATCATGATCCTTCCCAAAGGTTGTATTCTTAGCCGTAAAGATGAGATCACTAAATGTTTTCTGCTGCAGGGAAACCCCGTTTTGGCGAATGTGGTTCAATTCACGGTTTACCCACCAGGCAAATACTTTACTCAATGATGCTTTTAAACCCATGTTAGTTGGTTTCGGCAATATCATCGTCTACATCCTGGTGACTGTAGATAAGTTTACGATAGGTGACGGCGAGTATAATGTTTACAAAAGGATAGGTAAAAACAATTGTAATAGAGATGAGCGGAAAATATTGTGACAGCCAGGCTGGTATTGCTATAGAAATGATTATGCTTAGTAGTATCAGTACTACTTTCAATATGTAGCCTTTAGTCAAGTCAAAGCTTTGTTTAATAGACTCGATAGGGCCGGACGCGTCATCAACGATAAATGTGTTAAAAAACATAATGCGAAGAGCAAAGTACAGGCCAACAAGCGTTAGCACGTCTGTGATCACCAACCTTAAAATTGAATCATCTTCAAGATAATCCAAACCAATATTCACATTTGTAATAATGAAAGCGAATATAAAGATAACTCCCAAGTAGCTTAGTACCATCTTAAACGTGGGAACAATTTGCTTAAATTCAAACTCGTAATATTCATTATCAATCACGGTAAATATTAGTTTGTAAAGTCCAAGGGTGGTAAAAGCTTGTACAAAAATGCCTATGAACGATACTATCATCGTACCTGCAAAATCTTTTTCCGATGGAGAGTAGGTGAAAGAGATGATCACGCCAATAACAATCAGCAACAGAAAAGAAAGGATCGAATAAATAATTATAACCGCAAAGTTCTTTTTAAGAAGATCCCAGGAAGTCTTAAGGGTTTCCCCAACGGAAAATGGATGGTACATACTACTCTTATGATCTTTTTAACACCACACGCTTCCAGTAATCCTGCATAAATCCTAACCCGTAGGCAGTCAGTTGTGTGAAGGCAGCTATCACGCTCAAAAATGCAATTTTAAGCGATTTGTTTTTCCACCAGGCATGAAAAAATATCAACAAAATAATCAATACCAACACTGCATTGCACAATACTGCTATTTGCCATCGTAAAAGGTTGGCTGCAAACGTAAATATAATTCCAAGCGTAAAAAGTGCCGGAAAAAAGTGCACGGCTTTTAGCTCCGATGGAAAAAATTTATAAATGTTTATTCTTGACCTACCAAAAAAATGTAGTTGCTTATAAAACTTTAAGAAATCTGTACGGCGCTTATGATAAACAATTGCCTCAGGTATAAGCCCAATTTTAAAACCAAGTGAATGCACCCTGATGCTATACTCAATATCTTCTCCGAGACGGGTAATTATGAACCCGCCGGCTTTTTCCCAAACCTGCCTGGAGATACCCATATTAAAGCTGCGCGGATGAAATTGCCCGATAGCCTTTTTACTGCCACGTATACCGCCAGTTGTAAATGGGGACGTCATACTATAGCTAATGGCCTTTTGAACCGGCGTAAATGATTCATGGGCTCCGTCCGGGCCGCCGTATGCATCCAGCCAATTAGTGCTTAACGAGTCGTTAACAATTTGCAGGTAATCAGCAGGTATCAGGCAATCTGAATCAAAGATGATAAAGTAATCTCCTTTTGCTCGTTCGAAACCAAAGTTGCGGGTGAAGCCTTGTCCTTCGTTTGCCTTTTCGAAATACCGGATATCAAGTTTGTCTTGATAGCCGCTAACAATATTATCAGCTTTGTTAGTAGAGCCATCCTCTATCACCAATACCTCGAAGTGCTTGTACGTTTGCTGTACAAGTGTTGCAAGCAGCTCATCAATCTCTTGAGGGCGGTTATAAAGGGGTATTATTATCGAAAAAAACATTGAAACTATTTAGAGAACACAGGTAAATGGTAGTTTAATAAAACAGAACAGCCTAAACGGTTTCTTCGATCTGGTACCTGTTCCTTTCGGGAGCATTTCTTGATACCAACTCCGCAACAAAGCCGGTAAGGAAGAGTTGCGAACCAAGAACAATTGCAACCAATGCTAAATAAAATAAGGGATTGTCTGTAATATCACGATAATGCTCGTGTTTTGCTATCAGGTATAGCTTTTCACCCATTATCCATAACGCCAATACAGTACCTGCGAAAAAGCTCAGCGTGCCCATAGTGCCAAAAAAGTGCATTGGCCGCTTGCCAAATTTGCCTACGAAAAATATGGAAAGCAAGTCGAGAAAGCCGTTAATGAACCGGCTCCAACCAAATTTGGTTTTGCCGTATTTACGGGCGCGGTGTTCCACAACCTGTTCGCCAATTTTTGTAAACCCGGCCCACTTTGCTAACACCGGAATGTAGCGGTGCATTTCGCCATACACTTCTATATTCTTAACAACAGTTTTTCTGTAGGCCTTAAGTCCGCAGTTAAAATCGTGCAGGTTATTTATACCGCTCATCTTGCGTGTAGCGGCATTAAAAAGTTTTGTAGGTATGGTTTTACTTAGCGGATCGTATCGTTTGGCCTTCCAGCCAGAAACCAGGTCGTACTTATCTTCCGTAATTCGGCGGTACAAGCCGGGTATCTCATCCGGGCTATCCTGCAGGTCGGCATCCATAGTTATGATGACTTCCCCACGCGCAGCTTCAAACCCGGTGTTCAGGGCTGCAGACTTACCATAGTTGCGCCTGAACTTAATTCCATAGATGAAGGGATTGCTCTCCTTTAAACGGCATATCATGTCCCAGGAGCCATCACGGCTGCCATCATCCACCAAAATTATCTCATATGTATAATTGTTATCGTTCATTATCCGGCTTATCCACGAGGTAAGCTCAGGCAACGATTCTACTTCATCATACAACGGTACTACTACAGATATATCCATTTATAAAGGCACCTTGCGTAAGGTAAGCCGCAAAAATAGAAAAAAGACCCAACGGTTAAAAAAACATTGTTGTAGGGCAATGGGTGATGAGGTTTGCGTTAAAATATTTTTTGGTATAACAAGTTATTTATACTTTTATGTATTGATTAAATCCTGCTCACAATGCTCTTGATAACACCGTCGAAGTACTGTATAAGTGCTACCCTTAGGCCCCTCCCGCCAGTACTGTATTCTACGATAGTCTCTTACCTTTAATAATCGGTGGTGTGAGAAAAATCATCTTCTTACTGTGCTTTTTGTACAGCGGATCACTACTTGCTCAAAAACAGGGGAACATCTGGTATTTTGGTAGTTATGCAGGGGTTAATTTTAATACCTCGCCACCTACCGCGCTAACCGACAGCAAAATGGCAGCCTTTGAGGGCTGCTCCAGCATTGCAGACGCAGAAGGAAATCTTTTATTTTATACCGACGGCCTTACTGTGTTCAATAAAAAACATGAGACCATGGAAAATGGTTCGGGCTTAAACGGAAATTCGTCTTCAACGCAGTCCGGAGTAATAATTCCTCAGCCTGGTAACCCTGATTTATACTATGTTTTCACTATAATAGACGTGGGTGGTTCTATGTATTACTCTGTTATAGATATTTCGAAGCAAGGTGGATTGGGTGAGGTTATTGAAAAGAATCATCTACTTTTAGAAAAGTCGACAGAAAAGATTACTGCCGTAAAACATCAAAATGGTGGAGATATTTGGGTCATTACGCATGAATATCTTTCTGATAAATTCTTGTGCTATCTTATAACAAAAGATGGGCTGCAATTAACACCGGCGGTGTCTGCAGTAGGAACTTATATGGCAGAAAGCGCTTCAAGTACTATTGGATATATGAAAGCTTCACCAAAAGGAGATAAGTTAGCCGCTGCCATGGACTACAACGCCCACCTGGTAGAAGTTTATGACTTTGATAAATCCACCGGAAAGGTAACTAACCCTCAAACTATAACGGGTTTCCAGGGCACTGGTCCGTATGGAGTGGAATTTTCTCCCAATGGTAACTTTTTGTATATTTCTGAGGAAGGTCCAAATCTTTATCAGGTGAAGATGCCTGTAACAACAGGTAATATCAATGCCAAGGGGTCGCTAATAGCCACCTCTTCTGGATTTGGTGCAATGCAGCTCGCTACTGACGGGAAAATATATGTATCCGTGTTCGGTAACGGATATCTACATGCTATAGAGCAACCAAATTTAGAAGGTAAGAATTGTGAGTATAAAAAAGACGCCATATATCTTGAAGGCAAGAACACCACATTTGGCTTGCCAAATTTCATTCAAAGCTATTTTGCAGAGGTAGCATTTTCGGCTGTGGGAACATGTATAGGCGAAACAACTAATTTCAAGATGAACACTTCACTTGAGAAGATCCAAAGCATGAAATGGAATTTCGGGGATCCTGCATCCCCCGATAATACATCAGCTACAGCAACTCCAAGTCATAATTACGCCACTGTAGGTACTTATCCTGTAACGCTGGAAGTTTTACATAATGGGGAAACAACAAAGTTTACTAAAGATGTTGTAATAGCGCCATTACCCCAAGTAGATCTCGGTAAGGATGTTACACTTTTCTACGGGCAAACACTACAGCTTGACGCAGGCAATCCCGGCAGTACTTACAAATGGAGTAATGGTACAACATTGCAAAATTTGTTAGTTACTGCCCCTGGTACCTATAGTGTAGAAGTTACCAGTTCGGCGGGTTGTAGCTCAAGCGGATCCATAAACATTAAATATGACCAGGTAATTGACGTATCGTTACGTACAGACACTGTGATATGCAAAGACGAAACCATAACGCTCGACGTAAAATTACCCGGCGCAACATACCTATGGTCTACCGGTAGTACGGCATCTTCCATTAGCCTGAACCAGCCGGGCACATATTCGGTAACTATTACCAATGCTTATCAAAACCGTACAAAAACGCTGTCAATCAACGTTGCAGAATACCAATTTGCGCCTGTTACCGTAACCAGTAACACAATCCTTTGCGAATGGGGTAGTACATCTATTAACGTGAAGGGTGCTAAAGCGAAAGAAAAATACAGGTGGTTTGACGCTAATAAGAATTTCGTTGAAGAAAATTCAGGCACGCTCTTTACCGGTATTATCCGTAGGGACACCACAGTGTATGCTCAGCTTACCAACGGTAAATGCGAGAGTACCTTATATCCGGTCACGTTAACTTTTGATAAGCCACTTGCTACTATTTACAACAAGGATACCATTGTAACCTTGGGCGACGTGGTTAAACTTAAAGGTACGGGTTCAAAGTATTATCGCTGGGTGCCCGACACCTATCTTGACAATGCAAACATAGCTGCACCAACCAGTACCCCTGATGACGATATAACTTACCAGCTAATTGTGTCTAATGACAATGGATGCTCGGATACATCCACTGTGACCATACTTGTCAAAAAGCAGGTGGTAATACCAAACACTTTTACCCCTAATGGTGATGGTATAAACGATGTGTGGAATATTAAGTATGTAGACAGGTTGTTAGGTAATCACCTTTACATTTATAACCGTAATGGCTCGATAATAAAAGACATAAAATATTACACAGGCGGTTGGGACGGAACCAACAACAGCGGTAAGCCTCTTCCTGCAGGTGTTTACTATTATGTTATACAACTAGATGAAAAGAATAAACAATCTGGCTATGTCACAATCATCAGGTAGCATTTTGGTTTATTTACTAAAAACTATATCACTCATCAACTATGAAAATTATTTCACTGGCACTTTCTGTGCTCCTTGCGGCAGGCTCCTACACGCTTCATGCGCAGGATACTACATCAACCAAATCAAAGTACGATCAGCACAAAGTGTTTAACCCGCTTTTCTATTTTGGAAAAGGCACAGAGTTCCGCTCTGCATCTGGTGCGCCCGGCGTTAAATACTGGCAAAACCGCGCCGATTATAAAATTGACGCCAAATTGGATACGGCTGCGCACCGTATTACGGGCAGCACTATAATAACCTACACAAACAATAGTCCTGACCCATTGAGCTTTTTATGGCTGCAGTTGGATCAGAATATTTATAAAGAGGATTCCCGCGGGCAAGCAACAACCGTTGTTGGCGGCGGTCGCTTCGCAAATACAAGCTTTACAAAGGGCTACGAGATTAAATCGGTAACTATTATAAAAAACGGCAAAGCTGAAACACTTGTTTACCGCGTTACAGACACCCGTATGCAAATACGCCTAAAAGATACGCTGCGGTCATCTGGAGCTAAGCTTCAGATAAAAATAGAATATGCTTATACCGTACCTGAATACGGCACCGACCGCACCGGCCGTTTGAAAACACCCCAAGGCTGGATATACGACATAGCGCAATGGTATCCACGTATGGAAGTTTATGATGATGTGAGCGGATGGAACACCATACCTTATATGGGTTCATCTGAGTTTTACCTGGAGTATGGTAATTTCGACTACACCATTACTGCGCCAGCAAGCCTGGTTATTGTAGGCTCAGGTGAATTAATTAACCCTAACGAAGTGCTTACCGCAACAGAACTTAAGCGCCTTGCACAAGCGCGCACAAGTGACAAAACAGTCATGATAAAAGACTCGGCAGATGTGGTTGGTGGTAATGCTTACCTGAAAAAGCCTACACTCACCTGGCATTTTGTGTGTAAAAACTCACGTGATGTTGCCTGGGCAGCTTCAAAAGCCTTTGTATGGGATGCCGCACGCATTAATCTTTCAAATGGTAAAAAAGCTTTGGCGCAGTCGGTATATCCTATATCAAGCGGTGGTAAAGGTGCTTATGGCCGTTCTACCGAATACGTAAAAGCTGCAATTGAGCTTTATTCGGGCAAATGGTTTGAATATACTTACCCGGTTGCCACCAATGTTGGCGGTCCGGTTAGTGGTATGGAGTACCCGGGAATTGTGTTCTGCAGCCATGAGAGTGAAGGAGGTGGTTTATGGGATGTTACTAACCACGAGTTTGGCCATAACTGGTTCCCGATGATAGTAGGCTCTAACGAACGTAAGTATGCCTGGATGGATGAAGGTTTCAATACCTTTATAAATAAGGTAGACACCAAACAATTTAACAGCGGAGAGTACTATCACCGTGATGAGGTACAAGCCGACGCGCCAAGCATGTTCAGTGCTGATGCAGACGCCATCATGAATACACCGGATGTTATCCAGTCTTCTTACCTGGGCTACGCTGCGTACGAGAAGCCAGCTGCGGGTCTAATGATTTTACGCGAGCAAATATTGGGCGAAGAACGGTTTGACTATGCATTTAAAACTTACATTAAACGCTGGGCGTTTAAGCATCCAACACCTTGGGATTTCTTCCACAGTATGGATAATGCAGCAGGAGAGGACCTGAGCTGGTTTTGGAACGAATGGTTCCTGAATACCTGGACGCTGGACCAGTCTGTAAAAAGCATAGCCTATATAAAGAATGATCCATCCCAAGGCTCGCTTATCACCATTGAGAATCTAGGAGAAATGGCCTTACCTGCTATAGTCTACGTAAAGGAAGAAAATGGAAAAAGCAGTACCGTTAAGTTGCCCGCAGAAATATGGCAGCGTGGACCAGAATGGACCTTCGCTTATAAATCCACTTCAAAAATTTCCTATGTAACATTAGACCCCGAAGGTGTACTGCCCGATATTAATCCGGAAAATAATTCATTAAGCGGTCAGGAAGTTGCCAAAGGCATAACGGCACAAACAGTTATACAGAACTACATCAGCGCTGTAGGAGGTGAGGGAAGGCTTAAAGATGTAAAAGACCTGACCGTAACCGGCGAAGCAACTCTGCAGGGTGTGGCGTTGAAATTGACAACCAAATACAAGCAGCCGGATAAGTTCAACATGAATTTGATTGCGCCGTCTTACAACAACTTTGTGGTCTCGAATATTGTAATCAATGGCGACAGCGTACGCATGGTGCAATTCAACCGGCCATCTGATGTATCAAAAGAAGCAAAAGGCGTACGCAATAGGTACAAGTTATTTCCTGAGCTGGATTATGGTAAAACCGGGTATACTTTAACACTGGCACCTAACTTACAGGTTGTACACGATAAACTTGCTTACATGATCACCATCACCAACCCTGAAGGTGTGCGTGTTAAGCACTGGTACGATGTTAAAACAGGTTTAAAAATTAAGCGCGTAACAGATATCGCGGGAAGTTCACCAACAGAATACGACGACTATAAAGGAATACCAACAGGAGTAAAAATTCCTTTTAGCGAAAAGACCAGTATAGGCGGCGCAGCTACTGCAATCAAGATAACTGACGCAAGTGTAAACACTGGAATATCAGATGCTGATTTCAAGTAATCGACTAACAGCATAAAGAAAGAGGCCAAAGTGAATACTTTGGCCTCTTTCTTTTATAACGATGTCTAGCTTAAATCAGCCCCAACACTCCGCTTGTTCTTGCCCTCGTTGCATCAGCTAAAGCTTCATCTTTACTAAGCGATTGCCCTAATGATGGTATCATTTGCTTCAGTTTATTTTGCCATTCGCCTGTGCCTGATTGTGTTTTAAAGCAACGGCTGATCAGATCTATCATAATAGGAACTGAGGTAGACGCACCCGGAGAGGCACCAAGCAGTGCAGATATGCTTCCATCTGCGGCGGTAACTACTTCTGTTCCAAATTCAAGCACGCCAGTGTGTTCCTGATCTTTTTTAATAATTTGCACGCGCTGGCCGGCCACTTCCAGTTGCCAGTCTTCTGCTTTTGCTTCAGGAAAGTATTCTTTTAAAGCATTCAACCTGTCGGCAGGCGATTGCATTACCTGGCCAATTAGGTACTTGGTAAGCGGCCAGTTATCTCTGCCCACCGCAAGCAGTGGGAGTATGTTATTTGGTTTTATAGAACCAAATAGGTCCAGAAGCGATCCTTTCTTCAAGAATCTTGTAGAAAAGCCTGCATATGGCCCAAAAAGCAACTCTTTTTTGCCGCCGATATTTCTTGTATCCAGGTGCGGTACAGACATCGGCGGAGCACCCACAGACGCTTTACCATAAACCTTAGCCCAATGTTTTTCAACTATCGCGGGGTTGTTGCAAACCAGCCATTGGCCGCTTACAGGGAAGCCGCCAAAGCCCTTGCTCTCTGCAATGCCGGATTTTTGCAGCAGCGGCAGAGCGCCCCCGCCAGCACCTACAAATACAAATTTGGTATTCAGCCTCCTCTTTTTGCCGGTAACCTTATCCGTGACTGTAATGCGCCACGTATTGTCGCTGTTTCGTTTAATGTCGTTTACGTCATGGTTAAGGCTCAAGCCAACATTTGCTTGTTTACTTAGGTTGGCGAAAAGGCTGCGGCTCAGTGCGCCAAAGTTTACGTCGGTGCCTATGTCCATGTAAGTGCCGGCAACTTTTTGGCTGGCGTCACGGCCTTCCATTACCAGCGGCATCCATTTTCTTAGCTGCTCATGATCTTCTGAGTACAGCATATCCTTAAAAAAGTGGTGCTTAGTTAATAAGCGATGGCGTTCTTTCAGGAACTTTACATTTTCTTCGCCCCATACAAAGCTTATGTGCGGCACTTTGCTGATAAAGCTTTCCGGGCTGCCTACCTGTCCTTTTTCTACAAGGTGCGCCCAAAACTCTTTACTTATCTCAAATTGCTCGGCTATTTGAATGGCTTTGTTTGTGGTGATTGTTCCATCTTTTTTCTGCGGGGTATAGTTAAGCTCGCAAAAAGCAGAGTGTCCGGTACCCGCGTTGTTCATCGCGTCAGAACTTTCGGCGGCAATGGTGTCCAGCCTTTCAAAAATCTCAATAGAAATATCCGGCTGCAGCTCTTTTAGCATTACACCAAGTGTGGCGCTCATAATGCCCGCGCCAATTAAAACCACATCAACCACCGAATTAGATACTGTACTGCCGTTACTCATGATATTACCGAATGCCAAAGATACATTCAAACAAATAGCCTGCCGATAAAAGCCGCTTTTGAAATGTTAAATGATAAAAATTTTACACTGATGGACTGTACAAAGGTGTTATCCTACAGCAAAGTGTAAATCGGACAATATTAATAAATTTCGGGCTAAAAATTTCACAAAAACGTTTAAACAGCTATTTGTTACCATAGTGCCATTCACACAAAACTTCTTTTTGCAGGTTAAGTATAAAAACCATTATAAAATGAGCATATCATCTTTTGGAGCACTTATGGCTATAATATGTTTTGGAGTGTTGTCGTGCAACAACAATAAGCCGAAGCCAGCGTCTGACACTATAGGGCGGACAACTGTTATGTTGAACGGGAAGAAAGACAGCGTTATCAATAATCCACAAAAGAATTACGGCAACGCAACAATTGCGGAGCCCTGTGTTAAATGCCTGCTGCAGGTGATCCAGGCTGATGACAATTATAAGAAGAGTACATTAAACATACCCGACGTGAAATACGTTGTGAACTACGTTAAGACCGCTATGCCCGAAGATACGGTGACGGAAGTTAAAGCAACAAACGCCTTACGGGTTGACGTTATAAACAAAAGCCGACAACCTCAAAAGCTCTCTGCATTTTTATATGATAACAGTAAGGCCAAGCTATATTTCCTGTCAGGCAAAAGCAAAAATGAGCTAAAGGTTGACAGTGTTGGATTGATGAAGATCAGGAACAGTTGCTACTGGGGCGTAGCTTCCGGGAAGTAAATCTACTGCTGATAAGCTTAATGAAAGCGGCAACCGTAAAAGTTGCCGCTTTTTGCTTTTCAGTAGTAAATCTAAATTTAGAGCTAAAATCTATGAAACTGATAGGTATTTAATCGATTTTAGAATTAAACTTGAACTTTATTACTGATTTTTATAAAATTTATAAACAATACTATGAATTTTATAAAAATAATTTAAATTCGCCATATAATTTAGAAGTACAAACTCTGCGATAACTATAAATTAAACTTAAAATTACAAAACACATTAAAATGGCAACAAAACTCGAGTACATCTGGCTTGACGGCTACAAACCAACTCAAAGCCTGCGTAGTAAAACAAAAATTGTTAAAGAATTTAGTGGCAAGGTAGAAGATCTGGATAACTGGAGCTTCGATGGTTCTTCAACCGAGCAGGCACCAGGTGGTTCGTCAGATTGTATTTTGAAACCAGTTTTTGTTGTTCCTGATCCGGCAAGAAAATCAGCTTACCTGGTAATGTGCGAAGTGTTAGATTCTACCGGCAAGCCACACGAGTCTAACGGCCGTGCGCTTATCGAAGATGATGATAACGATTTCTGGTTCGGTTTTGAGCAGGAGTACTTCCTGTGGGATCCTGAAACCAACAAACCGCTTGGTTTCCCGGCAGGTGGTTACCCAGGTCCGCAAGGCCCTTACTACTGTTCGGTAGGTGCTAAAAATGCTTACGGACGCGAAATTGTTGAAGAGCACCTGGATGTTTGTTTAGAAGCAGGTCTTAACGTTGAAGGTATCAATGCAGAAGTTGCTGCCGGACAATGGGAGTTCCAAATATTTGCAAAAGGCGCAAAAGAAGCAGGCGACCAGATTTGGGTTGCACGTTACTTGCTTGAGCGTATAGGCGAAAAGTACGGAGTTGCAATAAACTGGCATTGCAAGCCGCTTGGCCAGCTTGACTGGAATGGCTCTGGTATGCACGCTAACTTCTCTAACACCCTGTTGCGTACAGCTAACAGCGAAGAGAAGTTCAAGGCAGTTTGCGAATCATTCCGCCCTGCAGTTGCTGAGTGTATTGCTGTGTATGGTGCAGATAACGATCAGCGCTTGACTGGTAAACACGAAACCGCTTCAATTCATGACTTTAGCTACGGCGTATCTGACCGTGGTGCTTCTATCCGTATCCCGCTTTACGCTGTTGATCACAACTGGAGCGGTTACCTGGAAGATCGTCGTCCTAACTCTGCTGCCGATCCATACAAAGTTGCAGCAGTTATTATCAAAACAGTCAAATCTGCAAAAGTTTAAATACCCCTAGTTCTATCTTTATCCCCCGGCTTAACTACCCGGGGGATTTTTTTTGTGATAATATTCCAAATAGTCTCCGCCTTCTACCACCACCAGGTTTTCTACCGATAGATTATACTGGTACACCCATGATTCTAGATAGCCCTGTGCGGTAAGTACGCTGGTTTTTGTTCTGATGTAAAGGTTTGGCTGCTGCTCATCCGGTCCATAGCCTTCGTAAGCGTCAATCTCGGCCATTATCAGCGGGCTTTCTATAACGTAAATGCTGCCATATACGTAACTAGCATTATCATCTAATATAAGCCCGGGGTATTCGCCAACGTCGTAAAGCTTACCTTTTACTTTCCCCGTGCTTACGAGTAAGCAATGCTTGCGCAGGTACTTTCCAAACGCGTTATGCTGCTGCAGAAGTGTGCCGTAAACAAATAGATAGTCTTTTTGCATCAGTGTATTAATAATCTTGAACCGGAATCAATGATTACATGAATGATCAGAGTCCTGGTAAATTCTTTAATTCTGAAAAATCAAGTTCATATAATAGAAATTCCTGTTACGCTGTGGTAAAACAAATCATCATTTATAAAATTACTAACTTGCATTCATTAATAAACCACCATGAACCGCGAACAAGTAATAACCTATATAAAAGACAACAATATTCAGAAAGTTAAATTTGCTTTCGCAGATATAGATGGCGTTTTACGCGGAAAGGTTATCAGCACTAAAAAGTTTCTTGAAGGGCTAAAAACCGGTTACGGTTTTTGCGATGTTGTGTTTGGATGGGATAGCAACGATGTGGTTTACGATAATGTAGATATCACCGGCTGGCACAGCGGTTACCCGGATAGGTTATGTTTTATTGACCTGGCCACTATGCGTAATGTGCCTTGGCAAGACGATATTCCCTTTTTTCTTGCTGATTATAGTGGCCCTAACGGGTTAACCGTACCGGCAGACCCCCGAAGCTTGTTAAAAAAGATAGCTGAAGAATGTAAAGCAAGGGGCTACCATGCGGAGTTTGCCCAGGAGTTTGAGTGGTTTAATTTTAAGGAGACACCGCAAACGCTTCAACAAAAAGGATTTGCCAACATGGAGCCACTAACACCGGGTATGTTTGGCTACTCTATATTGCGAATTTCCCAAAATGATGCATTTTATGCTGATCTCTTTAATTTATTAACTCGTTTTAAAATACCTGTGGAAGGCCTGCATACCGAGACCGGCCCGGGTGTATATGAAGCAGCAATTGAACATTGCGAAGTGTTGCAAGCAGCTGATAACGCGGTTCTTTTCAAAACAGCTGTAAAGGAGATTGCTGCCAAACATGGCATAGCTGCCACCTTTATGGCTAAGTGGAACCAGGAACTACCAGGCTGTAGTGGCCACATTCACCAAAGCCTTTGGACAGAAGAAAACGGCGAAAACCTATTTTATGATGGTACAGACGCGAATAAGATGAGCGAACTGCATAAGCAGTATTTAGCCGGGCAATTGTACTGCCTGCCACACCTGCTGCCCATGTATGCGCCTACCATTAACAGTTATAAGCGGCTTGTAGAAGGGGCCTGGGCACCAACTACCATCACCTGGGGAGTAGAAAACCGCACCACGGCTCTGCGCGTGATAAACACGTCTGTGGGTTCAACCCGTTTGGAAACGCGCATTCCCGGGTCAGACACCAACCCGTACCTGGCAATAGCCGCTGCGTTGGCTTCAGGCTTATACGGCATTAAAAACAAGCTCAAACTTAATATACCCCAAACTATTGCCAACGGCTATCAGGATAAAACACATGGATCGTTGCACAGCAACCTTTTTGATGCTGCAACAGCAATGCAAAATTCTTCGGTAGCAAAAGAGCTGTTCGGAGAAGGCTTTGTTCAGCACTTTACCCAAACCCGCTTGTGGGAACACCGCCAATATGCCAAAAGTGTAAGCGACTGGGAACTGAAACGTTATTTCGAGATCATTTAATAGGAGCAGCTTGCGCTTGCTCAAGAAACTTATTACAGTTATTTTGCAGTATGTTAAAACGTTACCTTTTATTTCTACTACTAGCGGCAGGTACCGCCTGCAAAGCAGATACGGTTGTGCCCTTTAATGACCCCAATATACACTACATGGGGCGAATCGGCATGACGGCAGATGCTGCGAAACTTACCTGGACGGCATCATCTGTAGTTATTAACTTTACCGGAACCGGTGCTAAAGCTACCCTGAGCGACGACACTGGTTTTGATTTTGTTACGGTAGTGATAGATGGTAAGGTGATGGCCACCCTGCAACCAAAAAAATACAGGCAGGAGTTTGTGTTAGCAAGCGGACTGAACGCGGGTAAACACAAACTGGAGCTTTTTAAGCGCACTGAGTATGACATGGGCACGCTGATGTTTTACAAGTTTACACTTGATGGAGACGGCAAGATATTGCTACCACCTGCTTATAAACACAGGATAGAATTTTACGGGAACTCCATTACTTGTGGTTATGCTATTGAAGACAAGGAAGGGAAGGACAGGGGGACCTACGAGTTTGAAAATGGTTATAAAAGCTACGCGAATATTACAGCGCGGCACTTTAATGCCGATAATTACTGTATAGCTAAAAGTGGGATAGGGGTAGTGATCAGTTGGTTTGATTATGTGATGCCGGACATATACGACAGGGTAGCGGCGCATGACTCCATCGCAAAATGGGACTTTACTAAGTACACCCCTGAAGTTGTAGTTGTAAACCTGTTTCAGAACGACTCCTGGTTAGTGCTAAAGCCTGAACATGAGCAGTTTAAAAAACTATTTGGCGACACACCACCCACAGCGGAGTTCATTGTAAAAAGATACCAGGAATTTATCGGTAAGATCCGGTCTAAGTACCCGTCTGCCAAAATTATCTGTGCACTGGGAAGTATGGATGCAACAAAAAAGGATTCTCCATGGCCTGGATATATAGAGAAAGCCGTAGGTAACATGAAGGATAAGAACATCTACACGCATTTCTTTCCATATAAGAACACGCCTGGGCACCCAAGCGAAAAAGAACAGCAGGAGATGGCCGATAGCCTGATAGGGTTTATTACCAAAAAAATAGAGTGGTAAGCCCAATGCGACGCTATCGCTTATTGGTTTTTACTTGTGTAGCGTTATTGTTAATCTCGCAATTTGCCTGTAAGCCAAAACCTACAATTAATTTTAACGATCCCCACATTCGGTATACTGGTCGCATTGGACGCAAAGACGATGCTGCTGAGCTGAGCTGGACAGCTTCATCGGCCACCATCAATTTTAAGGGTACAGGTGTAAGCGCGGTTTTTAACGATACCAAGGGATACGACCTGCTGACCATTGTAGTTGACGGTAAGGTTGTAAACACAATACAACCAAAACGAGGAAAATACAAGAAGTACCAGCTAATATCTGATTTGCCCGATACCATGCATCGACTTGAACTATTTAAACGTACCGAGGCAGAGAACGGGACGTTATTGTTAAGGGGATTTTCTATTGAAGGTAGCGGGACTTTGCTGCCGCCTCCCACATTCAAGCACCGGATAGAATTTTACGCCAATTCCATCACCTGCGGGTTCTCTCTTGAAGACCCTGAAGGAAAGGACAGGGGAGATTATGGTTATGAGAACGGCTTTTTATCGTACGCCAACCTTACAGCACGCCATTTTGATGCGGAATATTACTGTATAGCCAAAAGCGGGATAGGGGTAACAGTAAGCTGGTCGCCCAACATTATGCCGGAACTTTACAATCGTGTGAACGTAGATGACGCTACGCGGCTGTGGGACTTTAATAAATATACGCCCGAGTTGGTTGTGGTAAACCTGTTCCAGAACGACTACCACTTGGTTAACCTTAAGGATCACAAAGAATTTAAACACCGCTTTGGCAGCACTCCGCCAACGCCTGGATTTTTAGTAGCCAAGTATATAGAATTTATTCAAACCATCAGAAGCAAGTACCCGAATACCAAGATTATTTGTGCGATGGGCAGTATGGACAGTGTGGAGCCAGGCTCGCCATTTCCGGGCTATGTGGAGAAGGCCGTAGCGGAGTTGAAGGACAAAAATGTTTATACTTTATTCTTCCCTTACCTCGGCGCGCACCGCCATCCAAACGCTAAGGAACACCGGGCAATGGCAAAACAGCTGATCAATTTTATTCATGAAAAATTCGGTTGGTAACTGTCCCACTTAGTTTGATAATGAGGTGTCCCATCGATTTTAGAACTAAGCTGTAATAAAGTGATAATCGATTGTATAATAAGCTAATAGGTAAAATTAGTTAAACCTTTTGTACTGTCCCGGGGTGTCCCACATTAATGCCCTAATATATTGGTTGTTAGTTAATTAAGTATTTTAGCTGTCCCGGTGTCCCACTATCTAAGCGGGACACTTTGAACAAGAATACAAACAAAAAAGGCCGGAGTAAAACTCCGGCCTTTTTTGTTATTCACCAACTTTCTGCTGGTCTGGTAGTTCGTTATAACCCGGTATGTTGTTATCATCCTCAGACGGGGCACTTCTGTTTCCATCGTTGTCTGCAGTACCCTCTTCATAACTAACATTAGCGTCCTGCTGGCTATTTTCAGATGGTTCTGCATCCTGCTCCCGTCGCGGAGCATTGTCCTCGCTGTCCGACTGGCCTGCATTTGCACCATCAGCTGCCTGCGCGTAATTAGGCTGGCCCAGCTGGTTAGGGTCTTTAAAGTTATTGTGCTCGGGGTGTTCTTCCAGCGGTTCTGTCCGGCGGAAGTATTCGTTACTATAACCTGCGTTTTGTGACGGATTGTTTTTATCGTCGCCCGCCGGTGTGCCAACATTTTCTCCAAAGGACTGGCCGCCGTAACCTTTACCTTCAAGGTTTGGCTCGTCGCCGCTTAGTTCGTCGTCGCCCTTGCCAAACAAGTAGGTACGGCGCAGGTCTTTTTCTTCTATAGCATCATCGTCTTCTACACGGTATGCGTTAGGTTGGGTGTTTTCTTCGTTAAGGGCCATGGTAATTATAGATTGATGTACCCGTATAAAACAAGATGCGTGCCAGTGTTGGCTACAGGGAATTGGTTGGTATCAGCCGGCGCTATCTACGGGAAAAGGATTATCTATGAACTAAAATCCCTACTTTCGCCTTACCAATTATACACTACTAACATGAACAAAGTTGTAAGCGGCGCCGATGAGGCCATCCGCGACATACAAGATGGCATGACCCTCATGCTAGGCGGCTTCGGCATGTGCGGCCTTCCCGAAAAATGTATCCTGGCGCTGGTGAAAAAAGGAGTGAAGGACCTTACCTGCATCTCCAACAATGCAGGCGTGGATGATTTCGGCATCGGCCTTTTACTGCATCGGCACCAGGTTAAAAAGATGATATCCTCCTACGTAGGCGAGAATGCTGAGTTTGAACGTCAATTACTGAGCGGCGAATTGGAGGTAGAACTTATCCCGCAGGGAACACTGGCAACACGGTGTATGGCAGCAGGGTACGGAATGCCGGCTATATTTACTCCTGCCGGCATTGGTACCGAAGTAGCCGAGGGTAAAGAAGTGCGCAACTTTAACGGTAAGGATTATCTCATGGAAATGGCCTTTGATGCCGACTTTGCTATTGTAAAAGCCTGGAAAGGCGACAGATTAGGCAACCTTGTATATAGGTCTACCGCACGGAATTTTAACCCCGTTATGGCTATGGCCGGCAAAATTACCATTGCTGAAGTAGAAGAGCTTGTAGAGCCGGGTGAACTGGACCCGGATCATGTGCATACGCCGGGCATATACGTTCACCGCATTTTCCAGGGCGAAGATTATGAAAAAAGAATAGAGCAAAGAACCGTAAGGAAACGAGACAACTAGTAAGGGCATCATGTTAGACAAAACAGGAATAGCAAAACGCATAGCACGGGAGATAAAAGATGGTTACTATGTTAACCTTGGTATAGGCATTCCCACACTCGTAGCCAACTACATTCCAGATACAATGGACGTGGTGCTGCAGTCTGAAAATGGCTTGCTCGGAATGGGGCCATTCCCGTTCGAAGGTGAAGAAGACCCGGATGTTATCAACGCCGGTAAACAAACCATTACCATGCTACCGGGCTCCGCGGTTTTTGATTCAGCAATGAGCTTTGGAATGATTAGGGCACGCAAGGTGAACTTAACCATACTTGGTGCTATGGAAGTCTCTGAGAATGGTGATATCGCCAACTGGAAAATACCAGGTAAAATGGTGAAAGGTATGGGCGGTGCAATGGACCTGGTAGCATCCGCAGAGAACATTATTGTTGCTATGCAGCACATTAACAAAGCTGGTGAGTCCAAATTGCTGCCGAACTGTACGCTGCCGCTTACCGGGGTGAAATGCGTCAAAAAGATCGTGACTGAACTGGCGGTGCTGGACGTTTTGCCTGAAGGTGGTTTTAAGTTGATCGAACGTGCGCCGGGTATTAGCGTAGATGAGATAAAAAATGCCACAGCTGGCAAGTTATTAATTGAAGGGGATATTCCGGAGATGGTGATTTAAGTCAGTTAAGTTTGTAATATTAAAACTTTGACTAGCTAAAATACGAGCAACCTGCTACCTTTACTACATGAGTCATTTGGTAGCACCCTCAGTTTTAGCAGCCGATTTTGCCAACTTACAACGCGATATCGAACTTGTAAATAACAGTAAGGCAGATTGGTTTCATGTTGATATTATGGATGGCATGTTCGTGCCGAATATATCTTTCGGTTTTCCGGTAGTAAAAGCTATTAAAAAGCATGCTACAAAACCGCTGGATGTTCACCTCATGATTGTTGATCCGGACAGGTATTTAAAGCAGTTTGCGGAAGCGGGAGCTTACAGCATTACTGTGCATTATGAAGCTTGCCCGCACCTGCACAGGACAGTTCAGGCGATAAAAGAACTAGGATGTAAAGCATCCGTTGCTATTAATCCTCATACACCAGTATCACTCTTAAAAGACATCGTTGCCGACTTAGATATGGTATTGGTAATGTCCGTTAATCCTGGCTTTGGTGGACAGAAGTTCATCGAACATACCTACAGTAAGTTAGCGGAGGTGAAGGAGCTTGCTAAAGCTGCTAACCCAAACCTCTTAATAGAAGTTGACGGCGGGGTAGATGACACTAATTATCAGGCATTACTTTCAGCCGGTGCAAGTGTGCTGGTTGCTGGTAACTCGGTATTTTCAGCTCAGGACCCATCATCAGCCATTACAACACTCAAGCAGGCTCAGGTTTAATCGGGTACTTACCATAGGGCAACTTCGTTGTGGTTACCTGTTTGCTGTTTATAAAAAAGCAAAAAAAGTCTATGAACTTTATAGGAATTACTAACTTCGAAGCTCCAACGTATCAAGTTGTTAAAAAAAGGAAAACAAACCAACCCATAATATGAAACATAATTTCGGTGCCGGTCCCGGCATTTTACCGCATGAAGTTTTAAAACAAGCAGCGGCAGCAGTAATAGATTTTAACGGAACAGGTTTATCATTACTCGAGATATCGCACCGATCACCGGAGTTTGAATCTGTGCTAAACGAAGCGGTTAAGCTTGTAAAAGAACTGTTTGAAGTACCCGAAGGATACTCTGTGATGTTCTTGCAAGGCGGTGCAAGCACTCAGTTTGCATTAGCACCATATAACCTTCTGCCGGAGGGCGGCAAAGCAGCCTATGTGGAGTCCGGCGTTTGGGCTAACAAGGCATTAAAAGAAGCAAAGTTCTTTGGTGATGTTGAAGTTGTGGCTACTTCTAAGGACAGCAATTTCACCTACATTCCAAAAGATTTTACCGTCCCGGCTGACGCTGCTTACATCCACATTACCACCAATAACACAATTTACGGTACGCAGATGCATAGCTTCTTTGATTCGCCTGTGCCTGTTGTTGCAGATATGTCGTCAGATATTTTCAGCCGTAAAGTAAATGTTGCTGATTTCGGTTTGATTTACGCAGGTGCTCAAAAGAATATGGGGCCGGCTGGCGTAACGCTTGTGATAGTTAAAGATAGCTTGCTTGGGAAAACCGGGCGTAAGATACCGGCTATGTTCAACTACCAGGTACAGGCTGAGAATGGCTCAATGTACAACACTCCACCTGTATTCGCCATTTACGTGTCAATGCTGACCTTAAACTGGTTGAAAGCAAAGGGTGGTGTAGCTGCAATCGAGAAAGAAAACGACGCTAAAGCACGTGTGCTTTACGAGGAAATAGACCGTAATCCAATCTTCAAAGCCGTTGCTGCTAAAGAGGACCGTTCACACATGAACGTTTGTTTCGTTACTGAGAATCCGGAACATGAAAAGCCGTTCCTGAAGCTTTGCGATGAGCGGGGCATAGTAGGTATAAAAGGGCACCGCAGTGTAGGTGGTTTCCGGGCGTCTATTTACAACGCATTGCCAATAACCAGTGTTTATGTGTTAATTGATGCTATGCAAGAATTTGCTGAAAAGAATAAATAATCTTTAATCCCTAAAGTAGAATAGTATACAGCTATGATTAAGATACTCGCCAATGACGGCATAGACCCGATAGGAAAAAGAATGTTAGAAGATGCGGGCTTTTTTGTTGAAACCAACAACATCCCGCAGGATGAACTTCCCGTAAAATTACAGGAGTACGATGCTATAACCGTACGCAGCGCAACAAAAGTGCGTAAAGCGCTTATTGACGCCTGTCCTAACCTGAAACTAATAGGCCGAGGAGGCGTAGGTGTAGATAATATAGATGTTGACTACGCAAAGGAAAAAGGCATAGGTGTTTACAACACGCCGGCTTCGTCATCATTGTCCGTTGCGGAGCTGGTGTTTGCGCACCTGTTTACCGGCATACGTTTTCTTCAGGACAGCAACCGCAAAATGCCTGTAGAAGGTGCAACAAAGTTTAACGACCTAAAGAAAGCTTACGCAAAAGGCGTAGAACTGCGTGGGAAGACTATCGGTATACTTGGTTTTGGCCGTATCGGTCGCGAAGTGGCGAAGATTGCCATTGGTATAGGAATGGAAGTACTGGCTTATGACTTATTTCCCTTTAACCCTGAAGTTGATGTAGTACTTGGTGGTGGATACATAGCCAAAGTAAAGGTAAAGACTGCTTCAAAGGAGGAAATAATTGTTAATGCAGACTTTATATCTCTGCATACGCCTTTTGTAGATAAACCTCTGATTGGTGCCGAAGAATTCAACCTGATGAAAAAAGGAGTAGGCCTGGTAAATTGTTCACGCGGCGGACTAATAAACGAAACTGAACTAATTGCTGCTTTAGACAGCGGTAAAGTTTCATTCGCAGCATTAGACGTGTTCGACAACGAGCCAACACCCCGTCAGGACATCTTGTCTCATCCAAAAATATCTCTTACGCCCCACATTGGTGCTGCTACAAACGAGGCACAAGAACGCATAGGAGTGGAGCTTGCCAGCCTGATCATTCAGCATTTTAAAGGATAAGCCAACATCTTTATACAGACAAAGAAGCCCGTTTACATGTAAACGGGCTTCTTTGCTTATTTAATTACCAAACTAACTTACACTAATTCATAAGCAACGCCTTTTTCTGGTATGGTTACTTTGTAACCATCTGCTTCTAAATCATCAGCCAGCTGTTGCATACTTCCAACTTCTCCGTGAACCAGGAAGACGCCTTTTAGCTTTTCTGAGTTCTGAGATTTTATGTTGTTCAGCAGGTCTTCGTGATCACCGTGTGCGCTTAGTACATCGGTTTGCTTTATGGTGGCGTACACGGAAAGATCACGATCTTTTATGTGAACGATAGAATCACCCCTTAGTAAGCGATATCCCAAGGTGCCTTTTGCACAATAGCCAATGAACAGAATAGTGCAGTAGTAGTTCTGGATATTATAGAACAAGTGATCCTGTATACGGCCGCCCTCCAGCATCCCTGCTGAAGATATGATAATGCAAGGTTCGTAATAATTAGATACTTGCCTGCTGTCTTTTAACGTCTCCACGTAAGTCAGGTTGTCAAATTCAAACTCGTCACCCTGGTTTTTGTAGAACTCCTGCGCTTCAGGATTAACATAGTTGTGGTGCTTACGGTACAGCTGCGTGGCCATGCCTGCCATTGGGCTATCTACAAACACCTTCACCGGCGGTAGTTTGCCACTGCTGAAGATCTTATTCAAAGCAAATACCAGCGACTGTGTACGCCCAATGCTGAACGCCGGTATGATCAGCCTGCCTTGCTCTTTTACGCATACTTTGTCGATAGTTTCCACAAGCGTCTCTTCAACTGACTTGCCTTTGGTATGCATGCGCCCGCCGTAGGTAGATTCACTCACCAGGTAGTCAACAGGAGGGAGCGGTTCCGGGTCGTTCAGTACCGGATAGTTCTTGCGGCCAATGTCCCCTGTGAAAGCTATTGAGCGTTCTTCTCCATTCTCTGTCACTTTAAATACTGCTGCTGCAGCACCAAGTAAATGGCCCGCCGGAATGAAGGTTAACTCGATATCGCCGTTAATGCGAAACGGTTTATTATAACCAATAGTAACAAACCGTTCTACGGTATCCATCACGTGCTTTTGCAGGTATAACGGTTGCGCGCCGCCGCTGTGGTGTTTGTGTTTGCGGCGGTGATGCTTGCCTTTATTTGCCTTCTCCATAAAGATACTTACCGAGTCCATCAGCAATAATTCGGTAAGATCTGCAGTGGGAGGCGTGCACAGTATTTGACCGTTAAAGCCCATGCGTACCAGCGTAGGCAAGTTGCCAGAGTGATCAATATGGGCGTGTGTAAGCACCACAACATCTATCTCTTCCGGGCGAAAGTCAAAGTTCTCGTTCAGCTGAATGTTATGATCGCGCTCGTAATCAAGTCCGCAATCTACCAGCATTTTATATTGGCCAACCTGCAGCAAATGCATGCTCCCGGTTACCTGACGGGCAGCCCCGTGGATAGTTAATTTCATGTCTTCTCTTTAAAAATCTGCTGTTGTAAGTGTCCCGCTTTGAGAGCGGGACACCCGGGACACCCTAAATAGTTAACAACTTGTTTATCAAAGTGATGTAAGTTAATAGCGGGACACCCCGGGACAGTACAAAAACTTTAAGTATATGCTGTTATATTGTTAAATACAAGAAAGTTATACAATAAAATGTACTTTCTTTTAATTGGTTAAAAAACACCTTGGGACACCACAGGTTGGGACACTTTTTTTGACATCAGGAGCAGCCCGTGGCAACCGAGGTGTATTTCATTCTGCTCTTTTACTCGCCGCCGTTCTCTATGCTCTTACCCTTCATTGCTACAGAGATGGCCTCGTCCATTAACCGCTCGGCAAAAGGACGGGTGTATTCGTTCACCTCGTCAATTTTGCTGTGTATCAGGTCCTTTTCGCCTGCAGCAAGTGCAGCTTTCAAAGCAGTAAGGTGTTCGTGGGTGTGACTTATCTCCTCAGCGGACAGGTGCGTACCATGTTTTTCAATAAACCGCTCAACAGTATATATCATTTGTTCGCCCTCTGTACGCGCCTCTATCAGCATACGTTGCGCAACATCATCCTGGGCGTTGGTAATGCTGTCCATCAGCATTTTTTCCACCATATCATCGCTAATCCCATAAGCCGGGCGTACTTCTACTTCCTGCTTAACGCCGGAGCGTAGTTCTATAGCCTGCACTTTTAATATCCCATCAGCATTCAAAATAAAGTTGATGTCTACTTTAGGAAAACCTGCAGGCATCGCCGGAATTCCTTTTAATTCAAACTCTGCCAGTTTACGGTTCTCTTTAATCAGGTCGCGCTCGCCCTGGTAAACGGCAATCTTCATGTTCACCTGGCCGTCTTTACTGGTGGTGTACTGCCTGCCGGCTTTGGTCGGTATCTTAGAGTTGCGGGGTATAATAGTGTCCATTAATCCACCCATGGTCTCGATACCCAGCGAAAGCGGTGTTACATCCAGTAATAATATATCACTACGGTTACCTGCAAGTACATCGGCTTGTATGGCGGCACCCAATGCAACCACTTCGTCCGGGTTTACATCATCATGTACCGGCCTTCCGAAGAACTCGGCAACCATTTTCTTAACCAGCGCAGTGCGGGTACTGCCGCCCACCATAATAACCTCGTCAATGTCGCTCACTGTAAGCTTAGCATCTTTCAGCGCATTTTGGCAACTGGTAATAGTTTGCTGCACTTTAGGCAATATCAACTGCTCAAAAGTATTACGGTCTATAGTAAGCCAGATGTCGCCTAGTTGCTCATTAAAAATACTTTGGTGCGTAAACGCTTTTTTGGCTTCTTCTGCTTTTAACCGCAATTGCTGAGTAAGTTCCCGGTTGTTGGCCAGCTCGTTGGTGTCAATGTTATTTTGAACGATCCAATAATCGGCAATAACGCGGTCGAAATCATCACCGCCCAGAAAGGTATCCCCATTGGTAGACAGTACTTCAAAGATGCCGTTTTGTATCTGTAAAATAGAAACATCAAACGTACCGCCACCAAGATCGTAAACGGCTACGGTTCGGGTCTCTTCAGGATCTAAACCAATGCCATAGGCCAGGCTTGCTGCTGTAGGTTCGTTCACAATGCGCAAAACATCCAGCCCTGCCAGTTTACCCGCATCGCGCGTAGCCTGGCGTTGAGAGTCGTTAAAGTAAGCCGGAACGGTGATCACCGCCCGGTTAACAGGCGTTTTCAGTGCATGCTCCGCACGCTCTTTAAGTTCTTTCAATATAAGTCCCGACAGTTCAATAGGGGTGTAGAACTTGTCACCAACTTTTATCTTAACAAGGCTTTCGCTGTCATCATCAATAACTTTGTAAGAAAAAAAGCTTTGATAGTCTTTAACATCGGCGTACGAGCGGCCCAATAATCGTTTTACCGAAAAAATGGTATTCTGCGGGTCGGTTACCAAAAACTCTTTGGCTTCGTTGCCAACAGTTATGTCGCCTGAGCTACCGAAGTGAACTACAGAAGGTACTAAAACACCTTTGCCGGTGTCGTTGATAACCTTCGCCTGTTTATCCGGATCAATAAACGCCACCAGCGAATTGGTGGTGCCTAAATCAATGCCCACAATTATATCTTCTTTCTGCAGCGAACCTGTTGCCAGGTTTATCGAGATCTTAGCCATAGTACTATATTACAACCGGCAAATGTAGTTAGTTTTATGGGTGCTAAAGTGGTATTACCCAGAAATTACAGAATTATGGAATTTAGGGGTTATCAATCGCGGGGCAGTTTCATGCAGTGTCTTACTTTTTTGCAAAGCCGTTTGTTGTAAGCTTTAAATGAGTTAAGTCGAGATGATATTGATTCTGGAACATTGACGCGATACTTTGCCGGTAAGCTGCCTGGGTGTTTGCTTTTAAAGTTTCCTGCCATCCTAGCGCAAGCAGCACTGTTTGCAGTTTCAATTCCTCGCTCAGCCTTGCCCGTTGGGCGGCGTTGCTCATCTTGGGGTTGCTTGCTATTAATGTAGTCACCTGCGCGCGTGCGCCCCGTTCCATTGCTGGGGTTATTTTATCGTCCTGCACCTGGTTTACTATTTCGTATCCGGTGAGCAGGAGTCCTGCTAGGGCATCAGCGGCGTTGTTGTCATGCAAAGCAGATGTCTTAAGCATTTGTTGGTAAACCTGCCCGTAGTCGGCCTTGCCGGGGCCAAAAGCTGTGTTTAAGGCTTTGGCACCCTGCGGACTGCTGGCTTGTAAACGCTTGCTGAAACTGGCCACAACCTGCTGCCGTAAAGCAGAGCTGGAGGTATATGCAAAATTGGTTTTACTTGCTGTAGCGGAGCGATGAGCAGCACTGTTGCTATAAGCAAGATTGCCCGACCATCCTGCCATTAGGGTTGGATCGAGCGCCATGATGGGGTCTTGTGCGCTAACCTTTGATGCCGTAACCAGCAAAGTACTCGTGCATATTGCAATTATTGATTTTGTGAGCTGTTTCATAAACAAGAGATATTAATATCAGTAGGTCAACATATTAAGTTTATCAACAGCCAAAATGTTTGCTAACGTTGCTAAGTCTGTTCACGTGAAGCGTAATGGTTAAAAATTCCGTTTATCTGTTAACCCGCCTTCACAACAAATTTGCTACTTTCATGGCCAATGAAGCGCCTTCTATTTGTTTTGTTGCTTTTATTAACAACACTGTGCTACGGGCAGCAGTTTGGTGGTAACCCGCCATCACTAAAGTGGAAGCAGGTTAACACGCCCCAGGCAAGGGTGATCTTTCCCAAGGGCCTGAACTCTACAGCCACGCTGGTGGCTAGTATTATAAGCAGTTTTGCGCCGGTTGTGCAACCAACATTAGGCAACAAGCAAAAGCAGGTAAGCATAGTTTTACAAAACCAAACCACAACATCTAACGCGTATGTAGGCCTTGCACCATTCCGCAGTGAGTTTTACTTAATGCCTTCACAAAATAGTTTTGAGTTGGGCAGCCTTAACTGGCCTGCTCAGTTGGCTATACATGAATACCGGCACGTACAGCAGTACAACAACTTTAATGTGGGACTTTCTCATTTGTTAAGAGTAATCTTTGGTGAAGGCGGCCAGGCATTGGGCAACGAACTTTCCATACCAAATTGGTTTTTTGAGGGCGATGCTGTTTACAACGAAACCCTGGTGAGCCAGCAGGGCAGGGGCAGGTTGCCCTACTTTTTTAGCGGGTATAGGGCTATTTGGGCAGCAGGTCGCAACTACAGCTGGATGAAACTGCGTAATGGCTCATATCGCGACTTTATACCCGATCATTACCCATTAGGCTACATGATGGTAGCTTATGGAAGGGAAAAGTATGGATCAGATTTTTGGGGGAAAGTGACTCATGATGCTGCTGCCTTTAATACCGGTTTGTATCCGCTGCAGCATGCTGTAAAAAAATACACTGGGCTAAAATATAATCAGTTCAGGATAGCTGCCTTTGATCATTTTAAAAAGCAATTTGCTGCTGACCCGCTTTTGCCAACTCCTAAAAACAAGCACTTTACAGGTAACGAGGAGTATCCGGCGTTTGTTGATGACAGTACACTTATTTTCGTGAGGAGCACCTATGATGATATACCAAAGTTCATCATGCGTACAGGTGCAAAAGAGCGTGCCTTAGCTGTGCAGGACATCAACAACGATAATTATTTCAACTACAATAACGGTCAAATTATTTACGCCGGTTACCGACCAGACCCGAGGTGGGGATACCGCACCTACAGCGAATTAGTGGTGCTCGATGTCAGCACGGGCAAAGAGCATCGTATTACCCGTAAAACGAGGTACTATTCGGCAGCTTTTAGTGCAGATAATAAAAAGATTATAGCGGTAGACGTAAGCACACTTGGTAAAAGTACCCTGCACGTGCTCAACGCCAATGGTAACCTGCAACAAGCCATACCTAATCCTGGTAGGGTATTTTATACTTACCCAAAGTTTTATGATGATAACCAGGTTGTAACTGCGGTACGCAATCAAAAAGGACAAATGTCGCTTGCCCTTATCAACGTTAATTCCGGTTCGGCTAAATACCTGTTGCCGTTTAGTTATGAACCTATTGGCTTTCCAACAGTCTTCAAGGACGCGGTTTATTATACCAAAACATCAGGCAAAGAAGATAATTTATTTGTAACCTCCCTAACCGACGGCCGGACAGCTATGCTTAAGCCCGGTAAAAACAAGTTTATAGGCGCGTACCAGCCAGCAGTTACCAGCGGTAAATTAGCATGGGTAGGCATGACTGCGATAGGTTTTAAAATACAGGAAGAGCAGCGGGGCGAACTGCTTACCGGCACTATAGAGAAACAACAGTTAAATAATATTGGTATAGACGCGCTGAATACTGATACCGCAGCAAACCGGATAGCTGCTGTTGCTACGTCGCCACTACCGGTTACCCGGTACAGCAAAGCCCACAACCTGTTCAATTTTCATAGCCTTTTCCCAACTATAAACGATCCTAACTATTCAATAGCACTGGTGGGCGACAACGTTATTAACACCTTTACATCAGAGCTGTCGCTGGCTTACAACCGCGATGAAGGCTACAAGCGGGTGGGTTACACGGCTACTTACGGTGGTTTATACCCTTTTATTTCTGCCGGCGCAAATTATACCCTGGACAGAAAGGGCTTTTATAAAGGGGGAAACATTTTTTATGATGAAACAGACCTCCATGCAGGATTACAGGTGCCGCTGGATTTTATCGCTGGTAAAACATCCACGTTCCTGAACTTCGGCAGCAGTGTTTACTACACGCAAAGCCGTTTTCAGGAAGCTTACAGAACGCTGTTTGCCGATAGACATTATACGTATTTGAGCAATTTTATCAGCTTTAGCAACCAAATACAAAAGGGACGTAAGAACATTAATCCAAGGTTTGCCCAAAGTGTTACTATCACTTACAAGAATGCAATAGCCGGGTTAAATGCTAACCAATTTTTAGCCTCGGGTTCACTCTATTTGCCAGGGTTAAGCATCAATCACAGCCTCGTGCTTAGCGGGGCGCACCAGCAAAGCGGCAAAAACAATGGTATCGGTTTTTCTAACAACTTTCCGTTTTCCAAAGGTTATACTGCCGAAAACCTGGACAATATGAATAGGTTCAGCGCGAGTTATCACTTCCCAATTGCCTATCCTGATGCAGGTTTCGGTAACTTGTACTACCTGCTGCGGCTGCGCGGATATTTATTTTACGACCATACGCACGCTACTGATGGCAGCTTTCTGCTCAACGGCAAGCCATTTAATACAAACTTTAGGTCGGCAGGTGCAGCATTGTTTTTTGATGGTAAGCTCTTTAACCAGGGAGCGGTATCGTTTGGTATACGCTATAGCTATCTGCTGGATCCTGACCTGTTCGGTGGCAATGGCCGGAACAGGATAGAACTGGTACTGCCGGTAAGCATATTTTAATTGCCGCATCAAATGCTATTGCATTAACTGAATGCAATATTATTGAGTCGGTTTTATTGTTTGGCGCTGATAAACTACTTTAGTAACATGAAATTTCAGAAGCTTTTTGCCGTAGCTGCATCGTTGATTATTCTGGCGGGGTGTTCGTCAGGGAAAAAGGGGAACGTGCCCGTTGTAGGGTTTGTTGAGGCTTTTCAGGACGAAACCATATCGCAGGCGAAGGACGGGTTTATTGACGCGCTTAAGGCCAACGGTTTTAGCGAAGACAAGAAGAACATTGAAATAAAATACAACAATGCGCAGGGCTCGGCTATTACGCTCACCACAATAGTTAACCAGTTCGTATCTGAGAAGGTTGACCTCTTAGCCACCTCTACTACCGTATCAACCATTGCCGCCATCCAGAAAACTAAAGCAATACCTATTTTCCAGATGGTATCGCCTACGCCCGAGCGAATGAAAGTTGCCGACGCGCAGGGCAAAGGTCCGGCAAACCTGTTTGGTACGATGGAAGAGCTTAATTACATTGATACTTCGTTCTCACTCATACCTAAGCTGCTGAAGCCTAAGGGCGCGCAGCTTACCGTTGGTATGATATACAACCAGAGCGAGCCGCAATCTGCTGACGCGCTGCAGCGCATACAAGGCCTTGCTGCAAAGTTGAACGTAAAAATTGTGGCTTTGCCGCTTAACTCCTCTGCCGATGCACAACTGGTTACGCAGGCGCTGTTGAACAAGAACATCGACGCGTTTTTTGCTAATCCGGATAATACCGTGTTCTCTGCTTTTGCAACTATAGTAAAAAGCTGTAACGATAAGAATGTACCAATTTTCACCAGCGAAGCAGGCTTGGTTAAGCTTGGAGCGGTAGCTGCATTTGGCGCTGACATTTACCAATGGGGTTACCAAAGCGGTTTACAAGCCGCTCAGTACCTGAAAACACATAAAACTGATGGTTTGAAACTGGAGATGGTAAAAGTGCGCAAGCGGGTTTATAATCCTGCTGTGGCTAAAAGATATAACATTACCATTCCGCCAGAATTTACTGCTGTAAAATAGATGGATTTTTATCTAACCGCTTTATTGCAGGGTTTGTGCTTCGCAGGGATAGCCTTCGGGATCTATCTATCTATGAAGATATTTAACATTCCCGATATAACAACCGACGGCAGCTACACACTTGGCGGTGTAGTATCAGCGGTGATGATTACACATCATCAGCCAGGATATATCATCTTGCCTGCAGTGGTGGCGGCAGGTGCCATTGCAGGCGCTTGTACCGGCATCATTCACACCAAATTAAAGATAAATGCACTATTAGCTGGTATACTGGTGATGTACGCGCTATATTCGGTAAACAACAGCATAATGGGCAGGAGCAACCTGCCTGTGCTCAACCTGCCCACTATCTTTTCGGTACTTCACGTTGTTACCGATGAGAATCTGAACTCGTTGCTCATACTCATAACTTTTGTAACAGTACTTACCTTGGTGATCGGCTACTTACTTAAAACAGATTTCGGTATAGCCATGCGCGCCACCGGCAACAGCGAGCCCATGATCCGCGCCTTGGGTGTAAATACCGACCGGATGAAGATAATTGGCCTGGCGTTAGCTAACGCGTTAACAGCACTTAGCGGTTACCTCATTACTCAATTGCAGGGCTTTGCTGATATTAGTATGGGTATCGGTATTGTCATAATCGGTCTCGGTTCCGTTATTATAGGGGAGACCATCATCAACTGGCTTCAGATCACCTCTGTTTGGTTGAGTCTTTTGTTGGTGCTTACAGGAGCCATTGTTTTCCAGTTTGTGCTGGCGTTTACCTTAAGCATTGGCGTAGATGCAAACCTGCTTAAACTGGTGACTGCAGCGTTTGTGCTCGTTATTGTAGGCCTGCCACGTTTAATTGCTAAAAGATCATGATCGGCTTTAAAGACATTAGCAAAACTTTTAATACAGGTAAGGCCAACCAGGTAAATGCCCTTGCGGATATCGATTTGACCATTGATAAAGGAGAATTTGTGATAGTGGTAGGTGCAAATGGTTCCGGTAAAACCACGCTGCTTAACCTGGTAGCCGGTACAATTTTCGCAGATAAAGGCACTATAAACATTGACGGAACTGACGTTACCACACTACCTGACTACAAACGCAGCCGCTGGATAGCCCGTATATTTCAAAATCCGTTACTTGGTACCGCAGCCGACCTCAGCATCATGGATAATTTTAGACTTGCAGCCTTGCGGACGCAAGCTAAAGGCCTCACAATTGGTAAAACCGGTGCCTTTAAAAAACAGGTTCAGGAAAGAGTAGCCGCTTTGGGTATGGGATTGGAGAACAAACTGGAGCAGCCAATTGGTACACTCTCCGGAGGCCAACGGCAGGCGCTTACCCTGCTCATGAGCGTAATGGACGAATGTAAGATATTGCTGCTGGATGAACCCACCGCCGCGCTGGACCCACGTTCTGCCAAAACAGTGATGAGCATGGCCGATGACCTTATTAAGCAATATGGACTTACAGCTATACTCGTCACGCACAATTTAAAGGACGCCGGACAATACGGTTCACGTATCATCCATATGGAAGAGGGGCATATAATAAGGGACGTTAGTGCCGGAGAAAAGCTGAAACTAAAGCAAACCGAGCTGTTTGAGTGGTTTGGGTAATATTGGCAAAGAAATTGTAATACCGGCTGTACTATGAAAAACACAGCTTTTGAAAATATATACGATGCCTACCAACTTGTAAGTGGTGCTAAAATAAAGGGCAGGAACCAGGAAGAAGTTTTTGAATTGGGCGAATACGACGGCAACAAACGTGGATATACACTGTACGCTTTTGAAGATGGAATTAAGTTTACCGACTTCAGCGTGATCATCTCAGAACGTGAGCTGATGAACAATTACTTGATAGAAAAAGTAGCGAGGATTGCTGCTTAACTGAAAAGTGTTTCGCGTTTAAAATGTGAAACACTTTTCAGTGTTCTGAAACAGTCTGATATTGATACTCAATTAGTTATTGTTAGGAAGGTTTAAGAGCGAAACACAAGTAAGGCTTTATATTGTGCGGCTTAACATTGTGTTATTTAGCTTGTTATAGATAATTCTTATTTTTTAGCCGTGTTTCGCCCTGAAACACGTTTATTCTGTTGGAGCAAGTTTCCTATCTGGAAGTTAGTATACCATTTTCTCCTCTAAGATGTGTAAGCATCGTTGTTTTCATTTTTTGTATTTAAAACGTCTTTGCGTATCTTTGTAGTCTTAATACTACTACAATGCTAACTTCAAACTCTACCTGTAACAAACTGATGTTGCCTATTGTGGCACAAGGGAAGGGTTTTGCATTCAATTGCCATCCATTCTCTTAGCACGCCGTAATTATAGCAGCTAATAATCAATTAATTCTAATAACATCTGCGGTATAACCGCAGCACTAATATTTTTATGGGCACTTATTACACCATTGAAGAGAAATATCTCCAAGCGGTTGACGAACTGGCTTATGGTGAAACGCCAAAAGCTTTACACTTGCTTAACCGTATAGTTGGCGATGAACCAATGTACGCCCGGGCGCACCATCTGCTTGGGAAAATATATTACTACGATCTGAAAGATTATCAAACCGCTGGTTATCATTTTAAGACCTGCATGGAGCTTGAACCATCTTTCCCGGACAACTACATTCATTACTTAAGCCTGGTAGTTTTCCTGCAGATGGACAAGCAGGTGGATGCAGTATCTGCCAGGGCTCTCACTACGCCTGGTGTTGATACCGCCACGGTTTACGAACAGCTTGGCTTATATGCAGAAAAGAAGAAGCTATGGTCAAAAGCAAAGAAAGCGTATCGTAACGGCCACATGGAAGCGTTAACTAAAGCACAGCGCGATGAGTTTGAAGAAGCTTTAGATCGCGTAAAGCAGAAGAAAAAAGCCAGCAAAGCACTTGCTGAATAATGTAAGAAGGCGACCTAAAACGGGTCGCCTTCTTGTTTTACCATAGGTTTAGCTGTGATGCAAGCACTATTTCTTGTAGCTGATTTTGTAAATATTCCCCTTAACATCATCTGTCACGTATATTGATCCGTCCGAGCCTTGTGCCAATCCGCAGGGACGATGGGTTGCACTACCTTTAGCGGTATTTTCAGCCGAACCGGAGAACCCGTTAGCAAACACTTCGTAGTTCCCGTCGGCCTTTCCATTTTTCATTGGTTGAAAAACTACAAAGTAGCCCGCCTGAGGTTCGGGTGCGCGGTTCCATGAACCGTGGAAAGCGATAAAGGCACCATTCTTATACTTCTCCGGAAATTGGCTGCCGGTGTAAAACAATAACCCGTTAGGGGCGAGGTGGCCTGGGAAAGCTGCTGCCGGATCTTTGTACTTACCATCGCCTTCTTTCTTGCCGTCGCCGCCATATTCTGGCATTTGCATTTTCTTGTTGGTTTGCCAATCGTAATAGATGTAAGGCCAACCTGCGTTGTCCCCCTTGTTTAATGCATACAAGCACTCGGCCGGAAGCTCTGCGGATTGCTTTTCGGTAAACATGGTTGGGAACAACTCGTGTAGCTGGTCGCGCCCGTGCTGCATTACAAACAGCTGGTTTGCTGATTTATTCCAGTCCATACCCACAACGTTGCGAAGGCCGGTTGCATACCGAACACCGTCTTTGTAAGTTTGGTTGAGTTTGCCGGCTTTAAATTGCCATATACCGCCTGCAGAGTCAAGTATAGGGCAGCCAGGCTGTCCCGGGGAGCCTTTCTCCCGGTCTTTTACCTGGCAGGCATTTGAGTAAGCGCCAATGTTTACGTAAAGGTTGCCGCTATTGTCAAGCAATATAGCTTTGGCCTCATGTTCGTTACGGCTGATTAAGCCTGTTACAATTTTTTCGGGAGCGTCCGGACTAATTACCTGATTGTTTGCATCTAATTTGTATCTAAATACTTCTTCATTAGAAGATGCGTACAGATAGCCATCCTTAATATACATACCGGTACCTATGTAGTTCCCGAATGCGTTTTTTACAGTCGCTTTACCGTTGCTCTCGGTAAGGTATAAAATACCCTTGCCGTCTTTTAATCCGCTAAGCTTAACGTAAATACCGCCTTGTGGCGTAACTGCAATGTGGCGGGTGCTGCCTAAGTTCTCAGCTACAACAGCTGCGGTAAAGCCGCTTGGTAGCACTAAACCAGCGCCGGAAGCACTGGTATCTGCAGCAATTTCGGTTGTTGTAGTTTGATCTGTTTTTTTGTCGTTGTTAGAACAGGAGCTTATGCATAAGCTAAGCCCGGTTATAGCCAGCACCGGCAAAAGCAGCCGTAAAGATGTATTTTTCATGATGTTAAGTTTTGTGTATAAAACTAACAGATATACAATTAATACCGAAACCTGTTTACAATGTTATAGCATAGTTACCTTGAGCAGTTTGCTGTTGGATAATAATGATTGTTGCAGCATCACATTTCTTTATAGTTTAAGAATAACATTTTGTCAAATGATATGTTATTAAAATTAAATTCTATAACATTTATTGATACTAATATTATCCATAAATAGCTTTAAACCTTTGCTTTTCCGCGCCGTCATAGATGCATAAAAATTAACACCATGAAAAAGATATATTTAGTTTCGGCAATGCTTTTAGGCGGGCTCATTTCAGAAAACGCCAAAGCGCAAGTTTCTATTCATATAGGTTTAAATATACCAGCAAGGCGTGTTTATGTGCCTGCTCCTCCGCCACCGGTGGTAGACGTACCAGTGTATGATGATGATTTTGACAACAGTGACGACTACTATTACCTGCCGGAAGTTGAAGCCTATTACAGCGTCCCTATGGGCTGCTACTTTTATAACGATGGCAGCCGTTGGGTGAGGGCACAATACCTGCCCGGTGCATACCGTAACTACAATTGGCGTAATGCTACCCGCTATGAGATACGCGGCCGCAGGCCATATATGAACCATAATGTATATCGCAACAAATGGGGCGGTAATAACAACAGAGGAGACTGGAACCGCCGTAGCGACAATTATGCACGTGGAGGCAACAGCCGTTATGATCAGGGTGGATACGGCAGAGATAATCGTTGGGGTGATGGACAGCCACAACGCAGGAACGAT
Organism: Mucilaginibacter sp. 320_HR; assembly: GCF_059691875.1. Taxonomy (NCBI): domain Bacteria; kingdom Pseudomonadati; phylum Bacteroidota; class Sphingobacteriia; order Sphingobacteriales; family Sphingobacteriaceae; genus Mucilaginibacter; species Mucilaginibacter sp. 320_HR. The sequence goes on from NZ_JCAWAI010000002.1 coordinate 474,706, forward strand.
GACCGCGGCAATCGGGGCAGACAGGACGACAGGAACAACAACGGACGTGGCAATTGGGGTAACCAACCATCACGCGGACAAAATGGTGGTTGGGGACAACAAACACCGCGTGATCAGAACGGAAGCTACGGTCAGCAACAACCGTCGCGTGGACAAAATGGTGGCTGGGGACAACAACAGCCATCCCGCGGACAAAACGGAGGTGGACAGCAACAGCAACCATCTCGTGGTGGACAGGATGGCGGTAGCTATGATCAAAATAGTGGCAGCGGACACAGTGGCTGGGGTGGCAATCAGGCAGGCGGAGGCCGCGGACAAAATGGTGGAGGCCGTGGCCAGGTAGCTAATAACGGCAGCCGTGCAAGCAGCTTTTTATTACCAAGAAACTAAAGCAATTTCCTCAATATATATAACTATAAAGCCCTTCCGATATCCGGAAGGGCTTTTAACTTTTTAGTAACTGCTGGCGGTGGTCAGCAGTTCTATTTCATGAGGTTTTAAATTAAGCTCGGCGGCTTTTCCAAGTTCCTTTAGCTGATGCACGCTGGTTGCGCTGGCTATAGGCCCTGTAATACCAGGCCTGGCCATTACCCAGGCTAAAGCTACGGCTGCTGGCGTACTATTGTGTTCGCCGGCCACCTTATCTAAAGTTGATAAAATTTTATATCCTTTTCCGTTAAGATACTTTTTTACACCGCCACCACGCGGGCTTTTGTTAAGGTCAGCTTCTGACCGGTATTTACCCGTCAGGAAGCCGCTTGCAAGCGAGTAGTAGGAGATAACGCCCAAGTTGTTTTCCCTGCATAACGACTCAAACTTTTTTTCGTAATCTTCGCGGTCGTATAAATTATACTCGGGCTGCAGGCTTTCGTAGCGTGCAAACCCATTGTTTTTACTTACCTGCAAAGCTTCACGCAAGCGGGCGGCACCATAGTTTGACGCGCCTATTGCCCTAACTTTTCCTTGTCTTATAAGATCTGTAAAGGCAGAAAGTGTTTCTTCTAAAGGGGTATTAGCATCATCATCGTGCGATTGATAAAGGTCGATGTAATCTGTTTTCAGACGCTTTAATGAGGCTTCTACGGCGCTGATAATGTAAGCGCGCGAAAGGCCATTCTTGTCTTCGCTCATGGGCTTGCCTACCTTAGTAGCAAGCACGATCTTGTCGCGTTTACCACTTTGTTTAAACCAATTGCCGATGATGGTTTCAGACTCGCCGCCGGTATTTCCGGGAACCCATCGCGAGTATACATCTGCAGTGTCTACAAAGTCAAATCCGTGGTCAACAAACGAATCCAGTAATCCAAAGGATGTTTTCTCGTCTGCTGTCCACCCGAAAACATTGCCGCCAAACACAAGGGGATGCACTACCAGCCCCGATCTTCCCAACTCACTTTTTTCCATTGCTTATATATTAACAGATGCTTTTATTTGTTCTGCCAGTTCATCAACCCAGCCGCTAAAATATGGCTCGGTACCGCTCATGCGTTCCCATTTGCCGTCCTCATTACGGGCTATTACCAGTTGCAAGCTGCCATCTATCGAATTAAACTCGTAAGCGCCGCTGCTTAATGCAGTAACTACGCCGTTAACCTCGCTGTCTGAGCCGGTAAGTACCGCTTCAAATTCTTTTTCCATAATATTCAGGTTTTATAAGGCTAACAACATGCGGCTGCTTTGTGTTTGCCATTATAGCTGTTTGATTTGCCGAAAGCTATTTGCAGGCCTTTAGTTGCGCCGTCACCTGTTCAGCTGTTACTACGCCCATTTTGTTGCCGAATGAATTGGTAACGTAGGTTAATACCTCCGCAATATCCACAGGTGCAATATCGTTAGCAGGCATATTATTACTGAAAGTTTTACCGTTTACCACCAGCAATTTACCCTTAAGCCCTATGTTTACAAAGCAGGGGAGCTGCTGCTTGTTTTTCTTGAGGAATGCAACATCGGTAAGGGGTGGCATCAAGTTAGAAAGGCCTTCACCGTTAGCGCCGTGACAATTTTGACAGCGCTGCTGATAAATCAATTTCCCATTTACATAGTACCGCTTAAACTCCAACGAGTCCTGGCTCTCACAAGCAAACAGGACGATGAGTAAACCTGCGAAAAACGCAATAGAGGCTGCCGTTTTCGCCTTCATTGCGCTATTTCGGTGTTTGTTTCTGCACGCAATTTCTTTATGTCGGCAATCAATCGGTCAGTTTCTTTCTCGTCTGTACCATCATAGCTTCCGCGGATGCGTTTCTGCTTATCTATCAGTAAGAACAATCCGTCATGGATAAACAGGTCTTTAGCACTTTCTTCCGGGCGGCGGGTTAGATAGCTTTGCGCCAGATTGTAAGTTTCTTCTTTTTTGCCCTGCAGCAGCCACCAGGTGTTGCCGCTGATGCCAAGCTTATCTGCATAAGCTTTAAGCACTTTCACACTGTCGTGTTTTGGATCAATGCTGTGTGAAAGAATTTTCACATCAGGTACGTTCTTGAAATCTGCATACACCTTTAGCATATTGCGATGCATGATAGGACATATGGACGGGCAGGTAGTAAAAAAGAAATCTGCAACGTATATATCACCTTTCAAGCTGTTTTCAGTGATGCTGTCGCCGTATTGGTTTACAAATCTAAATGCCGGTATGGTTTGATAGATAGTATCAACAACCGTTTTTCCTTTTACAACAATATTCTTTGTGTCGCGGTTGCCGTAAATAGGTAATTTGGCGCTGGTACCGCCGTTTTTACAAGCGCTGTATGCCAGTACTATAAACAGGAGGGCTGCTAACTTTTTCATTTCTTTTTAGCCGTTTTAAGGAAGTTGGTTGAAGCATTTATAACGGAATCAAATTGCTGCTCTATGCCGGCTATCTGTTTTTTCTGACCTTCCAGGTAGGTCATTATCTCCTCGTGCGACTTGCCTTTGTTTTCCGCATCAAACTTATGCATCCAATCTTCCATTTTAGCATCAGCGCTGTCCAGGGATACTGAAAGGTTTTTGGCCGCGCTATCAGCATGTGCCTTTAACAAGGTGTCCAACTGCATTTTATTCTTCATTAGCTGTCCGTCTTTTGCCATTACCTGGTCGTGCAGGTTTATCACTTCATCTAAAAGCTTTTTCTCCTGTTCCTTGGGGTCAGCGCAGCTGTTAAACAGCAGGGCTGCAAATGCAATAATATATAGTTTCTTCATGGTAGTGTTTATTGTTGTTGAGATTTCTCCAGGTCGCGCACATATAAAATGTAGTCGGTAAGAGTGAGTTCCACACCAGCCTGTTTTAGGTAAACGCCAATTTGTGCCCTATGATGTGTGCCGTGATTGATTACATGCGCCAGTATATCACTTAGGGTATTTGTAAAAGCGCCCTGAGAGTTCTGGTAAGATATAGGAGTAAGGAAATCTTCAGGTTGTAAAGTGTTCAGGTAAGCTACCCATTCCGCATGGTTTGCTGTAATCACATCTCCAAGGGCCTCGGCTGGCCAGTCCGGCCAAAGTGGTACCATAGGTGCTTTAAGTCCTTTGCATCGTTGCAGCCAGGTTTGCTGGGCTGTCATCATATGTGCCATAATTTGAACAGCTTTAGGCACAGGCGTTGTTACAATCAAGCCATTTATGACGCCGCTGGCGTACAGGTCATAATTAAACAGACGGATAAAATAATCTTTCATCGACAGCAAAAGTAAGCAACCATCATTTAAAAATGTGGAGCGTATTGTAATTTATCAGTTAACTTAAACATAACCTAAGAGATATATGCAGCTTACACCGGCCACTTATCTTAGCTATATAAAAATTCAAGTGCTATGAAATTCATCGCAAGGTTATCAGCATTGTTTAATGATATCCGCAGCTACCTTTTTTTAAGGAGCATGCGCTCGTCGTTTAAACACTAATTTTTAAAATAGCTTCGTTTATACAATTATAATGCACATTTTGAGCCCTCAGCTCAAACTGAATGATATCCAACACTCCAAACACGCAGCTTAACAAACAACTTTTTGGCGATGACTTTGCCTGGGGGGTATCTACAGCTGCCCTGCAAATAGAAGGTTCCTTCGATGCCGATGGTAAAGGCCCTTCCATATGGGATACCTTTTCCGCAAGAAAGGGCAAAATAATGAATGGCGATTCGCCGTCGGTAGCCTGCGATTACTACCAAAATTACAAGCGTGATATCAATTTAGTTAAGGAGCTTAATATCCCCAACTATCGCTTTTCTATTGCGTGGTCACGCATTTTACCTAAAGGAGAGGGAGAAGTAAACCAGGCGGGAGTTGATCATTACCATAACGTTATCGATTATTGCCTTAAACTGGGTATCGAGCCATGGGTAACCATATACCACTGGGACCTGCCCCAGGCTTTGGAAGATAAAGGCGGCTGGACAAATCGGGACATTGTGGGATGGTTCACCCGCTATACAGAAATTTGCGCCGAAGCGTTCGGAACTAAAGTGAAGCAATGGATGATAATGAACGAGCCGGCTGTATTCACCGGCGCCGGCTATTTTTTGGGTATTCATGCCCCGGGCAGGATGGGCTTGCGGAATTTTCTTCCTGCTGTGCACCATGTGGTTTTAAGCATTGTGGCTGGTGCTAAAGCCCTACGCAGAATAGTGCCCGATGCGCATATTGGCAATACGTTCTCCTGCTCGCATATTGAACCGTATAAGCAAACGCCAAGGCATATAGCGGCGGCAGCCCGTGCCGATGCACTTATTAACCGCCTGTTTATAGAGCCGATACTCGGTTTGGGTTACCCCACTGAAGTAGCGGCGATTGGCAAGATTAAAAAGTATTACAAGCCTGGTGACGAGGATAATATGTCATTTGATTTCGACTTTATTGGTCTGCAAAATTACACCAGAGAGATAGTGAAGTACTCGTTCTTTACACCGTACATCGGTGCGACTTTGGTTAAAGCAGAAAACAGAAACGTAGAGCTTACCGACATGAAGTGGGAGGTCTATCCGCGTGCCATTTATGAGATCATTAAAAAGTATAACGCATACAGCGGCATTAAAAAGATCATAATCACTGAAAATGGTGCCGCTTTCCCTGACGTTGTAACAAACGGCGACACTGTTGATGACCCTAAAAGGATTAAGTACTTGCAAACCCACTTGCAGCAAGTGTTAACGGCTAAGCAGGAAGGGTACAAAGTAAGCGGCTACTTTGTATGGACGCTAACAGATAACTTCGAATGGGCGGAAGGTTATCACCCACGATTTGGTTTAGTTCATGTAAACTTTAAAACACAGCAAAGGATTATAAAGAAATCTGGTCGTTGGTACGCAAACCTTATCAAATAACTTATTTAAAATCGCGGCTTTTAAAATAGGGAAGGCTGATGAAGAAGGTTGTGCCTTGCTGTTCGTTGCTTTGAAACCAGATTTTCCCTTTATGCTTTTCTATAATCTGGCGGCAAATGGATAATCCCAATCCAAAGGATTTTTCACCTTCTGTTCCGGTGCGTTGCGCAGCGGTAAACATGTTGAATACCTGATCTTTTAGCTTGTCTGGTATACCAATGCCGTTGTCTCTTACTGCTACAATCACTTGCTGGCCATCCTCGGTCACTTTAACTGATATAGTTTCCCCAGTCGGACTAAACTTAATTGCGTTACTAATTAGATTGCTTATAACTCGCCATATCTTTTCCCGGCTAATTAATAGGTCCATTGGTTTCTCCAGCGGCTCTAATAGTATTTGCTGGTTCTTCTCTGCAGCTTTAAAACGCAGCAATTCTACACTATTATTGACCAGCGAATTAATGTCAACCCGCTCCAGGTTAAGGGGTACCGAAGACAGGTTGGTTGCTTCCAGTATCTCGTTTATAAGTTCAAGGGAGTTTACAGATGTTTCTTTTACCAGGTTGATCAGTTCTTTTTGATCGTCGGTGTATTCATCCTCAGCCATCATGGCGGTAAGGGAAGCAATGCCGCCGATGGGGTTTCTCAAATCATGAGCTACTGTCCGCAAGATCCGGTCTTTTTCTTTACTGCTGTTGTTTAACTCGTTCAGCGCATTCTCTAAAACGTGGTTTTGCTCGTTAATTTGCTGGTTTAATATGTTAACTGTAAGCACATCCTTCTTAGAGCGTTTCCAATTGCGATAAACCAAAAACATAATAATGGCCGTTAAAACCGCAAAAAGAGTAACAGCATAAATGTAAATTACCTGTAGTTTGTTATGAGTACTTAAGGTATCTATTTCATGTTGCTTTTCGTAGTTAGATAGCTGCTGACCCACATCGGTCTCAAGAATAAGATTATTTACTTTGGTTATCGAATCTTTTTGAAGGTTGTATAATTGCAAATGGGATAATGCCAGCCTAAGATTACTTTTATTAGCGTAATACCCGCTCATTAAACGGTTATAGTCCGCCTCGGCATCCGGGTTCTTAATGGTATCAAGCTGTGCTTTGAGGTCAGCCAGCAACTTTACCAATTCATCATTTTTCTGCTGTTTAAGATACAACTGGCCAAGTTTTACCTCGGTAAGTTGGGCATCGCGGTTGTCATAATCACCCTTCAGGTTAATGGCTATGCTTTTTTTAAGTAATTCTTCTGCTTTAGCGTTTTCACCATTTTGTATGTAAACTTCCGCCATGTTGCCATAAACCACACCACGAGCCATGTCCATGTGCTGCCTGCGTTCCGGATAAAGGGAGGTATTGGTAGTAATTTCTACTAATGCTTTGTTAAAGTAAACCAAGGCACTATCATCCTGATTGTTATGGCGAAAGCTTAAACCAATATTGTCAAGCAGTTCTTGCCGACGGTAAAAGCCGACAAACCCACGGTTTACCTCCTGTTTATCGCGAACGTTCTGTATGTAGCTATCTTTAAAATATTTTACTGCCAGATTATAGTGCCGCTGTTTATACATAATCATCCCCATGCGGTAGGTGTAATCTGACAGGGCAGCCATATTCACGTAGTTTTTCCCCATTAAATAACCTTGGTAGTATGACTGATAAGCATCTGAAAATTGCTGAAGTTCAAACAATGCATCTCCTCTTGAGAAACTTGCCTCCGCCACATTCATAGAATATTGCCTGGAGTTTGGCATTTTCGCGGCTTCGGCAACTAAACTGTCAGAGTAGATAAGTGCAGAGTCTTGTTTGTGTATGGTTTTGGCATAGTACACATAATGAAAAGCGTACCGTCGGAAGCGATCATTGCTCGTTGGTGAAGGAATTTTAAAAAATGCAGAGTCGAGGTAAACCAACCCACCTTTTATATCGCCGGTTTTCCAAATATTTTCTACCTTGTTCTTAATTTTTAAAAATTCCGGAGAGTAGTTACCGTTGTCGGCAACATTTTTTTCTTTACAAGCGTAAACCAGGAGTATTATAAAGAGGCAACTAAGCCTGATAAGATTTCTCCAGGCCAAAAAGTCAATTTTGTACATTAATGTCGGGGTCAGTTACACTTGTCACAACAAATATAATACTTAGCCGACATTGTGGTAATATTTACTTTAAATTACTTAAAGGCATCTTCTCCGGTGATATCCATGCCTGTTATAAGCAAATGAATGTCGTGGGTACCTTCATAAGTAACTACCGATTCAAGGTTCATCATGTGTCTCATAATAGGGTATTCGCCGGTTATACCCATTCCACCAAGCATCTGCCTGGCTTCGCGTGAGATGTTCAAGGCAGTTTCTACACTGTTGCGCTTCGCCATAGATATCTGCGCCGGTGTAGCGCGGTTCTCGTTCTTAAGGGTACCTAAGCGCCACACCAATAGTTGCCCCTTAGTTATTTCGGTTATCATTTCTGCAAGCTTCTTTTGCTGCAATTGAAACCCTGCTATTGGCCGTCCAAATTGTACACGCTCTTTTGAATACCTTAATGCGGTGTCGTAGCAGTCCATAGCTGCGCCTAAAGCTCCCCAGGCTATACCATAGCGCGCCTGATTAAGACATCCAAGCGGACCTTTGATACCGCTTATATTCGGGAGTACATTTTCCTTGGGAATTTTTACATTATCAAATACAAGCTCGCCTGTTGAAGATGCACGTAACGACCACTTGTTGTGCGTTTCCGGTGTGCTAAAACCTTCCATACCGCGCTCGACTATAAGGCCCCGTATTTTGCCGCTCTCATCTTTGGCCCATACAACTGCTATATCTGCAAATGGTGCATTGGAAATCCACATTTTAGCGCCGTTCAGCACATAATGATCTCCCTCGTTTTTAATGCTGGTTACCATTCCGCCCGGGTTACTTCCATGGTCAGGTTCGGTTAGCCCAAAGCAACCTATCAGTTCGCCTGTTGCAAGTTTGGGTAAGTATTTGTGCTTTTGTTCTTCACTGCCGTAAGCATATATGGGATACATCACCAGTGAGCCCTGTACTGAAGCTGTAGACCGAATGCCTGAGTCGCCTCTTTCCAGTTCCTGCATAATTATGCCGTATGCCATATAATCTAGTCCAAGTCCGCCATATTCAACAGGTACAGTCGGCCCGAAAGCACCAATCTCGGCCAGACCTTTTAAAAGGTGTCGAGGAAACTCCGCCTTTTGAGCGTAATCTTCTATAACCGGGCTTAATTCTTTTTTAACCCATTCGCGAACAGTTGCCCGTATTAACTTATGTTCTTCGGATAATAGTTCATCTAAAAGGTAATAATCAGGAGCGTCATAAAGGTCTTTTTTGGCCATGGTTGTACGGATTGGTTAGTCAAATATATATAAATGCCATACACAAAAACCCTGTTTTTAGAGCAAAGGGAATGGTTTTTACTAAAATGTAGGTTTAAACCGTTTAAAGCTATTTTTTGTAAAAAATTTATTTCAGCTCAATCTTTAAAGAATGTTTTTGCAGGCTGAGCATAAAAAGTGACAGCACATTGCCACCAACCATGAACAATTGCTAATTTTGCGGCAATGGAGCTAATTACAAATGCGGTAGCTAAAGCAATAAAGGAGCTTTACAATGCCGACATCGCCGCTAAGGACATCAATTTACAGGAAACACGGAAAGAATTCGAAGGACAAGTAACAGTGGTTACATTTCCGTACACTAAAATGTCTCGAAAATCGCCTGAGCAAACCGGTGGGGAAATTGGCGAATACCTGCAGCGAAATGTTGAAGAAATAGCTTCTTTTAATATTATCAAAGGCTTCCTTAACCTGTCTTTTACAGATAGTTTTTGGCTGAGCAAACTCGACAAAGAGGTGCTCGCGGAAGACTTTGCGATGTTTGTACCCAACGAAAAAAAGGTGATGGTGGAGTACTCTTCTCCAAACACCAACAAACCACTGCACCTTGGCCATATACGCAACAATCTTTTAGGCTATTCGGTTGCAAAAATATTGGGGGCTGCAGGTTACAATGTGATAAAAGCCAACCTGGTGAACGACCGAGGTATACACATCTGTAAAAGTATGCTGGCTTGGCAAAAGTTTGGCAATGGCGAAACCCCAGAGACATCAGGCTTAAAGGGCGACCATCTTGCAGGTAAGTATTATGTGCTGTTCGATAAAGCTTACAAGCAAGAGATAGATCAACTTAAAGCGGCCGGACAAACTGAGGATGACGCTAAAAAGAACGCGCCGCTAATTAAAGAAGCACAACAAATGCTTCAGAAGTGGGAAGCGGGCGACGCGGACGTCATCAATTTATGGAACACCATGAATGGCTGGGTATATGGAGGTTTTGCCGAAACCTATAAAACGCTGGGTGTTGATTTTGATAAGTACTATTATGAGAGCAATACCTATTTACTGGGTAAAGACATCATAGAGGAAGGCCTCGCTAAAGGCGTATTCTTTAAAAAGGAAGATGGCTCTGTTTGGATTGACCTTACAGCTGATGGTTTAGATCAGAAGCTGGTATTGCGTGCGGATGGCACATCGGTATATATTACGCAGGATATAGGCACAGCACAGCTGAAGTATGATGACTTTGGGGTGGATGAGTCGATATACGTCGTAGGTAACGAACAGGACTACCACTTTAAAGTGCTTTTTTTGATCTTACAGAAGCTGGACAAAACCTGGGCTAATGGATTGTACCACCTTTCTTACGGCATGGTTGACCTTCCATCAGGAAAAATGAAATCGCGCGAGGGAACGGTAGTTGATGCGGACGACCTGATGCAGGATATGTTTAACACCGCGGCTGAGCAAACGGAAGCAATGGGTAAGGTGGTAGATTTCAGTGAAGAAGACAAGACAAAGCTCTACCGCACTATTGGCCTCGGTGCTTTGAAGTATTTTCTACTGAAAGTTGATCCCAAGAAGCGTTTATTGTTTGACCCCGCTGAGTCGGTAGATTTTCAGGGTCATACCGGACCTTTCATCCAGTATACTCACGCTAGAATCCGTTCAGTACTAAATAAAGCTGGCTATAATGAAGCAGCAGGTAGCGCATCAGTAACTACATTAGAAGGGGTAGAGCGCGACCTGATAGTAACGCTCACTAAATTTCCTGAAACAATACTTGCTGCTGCGGCAGACCATAGCCCGGCACTTATCGCGAACTATGTTTACGATGTTGCAAAAACATATAACAAATTTTATCATGAGGTATCAATAATGCAGGCCGATACTGAAAACCTTAAGCAATTTAGATTAAGCTTATCTGCAGGTACAGCTAAGGTGATTAACAAAGCAATGGCTTTGTTAGGGATTGAAGTACCCGAAAGAATGTAGAATACCTTCAACGAATTAACAAGAAAGCCGCTTCTTAGAAAAGCGGCTTTCTTGTTTTCTAAAGTTTTTGGTGCCAGATTACCTCCAATGCCCACGTCTCCAAACGTATCCACGATTGCTGTGCACCCAAGCGCCTTGTACATACACGCGATTAGCACGGGGACGGGCGTAATATCCATTGCGGTAAACATATCTGTTTCCTCGCCATACCCACTCGCCGGGTACCCAATAAGCATTAGCATATGGTGCAACTGGCCTGACATATACCGGTTCAACTGGCCGGTCTGCCACATAGTAATCGCTTGCGCAGGATGAAAGAAATAGTGACCCCATCATTGCAAGCATAATTCCGATTTTATTTATTGTCTTCATCGGTAAATTGATTTGATGTTACTATCTGACAAATCACAGCTGCGATGGTTTAGCGCTGCTGCCAATTTTAAAAAGCTGAAAGTTGTAGGCCAGGCTGTGCCTTTTTTATTGGTACATATACATTCCTGAAGTTGTCTGCAGTAAGCACCCGTTTACTAAACTTAAACTCCGCTACCGTTTTATATCGCGCATCTTCATTGAAGGCCTCCTTACGTAACACAGTAAGGTTATCGATTTTAAAGGTATGCTGAAATAAAGCGTTTTGAAATTTAGGCCATAACAAATCAAAGTTCTTTTTAGATAAGTTCTTTAAAATGGTAATGTGGGGAGTTTTGTGTTTAGGTTTTCCAGGAGCTATGGTTTGCATTTGATCAAACCAAGCAGTGGTCATCTCATCCATCTCTATAGAAGCGTATATGGTGTTATTTTCCTTAAAACAATCAAATCCATTTATTTTAAGGTTAATTGAAGGTAACTTTCTTAACCTATACTCCAGGTTCAGAAATGATGGCTCAACAAAGCTTAACATCTTTCTGTCAAGATAATTTACAGTTATATGCGCAATACTGTGCCGGCTTTCAAAACTGCCTATCACATCTGCAGACCAGCTTTTGTACTTCTTAATGAAATCTTTTACCTGTTCGTCCGGAGAAAGGACGTATAGGTAATTATATAATTGTGTTATATGTTCGTTTAACATAAGCCTTATTTAAAATTGTTAACTACTGTCATTATTTTTCCGCCGAACCTGAATGTTTTGTAAGCCTCCCATTTTGGCTGGTTTGCAAATGTTTCGCGCTTAACTACTTTAATCTCGCTTACCAAAAATGGCATGACCAGTTGCTTGTGCCTGAAATGCGGCCACAAGGTGTTAAAGTTTTCTACACTAATGTTTCTCACAACAGTAATGTGCGGAATGATGGCCTTTTTGATACCCAGGACCTTCCTGATTGAAATTAACCATTCATCAACAGCGGGCGTTATGCGGATAGCGGCGTATATGGTATGTTTATCATGCAGGTGCGTGAAATACTTAAACTCATCTATGTACAGTTGTACTGGCGAAATTGTATTAAAACCCAATTCCATACGCTGGATCGTGCTATCTGCAAAAAACGGCTTTTGCCTTTCTACTTGTGCAAGGCTGATGTGTGCCGGCGAGTTCATGCTGGCGTATTGGCCAATTAACCTTGCCGAAGCACGCTTATAGCGGTCAATCTCTAGTTTTACTTCCTGTGGTGGGGAAAGCAGGAAAAGATAATCGGCATACCCTGTCATGTACTATGTGTTTGTTGAATACAAAAATGCTAATAATTTTAGCATTTGCAAATTATTTTACATATTTGTGCATGGATGTTAAACGCCATATAGTACACATAGACCTCGACTCGTTCTTCGTGTCGGTTGAGCGTAAGTTTGACCCGTCGCTCATCGGAAAGCCCGTTATTATAGGAGGATCAAGCGACAGAGGAGTGGTGGCATCTGCGAGTTACGAGGCGCGAGCTTTTGGTGTACACTCGGCAATGCCCACGCGGCAGGCACTAAAGCTATGTCCGCAGGCAATAGTTGTACATGGCACTTATGGACGGTACAGCGAGGCATCAAGGGAGGTAACAGAGATCATTCACCGGTCAGTACCTTTATATCAGAAGACGTCTGTAGATGAGTTTTACATAGATCTTACCGGGATGGACCGCTTTTACGATCCTTATGATATTGCGACTAACTTGCGGCAAACGGTCATACGTGAGACCGGCCTGCCTATATCGTTCGGCATGGCATCCGGTAAAACACTCGCAAAAATGGCTACTAATCAGGCTAAGCCAAACGGGCAACTGCGAATACCGCATGGCGGCGAGCGGGAGTTTTTAGCGCCGCTGAACATTCGTAAGATTCCCGGGTTGGGCGAGAGTACCTGCCAAAAGCTGTATCAGTATGGTTTGGAAAAAATAGGCGACTTGCAGCGCGTCAATTTAAAGTTCCTGGAAACGGTATTTGGCAAAATGGGGACGTATATCTATAATAAAGCGAACGGCATTGACGATAGTGACATTATACCTCACAGTGGTCGCAAGTCTATTAGTACTGAAAATACCTTTGAAAGCGATGTGAAGGACAGGCGCACGCTAGAGAACATCCTTGTCAGCATGACGGAAGAGCTGGCAGGCAAGCTGAGGCGGGAGAACAAGGTTGCGGGCTGCCTTGCTATAAAGCTGCGCTATTCAAATTTTGAAACGCATACCGTTCAACAAAAAATTGCACTTACCGCAGCAGAACACATTTTAATACCTGGGATTAAAAACCTTTTAGATAAAGCCTGGAACCAGCATCGGCCAATAAGGCTGATAGGTGTGAAATTGAGTAACCTTAGCACCGGCAGTTATCAAATAAATTTGTTTGAAGACAACGAAGAGCGCATCCGCCTTTATCAGGCGTTGGATACCATCAACTTTCGTTTTGGAGATAAGACTATTTGCCGGGCCGCCGGAATGGAGGTAGGCGCGCGTAGTTTTAACCCGTTCTTAAAAGATTAAAACCAGTTATATTACCGCTTCTGTTTCGCCTGAATTCAATATCTTTTTCTGCGGTTCTTTCCTTAAATACATATAAATAAGCGCCACTGCAGTAGCAACAGCTGATGCGTAGATGATGTACGGCACACGTACTATTACATCATGGTAGTACCACCCGGCAAACAGCGCACCCAAGCCAATGCCAGCTTCCAGGGATATATACATCGTGGCAACTGCTTTCCCGCGAAAGTCAGGCTTGCTCATATCTATTGTCCACGCGTTGAGAGCAGGGGACAGGATTCCGTTAGAAATGCCATAGAGCACTGCGCCAACCATCAGCCCGAAAGAGCTATGTTGATAGCCGATCACAACCAACGCGATAACCAATAATGCCAACCCAGCTTTAATAACATAAATGCGGCCATGCTTATCGGATACCTTGCCAGCAATAAAACGGATCAATAACGAGGCGACCGTAAATACCATAAAGAACAAACCTTTGTTTGCTATGCCGAGATGTTGACTCCAGTCGGGAATAAGGGTAAGTATTGCACCATAAGAAACATAGCTAAGCAGGGTAACAATAGCCGCGGGTAATACTTCAACGGCAATTATGTCTCCGCGGGATATCTTAAGTGTTGACAGCTTCAACTTTTGTTTGTTCTTTAAGGTCTCTTTCATATTCATCACCAGCACAATAGACATTAGTGCAAAGAATGATGATGTATAAAATAATGTGTTAAGCGAGTGCGACATTCGGATGGCGCTGCCTATAGCGGGCCCAACAGCCATACCTGTACTAAAGAACAAGCCATGCATACCCAATGCTTCGCCCCAGCGTTCGCGCGGTACCATGTCTGCCACGTATGCCGCGGTTGCTGTCGGCTTAAAACCGGTTGAAAAGCCATGTATCAGCCTGATAAACAATAAGCCCGAAACACTTGCAAGTACCGGGTATAAAAAACCGCAAACAAAGCACACTATCGACCCCACCGCCATTACCGGCACACGTCCAAGTGTATCTGTAAGTCGCCCGCTAAACGGACGGGAAATGCCCGCCGTAAGCGTAAACAACGCAATAATTAATCCTTTATACTGTGCCCCACCTAAGCTGCTTAAGTATGCCGGCAGTTCTGGTATCAGCATGTTATAACTGGCAGAAAAAAGCAAAGAGCTTAAACAAACTAAACCGAAATGTAAGTTATAGATAGGGTGCTGAGGTTTAGTCATCAACTATAATTAAGGCCGCAAGTTAAAGTTTCCTGCTGATAGCAACGGTGCTAAAATGTAATTGGCTGCTTAACAAGCAACAAGCCCTTACCTAAGGTAAAGGCTGCCTTATGTGCCGTTTTATAGCTTATTGCAAAAATACATATGTCTTTTTGCCAAACTCCATAAACACGTTTAGCTGCTTTTTTACCACCTGATTGTTAGAAGTTACAGCCATTGTATAATTGCCTGGTTCCAGGTCAGAAAGATTGTACGCTTTAGCAACTGAATGCTTTGCAGAAAGGTAGTCCCTCATAAGCTCTGAGTTTTTATCATCGTAAAAGGTTACGTAAGCTTTGCCGGTTGTTTCTTTAGCAATCTTGAGGTCCACTACAAGATTTCTTGCAGATGCTGCTACGGTTATCTCATCTTGTATAGGGTCTGCTTTAACGGTTGTAGTTGCGAACAAACCAGTGCTGGCCAATAATAAAAGAGCAGTTAATTTGATTGAATTTTTCATGTTATTCTTTATTTGTTATGTTATTTAATCGTTTCAATAATCAAATGAACAACATAATAGCAGTTGCGTAAAATGAAATAGACCAACAGCGGTAAGTTATAGACATAGCGTTCATTTAAACAGATATAGCTGATAAAGAGCCTTTTTACCAGTATTTTGTGGTTTGTCGGTAAAAACAGCTGTTTGGCAGATTGTATATGGAGACTGTTAGATAAAAGCTAATTGGTGATATCGCAATTGCCAATTACATAGCTAATTTATACTTACCACATAATTATCATATTAAAAGTATTATTTTGCATGAGCAAATAGTAATGCAGCCCCTTACAACCTTGCACAACTGTTGATATGCTTTTTAACTCCTTATCTTTTGCAATCTTTCTGCCGATTGTTTTTATACTTTACTGGTTTGTAACCAACAAAAGTTTAAAGCTGCAAAACCTGCTGTTACTGGCATCCAGCTACTTCTTTTACGCTTGCTGGGATTATCGTTTCCTGTTCCTGCTAGCTTTCTCCACCTTTCTTGATTTTTATACTGGCCAACGCATTTACGCAGCTGAGAATAAAGCAAGCAAAAAGTTTTGGTTGTGGCTTAGCGTAGGTGTAAACGTAGGTTTACTTGGTGTATTTAAGTATTATAATTTTTTTGCCGGCTCTTTTATCGATCTGCTTTCAGAGTTCGGCGTAAAAACCACCTTTAGTGCGCTTAACATATTGTTACCGGTCGGCATATCATTTTATACGTTTCACGGCTTATCGTATGTATTTGACATCAGCAACGGAAAAACAAAACCGTGTTACCAATTTGTGGATTACGCCGTTTTTGTGAGCTTTTTCCCTTTGTTGGTTGCAGGCCCAATTGAACGTGCTACACATTTACTTCCTCAAATTCAAAAAGAACGCAGCTTCAGTTACCCACAGGCAGTAAATGGTATGCGGCAAATACTTTGGGGATATTTCAAGAAAGTAGCTATAGCTGATAATTGTGCCGAATACGTGACCATGATATTTAACAACTATCAGCACTACCCTGGAAGCGTAGTGCTTATGGGTGCGGTATTGTTTACCATAGAGGTTTACTGCGATTTCTCCGGATATTCTGATATAGCGCTAGGGGTCGCACGGTTATTTGGTATAGAACTACTTCGCAACTTTGCCTTTCCGTTCTTTTCCCGCAGTATTGCCGAGTTCTGGCGCAGGTGGCACATCTCGTTATCATCATGGTTTAAAGATTACGTGTACATACCGCTGGGCGGGAGCAAAGTGAGTCCGTGGAAAAGGGTACGTAACACATTTGTTATATTCCTGTTAAGCGGTATTTGGCATGGTGCGTCATGGACTTATGTTATTTGGGGAGCACTTAGTGCTTTATTCATCATGCCATCAATACTAATGAAGAGCAACCGTACCTACACGGATATTGTAGCAAAGGGTAAGCTGTTCCCAACTTTTGATGAACTTTGGCGCATGGCGCTCACCTTTGCACTCACCGTGCTATCTTTAGCTATCTTTAGGTCGAGCGATATTGTTAACGCTTTTTACTTTATCGGAAGGATATTTTCTTCGTCCATCCTGGTTAAACCAACAGGGGAGATGTTTATGGGTGGTTCTGTAAATATTCTGTTCCTCCTGGTGGTAGTTACATTATTTATGATGATGGAATGGCTGGGCCGGGAAAATAAGTTTGCTATTGAAACGACCGGAGACCGGAAGCCAAGACCAGTAAGGTGGGCATTTTACTTGGTAATAGTTATGCTTACCTTTTACATGACCGGCGTGCCACAACAGTTTGTTTATTTTCAGTTTTAACACATGAAAAGATACCTTTTATATTGTGCTGCTTTTTCGCTGTTGGTGCTGATGACTGCATTTGCCATGAACCGGAATTATTTTCCCGGTAAGGCAATTGGTAACGACGGATATATAGGTGCAATAATTGATAAACATGCCTGGGCTGATAAAACAAAATCGCCCCGTATTATTTTTACCGGCGGCTCGAGTGTTTGCTTCGGGATAGATAGTAAGATGGTAGAGCAGCATACCGGTATGCCTGTAGTTAATATGGGCCTTAACGGTAGCCTTGGGCTTGAATTTATACTCAATCAGGCCAAATACATCGCTAGGCCGTCTGACGTTGTTATTCTATCGGTAGAGTACTACCTCTCCAAAGAAGGTAGTTATAAATTTAAAAAGGAAGCAGAACGATTATATCCGCCAGCGGGTACTTTCTTTGAGCATAGCATCAAAAACCGGCTTAACGACTTTTTTATAGAAGATCTTCAGCATAACTTTTACATTACCTTTATGCACCTTATGGGGCGCAAAACAAGGGAGTTTCCCAAGAATGTAGTCTATTCCCGTTCGTCGTTCAATGAAAATGGAGATGTGGTTAGAAACTTTGATCCGCATCCCTCTCACGAATTCGTTAACAAGTTTGTTTTAGATTATCAGGTGAACCCGGATATACCGTTGCTAAACGATTTTAAAGAATTTGCAGATAAGAAGGGCATTAAGGTTTATTTTGTTTATCCGCCGTTAGACGCTGCCGTTTACAAACCAAAGGAAAAGGTTATCAGCAAAATAGCACAGGAATATGCTGAGGAAATGAAAATAAAAACACTGAATACCCCCCAAGATGCGCTGCTGCCTGATAGTTTATTCTACGATAACGAATATCATTTAATACCTGCCGGAAGAAAAGCACGTACCGAGCATGTCTTGGAACTAATGAAAGCGCACAACATAGTTCCTATAAAATAAGCTTTCCTTTATTGACCCAGATGTGATATGCTTAGGGGTTATATAGGTGCAAAATCGGTATTTTAGCGGCCATTAATATTTAGTACTAGCAAACTCATTGCAAAATGTCAGCCGAACTTAAGCAATTTATAAGCAGCTATGCCACGTTTGCGGCAGATGAACTGAATGATATTACCAGCCGTTTTACCGAGCGAAGCGTATCCAAAAATGGATTCCTGCTCCAGGAAGGTGAAGTGTGCACTGACCTGGTATTTGTTCAAAATGGTTGCTTAAGGCTATATTACGTTGATAATGATGTTGAAATATCCGTTTGGTTTGCTTTTCCACATTCTTCAGCAATTGATATCTATAGCTTTATAAGTGATAAGCCATCTGTGTATTACCTGCAGGCGATTGAGGACAGCACAGTGTGGTACCTGCCAAAGGTCGAGCTTACCGCATTATACGAACAATATCCAAGGATGCAGGAGATGATGCGTAAGTTTTGGGAAGACGCTGTTCTTAATTTAATCGATCGGTTCACCGCGCTGCAACGTGATTCGGCCGAAAAGCGCTACCTCGATCTAATGGCTAAACCACCATATCTCCAAAAGATCCCTCAAAAGTACCTCGCGTCGTTTATAGGTGTAACACCTACATCATTAAGTCGCATACGTAAAGGAATAAGGTAGCCTGTTACAGTTTTACCTCTCTTACCTTTGGCGTTAAAAAATGCATAAGAAGCCATGCTAACAGATATGCACAAGCGCAGATGGTGAATATTATATTATATCCCGCTGTGATGTTGCCCGCTGCCTTATAGTGGTCGAGTATTATACCTACGAGGAACGGGAACAAAATGCCACCAACAGAACCTGCCATTCCGCCAATGCCCACCACAGAACTTAATGCCTTCTTAGGAAAGATATCCGACGCTGTGGTAAATATATTGGCGCTCCATGCCTGATGTGCAGCGCCTGCAAGGCTGATCAAAGCAACGGCTTGCCAAATATTAGTAGCATAACGCGCTGCAAATATCGGGATGACACAAAAAGCAAATAGTAGCATCGCGGTTTTGCGTGCCCTGAAAATTGGCATTCCACGTTTAATTAACCAGGATGATAGGTAACCGCCGCCGATACTCCCTATTGATGCCGCTGTGTAAACAATAACTAAATGAATGTTAGGCTTTTTAAGATCCAGATTGAACGTGCTTGAAAAGTAGGATGGAAGCCAAAACAGGAAAAACCACCAGATGGGATCGGTAAGAAATTTTCCTATGAAAAATACCCATGTCTGACGGATTACCAATAATCTAAGCCAGCTAGTTTTTTCGGTAGAAGTATTGTCGTTTGTCTCATCGGCGGCATCACTATGGATGTATTCATATTCCGCCGGATTAATCTTCTTATGTCGTGATGGTATTTCGTAAAAAATAATCCAGAATACCAGCCACACAAAGCCAATAGCACCTGTTATAATAAAAGCCATTTGCCAGTTATACACCCCCAGGATCCAGGGAACCATCACGGGTGCTACAACTGCGCCAATGTTGGCGCCGGAGTTGAAAATCCCTGTGGCCAAAGCACGTTCACGTTTAGGAAACCACTCTGCAACAACCTTAATTGCAGCCGGAAAGTTTCCCGATTCACCAGCACCCAACGCTGCTCTCACCGCGCCAAACCCGAAGGTTGATTTCACAAGTGCATGTGCCATGGCCGCTACACTCCACACTATCAATGAGACGGTGTAACCAAGTTTAGTCCCCAATTTATCTATAACGCCCCCGAAGGCCAATAACCCCATAGCATAAAAAGCCTGAAAAGCCATTACAATGCGGCTATAATCCTCTTCAGTCCAATCAAACTGTTTCTCAAGAGTTGGCTTTAACAACCCTATAACCTGTCTGTCGAGATAGTTAATGGTTGTAGCAAAAAATAGCAGGACTACTACTATCCAGCGGTAGTTGGTTTTTTGATTATTGCTCATATCGGTTGGTTTGCCATTTTTTACAAAGCGGCGTTTTTATCATTGGTGTTAGCGGGACGCGAGGCGTTAAATATTTGGCTTTATTAAACTTTTTATCTTTTCTACAGTACTGGTAGTTGCGTCACCTTCAATAAATAGCTTGTCGAAAGCCGCTGCTGTAGCAAAATCCACGATTTCAGATGGAGAGAACCTGTTGTAAAAGCCATAAACGAGGCCGGCCATATAGCAATCACCACTACCAACTTTATCTACTACGTGGTTGGCATTATAAACGGCCGATGTATGTAACTGCCCATCAGTATACAAAGCCGTATAATACTTTATGCCTTTACCATAATCAAATCTAAACGTATTGGCTACAGCTTTACATTTCGGATAGCGGCTCATGATTTCCTGCGAACTTGAAAGGGCCTCTTTAAGATAGATGCTGCGCTGTCCTGATTTATGTATATCAGGCATTACAGGTATGCCTAATAACTTTTCAGCAGACCATACATTACCCATTATTAGGTCGCAATATTTAGCAAGTGCTGGCATAACCTCATGCGGTTGCTTGCTGTATTGCCACAATTTTGCACGATAGTTCAGGTCTACCGATATGGTTACTCCTTTTGCTGATGCTGCTTGCAAGGCTTCTTCACACAGGTCTGCCGTGATTTGCGACAATGCGGGACAAATAGCACTAAAGTGAAACCAGCTTACACCATCTAAAACATTGTCCCAATCAACTACGCCGGTTTTCAGCTCAGCAAACGAAGAGCCCGCGCGATCATATATCACGGCATTGTGCTTCATGTCCTTTCCCTGGGTCAGATAGAACAAACCAAGCCGTGAACCGCCTTTGTGGACGGCTGATACATCAATGCCTCGGTTAGCTACGTACGATAACAGCTGATCGGAAACTCCATTATCCGGCAACGCAGTAAAGTATTTAGAGGGGACCTCCCACAAAGCCAACGCGGTTGCAACATTAAGTTCTGCTCCGCCAACATGAAAAGAGAGCTTGTTAGTACCAAGCCAATTGCCGTCAGCATCAGGGCAAAGCCTGAGCAGTAATTCCCCAAACGTTAATACTGATCCTGTTTTATGTGCTTGGTTGAACATATTACACGCCGCTGAATACCGAAAATCCACCATCAACACATATCATAGAACCTGTCACAAATTTGGATGCATCACTTAGCAGCCAAACTAATGCGCCTATAAGTTCATCAGGATGGCCAAAGCGTTTAAAAGGTGTTTGGCGGATTACAGATTGGCCACGGGGAGTGTAGCCTCCGTCGGGTGTGGTCAGCAGATTACGATTTTGCTCTGTAAGGAAAAATCCGGGAGCTATAGCATTCATTCGTATGGCATCGCCATATCGGTTAGCAAGTTCTACCGCAAACCATTGGTTATAGCAATCCACAGCGGCCTTGCCCATATTGTAGCCTAGTACCTTGGTTACTGCCCGTTTGGAATTCATGGATGAAATGTTAACAATACTACCCGCTCCGGTTTTAGCGATAGCTTCACCAAATATCTGCGTAGGCAGGAGGGTGCCCCAAAGGTTTAGATCAAGAACCTTTTTTATCCCTTCCATATTCATCGAGAAAAGGTCTTCCTCCGGCTGTAGCACACCGCCGGGCATGTTACCACCCGCGGCATTTACAAGCCCGTCTATTTTACCAAAACGCTCGAGAACTGTATTCTTCGCAGTATTTAAGGCAACTTCGTCCAAAACATCCGCCACCAGTGCCAATGCCCGGCCGCCGTTTTTGTTTATAGCATTTGCGCGCTCTTCGGCAATTTGCCGGTTGCGTCCAAGTATAGCAACAGCACCGCCGGCTTCAACAATACCGTTTACAAATGCATTTCCTAAAATACCGGTAGCGCCGGTAACCACAATTACTTTATTTTTTAACGAAAACGAATTGTCCATAGATGATGTAAGGCAGAGTGCCAAAGGTTTATTATACTCGCAATTGTACAATTATAGCTTTTTATATAGAAACAAAATTGAGCTTATTTTAACGCAAACGTTTTCGGGAGCAACCCTTAATTGGGGTTGATGATTTAAATACAATATTTATAACTTTACCTCATCACCATTATAAACTATCTAAATACAAACTTATGCGCCGACTCTTTAAGGCTTCTGTTGCAGCATTGCTGCTTTCCTGTTCAGCTATAAATTTATCAGCCCAGCAAGCTGAATTAAATAAGGACCCCGATGTAATTGGTCGCTGGGATTTAACTATACAAAAGGACTGTAAGGAATTGCCATCGTGGCTGGAAGTTCAAAAATCCGGTACACACACCTTAATAGGCAGGTATACTTATGCATTTGGCAGTGCCCGACCTATATCTGAAGTAAAACCTGCTGACGGGAAGTTTAGCTTTTCTATTCCACCACAGTGGGAGGAGGGAAACCGTAATATGGATTTCCAATTTGAAGTAAGCGGCAATGCTATTAAAGGAACAATGGTTTATACGGATGGTAAAACTTATGAGTTCAAAGGTGAACGTGCGCCTTTGCTCGCAAGAACTAAGGTGCCGGTTTGGGCAGCACCTGTACGTTTATTTAACGGCAAAGACACCAAGGGTTGGCACACTGAGGGCAAAAATCAATGGGTAGTGGAGAAAGGTGTATTAAGAAGCCCAAAATCGGGATCTAACTTAATTACCGACAGGAAGTTCACCGATTTTAAATTACATATCGAGTTCAGGTACCCACAAGGTAGCAACAGTGGTGTTTACCTGAGGGGGCGTTACGAATTGCAAGTAATTGATACGAAAAGCGGAGAGCCAGAACCGATAAATAATCAGTTTAGTTCAATCTATGGATTTTTGCCGCCTAATAAGATGATGGCCAAAAACCCAGGGGAGTGGCAGTCGTATGACGTTACCTTGGTTGGCCGCAAAGTAACTGTAGTTGCAAATGGTACTACTGTTATTTGTGATCAGATTATTCCAGGCATCACCGGTGGTGCAATAGACAGCAAAGAAGGTGAACCAGGACCGATCCTTATACAGGGAGATCATGGACCTATAGACTACCGCAATATTGTTATTACACCCGTGAAGTAACGCTAATAAATAATCTAGAGAATATAAAAGCCTGAATACACTTCTGTATTCAGGCTTTTTCCGTCTTTAGCTTATTCTGATAATCAGACGGGGGCATCCCAAATTGCTTAATGAAGTTTCGTCCAAAATGGGTTTGAGAGGTGTAGCCTACAATTTCGGCAATCTCAAAGATTTTGTGGCTTCCTGCTGAAAGTAGCTCAGCGGCTTTTTTTAACCGTGCAACGTTTATAAGCTCGTTAGGAGTGAGGTCGGATATCGCTTTTATCTTTCGGTATAATGTAGGCCTGCTCATATTCATTAATTCCGCTAGCTGTTCTACATCAAGGTTTAGGTTGGTGAGATTTTTGTTAATCTCATCATTCAACTTGTCCAGGAACAACTCGTCAGCTTTAGAGTATGCTATGGTATTTACATGTACCAGGGGCGAGCTGGCAAAATAAGCTTTTATCTTGCTGCGATTTTTTAGCAGGTTAGCAATTTGGACTTGCAGATGCTTCGGTGAAAACGGCTTTTCTATATAGGCATCCGCGCCTATCTCAAGTCCTTCAATCTTTGATTGCAGCGTATGTTTTGCAGTGAGCATTATCACTGGTATGTGGCTACTGTGAATATCAGACTTTATTTCTTTGCACAGTTCAAAACCGTCCATCACTGGCATCATCACATCAGTAATTACAAGGTGTACAACTTCAGTTCTTACTTTATCTAAAGCCTCCACTCCGTTGCTAGCTGTTAGCACTATGTATTCGGCAGATAAATCCTCACTTATGAAGTCTAAAATTTCTTCATTGTCATCCACCAATAATACTATCGGTTTGTCCATAAACGCTAAATATTAAATTCAATATCCTGATGTATTGGAAGAATCAGCGCAAAAATATTCATGTTATTGTCAGGCGAATTCCAGTCGAGTGATCCCTTATGCAATTCTGCTAAATAACGTGATAATGGTAAACCAATACCGGTGCCGGATTGTTTCTCTGCCTCTTTCATCCGGTAAAATGTTTCAAATATTTTGTCCTTCATCTCAAAAGGAACAAGCGGGCCATCATTTTTTATTAGTATGGTAAATGTGTTGTCATCTTCATTTGGTGTTAAAGAGATTGACACCTTGCTTACGGCATACTTAAGGCTATTATCAACTAAGTTTGATAATATCTTATTTAGCGCTTCGGTGTCAACATAGGCATAAAAACTATGATGCGGCAATGTGTTTTTAACCTGCAGTTTTTTGTGCTCTATAGTAGGACGGAAGCGTAGAAGGACATCTTTGATAAATTCGTTTATATCCGTTTTTACAAAGTTTAGCGAAAATCCATGTGTTTCGGTTTTCCTGAAATCTAACAGCTGATTAGTAAGGGTAAGAAGCCTGTCTATGTTACGCTCCATGATGGTGAGGTTCTTTTTGACGTCGGGGAAAAGCGCAACTTTATGCATAACTTTCTCCATAGGGCCTTTTATGAGCGTCAATGGGGTGCGTATCTCGTGAGCTATATGAGTAAAAAAAGTAATTTTCGCATGATAAAGTTCCTTCTCCTTTTCATTTTCCAGCAGATCTATTTTGCGTCGGTTTTTTTCATTGACCGCCCGGTGATAATTTCGCACAAAAATGTAAATTCCAGAAGCAAGAAGCACCCCATAAATTAACCAAGCGTAAATACTTGCCCAGTACGGTGGATCAATTATAATGGTAAGCGATGCGTTGTACTGGCTCCACAAGCCGCTGCTGTTAGTAGCCTTAACTTTGAAATGGTAAGTGCCGGTTGATAGGCGGGTAAAATATACCTTTCTGTTAGTGCTCAAGTATACCCAGTCTTTATCCAACCCGGCCATTTTATAAGCATAACCTGCGGTTTGGGGTGAGGTATAGCTTAAAGCAGCAAAATCTATACTGAAAGAGGATTGATTGTACTGGAGCTTCACAGTATCTGTAAAGCTCACAGAACGCGACAATGGTGAATCCTTTTTAATTTCGATCTCCTGGTTATTTACCTGAAAGCCGGTTATGTACACCGGTGGTTTATAGGTATTGATGACGAAATTGGCAGGATTGAATTTGATCATGCCTTTCACACAACCAAAATACAAATTGCCTATGCTATCTTTATAGCCCGAGTTATAGTTGAACTGGTCACTTAACAATCCATCCGCTTTGGTGTATGTTTTTAAATTACCTGTATGGCTGTCGCGCTTAACCAGGCCTTTTGACGTACTTATCCAAAGATTTCTTTCGTTGTCTTCAAGCATCGTATATATAACATTACTTGGTAGCCCGTTTTGGATAGTAATCCTTACAAAATTTTCCTCCGTTTTGTTGAATCTACAAAGTCCGTTTTCAGTTGCAACCCATATCTCACCACTGCTATCTTCAAATATCCTGTTTACTTTATTGCTGCTGATGCTATGGCTATCATTTACATTGTAGATATAACGTTGCGATTTTCCTATCTTGCAATTATAGTAAAACAGTCCTTCCCGGTAGGAGCCAACCCAGACGTCTCCTGCTGAGTCCTCCATAATGCTGGTATAAAAAGCGGTAGTTGGTACGTTGGTGATTAACCTAAACTTATGTGTTGAGGGATAGTATTGGTACAACCCCCGCGTTGTACCGGCAAGTATTGCTCCTGACCGGGTTTGGTACAACGTATAGAAGAAGTTGCTTTTTAGTGTTGTATCCGAAAAAACAGTATAATGCCCTGTTACTTTCCCACTTCCTTTGTTCAATATATCAAGGCCATGCTCGAAGGTGCCTATCAGCAACTCTTTGTCCGTATTTAGCAAACCATGAATGTTTGAAGTGGATATGTCTGTAGCTTTACCCAAAGGTTTGAAATTTTTAAAAAACCCTTTGCTTATATCATACTGGCTTAGGCCGCCATCTTCTGTGCCAATCCATAAGCTTTTTTTATCAGAAGCTATTTCTCTGACCGCGTTGCCCGCCAGCGAATTTTCTCCAACCTTTGGAAAGTACTTTTCAAAATAACTGTATTGTTTAGCATAATAATTTAGCCCGCCAAAATAAGTACCCGCCCAAATGCCGCCTTCACGATCTTTACAAAAGGTGTATACCGCGTTATCGGTTAACGAATATGGGTCATTGTATTGTTTATGCAAAAGGGCTGCTTTACCTGTATTTAAGTTAAAGTTATATATGCCCGACTCTGTGGCTGCCCAGTATTCATTGCCACTTTTCTTTATAAAGTCACGAACAAACACTTCGGTTTTATCCTCATTATTGGTTATAACGTCACGGTATGTTCCGGCAGTAGTATTAAGCAACTTAATACCCTGGTTAGATGTTCCAACCAGCAAATTGCCATTACCTGCATCAGCTAGTTTTTGAATCCAATAAGCCGTACATGGTTTGGAGTGGCTAAAAACGTCAACCGATGTAAAATGGTCGGTATTGGCATCGTACTTTGTAACCAACCGCGCTGTTGTGGATACCCACAGGTCACCATTAACAAAAGCCATTGATACCGCGTTAATACCTTGCTTATTGTAAACGGTTAGTTTACGTTTTGCAAGGTTGTATTTGTGCAAAGTTATGCCAGCTATAAACCATATGTTACCGCTACGGTCAGCCTTAATGTCCCGTATTTCGTCGTCTGTTCCTAAGTTAAAAAGTGTAAACCCTTCTGTGAGCTCGTTATACAGGTAAATGCCCCTGTCCGTGCCTACCCAAAGTCTTCCGTCTTTATCTTGATATAAGCAGTAGATGATATTATTGCCCAGGCTTCCTTTTTTATTAGCGTCGTTTCTAAATACCTTAAAAGTATACCCATCAAAACGGTTCAGTCCGTCCTTTGTGCCAAACCACATAAAGCCTTTGTTGTCCTGCAAACTGCTTAACACGGCATTATTTGAAAGTCCGTTTTCTACCTGGTAATGCACAAAAGAGTATGACTGGGCTAATAGCGTTGTAGTTGATGCGCAAATTATCAATAAACAATTTGTAAGCTTTTTAAGGCTCCGGCGGGAGTACAGATGCATTAAATTTAATTATCGGTAAAAAAGCTGGTGAAAGAATGTGTTTGATTATTGGTATTTAAAAATAACAACAATTGTTTACTAAAATGAAAATTGAGACAAAATGATGAAAGATTGATACGCACGTGAAGCGGCACTCTGTTTTATTCATTCATCTTTGACCTAAGAATCATTAACCTATTGTCCTCCCATAGGACTTTTACTACTAACCAATTAATAATATATGAAAAAACTCTTACCTCAAAATTTGGGTTTGATGCGCAATCATCCACCTTATGGAGACGAAGCCCGGCCTTCAAGCTCCAAATTATTTCACTTTATTTACTTGCTATTAATAATTTTTGCTGTTACGCCTGCAATGGCGCAAACATCAGGACAGATTACCGGCCGAGTTACTGATGCAACAGGACAAGGGCTTCCGGGAGTTACTGTCAGAATTAAGGAAAGTACCGGCACTACTGGTGCGGTTACCGATGTTAATGGCCGCTACAGGATTGCAGCAGCAAGCGGAAATACGCTTGTGTTTTCATTTATCGGTTTTACGCCTCAGGAGATTAGAGTTGCCGATCAGCAGGTGATTGATGTACAGATGCGGGATGACGCCCGCTCACTTAACGAAGTGGTTGTTATTGGATATCAATCTGTCCGGAAGCGCGATCTCACAGGAGCAATTTCTTCTATAAGCCCGACCGAGGCCAACCGCGTGTCTGCAAACAACGTTGCCGAATCATTGCAAGGTCTAAGCCCCGGCGTAACAGTACGCAGCAGCGGGGCGCCTGGCCAAAACTCCCAGATTGAGATCCGTGGTGTTGCGAGCTTTATTAATGCATCTCCGTTATATGTGATAGACGGGATGATAGCAGATGCAAACAGTACCGTAAACAATGACGATGTAGAATCCATCCAGATATTAAAAGATGCATCAGCTGCGGCGATTTACGGTTCGCGTGCGGCAAATGGGGTTGTAATTATCACCACCAAAAAAGGTAAAAAGGGCGCTACTAAAATAAACTTTACTGCTAAATATGGTCAGCAGCGTATACCTAAGCAGTGGGATGTGATGAACAGCACACAATATGCAGCTACCAAAAGCCAGGCTTATACCAATTCCGGCCTGTCTGTTCCTGCAAGCATTGGGTCTGCATTTAACCCTGCTGTAAATACTGACTGGCAGGACCTTAACCAACGTACCGGTAATAACCAGGATTACAATCTTTCTGTGTCAGGCGGATCAGACAACTCAACTTACCTGATATCCGGAAGTTATTTCCGCAACCAGGGCGTGCTAAAAGCATACTCATTCGATCGTGCCAGCCTTCGCATTAACACTGAAACAAAAAAAGGGAGGCTCACTTTTGGCGAAAACGCCATGTTAAGCAATAGCAATAACTATCACCCTAACAGGGGTAACCCGTTCTATGATCTTCCGCAGCTTTTACCAACAGTGCCGGTACAAAGTAATGGCTTTAAAACAAACAACAATGTTAACCCAATGGGTTATAGCACCGGCACAGCTGATAATGGCGGCGATGTTACCTATGCCTACAATTCACTGGCTGTAAATGATCTAAGCCAGGGGTACAACAACTATGCTAAAATATTGGGCAACGCTTTTGCGCAATTCCGCGTATTTGACTGGCTGGACTATAAGTTTAACGTAGGTTTGGAAGCCAGCTTCGACTATAATCGCGACTTTCGTAAAAACGGCATATTCTCTTATGCGCAACAGCCCGAACTGAGCTATATTGATCAGGATAGGGAACGTTTTAGAAACATATTACTGGAGCATACGCTCAACTTTAACAAAACCATTGGCGTACACAATATTAACGGTGTAGTTGGTTTTAGCGAACAAAGCTCCTACCGTGACCTTACATCGGCTCGGAAAACGAATTTAACCGTATTGTCTACCGGCGAATATCTTACAGAAATTAACTCAGCAGGTGGCGCTCCTTCCGTGTCCGGTCGTGTGGCGCAGGATGACAGGATACGTTCTTACCTGGGTCGTGTAAACTATACCTATAATGACAAGTACCTGTTAACGGCTTCAGGGCGTATTGACCAGGACTCAAGGTTCGGGCCTAATTACCGCAGCGGCTTCTTTCCTTCAGTTGCAGTTGCATGGAGGCTTAGTAAAGAAGATTTCTTTAAAGCAGATTGGGTTGACAATCTAAAAATAAATGCTTCTTATGGTGTGCTGGGTATCAACACTATTAATTCCTATCAAAACATTGGTTTAATTAATAATTCTCCTCGTGCGATATTTGCGGGAGATGCAATATTCGGTGGAGCTTACCAGTCTACTTTATATAACGCTGACCTGCGTTGGGAAAAGAGGAAAGAAACAAACATAGGTTTTGATGCAAGTTTATTTCACGACAGGCTGTCTGTTTCAGCTTCCGTTTACAATAACAAATCGGAAGACGTACTGGTTAACCAGGTGTTAGGGCAATTTCTCGGCAACGCAGGCGGCAACCCGCCTGTTAATGCGGCGTCCATAAGCAATAAAGGTATAGAGGTAGAGGCAACCTACCGCAACAACAATAATGCTTTTAAATGGAGTATATCCGGCAATGTTACCACCATTAAAAATAAAGTATTGGCTCTGGGTAACCAGGGGGTTGGCGTTAATTATATACAACAGGGTAGTACCCGTTCGCAAATAGGTTATGCGCTTGGCCAATGGTATGTTTTGAAAGAGCTTGGTATATTCCAAACTCAAGACGAGATAAACAACTACAAACGTGCTGATGGTAGCCTGATAGAACCATTTGCAAAACCAGGTGACGTGAAGTTTTATGCCGATCCTAACGGAAAAGGTACAATAAATAATAACGACCGTGTGTTTAACGGATCGCCTTGGCCAACGCTTCAAACAGGTTTGCAATTCAATGCTTCCTACAAGCAATTCAATGTTAATCTGCAGTTGGTGGGCATATTCGGGCTTACTATTTATAACGATATAAGGAGAATACTCGACGGCTATCAGAACTCTAACTTCCGCGCAGACATAAACCCGTGGACACCAACTAACACCAGCACTACCGATCCACGGTTAGGTATTGCTAACGGCGATCCCGGTATAGCCAATAACAACACGCCTGAAAGTTCGCGTTGGTTAGAGAATGGCTCTTACGGACGCATACGTAACCTCGAGATTGGTTACACTTTTGGTAAAGCTGCATTAAAACCTCTGCATGTAGAAAATGCAAGAATATTTATCAGCGGCCAAAACCTGCTTACAGTCACTAAATACAAAGGTTTAGACCCTGACTTGGTTGGTAACGGTTTATTACAGCGTGGTGTGGATGCTGGTAACTGGCCGGCAAATCGTATATACTCGGTTGGTGTCAGCTTTGGGTTTTAATTTTAATTGTTAAAGAAATGAAAAAAACGATCATACTAACTATAGCAGCATTGGTTATTGGTGTAACCAGCTGTAAAAAATTGGATGTTGTTAATCCAAATCAGCCTACTACAGCTGTGTTTTGGAAAACGGCTGACGATGCACAAAAAGGCGTTAACTCGATATACAGTACTTTTCACCGTGCCGGATTGTGCCGCTGGTTCTTTTTTGCAACCATCGTCCGTTCAGATGAGGGCTGGAGTACCAGTCCTGATGCTAACCTTCAAAACAACTTCGACTTGTTTATCAACAATGATTATAACTACGGTAATTATACAGGTATCTGGGCCGACCTTTACATCGGTATAGCAAGAACCAACCAGGTTATTGATAATGTGCCTAATATAAGCATGGATGCTGGCTTAAAAGCGCGCTACATAGCAGAGGCAAAGTTTTTACGTGGGTTGTTCTATTTTCATCTGGCATCGCTGTGGGGCAATGTTCCCCTGCAACTGCAAAGTTCAACACCGGTAGATTTACCGGCTACTGCAAGCCGTGACCAGGTGTGGGCACAAGTACAAAAAGACCTGACTGAGGCTGCCGCGAATCTTCCCGCTAATTATTCAGGTGCCGACGTAGGCCGGGCAACAAAGGGCGCTGCAAACGCTTTACTGGCAAAGGCCTTTATGCAACAGCGTAAGTTCCAGGAAGCCTTGGCTCCACTGCAGGCTGTAATACAAAGCGGGGTGTATACTTTAACAAGTAATTACCAGGATAACTTTTTATCGACAACAGAAAATAATTCTGAGTCGGTTTTCGAGTACAACAACGCGCTTAATCCTAATGACAACCACGATGACGATACTGATCCTAACAACCAGGATAACCTGAACTATGGTTCATCGCTACCGCCATTTTTTGCACCTAGGCCAATTGGTTTTACTGACGGGCAGGCCAGGAGGTGGCCACTTGCCGAGTTTGAGGGAGAAAGAACTACCGGTAACCAGCGCGATCCAAGGCTTGCAGCTACTTATTTATACGCTTTCACTGATGAACGCGGTCCCAATTTCTCTCTTATCTACGGGCAAACATTTACGCAACGTTATGGTAACGCCGTTAACAACGATGTTTGGTTCAGGAAAATGCTAAATGACCAAAACGGGACCGCAACAGGTGATAGTTTTCACTCGCCAAACAACTACCGCTTTATCCGTTACGCAGATGTATTGCTGATGTATGCAGAATGCCTTAATGAAACCAATGCAACAGCGCAGGCTTACCAGTATGTAGATAAGGTAAGGCAACGCGCGGGATTAGCCACATTAACATCTGTTAAACCAGGGATGAACCATGACCAGTTCCTGGCGCAAATTAAGCACGAACGCGTTACCGAACTTACAGGCGAGGGCCACCGCTGGAATGACCTAGCGCGTTGGGGCGACCTTGACAAACCACTTTCAACACGTGATGCTGGCTTCCAAAACTTTGTTAAAGGTAAACACGAGTTGTTGCCTATACCGCAGCAAGATCTTGACATCAATCCCAACTTAAAACAAAACCCTGGCTATTAAATAGGTTCTTACGGGATGAGTAGCGATGCTCATCCCTCTATAATTTGTTAAGCAGTTAATCTACCTTAAATGAAGCTACAAAAAAAAGTACTTATATTTACCCTTAGCGTGGTAATTGGGCTGTCAGCCTGTAAAAAGAATGGCCCTTCACCAATACTAGAACCACCGGTAACACCGCCTGTAACAGTACCCACTACTCATGCCGACGATCTGCCGCAGGTGGATAATGCCACCCCCGCAATCAACATAACCTGGGAGGCTTCAGCAAGGAAAATTTCACATGATGTTTACTATGCGGAATATGGCAGAATCCACAGGGTAGGACCCAATACACTTGTGCTTACCTATCATTGTGGCGGCACAGCCGATTACTGGAATAACATCGCCATCAGGCGCAGCGAAGATAACGGTACCACATGGGGTGCCGCTCAGATTATCATGAACAGCAGCACGCCGGGTTACTACGGATTTTCTAATCCCGAGATACTGGTGATGAGCAATGGCTGGCTGATGCTGGCCTATGTTGGCCGCGGTAATCCAGATGACAACGCACACGACAACGTTCAGATACGTATCAGCAAAGACAATGGGTTGAACTGGGGCGATCCGAAGATAATTGCTACAGGCCGTTCATGGGAGCCAGGGATGGTACAACTGGCAGATGGTGATATAGAAATGTTTTACTCTAGTGAAGCTGCCTGGTGGCCCAGCGGAAATCCGGAACAGGACATTTTAATGATACATTCTACAGATAACGGCAGCACCTGGTCTTCACCAAAGCGCGTGGCCTATTCGCCTGGCGACCGCGACGGTATGGCAACACCATTGGTGTTAAACAACAATAAAGGTATAGTCTTCCCTATTGAATCGGTTAATAACACCAACTCGCCATGGGTGCTTTGGTCATCGACGGATGCAAAATGGAACTATAACACAACTGGTACTACCCAAAACGGCAGACGGTGGCTTGCCACAAGCGATGCGATATTTGGTGGTGCGCCGTTTATGGTGCAGCTAAGCACTGGTGAAACCTTGTTATCTACACAGGATGCAGGTGGAAGAAACATTGGCAGCGATTGGAAGAAAAGCACAATGATGGTGTACAAAGGCAACAGCACAGCAAAAAACTTTAGCCGTGTAAATGATCCGTGGCCTAACTTGCCTACAGGTGAGGGCGCCTACTACAGTTCAATGTTCCTGAAAGACCAAAATACGGTTGTTTTGGTAACTACCAGGAATTTTAGCGATGGACATAGTGAAGTATACTGGAAAGAGGGCCACATAACCCACTAGTGATTGCTGCTAAAAATATTTGCTACTACAATACGAAGGATAACGACGGAGATGAAATTGAACTTTGTTAAACTATTTTTTATTGGTCTGATCTGTAATGTGCTATGCACCTCAAGCGCTCTGGCACAAACAAAAAAACTAAAAACATTCACAAACCCAATATTGCCTTCGGGCGCTGATCCATGGATTACGTATAAAGACGGCTATTACTACTATACGAATACGTTAGGCGACAGTCTTATTATCTGGAAAACAAAGGATATTGCCGACCTGAGGAATTCACCCAAAAAAACTATTTGGGTGCCACCTACAGGTAAGAGTTTTTCCCGGGAACTATGGGCGCCGGAGATTCATTTTATAGATAACAAATGGTACATGTATTTTGCTGCAGATGATGGTAAAAATCGTAATCACCGCTTGTACGTTCTAGAGAATACATCGGCTGACCCATTGTTAGGCACATGGATTTTTAAAGGGCCTTTGGAAGAAGCATCAAACAAATGGGCTATTGATGGTTCGGTGTTTGGGTACAAAGGGCAGCTATATTTAATATGGTCTGGCTGGGAAGGAGATGAAAATGGCGAGCAGGATATTTATATTGCGAAACTAAAAAACCCGTGGACAGTTGATGGAAAGCGTGTACGCATTTCAAAGCCGGAGTATGATTGGGAGATGGTAGGAGACCTGTACGATGCGAACAACCCTCCGCATGTAAACGTAAACGAAGGACCAGAGGTATTGGTACATGGCAACCAAATACACTTGATTTATTCTGCAAGTGGATGCTGGACAGATAACTATGCTTTGGGTATGTTAAGTGCGCCGGCTTCTGCTGATCTTTTAGATCCGAAATCATGGAAAAAGAATGCTAAACCGGTATTTCAGCAAAGTAAAGAAAACAGTGTTTACGCCCCGGGACACAACTCGTTCTTTAAATCACCCGATGGTAAAGAGGATTGGATACTTTACCATGCCAATTCAAAGCCAGGTTGTGGTTGTGGCGGCCAGCGCTCACCGCGCATGCAAATGTTTACCTGGAATAAGGATGGTACGCCTAATTTTGGCTTGCCTGTAAAAACAGGAGTTGCTATAAAAGCACCGTCGGACATGGTGTATGTAAAAGCTAAACCGCCCAAGGGAAGCGGCTTAAAAAAAAGTAACGTTAAACCTGCAGTTCGAAATCAAACTATTATCTTAAAAAACAAAAAGGACAACTAACATATGATCATGAGAAAACTAAGCAACCTTGTTGTATTACCGTTACTGGTTTTTTTTGCAACGGCTACGGCATCAGCACAGGCACCTAAGGCTAAAGTAAAGCCGATTGATAAGGGTAAAATATGGACCGTAGATAAAGCTAACAAATGGTACGCCGAACATAAATGGATGATTGGTGCTAATTTTATTCCCAGTACTGCTATAAACCAGTTAGAAATGTGGCAGGCTGATACGTTTGATCCGGCGACGATTGATAAAGAGCTTGGATATGCCGAAGGGATTGGTTTTAATACCATGAGGGTGTTTTTACATAGCCTTGCTTACGGTGTAGATCCCAAAGGTTTTAAGTCCCGGGTGAACAAATACCTGGAGATTGCTAATAAGCATCATATACAAACCATATTGGTGTTTTTTGACGATTGCTGGAACCCAAACCCTAAACCTGGCAAGCAGCCTGCACCAAAAGCTGGTATCCATAACTCCGGATGGGCGCAAGACCCTGGCGTAAGGGAGGTAAAAGACCCTAAACAATTTAACCAGTTAGAAGGGTACTTTAAAGATGTTATGGGCGAGTTCAAGCACGATAAACGGGTAATTTTATGGGATCTATATAACGAGCCGGGAAACAGTACTAAGCGTGATACCTCGTTAGCCTTATTAACAAAAGTATTTACCTGGGCCAGAGATGTAAATCCTGACCAGCCGGTTTCTGTAGGTTTATGGGCCTGGGATTTCGAAAAATTAAACGCATTTCAGGCGCTTAATTCAGATATTATCACCTATCATGAATACGAAGATGAAAAGTCACATGAGCGTGTTTTGCAGTTGCTAAAAACTCATGGCCGACCATTAATATGTACTGAATACATGGCTCGTTCAAGAAATAGTACGTTCCAAACCATATTACCTTTACTTAAAAAAGAAAATATCGGAGCGATAAACTGGGGTTTAGTTGCCGGTAAAACCAATACTATTTACGCTTGGGATACGCCAATGCCACAGGGAGGTGAGCCAAAGTTGTGGTTTCACGACATTTTCCATAAGGATGGCACACCTTATAAGCCCGAAGAAACATCTTTCATCAAGCAAATCACCACTCAGCCTAAAACAGAGACTCTAAAATAGCAGTAATGAGTTCGTAATAAGAATATAGGAACCCTGTGAGAATTTCTCACAGGGTTTTATTTTGAGAACCTTATTATGCAATCATTCTTGTTAATCTTCCATCATGTAATTTAATTATTGTAAGTATATTGGGTTCTTGTCTCCCTGATACAACCACTACACCATGAAAGGCTTACTTAAAAATATTTCAAACACCGCATTAATTATAATGTGCAGTATGCAGGTTTTAGCTCAGATGCCAGTCAGAAAAGGACCCGCACCTGCGGCTGAAATTAAAGCTGCAAAGGCAGTAGCAGAAGCTTACCCTGACAGCATCAAAGCACAGAAAAAATTTATATATGCAATGGGCTTGGAAAATCCAGAGCTTATTCCGCAATATAAGATCTGGATGATGAACCACCCCGATAATGTAAATATCCCTTTGGCGATTGGTACAGTGTTTAATAACGCTGAAATGGCGCAGGCAAGGGAGTTTCTGCTGAAAGCCGCAGAACTTGATCCCAAAAATGCAAACGTGTGGTACATGCTCTCTGCAGATGCGGAAAGGTGGGGGCAAAGTGCGCTCGCGAAAAACTATATAGAAAAAGCCGCCATTGCAGATCCGGCAGATGTTACTTATGCTTACGTGAACCTAATGTACCTTAAAGATAGCAACCCCGATGTTTACAAACAGAAGGTAAATGATTTTACAAAACAATTTCCTGAGAATGAACGTGGTGCACAAGCGCTGTACTGGTTGGCAGTAGATGCCACAAACATGGATATAAAGAGAAAATACTTTGAAGATCTTCGCACACTTTATCCGCCGCAAAAATTTAACTGGTCGTATGAGGGTATGACCAGTTTGGCTGATATATACCTTCAAACGGATCCTGAAAAGGCCCTCTCGCTAGCCTCCGAAATGCGTGAAGAAGAAGATTGGAAGATTAGGAAACAAGTTGCCCTTTCGTTAATACAAATCAACAAATTAGAGCAAGAGAAAAATTACAAAGAAGCTTTAAATCAGCTTAAGCTGATAACCCTGCCAAGATGGAATTACATCAGGAATTTTATTGAGTTGAAAAAGTCTTCTTTGCTGGCAAGGTCAGGCGATGTAAAGGATGCTTACGACAACCTGGTGTTAAGATTTGCCAAATTACCCAACGATGAATTGTACAGTGCGATAAGGATTTACGCTCATCAAATGGGTAAAGAGGAACCGCAAATAAATAACGACATAAAAGTAATAAGAGAAGCTTCAGCGGTACAGGCTTTTCCATTTGAATTGGGCTTATACACCGGAAAAAATAAGTTGAAGCTGAATGACTTGAAAGGTAAAGTTGTGCTGCTTACCTTTTGGTTTCCGGGCTGTGGCCCGTGCAGGGCAGAGTTTCCGTACTTCCAGGCAGTTGTAAACAAATTTAAGAATAAGAATCTGGTTTACCTCGGCATTAACGTTACGCCAGAACAATATTCTTATGTACTGCCTTTTATGAGAAACAGCGGCTTCTCGTTTATACCACTGCGTGGCAACCCGGAATTTGCAGCTAAGAGTTATGGAGTTCGTGGAGAACCCGAAAACTTCCTGATTGATAAAGAAGGAAAAATAATTTTTAAGAACTTTAGTATAGATGGCAATAACCAAAGAACACTTGAGCTGATGATATCATCGTTATTACAATAACTCACGTTTGCAAGGGGTGAGCCTTATGATTACATTGTTCATTTTTTATAATAATGAAGAGCCACACACCCGGACTTGAAAGTTATAGTTTCGATCAGCTTAAGGTCAAGCTTTTCCTGCAGATCGCCGGTATCTAATAATTTTCGTCCACTACCCAATATAACCGGGTGGACCATCAGCTTAAATTTATCTATAAGTCCCGCTGCTATCAATTCAGGAAGCATGCTTATGCTATCTACAAAAATTGTTTTGCCGGGAAGTTGTTTCAGTTGCAAAAGTTCTTCTACAGGATTTGCACGAATTATCCTTGTGTTTTCATCTGATGTAGTTAATGATCTGGAAACAACGACCCTTGAAATGGAAGTAATTTTTTCAGCAAATTTGTTTTCACCATATGTGCCGGATTTATCCCTCGCCACATTGGCCCAATAAGGAAACATAAGCTGATACATAATCCGTCCGAAGAAGATAAGGTCCACGTCATTCATCACTTCAGTGAAGTACTCATGAATTTCCGGGTCTTGGTTAAAAAGCGTATGGTCGCAAACGCCGTCAAGGCTTATATTTATGGCAAAGGATACTGTTCTCATCAACCTGGTGATAAATTGTTTTCTAATCAAAAATAGGCGATAACTTACAGTAATGTAGGTCTGTTTGCGACAAAAAGGGGGTGTTTTAAAACAAAAAACCCTCTTTACTGATGTAAAGAGGGTCGTACCCAGAGCCGGAGTCGAACCGGCACGGTTTCCCACAGGTGTTTGAGACCAGCGCGTCTACCAATTCCGCCATCTGGGCATTTGCAGGTAACTAATTACCTAAGCGGGCTGCAAATGTATCTAAACTCTCTTTAATACGCAACAGATATTTTTGCCTGTAGTAAATATTTGCAATTTCGTTAAGCCTGCTTTCCTTTGCAGTGTCATCCAACGTTTCGTAATCTGCCGTCAGCGTAGTTAGTGCTTCGTGAATATCGCTCTCTATAGCAAGCACTTCTGTTGTCACCTCAGCAAGTTGGGCAACATCATCAACCTCCATTAGCCGTTCGTTGATGTCCATCATTTCCATCAAAAAATCTGCAGGTAATTGTGGTTTTGCTCCCTCATTTACCAGGTTGTGCTCCTTTAATATGTATTCCAGGGTCTTATTTCGGTCGTTAAGTGTTTGGTAGGCCTTGTTGTTAAGAGTAGAGAGCTCCAGTATTTCTTGTTGTTTACTATCATCTTCATTTGCGTAGAAGTCCGGATGATATTGCTTACTCAAGGTGTAAAACTGTTTTTTCAGTGCTGCTGTATCCGGGTGAAAAGACTCGGCAATATTGTAAAAATCAAAATAATTCATCGTGTCGAAATTAGTGTTTGAGTTGTAACGAACGTTGATAATACACAAATCGTTTGCATTTTTTGGACAAATAATGCACGTAGCAAAGTAGCACTACAAGTTTACTATCATCGTTTAAAATAAATATATATTTGCAAGCTGTTTATGCTATTGATGATGATTGAAGTTTAAGCTTGAAGTTATTGTTAAAAATGGCGGACTTACCTGCAATTAACTACTCAGGTATCAATTTAAAGATATGAATTTATTTAGACCTATTCTTGTACTTGTTCTGGCGCTTTTTTGTTTTTGTGTATGCCCTATTGTTAAAGCACAAAATTTACCGCAAAATCTCTCAGGCGTAAACGTTAATGAAATTTCTGATACACAACTGAGACAAATACTACAGCAAGCGCAGTCTACCGGACTTTCAGATGCACAGTTGCTGCAAGTTTTACAATCACGGGGATTGTCAGCCGAACAGAGTAAAATTTTACAGGATCGTGTCACTGCAATAAGGAAAAGTGGTATAAAAACTGTCGACCAGACACAGCAGCAGCCACCATCTGATCAGTCTCCTACTCGCGTTCTTAATTATAAAGCAGATTCAACATCTAATCCAACTAAGAAACAATTGGAAATTGCGAACATGTTTATACCGAAAGTGTTCGGAGCCGACCTTTTTCGTAACAGCAACATTACTTTCGAGCCTAACCTTAAACTTGCAACTCCAGTAAATTACATAGTTGGACCTGAAGACCAATTGAATATTAACGTTTATGGTGCATCTCTGGTGAACTGGAAATTGGATGTGTCTCCTGAAGGTAACATTAATATACCCGGCGTAGGTATACTAAACGTTTCGGGGAAAACAATTGAGCAAGCAACATCCGCCATTAAGGCAAAACTTGCAGCTAATAACTATGCTGTAGGGCGTGGTACCAATGTGTCGGTTACACTGGGTAACATCCGTAGCATAAAGGTTGTGATGGTGGGCGAGGTGGTAAAGCCCGGTACTTATACATTGCCGTCGCTTGCTACAGCTTTTAATGCTTTGTCTTCAGCCGGTGGGCCCACCGATAATGGCTCTTTCAGGCAAATTGAAATATACCGTAATAATAAAATATTTCGTCGCTTAGATGTGTACGACTTTCTTGTAAAAGGAGATCAGAAAAGCAACATCAGTTTGCAGGATCAGGATATTATTCGCGTGCCCACTTATCGCACGCGAGTAGAATTAGTTGGTGAGGTGAAAACCCCTGCTTTGTTTGAAGTGCTTCCTGGCGAAACTTTACAAGATGTATTAACATTTGCAGGCGGCTTTACCGATCAGGCTTTTACCGGCAGGATAAAGGTATCTCAAATTGATGATCAGCAACGACGTATTACTGACGTTATTGAGGCAGATTATAAAAACTACATTCCTTTACGGGGAGATAAGTTTACTGTTGAGCGTATTCTGGAGCGTTACGAGAACAGGGTTATTGTTAAAGGTGCAGTATTCCGCCCCGGAGAATATGAACTTCAAAAGGGACTTACGGTATCTCAATTGATAAAGAATGCTGCCGGACTTAAAGAAGATGCTTTTACAGGGCGGGCAAGCATAACCCGATTAAAAACTGATAATACAACCGAGTTAATCTCATTTGATGTCAGTGCTATTATCAACAAAACTGTACCTGATATCCCATTGCAACGCGAGGACGTGATCAATATATCATCAATATTTGACTTGAGAGATGAATACATGGTGACCATCAAAGGTGAGGTACGTAACGAGGGTGAATATAATTACTCTGATGGCATGTCAGTTGAAGATCTTATTGTTAAAGCCGAGGGGTTAACAATTGGTGCCAGCCCTAAACGGATTGAGGTGTCGAGAAGGATTGATAATAGCGATCCTTCGTCGAGATCTAGCAACCTGGCTCAGGTATTCACCGTCGATGTTAATTCACAACTTAACCAGGGTGCTGCAAATTTTAAACTTCAGCCGTATGACATTGTTTCAGTTTACAGTTTGCCTGGATACGAAAAACAAAAAACCGTTAAGATAGAAGGCGAGGTGCTGTACCCTGGTTACTATACTATAAAAAGTAAAAACGAAAAAATATCTGACGTTATAGCCCGTGCGGGTGGTGTAACAGCGTCAGCTGACGCTGACGGAGGAACACTTAAACGCGACAATTTTGCAATATTGGGAATAAATAAGAGCAGGATAGATACCAGTGCGGTAGAAAAGGAACGTTTGGATAGATTGACCCGTTTGAAAAAAAACTACAAGGATTCAACCAATGTGGAAGCGCCGCAATTAAGAAATAACTTCGTTGGAATTGATCTTAAAAAGATCTTGCAGCAGCCTGGTTTCAGCGGTGATCTTATATTAGAGGATAATGACGTTATTAGGATACCGAAGCAGCAGCAGTTGGTACGTGTAAATGGTGAAGTACTTTACCCGAGCGCAGTTGTATATGAAAAAGGTAAATCTTTTCACGATTATGTACTCAACGCTGGGGGGTATTCTCCCAACGCCCTCAAAAAAGGGGCATATGTGGTGTATCCAAATGGTACAGTAAAAGGAACAAGTAAGTTCCTGTTCTTTAACTCACACCCAAAGGTTCGTCCTGGCAGCGAGATTTACGTGACGAAAAAGCCTGAAAAACGTGGTATATCGCCGACAGAAATAATAGGCATTACAGGGGGGTTAGCGTCGCTAGGTGCAATTATATTGGGCATAATCAATTTAAGTAAATAATGGTTAAGGAAACGGAATCTGTTATGCCTGAGAGTGAAAATGAACTGTCCATTAAAGATTTACTGGTTAGTTTAACAAGGGGAATTAAATATCTTAAAAGCAAATGGCTTACGTTACTGTTAGCAGCACTGATTGGTGCTGCTGGTGGTCTTGCATACGCACTAGTAAAAAAACCGGTTTATACTGCAACCAGTAGTTTTGTTCTTGAAGACGGTTCGAAAGGTGGTGGCTTAGGCCAATATGCGGGGCTTGCATCTTTAGCGGGCATTGATCTAGGCGGGACTGCCGGCGGGATTTTTCAAGGAGATAATATATTGCAGTTGTACAAGTCGAGGGTGATGATTGAAAAAACCCTTTTGAGTGAAGTAAGTTTAGATGGACGTAAACAGCTGCTTATAGAACGATATATAGACTTTAACAAACTTCGTGAAAGGTGGAAAGCAAATGATGGTAGTGCTACGGTAACCTTCACGGGTGATCCTGGCAAATTTACAAGGGTACAAGACAGTAT
This sequence comes from Mucilaginibacter sp. 320_HR, assembly GCF_059691875.1. Classification (NCBI taxonomy): domain Bacteria; kingdom Pseudomonadati; phylum Bacteroidota; class Sphingobacteriia; order Sphingobacteriales; family Sphingobacteriaceae; genus Mucilaginibacter; species Mucilaginibacter sp. 320_HR. The sequence continues at coordinate 516,559 of NZ_JCAWAI010000002.1, forward strand.
CATAACAGACATTACTGATGAGTTTAACAAGAAGGTGCTATCTGTGACAAAGCCGGATAAGAAATTAAGTGTAATTAATGTGGATGTAAATTCTAAGGATGAGCTTTTCGCAAAAGCATTTAATAACAAGCTGGTAGAAACTGTAAATGACTTTTATACACAAACAAAAACTAAAAAAAGCTCTCAGAACATTGCTGTTCTGCAAAAACAAGCAGATAGCGTAAAACGGGTATTGGGTTATTCAATTAGTGGTGTAGCTTCTGCAATAGACGCTTCTCCTAATGCAAACCCGGCTTTCACCAGCTTAAGGGTTCCATCACAAAAACGGCAGGTGGATGTTCAGGCTAGTACAGCTATTTATGCAGAGATCGTGAAGAATCTGGAGATCTCTAAAATATCGCTAAGGCAGGAGACACCATTGATACAAATGATAGATCAACCCGTATTACCTTTACCGGTAAACAAAATCTCAAAAATAAAAGGTATTATAATAGGGTTAATACTTGGAACGGTATTAGCAACAATATTCTTAGTTGTTAAAAAAGTATTTAGTTCATTAATGTCATAAGTCTTACTTTGCAGTTTTTTACTTTAAAAATTATAGGTTTAAAGCAAGAAACAGGAGATACAACAACAATCCTGTTCAGGCAACCGGCATTAAAAAAAGTAAAGTACAAAGCGGGTCAATATCTTACCCTTGTCTTTCGGATCAATGGTAGGCGTTATATACGTCCATATTCATTTTCTTCGGCGCCAGGTGTTGATTCAGATCTTGCAGTGACCGTGAAGCGGGTACAAGGAGGAATAGTATCGAACCATATTGTAGATAAGTTAAACGTAGGTGACATTATTGAAGTAATGCCGCCAATGGGTGACTTCGTCTTGAACGAAGACCATTTAAGTACCGATACGCACCTGGTGTTATGGGGAGGCGGAAGTGGTATTACTCCACTCATATCGATTGCAAAATACGCCCTCTATAATAAACTTGCCGGGCATATAACACTTGTTTACGGTAACAGAAATGCCGAAAGCGCTATTTTTATTGACGATATAACACAATTAGAAGAAAGATTTTCTTCTTTTTCTACATGGCACTTCCATACACAATTAGTTGTTGATCCTGCTCGTCCAAGTTTGGTGCAGGGCAGGATAGATCCTCACATAGTGCTCAAGGTACTCCAGCAGGAAGGCAATCTGCAAAACACCGTTCATTACATTTGCGGACCTTCAGGATTGAAGGAGTCGATTAAAGAGGCGATATTCGCTTTGCAGATAAACGCAAACAATGTATATTCAGAAGATTTTGAAGTAGTGCGCAATCCTGCGGATTTTGAAGATGTTTTTACAAAAACGGTGCGGTTGATAAAGGAAGGGAGAGCCGTTGATGTTGAAGTAGTTAAGGGTAAAAGCATATTGGAAGCGGGGCTGGATGCAGGTATAGAAATGCCATACTCCTGCCAAACAGGTAATTGCTTGTTGTGTAAAGGCCGTCTTGTCAAAGGTGATGTTAAAATTATAGGTGTAGATACAACGCCGGCTGAATTGGAGTCCGACGAACGATTGCTGTGCTGCAGTTTTCCGCTTAGCGGCAATATCGAAATAGAGGTTAATCAATAAACGCGATATATGAAAGTTGTCTTGTTAGCCGGAGGATTGGGCACCCGTTTATCTGAAGAAACAGTATTTAAGCCTAAACCTATGGTAGAAATAGGTAGTATGCCTGTACTTTGGCATATCATGAAGATTTATTCTACACATGGTTTTAACGACTTTGTTGTTTGCCTGGGATACAAAGGCTACCTCATCAAAGAATATTTTGCTAATTACTTTCTTCATAAATCTGATGTTACCATTGACCTGAGCGACAATTCAATTAGAGTACATGATTCTCAAGCCGAACCATGGAAGATAACACTTGTAGATACCGGCAACGATTCTATGACCGGCGGACGGATAAAACGTATTCAGCGCTTTACCAATAACGAGCCATTCATGCTCACTTATGGTGATGGCGTAGGAGACGTTAATATTAAAGAACTGCTTGCCTTTCATAAAGCTGGTGGTAAATACTGTACGGTAACGTCGGTGCAGCCATCAGGAAGGTTCGGCGTGCTTGATATAAATGAAAAAAACGAAGTTTATTCGTTTTTTGAGAAGCCAAAAGGCAATGGCTCTTGGATTAATGGTGGTTACTTTGTTTGCGAACCTCAAATTTTCAATTACATAAATGATGGCGACAGTACTATTTGGGAGAAAGCGCCAATGGAAGGTATTGCAGCCGAGGGGCAAATGGATGCTTACCGTCACCATGGCTTTTGGCGACCTATGGATACCTTAAAAGATAAGCACGATCTTAACGAAATGTGGGACAGCGGCAATGCGCCTTGGAAAATATGGTAGCGACATTAGATTATTTAAAGACTTATTACCAAGGTAGAAAGGTTTTGTTAACCGGACATACCGGGTTTAAGGGTTCCTGGCTTTTAAAGGTCTTCTCTATGCTTGGCGCCGATGTTATGGGTTATGCATTAGCTCCTGAATCTGGCGCTAATCTTTACGAGTTAATAGATGGGGATAAACTCTGCGACTCAGTGATTGCAGACCTTCGCAATCGGGAGGCACTACATGCTGCAGTCAGCTCTTTCCAGCCAGACTATATTTTTCATCTGGCGGCGCAGTCGTTAGTTCGTTTATCCTACGAAATTCCTTCTGAAACTTTTGAGGTAAATGCAATAGGTACTGCAAATTTATTAGATGCAGCTAAACGGTTGAATAAACCCTGCAACTTAGTACTTATTACTACAGACAAGGTATACCAAAATAACGAATGGACCTATCCTTATCGAGAAAATGACAGGCTTGGCGGACATGATCCTTACAGCGCTAGTAAAGCTTGTACAGAACTTGTAATAGATTCATACCGGAATTCCTTCTTCAACTTATCTGGTTATGCTAACCATAAGAAAGCTCTTGCGGTTGCAAGGGCGGGGAATGTTATTGGCGGAGGCGATTGGAGTAAAGATAGATTAGTACCTGATATTGTTAAGGCACTATCAAGGCAAGATGCAGTGATAGTACGAAATCCACGATCGGTTAGGCCATGGCAACATGTTCTTGAACCTTTAGCAGGCTATCTACTTTTAGGTACACAGTTAGCTGCTAATCCACTTAAATTTAGTGGCGCCTTTAATTTTGGACCTTACTTTACTGATTCTTTACCGGTTATCGAAATGGTTCAAATGGCAATTAGCAAATGGGGGGCAGGATCTTTCGAAGTTCATGAGGATCCGGATCAGCCACATGAAGCTGCTTTATTAAAACTTGATATCAGCAAAGCGATCACTGAGTTAGCCTGGCAACCAAAGTTTGATGCTGCACAAGCCGTGGCTTATACAACAGACTGGTATAAAAACTGGCTAGTAAATCCGCAATCAGCTGCGACATATACTGAAAAACAGATTATTAATTTTTTAGCATGAAGTATTATTTGCCGGAAGAAGACTTGCAGCAAATTTTGGCAAGAACCCGCAACCTTTGGCCCCTAGTTGCTGGAAAAAGTATTTTGTTAACGGGAGGTACAGGTTTTTTTGGTAAGTGGATAACTGGTGCTTTTATTTATATAAATAAACAACTTCGCCTTAACGCTAAGCTCTATATATTAAGCAGGCAACCGGAAAAATTTTTATTAACATACCCGGAGTTTGAAGACGATGCTATAACCTTTATAAAAGGTGATGTTACCAGTTTTGAGTTTATATTTGAAAAGCTTGACTTTATTATACATGCAGCAACCGATGCGAATACCGCAATTAACAACGACAATCCAGCTTTAATATTCGATACCATAGTAGAAGGGACGAGGCACGTACTTGAGCTGGCAAAGAATAAGAAGGTTAAATCGGTATTACTAACCAGTAGCGGGGCAGTTTACGGCACTCAACCAGTTTCGGTAACTCATATAAGTGAACATGATTTCTTTGCTCCTGATGTTTTAGCGAGTAATGCTGATTATGGCGAAGGCAAAAGAGTAGCGGAAATGCTTTGTGCTATGTATTATCAAAGATACGGAATAGAATGCAAAATCGCCCGCTGTTTTGCATTTGCAGGTCCTCACTTGCCGTTAAATGAACGTTATGCATTAGGTAATTTCATTTTCAACGCTATTAATAATCAAAAGATAACCATAGTTGGTGATGGCTCTCCATATCGTTCTTATCTTTACGCCGCCGATCTTGTAATTTGGTTGTTTACAGTATTATTAAACGGACGTCCAAACCAAGCATATAACATAGGGTCAGATGAGGAAATCAATATTCTTGATCTTGCTGGGAAGATAAATAATTTAGCGAAAAAGAAATTACAGCTAGACGTAAAACAAGTTGCGCGCAATGGGGATATGCCATCAAGATATGTACCCTCTGTGGAGAAAGCAAAAAATGAATTGGGACTTAAGGTGTACACCGACCTTGATACCACTGTAAAGAAAACGTTAGAATTTTACAGAACAACAACAACGAACACTAATGCTTAGCTAATGTTTTTACCTTGTTATGCGGCTTAGTGTTACAATGAGGTTACTGTTATTAGTTAACCGGATAACTAACAAATTAACAGATAATCATAACTGATGAAGGCATCTGATTTCATAGCTACTTTTTTGGAGAAAAAAGGTGTCACCCATATTTTCGAACTTTCGGGAGGTATGATTACCCATTTGCTCGATTCTTTAAATCAAAAAACAGCAATAAACATTATCACCATGCACCACGAGCAGTCTGCCGCTTTTGCCGCTGATGCTTTTGGACGTGTTACTGGCATTCCAGGTGTGGCACTTGCAACTAGTGGCCCCGGTGCAACCAACCTTTTGACAGGAATAGGAAGTTGTTATTTTGATTCGACCCCAGCTATATTTATTACCGGACAAGTTAACCGGCATGAACAAAAAGGTGAAAGGCCTATACGCCAACTGGGGTTTCAGGAAACGGACATTATAGCAATGGCTAGGCCGGTTACTAAAGCCTGCTTCAAAATTGAAAGCGAACATGATTTGCCAAAGGTACTAGAAGATGCATTCCGAATAGCTACAGAAGGTCGCCCGGGTCCGGTGTTGATAGATGTACCTATGGACGTACAGCGCGCGCAAATAGAGCCGAGGCACGAAGTAGATAGCAACTCAGAGCCAGTTATACTTCTACATGATCAAATGCAGAAGATGATAGTTGATATAGAGAAAGCTAAAAGGCCCCTTTTGCTTGTTGGCCGAGGTGTAAGAGCAGCCTTTGCTATAGGGGAGATGAATGCTTTTCTCGAAAAAACCGAAATACCGGTAGTTACCACTTTGCTTGCTGTTGATGCTATAGCTCATGATAACCCGTTAAGGTTTGGTTTTATAGGTAGTTACGGCAACCGTTGGGCAAACATAGCTTTTGGCGAATGCGATCTGCTTATAGTTGTTGGCAGCCGTTTAGACATCAGGCAAACGGGTGCAGATGTGAAGTTTTTTGAAAATCGTACCATATACCATGTGGATTGCGAAGCCGGAGAAATAAACAATCGAGTAAAAGGCTGTATACCATTAGTTATGGATGCCAGACAGTTCTTCGTTAATTTTAACAATACCGCCCGAGATGTCTCCTTTAAAAGGCCAGATATGTGGTTTGATTATGTAAAGAGCTTGAAAGAGCAATGGCCTGACACCAAAGAACTCGACCCTAAAGGCATAAACCCTAACATTTTTATGCATAAACTTTCGCACAACTCAAGAGCGGCTAAATGTTATGTGGCAGATGTTGGGAGCCATCAAATGTGGGCAGCGCAATCAGTAGAATTGTATGAAGACCAGCTTTTTTTAACTTCTGCAGGTATGGGTGCTATGGGGTATGCATTGCCTGCCGGCATCGGAGCAAGTTTTGCACTTGGTATTAAGCCGGTGATTGTAATCGCCGGCGATGGTTGTATGCAAATCAATATTCAGGAACTTCAAACAATTGTGCGAAACAAACTGCCTGTAAAGGTGGTGATAATGAACAATAAAAACCTCGGAATGATACGCCAGTTTCAAGATAGCTACTTTGAATCGCGCTATCAATCAACTTACTGGGGTTACAGTGCACCGGATTTCCAAAAGGTTGCCGAAGCTTATGGTATAAGTTCTATGACAATAGCCGAACAAACCGAAATAGATGACGCGGTACGATGGATGTGGAATGAAGCCAATGCCGACAAACCTATATTACTGCAGGTAATGATTGATCCACATACAAATACCTATCCGAAGATTGCATTTGGCAAACCCATTACAGAAATGGAGCCTTTTGCCAAGCCGATAGAAATGGAAAGTACCTGATTTATATCAAATATAAAAATGATAAAAAACATTACTACTCCTGAACTGGAACAGAGCCTCCGAGCAATAGCTAAAGCTAAAACCACGCAAGTTATTGTACCGGGGAAAAACTATATACCCGTTACAGGCAAAGTTATTGATGAAGACGATATCTTGCTTGGTGTTGATGCCGCATTAGACGGTTGGCTTACCGCCGGCAGGTTTGCTAATGCTTTCGAAACAGATTTCGCCAGGTACTTTGGCGCATTTAAGGCATTACTGGTAAACTCAGGGTCGTCTGCAAATCTTGTTGCTTTTTACGCCCTTACGTCGCCAAAGCTTGGCGAGAGAGCGATTAAGCCGGGTGACGAAGTGATCACGGTTGCCGCTGGTTTTCCAACCACGGTAAACCCAATGATACAGTTTGGCGCTGTACCCGTTTTTGTGGATATAGATATAGCAACGCACAACGTTTTATCATCTGCTATCGAAGCAGCTGTATCGCCAAAAACTAAGGCCATAATGATAGCGCACTCACTGGGTAATCCCTTCGATTTGGATGAAGTAATGCGGGTTGCTAAGAAATATAACCTGTGGGTGGTAGAAGATGATTGTGACAGCCTTGGCGCCACCTACCGTGGACAAAAGACCGGAACTTTTGGAGATATCTCTACTTTTTCATTCTACCCGGCACATCATATTACAATGGGCGAGGGCGGTGCGGTGCTGATAAATAACCCGGTGCTGGCTAAAATTGCCGAAAGCTTTAGGGATTGGGGAAGGGATTGCTATTGTGAACCGGGAAAGGACAATACCTGCGGATGCCGTTTCTCACAGCAACTCGGCACACTGCCTTACGGATACGACCACAAGTACACCTACTCGCACATCGGCTTCAACCTTAAGGTTACCGATATGCAGGCTGCCTTTGGCGTATCGCAAATAAAGAAAATAGATCATTTTGTGCAGCGCAGGCGTGAAAACTACAAAGCACTATACGAGCGCATGAAGGAGTTGGAGGATATCTTCATCCTGCCGGAACCAACACCTAACAGCGACCCCTCGTGGTTTGGCTTTCTGCTGACCCTGCGGGAGGGTGATGCCGCAGACCGGCATATGCTGGTACAGCATCTGGAAGAAAATATGATTGGAACAAGGCTGCTGTTTGGTGGCAACCTGCTAAAACAGCCGGCCTATGCTAATATTAACCACCGGGTAGTAGGGGAGTTAACCAATACCGACATCATCATGAACCAATCGTTTTGGCTTGGGGTTTGGCCGGGCCTCAACGAAACTCATTATGATTATATTTTGGACGTTTTTAAGGACTACATTGCATAATGTTGTTGTTTGTTGCAGCTTCAATTCAATATTTTATCCAGAAACAAAATGCAGTTTAAAAAAATGTGGTTTTTGAAGGTTTTGGACAATGTAATTATCTGATCAGGAATATGAATTTAACAGAGGTAAAACTCATCAATTTACCAAAGGTGCTGGATGAACGGGGTAACTTGTCCTTTATGGAAGAAGGGGAACATGTACCTTTCGACATCAGGCGTACCTATTGGATATATGACGTTCCGGGTGGTGAACAAAGGGGTGGCCATAGTTACAAAACCAATCAGGAGCTTATAGTAGCGCTATCAGGCAGTTTTGACGTTATCGTTCAGGATGGTACTAGTGCTAAGGCGTTCACGCTAAACAGATCATATTACGGTTTATACATTCCTGCCGGTATCTGGCGGCACATCGAGAACTTCTCCACTAATTCGCTTGCGTTCGTAGTAGCTTCAACAGACTTTGATGAAGACGATTACGAGTGTGAATTTGATGATTATGTAACCTCTAAAGCAGTAGCACGATGAATACCGTTTACGACTGCTCTTTATATGAACTGCCTCGTATTCAGAACCGTACGGGGAACATTACACCAGTGCATAATAACCTGGAGATACCCTTTGCCATAAAAAGGGTGTTCTATTTATATGATATCCCGGGTGGCGAATCTCGTGGCGCACATGCTCATAGAACCTGTCACCAGTTTCTTATAGCAGCCAGCGGCAGTTTTGAGATTTTTTTGGACGATAGTAAGACTAAGCGTATTGTGCAGCTTAATCGACCCTATATAGGCCTGCATATTCCACCAGGAATATGGGCTTCTGAAGTTAATTTTTCCTCGGGTTCAATCTGCCTTGTATTTGCCTCAAATAAGTACGATGAGGCCGATTACATCAGGGAATACCATGATTTTTTGGCGCTCCGCAATAGCAAAAATTTGATCCGCTAATGGTGCAGTTCTTAGATTTATTAAAGGTTAATCAGCCGCATGCTGATGAACTTAGGGAAGCCTTTGAGCGTGTATTAAATTCTGGCTGGTATATACTAGGCAACGAGGTAAAGAACTTTGAAAATGAATTTGCACATTACTGCTGCGTTCAACATTGCATAGGTGTGGCTAACGGCCTGGATGCGCTTACACTCATTTTCAGGGCTTATAAAGAACTCGGCATAATGACCAATGGCGACGAGGTACTTGTTGCTTCAAACGCCTATATAGCCAGTATTTTGGCGATTTCTGCTAACAATCTTGTTCCTGTGCTGGTAGAACCCAATATTGACACCTACAATATTAATCCTTCGCTTATTGAAGAAAAAATTACTTCAAGAACCAAAGCAATTCTACCGGTTCATCTCTACGGACAATTGTGTGATATGGCGGCCATAAACGCCATCGCTCAAAAGCATGGGCTTAAGGTAGTTGAAGATTGCGCACAATCCCATGGCGCTTTACTTGATAACAAAAAGTGTGGCAATCTTGGCGACGCTGCAGGCTTTAGCTTTTACCCGACCAAGAACCTTGGCGCCTTAGGTGACGCCGGTGCAGTTACAACTAACGACAGTAAACTAGCCGAGACTATAAAAGCGCTGCTGAACTACGGTTCACATGTTAAATATCAAAACCTGTACAAGGGCGTAAATAGTAGATTGGACGAGTTGCAGGCGGCTTTTCTATCTGTTAAGCTAAAGTACCTTGATAAAGAGACAGGCATCCGCAGAAAAATAGCAACTTACTACCTAAACGAAATTAAAAATCCCGAGATAATTCTTCCGGAAGTAACATCAGAAGAGTCGCATGTTTGGCATCTATTTGTCATTAGGTGTAAAAATAGGGACAATCTGCAGGCATTTTTACAAAAACACGGCATTCAAACAGTTGTACATTATCCAATTCCGCCGCACAAACAACTTGCTTATCCTGCATGGAACAAATTAAATTATCCCATAAGTGAGAAGATACATGATGAGGTTCTAAGTATTCCCTTAGCTTTCCAGTTATCCAGTATTAATATCAAACAGATAGTGGACGCTGTCAATTTATATGAACGTTATTGCGAGTAAAAATATTTAGCGATACGCAATTTGCTCAGTTAGTTTTTAGTTTATCTAAGGTTAGTTAAAACAAATCCCAAAGTATATTTAACATCTGGTGAATGAAGATGATTTTACATCTTTGTACTAATTGATTCAAGGTTTGGAGTAGTAAATTATCCAACTTTTTCATAGCCCTATGGGCATGGAAGTTAAAAGACCACAACACTTATATCTTATTGGCAAATATGCTTAGAAAAATCTCATTACTAATTTTCATACTCTGGATTAAAATTAAGCAGTTGTTTTCGTTTTCACCAACAACTAAGCATTTACTGATTATAAAAATAGAGGCGATCGGAGACTACATTCTGTTTAGGAATTTTGCTCGTGAACTGAAAGAAAGTGATCAATATAAGCACTATAAGATAACTCTTTTAGGTAATAAAATATGGGGAGAACTTGCAGTTAAGTACGATAGTGATGTTTTCGACAACATCTATTTAATTGATCGTAATACGTTAGAACACGATTGGTTCAAGGTGTTCAATTACCTTAGAAGGATAAATTATGACACAGTTGTCTCCTGGAATTATTCACGTAATCCAATTACTGACATCTTTTCTTATGTTACTGCGGCCAAACACAAAATAGCTGTAGATGGAGACTGCAACAGTATAAGTCCTTTTATTAAAAGTCTCTTCAATGCAATTTGCTACAATCAGTTGATTAATGTTCCGTCGAGTATAAAGTCCGAGTTTGGCTACAATAAACACATAACAGAAACTCTTTTAAAGAAACCGTTAACTATCAGTAAGCCCACATTGGAGCCTTTGAAAATTGAAAATGATCCTAGATTTCACAAAAATCAAAATTATGTGCTATTAGCGCCTGGCGCGGGTGTTTTTAACCGCAAACCGACGGTTGATTTTTTAGCTCAACTTACTAAATACGTGGTTAGCAAATATCCCATTTATTACATTGGTGCTGGTGATGATTATATAACTGTACAGCAAATAGAAGATAAGCTTGATGTAGACGTCCAGTTTAAGTTGGTGAATTTAGTTGGCAAAACCACCTTGGCAGAACTTCCATCAATTTTAAAAAATGCCCGGATGGTTATAGCAAACGATAGCGGTATTTATCATATGGCAGTAGCAATAAATAAACCGGTTTTGTGCATAGCTGGGGGAGGACATTTTGAAAGGTTTGTGGATTATACCGAAAACCCCAATATAAAATTATGTTATGAACCAATGTCTTGTTTCAATTGCGATTGGAATTGCATTTTCAACTTTCAGCCGGAGCAACCTTATCCGTGTATAAAAAATATTTCCGCGACTAGGGCTATCAACGATTTTGTATCTTTGGACAATTTGTGTCACCCAGCTGAGCCTTTCGCTGTGTAAACTAATTAAGATATATACTTGAAATTAGCTAACGGAATAAGCATTATTACTGTTGTATATAATGCTGCATTACCTCTCGAGGAAACAATTAAGTCGGTAATAAAAGAACGCAATCTGGTAGACGAATTTATAATTATTGATGGTGGCTCTACAGACGGCACTGTCGAAGTTTTAAAAACGTATGAGCAACATATAACATCATGGATAAGCGAGCCAGACAACGGAATATACGACGCGATGAATAAAGGCTGGAGCAAAGCCTCCAACACTAATCATATCTTGTATCTAGGCGCAGGTGACACTTTGATTTCGCTTCCTAAGCCGTCAGATTTAAATACCGAAATTGTATATTACGGTAATGTAGTAATGGGTGATGGCAGCATTTTTAAAGGGAAAGCAGATATAAGACTGAAAATTGGAAACACGTTGCACCATCAAGCCCTTCTGATTCCCAAAAAGATAAATATAGATCCACCATTCGATCCTGTTTATAAGGTTTATGGTGATTTTGATTTCAATCAGCGGCTTTATAAAGCAGGTAGACAGTTTAAGCGTAATACTGATATAAAATCGTATATGATGCCTGACGGCGTTAGTCAGGACAACAAAACCATGGAATGGTATTACATTATAAAGCGTAATTATGGGTTAATGGTTGCTGTTTTGGGCTTCATTTACTACCATTTTCAGCGTTTAAAACGGTATTAAATTGCAGTTTACCAAATACCTAAACAATAATTCGGCTTACATTACTTACTCACCACATTGATCAATAGATAGTTATGATAAATCTTCCGTTTAATTAAGATGAACGATACAAAAATCAATATTCTGCTGGTAGTAGTATTATATAAGACAAATCTTATTGAGTCACCTACCTATAACTCTATCCTCAAGTCATTAAAGAAGGGTGGTTACAAAGCAGATATGGTAGTGTATAACAATAGTCCGCAACATGGTGTGTATGATGTTATTAGTGTACCACAACTGGATGTAACATACATTGAAGATGCCAGTAATTCTGGCGTAAGTAAAGCCTACAACGTAGCGGCCAAGATTGCAGAGGAAAAAGAAAAGAAGTGGTTGCTACTACTTGATCAGGATACTCATTTCCCCGAAAACACTATTGCAACTTATTTGAATGCACAAGCACTTTACCCACAGCACAAACTATTTGCTCCTATAGTAAAAGCAGGGCCTTCACGTATCGTTTCACCCTGTAAATTTAGGTTTATGCGTGGAGTTGCATTAACAAGCATTAGTCCTGGCATTTACAAGTTGAAAGGGATGTCTGTTATAAACGCAGGTATGTGTATTAGTTTAAATGCATTTCAACAAAATAATGGCTTTAATGAACTAATTAAATTGGATTTTAGCGATCATGATTTTATCAAAAGATTAGGTGAAAGTGTTACATCAGAATTAGTTGTAGTTGACATGATAGTTAGCCATCAACTATCCTCAGAAAACAACAACAGTATTGAAACTGATAAGGTTAGATTTGAATACTATTTACAAGGAGCAAAAGAAATACCTTCAACAAAGAAGGAGCGCTTTTTTGTTCAAGTAAGTTCTATAGCGCATATGCTAAAATTATCATTTTTGCATAAATCACCTTATTTTATGATGCGATTATTTGAAGTACATAATTCTAATTGATGGAAGAACTAGTATTCTCACTTGATCTCACAACATTATTCCTACTGGCTGCGGGAGTGTTTAGTATTTATTATTTTACTTTAAAGAGATATATATTCTTTTGGTTTGATCCATTGCTGTTTTATTTGGTTTTTAACAGCTGTAGTACTGCTTTTGTACTGTATTTATATTTTTGGGAACGCCAAATTTCAACTTTTTACCTTATCACTTTTGTTGTCTCTACAGTCGGTTTTATGACAGGCTTATTCCTGGGTTCAAAGTTGGCCTTAAAACAGATAGTACTAAATAAGCAGTTCAACACTGGTGTAACACATAAATACAACCAGGTATTTGATATCTTTTTAATCATAAGCATTGTAATTGTCGTCGGTTCGAATTTACTTATGCTTGTTGTTGTAGGTTCATTGCCAATTTTATCAGCTAATCCTTCCGAAGCTAAAATTGATCTTTACACAGGTGGCTGGGGTTTGGTCAGACGAATTGATTTAGTATCCGTAAATTTCATTTTTGCGGTGTCATTGCTAAAGTTATATCATCCCGTCAACTTAATTTCTCTACAAAAAAAGTTGTTTTATTGGCTATGCATTTTAATTGGAATCGGAATATTATTTACGATGGGTGCCAAAGGTTCATTAATAAATATTCTTAACACTTTATTTGGAGTTGCTTTAATAAATGCTTTTTTCAAGAAGGGTAATGAATCAAAGAAAACATTTTATAATATTAAATCAATAAAAAACTTCGGAAAATATGCTTTACTGGGCGCTGTTTGTTATATGTTTTTTGTCATAACAAAATCAGGTGTAGAAACAACGGCTTTTAATACATTTATTACTAGAATGGTGGCAGCTGGCGATACTTTTTATTTTTTTTATGTATATGATATGTACAAAGATTTTAAGGTCACGACGCTTGATTTTTTTACTCACATTGCTAACCCTATTTTAGGATTTTTGAGGATTACACCTTATGAGTATCCTGTGGGAGCTTATATGTTATATTATGCATTTGGATCTCCTCTTGGTTCATTAGGTCCAAACGCTCAGCACCACATCGAAGGATTACTTTATTTCGGTAAATACGGAGCTGTATTTTATTCTTTAGCAGTTGGGTTCATGATTGCTTTTTTGCGGTTATCTTTGTTAAACCGCGCTTTAAAAAAGCCCAATTTTTTAAGACTTTTGATCTTTACCTCGCTTGCATCAATTGCAATATCGGCGGCTGTCGAGTTTAATTGGTTTTTACTTCTATTTTATGATGTGTTGATTTTTGGTACGCTGCAATTTTTGCTATCCCTTGCTATAATGAATTATTTGCGGCAGAGTAAAATTTTTCAGAATGTATCGAGTTAGTGTTTGTATGGCCTCTTATAATGGCGAAAAATTTATTAAAGCTCAAATTGAAAGTATCTTGATACAGCTGTCTGAGAATGACGAGTTGATAATCAGCGATGATGGTTCTACAGATGATACGATAGCTATCGTAAATTCTTTTCAAGATAGCCGTATAAAGGTATTCGCCAATAATAATTGCAAAGGACCCGTGGGGAATTTTGAAAATGCATTATCGAAAGCAGCAGGAGAGATTATATTTTTAGCTGATCAGGATGATATATGGCTATCTAATAAGCTTAATACTCATTTAGCTTTACACCAGAACAATGACCTAGTCATTTCTGATGCCTTGGTAGTAACCTTGCAAGGTGCTGTCCTTCACCCATCTTTTTTCAACGCACGCGGATCTAAAAGGGGTTTTATAAGCAATATTCTCCGTAATTCATACACCGGCTGTCTGATGTCTTTTAATAGAAAGATATTAGATTTAGCTTTGCCATTTCCAAAGCAAATTCACATGCACGATTGGTGGATTGGTTTGGTTGCCGAGTTGAAGGGTACTGTAGTATTTTGCGATGAGAAGCTTATGCACTATGTTAGGCATCAGAGTAACGCTTCGCCTACATTAAGTAACAGCGGTTATTCCTTTGTAAAAAGGTTAAACAATAGGCTGCAATTAATCTACGCTTTATTAAAATTATCTTAGGAGTAGCTTTTTGTTGTGTCTTCTGCAAATACGACAGGTATCTCCGGTTTATATGGCGACTTACAAATTAGATTTACCCGCTTAATAACGCTAGGTAAGTTGTGTCAAGCAGTTTAAATCAATTGACCATTTACCCGCTCATCTAAATAATCAGTTTACCAAATTTATAAAAGTTAAGTACCTTTGACGGCTTTAGCTTACTAAACTTCAGATACCGACTTACTATAATTTAAATTGGATACTAAATACGCTTTGTGTATACCTACCTATAATGCCGGGGCTTTGTGGGAGAATACTCTAAAATCAATTGATCAACAAACTATAAAGGGTCTGCAAAAAATAATTGTTGATTCTGGGTCATCGGACAATACAGTTGATTTAGCCAAGACCCATGGATTTACGGTTATTGAAATAGCTAAAGTTGAATTCAATCACGGTAAAACCAGGCAGTTGCTTGTTAATAGCTGTTTTGCAGAATGCGAAATTTGCGTGTTTTTGACTCAAGATGCAATTCTGTCCCACAAAGATAGTTTAAGGTGGTTGTTGAATGTATTCGACGACCAAAATGTTGGCTTGGCGTATGGCAGGCAATTACCACGTGAGGGTGCAAAACCTTTAGAGGCACATTTAAGAACTTATAATTATCCTGCACTTTCAAATGTTCGTTCTGCAGCGGATATAAATAAATTAGGTTTTAAAGTTTTTTTTTGTTCTAATTCTTTCGCTGCTTATCGCAAGTCAGCCCTTAACAAAGTTGGCGGATTCCCATCAGAGTCAATCATGGGCGAAGATGCCATCGTAGGTGCTAAAATGATTAAAGCCGGCTTAAAGATAGCCTACGTAGCTGAAGCAAGCGTGTATCACTCTCATGATTACACAGCAATTGAAGAGTTTAAACGATATTTTGACACACGTGTTTTTCATGAGCAAAATGACTGGCTCATAAAAGAATATGGTAAACCTACCGGTGAAGGCCTTAAGTTCGTGAAGTCTGAACTGAAATTTGCTCTGTCAAATAATCCCGGGTATTTGTTAAAATCAATAGCGTCTATCGTTGCGAAATGGTTTGGTTATAAAGCAGGCGCTTATTATAAAAAAATCCCCTTTAATGTAGTGAGGAAAATATCTATGCACAAACATTACTGGAAATAAACTTTGACATTACAAAATTTTAAAACATAGCGCTACTTGATTGTGCTGCATCATATGCATTTAATTACATGAAATATACTATAGATGAAGATCTCCGAATTCTTGTGATAGGCGACCTTATGGTTGACCACTACATATACGGTAATTGTAATAGAATATCTCCGGAAGCACCTGTACCGGTGGTGGAGGTAGTAAAAGAATTATATACACTAGGTGCTGCCGGAAATGTTTTAGAAAATTTAAAAGCCTTTAATAGCTTACCTAGCGTTGTTGGTGTGTTGGGTGATGACGAACACGCTATTACCGTGTTGGACCAGCTAGATGCTTTAAAAGTATCATCGACGGGTGTGATAAAAGATAATGATCGCTGTACTATAGTAAAATCAAGAGTTCTTGTGGCGAATCATCAGCTAATTCGTCTCGACCGCGAAGTAATTAAGCCATTAGCCGCTGATAAAGAGAAGCTGATTTTGGAACATTTTAAAAGCTTGGTTAGAAATCATGACATAGTGCTTATTTCAGACTATAATAAAGGGTTGCTTACGCCAACTTTATTAAATGATGTAATCAAGATATGCCGAGATCAAGGTGTGCAAATGCTCTTGGATCCTAAAGGGAGCGATTTTTCAAAGTACCGGGGTATCAACATAATTAAGCCCAACAAAAAAGAGGCGGCTGTAGCATCTGGTATTGATATAACTGATAATAAAAGCTTAACAGCAGCTTGTATAAAGATACAAGAAATTACTCAATGCGATAGTGTAGTAGTAACGTTATCAGAAGATGGAATCGCATTGTTTAACGAAGGGAAATTGGAGATAATTCCTACAAAAGCACTGGATGTAGTTGACGTGACTGGTGCAGGTGACACTGTGTTGGCTTCATTAGGAGTTGCCTTAGCATCTGGTAACAGTCTTTATGATGCATGCCAATTTGCAAACTATGCCGCGGCAATAGTGGTAAGTAAAGTGGGTAGTGCTACTGCAACCTTAGATGAAATGCAGCAAAAGTTTGTGGAAAGATAATGACGATAGATCCTAAATCAACTATTATTATAACAGGAGCGGCCGGCTTTATAGGCTCTTGTATGGTCGGGTACCTTAATAAAAAAGGGATATACAATTTGATTTTAGTTGACGATTTTACGTCAGATACAAAGAAACTTAATCTTAAAGACAAAACGTTTTACAAACTTGTTGAGCGCACTGAGTTATTTAATTGGCTGGCGAGGTTCGATGGTATTATAAATGCCGTTGTGCACATGGGCGCTCGTACAGATACGGCGGAGTTTGATTATTCCATACATCAAAAACTTAATGTGGAATATTCCCAGGATATTTGGAGGTATTGCACCAAACACCAAATCCCTTTTATTTATGCTTCGTCTGCGGCTACTTATGGTGCGGGGGAATTTGGTTATATAGATGACCATGATGTTGTTGCTAAACTTAAACCATTAAACCCATACGGCATCAGTAAAAACGAATTTGATAAATGGGCACTTATGCAAACCGAATGTCCACCCAATTGGGCTGGGTTAAAATTTTTTAATGTATACGGGCCAAACGAGTACCACAAAGGCCGAATGGCTAGTGTTATATGGCATTCTTTCAACCAGATACAAACGGACGGACTGGTGAAGTTGTTCAAAAGCTATAAGCCAGCTTTCGATAATGGATGGCAGCTAAGAGACTTCATTTATGTAAAAGATATATTGAAAGTTGTTTATTGGCTGATGAATGTGATGTTTAATAAAAGCTGGCCTTTAAATAAAAACGGGTTATACAATTTAGGTACAGGCAAAGCCCGTAGCTTTTACGATTTAGTTACGGCTACCTTTAACGGTTTGGGTAAACAACCAGAAATAGAATTTATAGACATGCCTGTTGATATCCGCGACAAGTACCAGTACTTTACCGAGGCAAACATGAATAAACTAAAGAGCATAGGCTACAATGAGAAGTTTTATACCTTGGAAGAGGGTATATCTGATTACGTTAGGAACTATTTATCAAAACAAGAATATTATTAGAATGCAGCAGTATATCCAGTCTACTTTTGAACAGCATATTAACGTAGCCGATAAAACTTTGGTTAAGTTAAAAGAAGATATAGCAATAGCCAGCAAAATAGTGGTTGACGCTATAAGCAACGGAAAAAAAATTTTACTTTTTGGTAACGGGGGCAGTGCTGCCGATGCCCAGCATATTGCTGCGGAGTTTGTAGGTCGCTTTGTTAAAGAACGGCGCTCTTTGCCCGCTTTAGCGCTTACGACTGATACTTCTGCACTTACTGCAATAGCTAACGACTACGGTTATGACCGGGTGTTTGAGCGCCAGGTCGAGGGTCTTGCTACAGCCGGCGACATCCTCATTGGTTTGTCTACGAGCGGCAATAGCCCTAATGTTACAAAAGCCTTGATAAAGGGACGTGAGTTAGGCTGTAAAACAATTGGATTATCCGGGCGTGATGGAGGCGAATTGAATAGATGTTGTGATATCAACCTTATTGTGCCGTCGGATATCACTGCTAGGATTCAGGAAATGCATATTCTAATAGGTCATATTATTTGCGGAGCTGTTGATGAATTAATTGATTAAATAATTGTCTTATCAGTTTATAAAAAGTGAAATCTTGGCATTGTTTTGGAATAACTTATATGTGGTTTTATTGCTGTTTAACTTAATGTTTGAAAAATTTACAATTTTATTTAAGTTTGTACAGCATAAACCTTATCTAAAACAGCTGTCTACATTCATATGAATACACGCTACTCTAAACATCTTCCCGGGCTTGTTTTCCTAAGCGATCTGCTACTTTTGAATATTGCACTTTACACTTCTCATTTTGTAAAGTTCAATAATCTTGTTTTTAGCAATACATCAATCACCTTTATTTTATTGGTAAACATTGCCTGGGTTGTTGTATCGGCACTTTCTAAAAGCTTTTACGTTTTTAGACCATTATGGTTACGTGATAACATCAACAAATTCTTACTAACGCTTATTTATCATCTCCTTTGCGTTTTCGGTATAATTTACTTTTTCAAAATATTTAACATTTCCCGTACTGAGGTAATGCTTAGCTACACATTGTTCTTTTTGTTTGTAGTTGTACAACGTTCGGTACTGTTCTTTTTTCTAGACTATATACGTAAAAATGGATACAATCATAGACAGATAGTAATTATAGGTGATAATAATATTGCTGACCGTTTGATGAAATCTTTTTCTCAGCATCCGGAATATGGATATGACCTTGCAGATTACATCTCTGAGGAGCAAATATCAGGAATGGAAGAGCCTCAGCTTATACAACACCTTTTAAGTAAAAGTCCCAGTGAGATATTTGTATGTTACAAACAAATGAACACCGACTTGCTAAACAGGCTGGTGAGAATCGGCAATACTCATTTCATAAAAATTAAGGTTGTATCAGACCTGATGCTTGGCAATAACTACGCTCAGTTGATAAGTTATGATGATGTACCGGTGTTACAACTGAACTCTCACCCGGAGATAGGACTTAAAATAAGATTTTTAAAGAGGAGTTTCGACATTGGATTTTCGTTGGTAGTTATGGTTTTAGGTGCTCCAATATTTTTCATGTTGTACGTTACCACAAAGCTATCTTCAAAAGGACCTGCATTTTTTAGACAAGAACGTATAGGGCAAAACGAAAAGCCTTTTTACATCTACAAATTCCGTAGCATGAAGGTAAACGCGGAGCTTGCCGGTCCACAGTTGTCCAAGGATAACGACCCCCGAATCACTAAATGGGGACGTATTATGCGTAAAACCAGGTTAGATGAGCTTCCGCAGTTTTGGAACGTTCTAAGGGGCGATATGTCCGTTGTCGGGCCACGTCCGGAACGTCAATATTTTATTGAGCAGATTGTAGAAAAAACGCCTAGTTACAAAAAATTGCTGCGGGTAAAACCAGGTTTAACTTCTATAGGTCAGGTGCATTATGGTTATGCTGAAAACGTTGACCAAATGTGCGACAGGGTGCGGTATGATATGTTGTACCTGCAGAACATGAGCCTTAACTCCGACCTTAACATCATACTCAAAACTGTTAAGGTGATGGTACAGGGAAAAGGTAAATAATTGTGCCTGTCTTTTCAGACCAGCTGAACAGGTCGGTATACACACCGGATTTTCCACAACGAATAATATCTATAGTTCCGTCACAAACGGAACTTTTGTTTTATCTGGGGCTTGGCGAACGTGTTGTCGGTATAACTAATTACTGTATCCACCCGTCACCAGATGTAAGAACAGTTACTAAAATTGGTGGCACCAAAAAGCTTAATATAGATACTATACATAGCCTTAAGCCTGATCTCATCATTGCCAATAAGGAAGAGAATGAACGTAGCCAGGTAGAAGCGCTAATGAAGCATTATCCGGTTTGGGTGAGCGACATAGCAGACCTTAATGATGCTTTAGAAATGATTAAAGGGGTGGGGCAGATTACCGGCAGCACTATAGCAGCAAACCACCTTGTTAACAACATAGCGCTAGCTTTTAACGGCATACTTCCACTTATGCCAGCAAAAACTGCTGCGTACTTTATCTGGCGTAAACCTTACATGGTGGCCGGTAAGGGAACCTTCATTGATCAGATGATGCGGTATTGTGGCCTCATAAATGTTTTTGATGTTGACCGATATCCGGCTGTAACAGCAACGGACCTTATGGCGGCAGCACCAGAAGTTATTCTACTTTCCACAGAGCCATATCCATTTTCCGAAAAGCACCTCGAAGAGTTTAAGCGGATGGTGCCTAATGCCGATATCATTCTAGTAGATGGTGAGATGTTTTCGTGGTATGGTAGCAGGTTGCTACTTGCACCAAAATACTTCAACAGCCTCATTGCCGGCTTACAGCCGTAATTTATTAGCACCGTTAAGCTTCAGGAGTTATAAAATAAAAAGGCCTTTACAATTGTAAAGGCCTTTGTGCGGAAGAAGGGACTCGAACCCCCACGCCTCGCGGCGCCAGATCCTAAGTCTGGTGCGGCTACCAATTACGCCACTTCCGCATTTGGTTTTTAAGAGTTGGCAAAGATAGCTTTAATTAGCAAACTTTAAAACAGATCTTTCATTTTTTAGCTATGTGCCTCATTATGTCTGAATTAAATTTTACATCAGCACTAATAATGTAAAGAATACGTCGGGTTAGCGTTTAAGAGCGCATTGCCTGGGCCAATATCTCGTAAGAACGCAGTTTTGCTTCATGGTCGAATATATGTGATGTTACCATTACCTCATCAATACCGGTGTGTTCTACTAAAGCTCCCATCTTGTCCTTAACAGTTTGCTGCCCCCCAAAAATTGCGTATGACAACATTTGCTCAACAGCTTCCTGCTCGTAAATATTCCAGGCACCGTCCATACTGTCAATAGGCGGTGGGAGCAACTGGCGCTTGCCGGTTACCACGCCTTTTATAAACAATTGTACAGATGTTGCCAGTCGTTCGGCTTCTTGATCAGTATCCGCAGCCACAACATTGATGCAAGCCATCATGTACGGTTTTTCTAAGTGGACAGAGGGCACAAAGTTCTCCCGGTAAATATCAATGGCCTCCAAAAAGTAAGTTGGCGCAAAATGGCTCGCAAAGGCGTAGGGGAGGCCTTTGGCGGCAGCAAGGCGCGCACTATCTGTACTGGAGCCTAATATCCATATCGGGATATCCAGTCCTTCGCCTGGTATGGCCCGTACTTTAGCATCTGCGTTATCTGCCGAAAAAAAGTTTTGCAACCGCTCTACATCTTTTGGAAAGTTAAACGCTGCATTGAAGTTTTCGCCCCTTATAGCCAACGCAGTAAGCTGATCAGTGCCGGGTGCCCGGCCTAAGCCAAGATCTATCCTGCCCGGGTAAAGCGATGCCAGCGTACCAAACTGTTCTGCCACAACCAGCGGCGCATGGTTAGGTAGCATAATACCACCGGAGCCAACCCGGATAGTTTTAGTACCACCGGCTACGTAACCAATAAGAATTGAGGTAGCAGAACTTGCCACGTTCATCATGTTGTGGTGTTCGGCAAACCAATAGCGGTTATAGCCCCAATGTTCCGCATTGCGTGCAAGGTCGAGACTGTTAGGGAATGTATCTGCAGGGGTTTGGCCCTGTACCACAGTTGCCAGATCGAGTACTGAGTAGGGTATATGAGAAAGCGTGTTAGACATATGTAGATATTTACCTCAAAAATAAGGCCTGCTAAATTCAACAATTGTCAATTATTCACAAATGACTTTGCTTACACACTAATAAAACCGAGTTCATGTTACCGTTTTTGTAATATGTTGCTAAATTGTTGTTTTATAGATAGTTATTAGTAAATTCACTTAAACCAAATTAAACCTGTTTACCAATGAAGAATGTACAACACATACTTGCACGTAAAGGGAGTGCCGTTATTGCCGTTCCTGCCGCAACTACCGTATTAGACGTACTAAAGCTAATGGCCGAAAAGAACATTGGCTCGGTAGTGGTAACTGATCATGACAATCAGTATTTGGGCTTGGCGACAGAAAGGGACTATGCCCGTAAGATCATCCTGATGGGAAAGCACTCTGATGACACAACAGTAGGTGAGATTATGAGCATTAATCTGCCGCACATTACACCAAAAACATCAATAGACACGTGTATGCTGCTCATGAGCGAAAATAACATTCGTTATTTGCCGGTATTTGATGATCTGCATGTACTTTGTGGTATTATCTCCATTAATGATGTGGTTTACGAAACCATTCACTCCCAAAAAGAAACTATAGAGCAACTGCATAGCTATATCCACGCTACTTAATTATCTATTGCAAACAAGTTTGATAAAATATACTTTCAATAATTATTGAAAGTATAGATAATTGTTTTACATTTGTATTGTCTTAATCATCAATCAAATGTTCAACAATTCAATCAATAACAACACACTTTTACAGCTTGCCGGCCTTGGACAGGTAGGTCTTGCGCTTGGCTCACTTTTTATTCCTGGTGTATTAAAATGGCGCTCAGAACTGTCTAAGGTCAATCCGCTGATAAGGCAGATGTTTTGGGTGTACGCGGCTTACATATTTGTTATAAACCTCAGCTTTGGTCTGCTATCTATTTTATGCAGCGATGATTTACTTAGCCACTCTAGGTTAGCAACCATAGTCACCTGTTTTATAGCAGTGTATTGGCTATCAAGGGTAGCTATTCAATTCTTTTATTTTGACCGTTCGGCACTTCCTTCCGGTAAATGGCAACGGGTGGCCGAAGTGGTATTAGTGCTACTGTTTACCTGGTTTAGCCTGTTTTATAGCTTTCTGTTCTACGTGAATTTAAAGGGCTTATAAGATGGAAACAATTACACATGTTAGTTGCTTTGCGATAATTAATTTGCTGGTGATATTGGTTGGCTACAGCCTTATACGCGCAAAGGCTATATTGCTTAGCTGGATGCTGCTTATAAGTACCATCGCTCTTGTAAGCTACTTGTTCATTCAGGAGGGTGCAATATTAAGTATGCTGGCCATTATTGCCACAACCTTTACGGGTATGAAGGTGATTGCCGTTGCAGAGGTTTACCGCAACAAGAACCTTACACTTACTTTTAAACAGTGGTGTGTATATGCGATAGGGTGGGTAGGCATGCGTGCCGAACCGTTTGAAACCTTGGGTGCAAAACCGCTCCCGGGCGCCAGATCAATGATTATCACAGGCATCAGCAGGGTTGTGGCTGGTGCTGCGCTTATCTTGTTAGCACGGTATGTGGCGCATCGGTATCATGATGATGAGTTCACCTATTTAGCTGTCACGGCTTTGCTGTTGGTGGGCTTTAGTCTTGTGCTGCACTTTGGCCTTCTTGCTATAAGTGCCGGTATGTGGCGGTTGAGCGGGGTGAATACGTACCTGCTATTTCGGCAACCTGCCAGGGCGCTTAGCTTAACAGAACTTTGGAGCAAACGCTGGAACATAGCATTTAGTGAAATGACGTCTGTGGCTGTTTTCCGGCCGCTACGTAAAAGAATAGGTCCTGCGGCGGCATTACTTATAGCTTTTTTATTTTCTGGTTTACTGCACGAACTTGCACTGAGCGTGCCTGTGAACGCCGGCTACGGCCTGCCCACGTTATACTTCTTGCTGCAGGGCTTGCTCGTCCTCGTAGAAAAGCTTCTCATGAGCAGGAATTTATTTTTCCTAAAAAACAATTTGGTTGCGCGTGTATGGGTGTTCTTTTGGCTGGTATTCCCTATGCCATTGTTATTTCATCCTGCATTTATTAAAGGAATACTGTGGCCTATGGCAGGCTTGTAGCATTGTAATCAGGACTTTGAATAATAATTTTCTTCTGGGTATCTTACAGTCTCATGAATTTAAACGAAAGACAACCCGAATGGGGCTTTTATGCTGCTGATGGTACGCTTGTACCTATATCAGCGTTAACAGCCTCCAGCTTGAAGTATTTAGAGTATTCAGCTACTCAATTGAAGCACCTTTTGGAAGAGAATATCCCCGAAGAGCGTTATGAACAATGTGCCAATATTCGCGATGAGTTGTTGCGAAGAGCTAAGACTTTATAACTTTCTTATCATCTTTATAGCAACACTTACTACAGTCTGCAAATCCTTTCGCGTCTGATAATAGTCGGACTTTACAATTAGCTAGTCTCTTTAATTATTAAATAATTTAATTAGTAATTAAAACAATTGCTCAATTCCTCCTGTTGCTTCTATACAGTTCACGAAAATTGAATATCTAGAAGGTCCATATTACCGGGAAAGGTGTCAACCTATCTCTGATACTTTCCGCTCACCAACAACTAGTTTAACATTAATAATTTATAAAGGAAAGTGTGCATTCCCATATAAGGTATTTCTATGTAGTGTTTTGTTGTTTATTGGCGCCTGCGGTACCGTAATGTAGGGTGACCGCAGGCTCAATTAACGCGTAAATACTATTAAGCATTGTTATAAAACAACTTCTATATCAATATCATCTTAAAACAACATCTAAAAACCATGAAAAAGTTAGCAACCGCGTTTTTAACACTGGCAGCCATGTTCGCGGCACAGTTCACCAACGCACAAACCAATTCTGCCCAGCCGGATACGGCTACGGTAAATTTTATTACACAGGCCAGTACAGGCAGTTATAAAGAAATAGCTACAGGACGGCTTGCTCAAAAGAAGGCGCAAAGCGGACAGGTAAAAGCTTTTGGTACCCGCATGATAGCCGACCACTCGTTAGCCAATAATCTGCTTATGCGAATTGTAAAAGCAAAAGGTTACCAGGTACCTGCGCCACCATCAGCGGATGCGGTAAAAGATCCTATGCTGGACAATGCAAGTGGTGCGGCCTTTGATAAAGCTTATGCGGCTATGATGGTAGTTGACCACCAAAAAACAATAGCATTGTTTCAGCACGCTGCTAACACGTTGCCTGTCGCGAAGGTAAAGGCGTTTGCCAAAGCACAATTGCCCGTGTTAAAGAAACATCTTACCATGATACAGCAAATTAACAATAAGGTGAACGGCGCTAAGTAATAACCTGGAAAATGATACAGCACGGTAGCGCGGTGAGAGATTTGGTTGTGGATGAAGAGTGTTGCTGTGCTGTTTTCATATTCTAACTAAAGCAGACAAATGGAAAGTGAAAATATAAAGCCTGACTGCGACAATGATAACGTTGTACCCGGGCAGCAAAATTACCCAACACCAACCGATCTGGGCAACCACAATGCGCAATCCGGTGAGCAGATCATCCGCGGTGCTTCCCAGGAAGACCAGCTGGACTCGTTAAAGCAGAACGCTGCGGAGACCGGCCCCGGTGCCAACGAAATAGGTGCAACACCAAGCACGGGCGACGGGGAGCAGCACGGAGAAGATTAATTTAACAAACATCTACACAAATGAAAAAGCACTTAATTATTGCAGGCCTTTGTGCCTGTATGGCCTTTACTGCCTGCGGCGGGCAAAGCCAGAAGAACGATGCTGGTGACAGCGGTATGAAAACCGATTCGGCCAGCAGCAATCACGATGTTGGTAATAGTGCCGGTACACCGGACAGCAGCCAAAGTATGGGCAGCGATTCGTCAATGAGCCGTGCTAAGGAAAATGACACTTCACAACGCATGAAATAATCAATCAAATCAATAACTAAATAATGGCAAATTTCAATCCTGAACATAGCGAAGGGCCGGTGGCTAAAGCTATAGAACAACAAACGGCCAAACTGCCGTCAGATTTATTTTTATGGGCTGCATTAGCATCAATGGGGGTGTCAGCAGTTCTTAAAGTAACCAGCAAGCCTCACACTGCACTTTTCGTAGGTCAGTGGGCTGCTCCATTTTTACTATTAGGCCTTTACAATAAATTAGTTAAAGTAGAAGGCAGCGAATAACGCAACATGGCTAAAGTTAGCAACAGTAAAGAGCCCGCTGGTTACCAGCGGGCTCTTTACGTTTATAAAAGACGTTAATATTGTTTATCTATCATTAGATGTGAATGTGTTAACAATAATTATTTATTGTTTATCAATAAATAATTATGTTTGCAATATGACAAGCAAGCTTTATTATTGGCTTAAAGGGATAAAGGTAATCTTAGTTATAGCCGTACTGGGCTTTGGGTTTACCTTGTTTAATGCAGTTAGGCTCGCGGTCACATCTAAGCAAATGCGGGCGGAGGTGCTGCTGCAACATCCTGCAAAACAAGCCGCAGGTGGTGGCACGGTAGAAGTAAACGCCGGCACTTACCTGTTTCAATCCAATAAGGTACCAGACAAACTTATTTTCCGTCACACCTATCAAAACTGGGACTTGCTGCAATCGCTGTTTGCCTTTACAAGCTGCTGTTTATTGCTGTATACAATCAATGGAGTTAATACCGGCGGCCCGTTCAGCTTAAAGACAGCGGATCGGATCAGGACACTTGGTTTGGTTTTCATAGGCTATGGGCTGCTTAACATAGCTGCTTCGTTTTATATGCGCAACAGGCTGGCAGAGCTTACCTCTGCGCTGGATCTGCGCTACAGTACTTTTCCGGCAGATTTATCGTACCTCAAAATGGGTGTTTTTGTTCTCATCTTTTCATTGGTGTACCGCATTGGTGCGGCTTATCAGGAAGAAAATAACCTTACTATATAATATGGCTATCATCGTAAACTTAGATGTAATGATGGCCAAGCGCAAAATGTCGCTTAACGATCTGCAGCAAAAGGTTGGCATCACGCTGGCCAACCTCTCCATATTAAAAACCGGTAAAGCAAAAGCCATCCGGTTTGAAACCTTGCAAGCCATTTGTAAAGCCCTGGATTGCCAACCGGGAGACATACTGGAGTACCAGCCCGATTAACGCTATCTAATAGTCTTAAGCACATACAACTCATGAAGAAATATATCCTGATTGCCTTCGCGATCACCTTGCAGCTCACTACTGCTTTGGCAACTATAAAATCATCGCAACTTATCAGCAACCAACAAGTAAATGACCTTGTGCTGCTGGGGCGTATTTGGGGCTTGCTAAAGTACCATCACCCAGCAATAATAAAGGGCACTTACGATTGGGATGAAGAACTGATTAAAGTGCTGCCGGCCTATCGTAACAGTAAAAATACGAGTGAGCGAAATCAGCTGCTACTAAAGTGGGTAAGCTCCTTTGGCAATGTGCAGGACAGTAAAACTATACCCGACAGCCTTTTGACGAATGTAAAGCTTAAACCGGACTACGGGTGGATAAGCAAAAGCAACTTAATGCCTCAATTGGCTGATTTGCTTACAGCAATAAGTCATTATTCCGGTACGGAAGATCAGCATTACGTTAAGTTCATGGCCGAAGATGATATTGTGTTGCCATCATTTGTAAACGAAGCAGCCTACGCGCAAATGGCTTATCCTGCAGATGAATACCGCCTGCTGGCAGTTTACCGTTATTGGAACATTATTGAATACTGGTATCCTTACAAGTACCTGGCCGGGGTAAAATGGGAAGACTCCCTTAGACCATTTATAAAAGAAGCACTGGCTGCAGATGACGCGCTTGGCTACACCCGTTTTGTACAAAAAATGGTGGGCACTATACAAGACAGCCACGCAGTGGTTAGTTCCAGGCAAACCGAAGAACTTAAAGGGCGATGGGTGATGCCGTTTACAGTAAAATTTATGGATGGCAAAGCTGTAGTAACTTCTAACAGCAAGGACCTTCCCGCCGGTGTTGCTATTAAAACCGGCGACGTTATTGAGGCAATTGGCGGTAAAAGCGTTACTAAGATCATAGCGGATGAGCGCGCATATCTTTCGGCTTCAAATAGAGCGGTTGTACTACGTGAGATAGCTCGCATGATAACTCGCAGCACCGATTCTGTTGCTGATCTTACTATCATTAACAGCCAGGGCAAAAAGTATCCACTCAGGGTGAAGAACAGCCATTATACACTTAATGCAAGTGCACTGTACGACTTTCCTTACCAAAAAGACTCCAGTTGTTTTGTACTGCCTTCGGGCGTTATTTATTTAAATGCAGGTAAGTTTAAAGATAGCCAGGTAGCCTGGATAAAGCAACACTTGCCAGCTGCAAAGGGTTTGGTGCTTGATGCACGCCAATACCCCAGGACAGGAGCAGGGGCTTTGATCAATCTGTTGCAGACCCTTTTGATAGCTGACAAGGGTGCCATGAGCAAGTTCAGCACGGCAGTAAAAGGTTATCCAGGTTTGTTCCGGTTTGCAAAACCTTTTGAGATAGGGAAGGCAAATGCCGGTTATTACCGCGGTAAAGTTGCCGTGGTTGTGAACGAGGAAACACAAAGTACAAGCGAATTTTTAACCATGGCGTACCAATTGGTGCCAGGCATGAAGGTGGTTGGCTCAACCACAGCCGGGGCTGATGGCAATGTTAGCTATCCGTTTGCGTTGCCGGGAGGCTTTACAACTATGATAACCGGATTGGGTGTGTACTATCCTGATGGTAGAGAAACGCAACAGGTGGGTATACCTATAGATGTTAAGGTAAAACAAACAGTTGCCGGTTTCAGGAACCACAAAGACGAACTTTTGGATAAAGCCGTAGAGACACTTTCTAAGTAAAGAAATTAGTGCACCTACTTACTTGCCATGTTCCACAGCGTGAGAAAGGCTAACTGTGTTTGTTTCCTAAGCAGTTCGTAATTTACCTTATCAGGTGTATCTTCCGGCTTATGGTATTCTTTTACAAAGCCGCAATCGATCCGAACAAATGGGACACCTTTAACATAAAAGGGATACTGGTCTGATCCTGTAACCCGTCGTTGTGAAAACTTGGGTTGCTCGTAATAAGTGTCAAGCGTAAGCTTTAAAGCATCATTAGCATCGTATAATGATTGTCGCAAACCCCTGTTCAGTGTGTCCTTCACCAGTATGTAGGCGTAGTTAAGGCTGTCAGGAGCGTTATTCTTTTTATGAAGCGTATCCGGGCGACCAAGCATGTCTATATTGATCACAGCATGTATGTTACCAACCGCCACAACGGGATGCTCCGCAAAGTAGAAGGAGCCAAGCATGCCTCGTTCTTCGCCGGTGTACGATGCAAATATGATGGTTCGTTTTGGTTGGTAACCTTGCTTCGCTGCTTTGTTAAAAAGCGCGGCTACCTCCATTATAGCTGCTGAGCCGCTGGCATTATCAATAGCGCCCGGATAAATTATCTTCCCGTTCATGCCGTCATGGTCGTGGTGTGCAGATATAATTATGGCAGCAGCATTAGGGTCGGTTCCCGGTATCATGCCGATTACATTTGGTGCACTTACCTTAGTAAGTGTGCGGGTTCGGTTTACCGTAACGCTTGTTTTTAATTGCTGATAGGGTTTACTTTCCGGTACAGTCCAGCCATTATCAGCATCAACGTTTATGTTATCAGCCTTTAAAAGCTCCTGCAACATAGCTGCTGTAATGGCAAGTTCTGGCAAAGGTGCAGCTTCTGCAATTGCCTGGTGTTGCTGATAATGAGGTAAGAATTTTAACGCCCGTTTCATACTCGTAACACGTTCTACCCGGGGACTACTCCAAATAACCAACCGGGCGCCTTTAGTTTTTAAGGCCTTTTCCAGGCTGTCGAGATGTTTGGTGTCGGCCATTACCCCGTATTTTAATACAACTGCCATACCTGTAATATTCATTACCGGCAGGGTTTTATTTAATTCATCTATGGTGTTAAATGATGTAAGCACTACCGGTAAACTTGCAGCACTAAATGGAAGGTCGGGATATAGTTGCCATCCTTCAAATTCAGGTATTTCGCGGCCGTTGAGCACCATTGTTGCATGGTCATCAAACCGCGTAGCATCTACCGTTTGATAGAACGACGTGCCATTTGCGTAGGGTGCCTTTAAGTTTTTTTGTTTAAACCAGCCGGCAACATACCGGGCTGCCAATGTATCGCCGTGGCTGGCAAATATTCTGCCTTGCATTTTATTCGAGGCGAGCTTATACACCATGGTGCGCAGCTCGGCAGAGGAGCATTGCTGAGCAATGTTATTAATGGCAGATGGCTGAGCAAGGGATATGGTGACACTTGCCAATAAAAAACGCAACGGCAGGATAAATGTTAAACACTTGTTAATCATATCGCTAATATAATAAAAGGCGCTAAATGGTATTAATAGTCTAACCGGTATCTTAATTGCCGCTTAATCAAAAATTTATAAGTAGGCTATTTATCCGATTGCTGTCCGTTGGAGACATAGACCTGTAAAATGCTTTACCGGCAGCACCAATATGTATCGTTAGTAACGTCGCTATAGTCAATATTTATTTTTCGGGCGGTAACATGGCAGTAATTACTTGTTTACAGCCAAATAGTTGAGCTACTATTGTGTGTCTGAAGTGTCGATGTTATCCAGGCGGGCGTGGAGGTCACCTGGTAAAGCTGTATGCTCATTAAACCGTTTACGCAGCCTTGCATATTCCTGTCGCTCAAAAAGGCCGAATTTACTTTTAACATCATCCAGCAATGCTATAGCATGGTTTAGCAACTCCTTCAGGTTGGCATCGTGTGGTGTCATTAGCTTTGTTTTAGTTTACAAAGCTAATTAACAATTTAATTAAATACTAATTATTTTAGTATTTATGTGGTTGATAGGTTAATCATTTGTGCATGTTTTATAAGCAAGGAGTGATCGCGTAGCTATACTGCACATCAAGTTGCGACCTGAAATTGTTTCAGCAATTTAAAGTGTAACAACATCCTTGAAAAGTGTAACACAAACCTTAAAACTTTAACATGTTTAAAAATGTATATTTCATAGCATATTGGAAAACAGTATGATATGAATTTAGAAGCTAAAAAGGTGTATCAGGTGTAACACGTTTGTATGTTACACCTGATACAAGAAAGGCTTTCCGTTGGGAAAGCCTTTCTTGTTATGCTTATATACCTCCTGAAAGGTGTACGTCGGGCTTATGGCCTTCCGGGTCCGGATCTTCCTGCCAGTTGTTACCGGCAAAATCGCGGCGGTCTTCAGTTGTTTCCTGTTGCTCATCCGCTTGTGATTGCTGCTCCTGTTCGGCGGGTACTTCAGCAACAAATACTTCTTCTACCACTAGTACCGGTGGTTCATCGTAGGTTTCATCGTTGGCGCTGCTGGTTGCGTTGCCGCCGTCCTGCAGGTCCATATATTGTTTAAAGTTGCGTACGTCGCTATCCACCATGTTCTTAAACACCGGATTTAGCAAGTGCGCAACACCGCCGCCAAAGCCACCTGCCGGCGGGCGATAGGAGATAGTAACATCAACCAGGGTGCCATCACCTTCAGGGCTATCCTTAAAAGTAACCTTACCTGCATTATCAACCAATGAATCGGGCAGCGAGCTCCAGCCGATCTGATAACCTGGCGTATCATGCACGATCTCTGCATCCCAGCTTACCGCAGGTACGCCCAGGGGTAGCTTTAACACCCAGTGAGAACGTTTCTCATCAATAACCTCAACGCTTTCCAGGTGTTTCATGAAGAGCGGCAGGTTGTCCAGCTGGCGCCAGAAATCATATATTTCCTGGCGTGGCTTATTAATGAAGTATGATGAACGTATGTTAACGTTAACCGGTTCGGTAGAGTTGCGGCCCATGCGTGCATATAGTTCGCAATGCCCGGTAATGCCGCGGCTAAGCAGGTAACCGCCCGCTCCAATTTTAACTATACTCGAGAACGGGCTTTTAAATATTGATTTCAGCCCCGATAAAGCCAGGCGTGTGCCACCGGCAATAGAGAGGGTACGTTCGGCACTGGAGAGGTTAACCCCCGGCTCCTGATCCCTTACGGGTTCGCGCCATCTGCTGTTTAGTGTTGCTGTTGTTGTCATGGTTTCTAATGTGTTATCAGTTATCTAACAGCACATATACCATCGGGTTTTCTTTTAATGCAATTTATTTCCCTTGCTGTAAATAAACTTAAATTTTGAAAGGTCAGGCAAATACTTTTTCTTTCTAACGAGTTCATGCTGCATAATCAGCTGGCCAAGGTTTTTAAGAAAAGGTAGGCAAACGGTATCGTATTCGTACTTATTATCGTTAAGGATGCCGTCCTCGTTGGACTGTACAACGGCAGTCAGCATAAATTCAACCTTGTTCTTAAAGTCTACTATATAAGAGTTGTCTATGTCATAGCCGTATGAGTCGCCTACCTTATTGAAAATCCTTATATCGGGGTTGATATTAGCCAGGCTGTCGGCGCCATAGTAAAAAAACTTACAATAAGCAGGGTAGTAAGTGGGCCGCGCGTAACCGGGCTTACTGCTTTCTGTAGGGTACATACTCATATACTGGTAAATGAACTTGTAGTCTTCGGCACTTAAAACAAAACGTTCTTTAAAGGGGAACGCTTCAGGAAACAGCAACCTCCTAAGTACCATTTGCTGGTCTTGTAAAGGATACACATTTTTATCAGTGAAATCGAAGGGTTTCATTACCAGCTTGTCTTCGCTGTTAATATAACCGTTACCTTGCTGCATGTTTTCCAGTTGCATAGGATAGTTGTTGCTGTCGCGTTGTGCAGGTTTGGCGTAGACAGCTGCGTTATCTGCATAGAACACGACAGGGTTGGTATTACATGCATTTTCGCCGCCGTCGCCAACTGCTAGCCTCCCAACAACGCGGGTGTTATTAAGCCCATACTTTTTAAGTTTCTTATTGATCTCTTCGCGACCTACAAATTCGTATATGCGGTTATAAGCATCGTTATCGCTTACTAATAATATCTTTTTTATATAGTTGCTTATTGAAGGCTTACCTGTTTCTGATGAGGTATCCGTCATGACCTTCGTTTGGCCGGAGTAAGCACTATCTGTAATCATATCTGCGATTTTCAGGCTCTTAATACCTAACCTGTTCGCTTTTTCAAGAGCGAATATGGCAGCAGGCAATTTTACAGTACTGGCAGGGTAGAAATAATGTTTGGGATTAAGCCGGTAAGCATAAGAGGTAAAGTGCGGGAGGTTATTTTTATCACGATCAATTTGTGTGTAGATGATCTGCACCTCATTTTGAGCAGGATGTTTTAGTATGCTGCCGAACAGATCAGGCCGGGATTGCAACAGTTTTTTCAGGAACACGGTATCAGCCTTTTGGGCACATGCGGCACTGCCTAAAAACACCAGCAATATCAAGAGTCGAGTTGTCATAGGATAAATATAGACCCTTTTATTTGCGGATGATAATTGTTGTTGTACTTTTACCGCGCTTAAGGTTCCCGGTGTTGCCATCGGGATTAAAAGGGAATATGGTGTAAATCCGTAACTGTCCCGCAGCTGTAAGCTCCAACAACCAATGTCCATTCATATGGTCACTGTCGCCGAAAGGTGGCGGGAAGACCGGGCGAAGGGGAGCAAGTCAGAATACCTGCCTCAGCATCATATTATTCATAGCTTTCGTGGATTGAAGCCTGGATGTTACCTGCACTGCCCGTTGTGGCTGCGCGTGTTCCATTCTATTTATTCGTGCTATGTGATGATATGCGGTTTGCGCAATTACTATTTACATATATCACAACATGAACAAAGTTCTACTTAAATTATCCCTTCCTACAGTTTTATTAACCAGCTTGTTATGTGCTGAGTCTAAAGCGCAGGACAGCACCCGCTCCATAAATGAGGTGGTTGTTACCGCTACACGGTCGGCTAAAAAGCTACGTGAGACCGGCCGCGTTGTTACCGTGATTTCCTCACAAGAAATTGCAAGCGCACAGGGCAGGAGCCTTCCCCAATTACTGAATACAGTACCCGGAATTACCTTCTCCGGAGCTCAAAACGCACCTGGTCTTGCCACTTCAGTTTTCCTGAGGGGGGCATCAACCGGTAATACATTAATCCTGATCGACGGCTTCCCGGCCAACAACGCAGGATCTATCGATGGCAGTTACGACCTGAACGCTTTTCCTGTTGACCAGATTGAACGTATCGAAATTTTAAAAGGCAGCGGATCTACCCTTTACGGTTCTGATGCTGTTGCTGGTGTGATTAACATCATCACCAAACACGCGAAAACACAAGGATTGAAGGGGAACCTGCAGGCATCCGGTGGTAGTTATAACACTTTAAGGCAGTCCGCAGGGCTCAATGGCAAGTTAAACAAAACGGGCTTGGCTATTAATCTGTCCAACAATGATAGCAAAGGTTTCCCTGCAGCTGTTGATACCTTAGGTACCGGCACTTTCCGCAAAACTGGATTTCATCAGCGTTCGGCAAGCGTGAACGTTGACCAGGAGCTATCAAGAAAGTTTATATTAAACGGAAACCTGCAGGTAAGCCGCAATACAGGCAATCTGCCTAATGGCACGTTCACCAACGACGAGAATTATGATTATCGCAACACTTTTCTCTTTGGTGGGCTTGGCGCGACCGTGCTTCTGCCGAAGGGTGCTCTGAAATTAAAGGTTACGCAAAATACCGTTAAGAACAACTTTGAGAATCTTGGGCCGGATAACGACTCCACCCACCAGGTTACACGTAATATAGGCCGGATAACCAATGCAGAGGCTGTATTCAACTATGATCTGGGCAAGTACTTGGATATTACAAGTGGCGGCGGTTACAAGTATACCAATAGCAGCCAGTATAGCTTGTTCGAACAGGCTTTCTACCATCCCGAACCAAGTGTAATTCCCGCAGGTGCAGCAAACAACAGCATCAGTAGTGTTTATACATCATTGTTCTTTAAGTCGGATATCTTCCGCATAGAGGTAGGCGGCCGTTACAACCACCACAGTACTGCCGGCAATAAATTCACTTATACTATCAATCCGTCTGTGTTACTGGCAGATCAGTTGAAGATATTTGGAAACCTGTCTTCAGCGTTCAAAGCCCCCTCGCTGTATCAGTTAACGTCTCAATACGGCAACCTGGAACTTAAGCCTGAATATACAAAATCATACGAAGCCGGTTTCGACTGGGAGATCGTATCTAACACCCTGTCGTTCAATACAGCATTCTTCAAGCGTAATACCAGCAATGTTATCTACTTCTTTACCGATCCAAAAACATTCGCGTCAAACTATGAGAACGGCAGCTTTCAAAAAGACAAAGGTTTCGAAACAGAACTTAAATACAACAGTAAGGTGCTAACCGCCACTGCCTGGTATGCTTATGTAACAGGTAAGCTAACCGATGCTAAGGAACTACAAACCAACAATCTATATCGCCGTCCAAAAAACACTTTCGGTGCTAACGTAGCGCTTCAGGCAACCAAGCAAGTTTCTGTAGGTGTAACCTATAAGTACACCGGTGAGCGCCGGGATACTTACTTCAATCCGGTAAGTTTTAAAACAGACATCATCACTTTAAAGCATTACAACCTGGTTGATTTGCACCTGGGCTGGGCTGCAACAAGCAACCTGAGCTTATTTGGTGATGTTAACAACTTGTTGGACGTTAAGTATACAGATTGGGTGGGCTACAATACTATGCGCGCCAACTTCACCGTGGGTGCCAACTACCAGTTTAAATAGTGTTTTACATTGCAGAGGATTATCAATAAATTTGCTTCAACATAAAACTGATATGTCATTACAAAAGATCAATACCCGTAATACCGTACTTATCCTCATGATCATTGCAGCTGCGGCGTTCCGTTTTTTAAGCTACAAGTACACCGCGTTAAGTAATTTTACACCCGTAGGTGCTATTGCACTTTTCGGCGGAGCATACTTTACAGATAAATGGAAAGCTTACCTGGTGCCACTGGTTACCTTGTTTGTGAGCGACATTTTTATTAATTACCTGTATACATTTAAATGGGTATTGTTCTACAGCAGTTCTATATGGCTGTACGTTTGCTTTGCTCTGATGGTATTGGCAGGGTCGTTGATTAAAAAGGTTAACGTTGGCACTGTTGGGCTTGCTTCATTAGCGGCTGTGCTCATCCACTGGCTTATTATGGACTTGCCATGGCTATACGGTACTATGTACCCGCATACGCTTGCAGGATACGGTACTTCGTTGGTTGCAGCTATCCCATTTGAGAAAAATATGGTTCTCGGTGATCTTCTTTTCGGTACAATCCTTTTCGGCGGTTTTGAGTTAGCTAAAAGCAAGTACGCCGTTCTGCAAGGCAGGAAACAACTGGCACTTTAAGCTGGCTCCTGTAAAATATACAAGCGGCTTTGCATTTGCAGGCCGCTTTTTTGTTTTATAAAGACATCTTTTGCGGCCTTAACAATAACGATAAATGAAAAACATAATAGTACTCACCGGTGCAGGAATAAGCGCTGAGAGCGGCTTAAAAACCTTCAGGGATAGCGATGGATTGTGGGAAGGCTACAACATTGAGGACGTAGCAACTCCTGAAGCGTGGCAGCGTAACCCCGAATTGGTTCAGCAATTTTATAACGAGCGACGAAAAACTGTATTGGAGGCACAACCAAACGCTGCTCACCTGGCACTCGTGCGTCTACAGGAAAAGTATAATGTAACCATCATCACCCAGAACATAGATGACCTGCACGAACGGGCGGGATCTAAAAATGTGGTGCATTTACACGGTATTATCACCCGGGCGCAGTCGGGCATAAACCCCAATTTAACTTATCCCATAAATGGCTGGGAAATAAAGATGGGAGAGACCTGTGAACTTGGGTCGCAGTTGCGCGCCCATGTAGTGTGGTTTGGCGAGGCTGTGCCCATGATAGAAACCGCTGCACAGCTTTGTAGCGAGGCTGACGTGTTTATACTCGTAGGTACTTCATTGGCCGTATACCCGGCAGCCGGCCTTATCCACTATGTGCCGGCTGATGTTACCCGCTATATTATAGATCCAAATATTCCGGTTTCATCAGGGGCAAGGGTGGTAGAAATGCCTTATAAAGCTACCATTGGTGTACCTATGCTGGTAGATGAACTGCTCACAAACGCTTAACCTTAAAATTTAATGACGTCTTGTATATTTAACTGGAGCGGCGGTAAAGACAGTGCGCTCGCACTTTACCATTGCCTGAATAATCCGGAACTGGATGTACGATACCTGGTAACTACTGTAAATGATGCTGTTGATAGGATATCTATGCACGGCGTGAGGACAGAATTGCTGTTACAGCAGGCAGAAAGCATAGGCATTCCGTTGTACCAGATTCGTTTACCCGAAATGCCGGGCATGGAAGCGTACGATACAATTATGCGCGCTCACCTGGAGCGTTTTAAAAGTGAGGGGATCACACATTCCATCTTTGGTGACATCTTTTTAGAGGATCTGAAAAAGTATCGCGACGAGCGGCTGGCAGAAGTAGGGCTTACAGGTATTTACCCACTTTGGAAGCGCAATACCCGGGAGCTGATCGGCGAGTTTTTGCACCTTGGTTTCGGCACCGTGATAGCATGTGTGCAGGAGCGGCTGGAAGAATTTGTCGGCCAGGAAATAGGGGAAGAGTTGATAGCCAAATTACCGGATGATGTAGATGTATGCGGCGAGAACGGCGAGTTTCACACGTTTGTTTTTAAAGGTCCCATCTTCAAAAAACCTATCAACTACACCACCGGCGAAAGGGTTTTCAAATCTTATAATGCGCCCAAAAACACTAATGATACCTGCGGCGGCACTGCTCCTGCAAAATCTTTGGGTTTTTGGTATTGCGACCTTTTGCCTGCCTGACTTCGCATTAATTTGGCACATATACTCACCAAATTTAATTATTTAGTATTGTATAAATAACTATAAATCAGGTTTTAATATCTTATTTGGTGAACTTGAATGTTAATTAGACTCTACTTTTGAAGCAGAAATAAGTACTAATTGCAAAATTAAATTCTGTTTATTTGTTTAGTAAACCTGAAACATCTATTTACTAGCTACTTACAAAAGTTAGCGTTAGTAATTATATCTGTAATATGCTTCTTTGTAGTCTTTCAGCATATCAGCAAAACGGTCGGCAACAGTCTTTAGAAAAGCTTTATCCAGCAATTCAAAAACACTGTTTACACCATCGGTTAAATCCATCTCTGGAATTTTAAAAGTTTGCTCAAGAGAGCCTTTTTCTATCTTAACAATGAACTTTTGGTTCATGCTCAATATTGATATTTTAAAATCCGGGTGCGGGAGTTCTGCAATTATTCTCATGTGTTTTTAGTTGTGGTAAGAAGCCCTTGCAAAGGGTCTTGTCCGTTAATAGTTCCTGTACTACTGATGATCTCGAACCTGGCAAAAAGCTCCTCGCTGTACCAGCCCTCACTACGGGTTTTCTTTATCACTTCGGCGTGCTGCTTGCTGCCATAGGCAAAAGCTTTCATCTGGTCAAAACTCTCCCATATAGAAAAGGTAGCTTGCCGGTAAACCGGTGCTTCGCCAACGCCAATGGAGGTAATGTACCCGGGGGCAGTGGTCATTAGGTTAGCTACTTCATCCACGTGCGACCAAAAGTTTTTCAACCGGCTCATTTTAATGGTTGCCCGGGTGAGTACCGCTACTGCACCAGTTGTAATCTTGTTATCCGGTTTTCCAAAGGGTTCTTTGCCGTCCCACTTGCCATGGGCCTGCATTGGCCTGCATAAAATAGTCCAGCTTTCACGTCCCAGTAGCTTCCACCATTTGGCAACAAAAGAGCTTTCAGCAAACCGCTCATAATCTTCTATGCTGTCCCATGCGGCCATCAATCCCCACTGCTGCCAGTCGGGCTGCAGGTCGAACGTGCCGTTTCTGCCGCTGCCCAGCAGTTTCCAAAAGGTACAGCCCTGCTGCAGTGCCATTGGCAGGCGGTGTATGGCCATAGATAGCAATGCAAATGGAACCAGCGATTTTCTGTATCGAACAATGGTGAGGCTAACGATCAATTGAGGTTGTTTTTAGAAGCAAAGGTAAAACCGATAGTGGAAGGCTCGGGCCGATTTACAAGTAGTTTAGTTTTGTAATCTTCCAATTCGGTTTGATTAATTATGTCTCTATCGTATAACCATAAAAGGTTATTTGATATCTGATCTTGAGTTAAATATAGGGTATCATCAATATATCTGTTCAAATAGTACAATTTCTGTTTCGCATAGAATGAATTTACAAATAACTTTACTTCCTCTTCATTTGGAATGTTGTAGTATAAAGAAACGCCTTTGTTGCTGTATAATACCAGCAAGATGACGTTTTCGTATCTCATGTAAGCCAGAAAACAAAAAACACAAGCTAAGATTAGATAAACGATAATGTCGCCTATGCTACTACCTCCTTTCTCGAAGATATGCGAGTAGGTGCAGAATAATGCAAGAAAGCAAAATGCACCGGCAGCACCAGTTGACCATTTGTTATGACTTTTAGAGCGGTTAATCTTTTTAGTGATTTCTTCGAAATCGAACTCTAGCTGTAAGAAACTAAATGGTTTTTTAATTTTAACCTTAAGCGATTTGTCAGTGATCTCAAATATTTTGGTGGTAAACAGCCTTTGTTGCTTAAGTATAGCGGGCATTGCATTAATTTTGTTTCAAATATAACGAAATGGCAGAAGACCTACATATCATCCACTCAGCAACTAAGGCCGAGCAGTACGAATCACTTATTCCCCAGATTGAAGCACTTTTAACCGGAGAACCTGATTTAGTGGCCAACCTTGCCAACGTTTGCGCGGCGCTCAAGGAACAGTTTAAGTGGTTTTGGGTGGGCTTTTACCTGGTTAAAAATGGTGAACTGGTACTGGCGCCGTTCCAGGGGCCGGTAGCATGTACACGCATTGCCAAAGGAAAAGGCGTTTGCGGATCGGCCTGGGAGCAGGAAAAAACCCTGATAGTACCTGATGTAGAACTTTTTCCGGGCCACATCGCCTGTAGCTCCTTATCAAAATCAGAAATCGTTGTGCCTCTGTTTAGCAACGGGCAAGTTGTTGGCGTACTGGACGTTGATGCTGACGAAACCGACCAGTTTGATGAAGTTGACGAAAAGTACCTTACCCAAATAGTTGAGCTGATTAGGTTTTAATGACTAAGGTTTACCTGATTTCCGGCTTGGGTGCAGATAAGCGCCTGTACAAGAACATCGTTTTGCCTGATGGTTATGAGGCTATAACAACTGATTGGCTGCTGCCCTATCCGGAGGATACCCTAATAAGCTTTGCACAACGCATTATAGATACATACAAAATAGTTGATGGCGCTATCGTAATCGGAGTGTCCCTGGGCGGCATACTTGCCGTAGAGATTGCTAAAAAGGTAAAGCTGCAGAAAGTTATTCTGATATCGAGCATCAAAGCCGACAGCGAAGCGCCATGGTATTTTAAGTTGTTCAGGAACGTGCCTGTTTATAAAGGCATTCCGGGCAACCTCATGACCAAAGTCGGCTTTATGGTGCGGCCTGTGTTCGGCAAAATGATGCCCGACGATCTGGTATTGTTCAAAAGCATGCTGCGCAACTCATCGCCGGTATTTATGAAGTGGGCCATGCACGCGGTGCTGCAATGGCGAAACAATATTATCCCACCAAACCTTTATCACATCATTGGCGATAAAGACCAGGTTTTTCCGCCCGGCTACATTAAAGATCCAACAGCGGTGATCAAAGGCGGTACACACATTATGGTGTTCGACCGTGCCGCTGAGATAAATAAGCTATTGGCAGATATACTAAAACTACCGTGAAGTTAACTCCAGAATACTACAACAGCGACGACGTGGTTGCCTTAAGCCGCGACCTTATTGGCAAGTACTTATTTACCTGTATTGATGGTGAAGTTACCGGTGGATACATTGTTGAAACAGAGGCTTATGCAGGCGCAATAGATAGGGCATCGCATGCTTATGGCAACCGCCTTACCCCGCGTACGAAAACCATGTTTGAGCAGGGGGGGCTGGCATACGTTTACCTTTGTTACGGCATACACGAAATGTTTAACGTAGTCACTTCGGAAGCTGGACGCCCGCATGCCATACTCATTAGGGCTATACAGCCTACAGATGGTTTAGAGACCATGATGCGGCGCCGCAACATGGAAACAGTAAAGCCCAACATTACCAAGGGCCCCGGTTCGGTAGCTAAGGCATTAGGCATATCCAGGAACATAAATGCTTACAGTTTACAAGGCGATACCATATGGATTGAGGATAGGGGCCTTGTTTTTCCTGACAAGGAGGTAGCAGCAGGCCCACGTATCGGAGTAGATTACGCCGGAGATGATGCTTTGCTACCTTACAGATTTTATGTGCGTGGCAACATTTACGTAAGCAAACCGAACAAATAATTAACATAGCTGTTATACATTCATCTATAAAGAAAAACAGATGAGTGACTGGTCGAAAACAGAGAGCCTGAAATACCTTCAGGACAAAATTAATGAAGTTAGGACTGCTATGCTTACCACATACAACCCTGAAAAAGGGTTTAGCAGCCGCCCAATGGGTACAGCAGATGTAGACGCCGAAGGCAATATTTGGTTCTTCACCAATGAATTTTCTGCTAAAGTAAGCGAGATATCCGTAGAGAACACCGTATCGTTAACCTATTCGGATCCTAAGAACCATACTTACTTAAGTATTATGGGCGAGGCGGAAATTGTGGAAGACAAAAACAAAATGAAAGACCTTTGGAATCCTTTTATAAAAGCCTTTTTTCCTGAAGGCCTGGATGATCCAAAACTTGCTCTGATCAAAATTGCACCAACCGATGCAGAGTACTGGGACAGCAGCAGTAGCAGCATGGTGGTATTATTCAACATGCTTAAGGCGGCAGTAACCGGCAAAAGGTATGACGAAGGAAACCACGGCAAGATAGATCTGTAGCATAACATTAAATTCTTTAAGGCCGTCCTTTTTGAAGACGGCTTTTTTTGTGCATCAGCAATACGCCTTGTGCTTGAGTTCTCCTGAACTGGTGTCCCACTTTGACTTTTCTCAGGTGTCCCAAGCTATTGAATAACAAATACAATATTTGCCATAACAATTTGTATTACAGTGATCCAAGTATATCTTATTAAAGCTTTTGTACTGTCCCGCACTGTCCCGCCTTCGTTGTTCAACTTACTGTTAGTTAACATGTTAAGTATTTTGGGTGTCCCGGGTGTCCCACTCTAAAAGCGGGACACCTGAAAGAAGATCACGTGCTTGAACCAATACTGTCTATCAATTAATTTTAGCAACGTCAAATAGATCATGTTGATATTAATTTTGCGGTTTCTGCCTGTAAATGGTGAAATTAGTTGCCGATGATGTACCAGAACAATATAGACTTTGCCCGGGAGCTAGATGCTCAGGATGAGCTTAAAGATTTCCGTAACGAGTTCCTGATCCCTCAGCACAATGGTAAAGACGCTATTTATCTTTGTGGTAATTCGTTGGGTTTGCAGCCGCGGTCTGCAGCAGCTTACGTGCAGGAACAACTCAACTCCTGGCAGCACAACGCAGTAGAGGGCTGGTTCATGGGTAATGATCCTTGGCTGAGCTACCATAAGCCACTGCTAAAGCCTTTGGCAGATATACTTGGCACGCAGGAAAGTGAGATAACCATCATGAATTCGCTTACGGTGAACCTCCACTTACTGATGGTAAGTTTTTACAAACCAACCAGCAAAAGGTATAAGATCATAATGGAAGCCGGCGCGTTTCCGTCTGATCAGTACGCGGTAGAAAGCCAGGCGAGGTATCATGGATTTGATCCCAAAGAGGCTATAGTTGAAGTAGCGCCACGGCCGGGAGAACTTACGCTGCGCACCGAAGACATAGTCCAAAAAATAGATGAACATGCTGATTCACTTGCATTGGTGTTGTTCAGTGGAATTAATTACTACACCGGGCAACTGTTCAATATGGAAGCGATTGCCAAAGCCGGGCATGCAGCAGGCGCTTACGTCGGGTTTGATCTAGCACACGCAGCTGGTAACGTACCCGTTAAACTGCATGACTGGAACGCTGATTTCGCCTGCTGGTGTTCTTACAAATACATGAATTCGGGACCAGGAGGGATAAGCGGAGCCTTTGTGCACGAGAAACATTTTGGTGATACTTCTCTTGATCGTTTTGCTGGCTGGTGGGGTTACCGTCGTGATAAGCAATTTTTAATGGCACCCGGCTTTGAGCCCGAAGTTGGTGCAGAAGGATGGAACGTGAGCACGGCACCTATTCCGTTATTAGCGTTACACAAGGCTTCGCTGGATATATTTGCCCGTGCAAATCTAAACAGACTTCGAGCTAAAAGTGAGCTTCTAACAGGTTATTTGGAGTATTTGATTGCAGAGGTGAATGTCAAGATAGGACACGAGCAGTATAGCATAATTACACCAGGTGATAAATTGCAGCGTGGCTGTCAGCTATCGGTGGTTTGCAAAAGCAATGCTAAAGCTACCTTCAACTATTTAGCAGATAACGGCATTATTGGCGACTGGCGCGAACCTGATGTGATCCGCTTGAGTCCGGTTCCGTTGTACAATACATTTACGGATATTTATTCAACCGCAGAATGCCTTTTAAAAGCCTTTACAGACCTTAACTAACAACGATGGTATCTTACAATCCGCGGGAATGGTTCGCGCTCATATTCAAGTTTAACAAAGCCGATACTTTGCGCGAGCTTCTGCCACTGATGGCAACGGTTAGCTTGTATGCCGGACTGGTTACATTTTTAATGTTAGATGTATGGCAGGTACCGGAGACCAGCCTTATTCGCAAGATTATTTATGTGCATCAAACCATTGGATTCGTGTTCTCCTTACTATTGGCATTCCGTATCAATTCTGCTTACGACAGATGGTGGGAGGGCCGCAAACTTTGGGGAAGCCTGGTAAATAATAGCCGGAATTTGGCTATTAAGTTAAAACATCTTGTTGATAATCAAAATGCAACATATTTCAATTACATCATTCCCCTTTATGCCCGCAAGCTACGCGACCATCTGCGCGACCTTTACCGCGATGAAAGCACGCAGTTAATAGTGCTTGAGCCGACTAAACATGTGCCTAACCAGGTTGCTTCTGCTATCATTGGTAGGGTATATCAGCTAAATAACGCCGGAATAATTAACCCTGAGCAATTGGTAAGCATAACTGCAGAGATCACTTCTTTCACTGACATTTGCGGTGCGTGCGAACGCATCAAGAAAACACCAATACCATACTCCTATAGCGTTTTCATCAAAAAGTTCATCTTCATCTATATCATGACGTTGCCGTTTACATGGTGTTTCGATCTCAAGTACTTTATAATGCCAGTCATCGCCATTATTTTGTATGTATTTGCAAGTATTGAGTTGATTGCTGAGGAAATTGAAGATCCTTTCGGTTTTGACGAAAACGACCTGCCTGTTGACAGTATTTGCGAAGGTATCCAAAAGCACGTGGGCGAACTACTAGGCGAATGACTGTGCTTAAAATAGCTTACGATCCCATCTACGCGCACCCGCTGCCACTAGGGCACAGGTTCCCGATGCTCAAATACGAACTAATACCCGCTCAATTACTGCATGAAGGTGTGATTACTGAGGAAAATCTTTTTTCCCCGGAACCTTTGGATGAGGAGACAATTCTCCTGACGCATGATGAAGACTATTGGTATCAGCTTCGTGACCTTACGGTTCCGCCGAAAGAGCAGCGGAGAACAGGTTTCCCGCTGTCAGCAAA
The DNA here is from genome assembly GCF_059691875.1 of Mucilaginibacter sp. 320_HR. Lineage (NCBI taxonomy): Bacteria > Pseudomonadati > Bacteroidota > Sphingobacteriia > Sphingobacteriales > Sphingobacteriaceae > Mucilaginibacter > Mucilaginibacter sp. 320_HR. The sequence continues at coordinate 561,535 of NZ_JCAWAI010000002.1, forward strand.
ACTGATAGAACGGGAGATACGCATTGCAAAGGGGACTATTGATGGTTGTAATTATGCAATGCAGTATGGAGTATCCTTCAATGTTGCTGGTGGTACGCATCATGCGGGAAGTTACTGGGGAGAAGGATTTTGCCTGTTAAACGATCAAGCTATCGCAGCTAATTATCTGATAGATAACCGATCATGTTCATCTATTTTAATTGTAGATTTAGACGTGCACCAAGGCAATGGTACAGCTCAAATCTTTCAGCATGAACCGAGGGTATTTACTTTCTCTATGCACGGCGACAAGAACTTTCCTTTCAGAAAAGAACGTTCTGATCTTGATATACCGCTGGACGACGGCGTTAGAGATGAAGAATATCTTGAGCTACTAAGAAATACCTTGCCGGATCTTATTAAGGCCCGGAAGCCGGAATTTATATTTTATTTGGCAGGGGTAGATGTGTTAGCTTCAGACAAGTTGGGTAAGCTGTCATTAAGCCGGGAGGGTTGTAAAGCACGCGACCGCTTTGTATTAGAGCAATGTAAGCAAAACAATATACCTGTACAGGTAAGCATGGGTGGGGGCTACTCTCCGGACATCAAAGACATCGTTGAAGCGCATTGCAACACTTACAAGGTAGCAGTGGAGCTATTCTTTTGATCAAACGATAGCTCCGCTTCGTGCTTCTTACTCATTTTCTGGAACCGAAAGAACAGCATGATCGATGCAGACATTAGCCCACATACCAACCCGAACCATACGCCGATTACACCATAATTAAGATGTATACCAATCACATAACCTATTGGTAGGCCGATGACCCAGTAAGATAAAAATGTTAATATGGTCGGTACGTTTACATCACCCATGCCTCGCAATATGCCAAGACCAACTACCTGTGCGCCATCAAACAACTGAAAGAAGGCAGCAATGATAAGCAACTGTGCTGCAATGCTTACCACTGTTATATCTGAAGTATAAATATAAGGCAGCCATTGATTAAGTGCTGTGAATATAACTGCGGTAAAGCACATAAATGCTATTACAATGTGATAATTGGATATGGCTGATAATCGCAGTTTAGCATGATCACCAGCGCCGAAATAATTGCCTGACCTGATAGATGCCGCAGCTGATATGCCGGCTGCCATCATGTACGTTGTGGATGCTAAACTTATTGCTACCTGGTGAGCGGCCTGCTGTTTGAGTCCAATAGTGCCGATCATGATAGCAGCCCCACCAAACGCGCTCACTTCAAATACGTATTGCATAGCTACCGGAGCACCAATTTTCACCAGCTGTATAATCCTATCCCATTCAAAATTACTAACTGCAAAATTCCCCAGATATTTTTTGAACAGGGGAGAGCGCATCACATAAAATCCCATTACTATCGCCATCAGCACCCTGTCAAGCATTGTGCTATAGCCCACACCCTTAATACCTTGCGGTGGAATGCCGAACATCCCTTTCACCAGTATAATACCCACAAGAATGTTAAGCACGTTACCCCAAATAGTTATTTGCATAGCTTGTTTAGTGAAGCCAAGCCCTTCCGCAAATTGTTTAAAGCCGTTGAAAATGAGCATAGGGATGAGCGACAAACATAGCATAAAGAGGAATGGCTTAGCTTCGGCAACAACAGCAGGCGCTTGATGCAATTTATCAATGAAAAGCATTACACCGTAATACCCTAAACAAAACAAAATGACACCAGCAATTAAGTTCAGCAGCAAAGTGTTGGATAATAATCTACCGCATTCATCATAATTTTGCCGGCCATTATGTTGTGCAATCAAAGGTGTTATGCCATAGCTTATACCTATTCCAAGCACCATCGGTACAATAAAAATGCTTATTACTAAAGATACTGCGGCTAAAGAAGTGGTACCTGCAAAGTGACCGATGATAATAGTGTCAGACAGCTGCACCAGGGTATGGCCAAGCTGTGATATCACTACTGGTATAGCCAGTTTAAGGCTGTCCTGGTAATAGGGTTTATATTTATTGTAAAAAGCTCTCATTACTTTCGGGGTGCAAAAGTAACTAATTAATCGAGGTGGATGCGTTATGGATAAACTACATCGTGCGAACTTGGCACAAGATAAGTACTGAAGTTACTTGCTAGTTAACTGGCTGTGTAGAACTCTTCTTTCTCTGTTGTATGCACCCTAATTACGCCACTTAGCACCAGGTTCACGAGAATGCGTTGGGCCCTGCGGCGGCCAATGTTCAGCATCTCACAAAATTGCTTAATGTTTATCCGCTCTGATTTATCAAGATGTTCCAATAGAGCTTTTTCTTTTGACGAATATTCAATAAGTACACCTTTATCGCTGGATGATTGCCTTAATACTTCAACTACTATTTTGCTCGCTAACACGCTTTTATCTTTAACCCGTATGTAAACCCACCACTTGCCATCTTCAGCCAGCGAGTAATGCGGTTTTTCGCTGCTTTTAGGTATATCTACAACCAAAACCAATTTATCATCGTAGTAGATCTCCTCAAATATAGGATCCAGTGCGGGGCGGCAAAAGAAAGTTGCGGCACGGGTGATCATGTAACGTTCTTCATCTTCAGATTTCACACCTTTTATTGTACCATCGTCAAGCACGCCTATAAGCAGCCGTCCACCAACATTGTTAGCAAAAGACACCATTGTTTTGGCAATCTTCTCGCAACTGGTAATGGTCTTCTTAAAATCGAGCGATACGCCTTCACCCTCTAAAATCTGTCTCCTTAAGTTCATTGCCGTTTCTTGTTAATCTTTATAAGGCGTATGTATCTGCATCCAGTTCTCAGGATTGCTAACAATGCTGAAGCCAAATTGGCTGTACAATCCATGTGCATCCGACGTAGCTAGAGACCATCTTCGTAGTCCTTGCAATTCTGGGTGTGCAAGAATAGTTTGCATAAGCCATTTGGACAGTCCGGTTCCCCGATGTTCTTCAAGTATAAACACATCACATAGGTAAGCAAATGTCGCTTTATCCGTGATTACTCTGGCTAATCCAACTTGAGCATTGTTTTTGTATACCCCGAAACACATGGAGTTATCCAGAGCTATCCTGAGCTTCTCCTGCGGCATTCCTTTAGCCCAATAAGATTGCTTATCAAGGTAGTCAAATATCAAGTCAAAATCAAGCTTTTGCTTATCTGTAGAGATCTCGTAACCCTTTTTGTGAAAAGCATTATCGTTCATAAATACAGCCATATTTATATAAGGGTTTTAGAAATGTCAAGGTCTCTTACATAAACCTGTACCAGTACAGATACGCATAGCTCGCGTGAGTTGTTATAAAAATCAATTGGGAAGAATTGTTCGTACTTACCCGTTACAATTAACGTTTCCTTAGCTTCTTGTATTACTTTATCGTCTAAACTAATCTCAAAATGCAAATCAGTAAAAGCAGGCTTTAGAAAATTAATCTTAGCAGATTTAGACCATACTTTCAGATTGCGCTTACCATCTGAATTCAAAATTTGGTGAAATAGAACAGGTAAAAACGGATCTGCAGCGGCAAATATAGCCCCGCCGAATATTGAACCGTTATAGTTTTTATTGAGCAAACTTTTGTTTACCCTTACCTTTACACCCTTAAAATCAGGTCGAAAACCTATAGTCCAAATCCTTTGAAAGAGGAGAGGGGGGTACATACGCAAGAGCCACTTGAGGGTAGTTGCCGAAACTAGCATTGAGGCTAATATCAGAAAAAACATCTTCAATTCAGACGGATACTGCGAGTTTAATTTAATGTTGGTACGGTGTTTGCAAACTTTCAACTGATTTGGAAAACAAGTTAAAAGCTAACTGGTTGTACCATTTCATGTAATTAACAAAATCGTCAACTCTAACTTATACTACTATGAAAAAGCAATTTTTAAGTTTCGCGCTTGTCGCGGCAATGATCGGTGGATTGGCAGCAGGATGCAGTTCAGAGAAAGCAGCAGGCAGCGGATCAGATAGCACCAAAACAGATTCAACAGCAACAATGTCGACACCGGCAACTACAACTGATAGTACGGCCAAAACCGATACGACTACAAGAGACACCAGCAAAAAAGTTCCTCAGTAATTTTTTGCCATTACAAAAAGAGCCGGACAGTCGTCCGGCTCTTTTTGTTGTATTAGAATGCCGATTTAAGTACCCCGCCATCTGCCCGTAATGTGGCGCCATTAGTAGCTGATGATAACGGGCTAGCCACAAACGTAACCAGACTGGCTATTTCTTCAGGCTCAATAAACCTTTTTATTAGCGACGTCGGCCTGATGTGAGCGAAGAAGTCAGTTTCTATCTCTTCATGGGATTTGTTTTGTTCTTTAGCCATAGCTTTGATAAAATCTCCAACTCCCTCAGACGCTGTAGGACCGGGTAAAACAGTGTTCACGGTAACGTTTGTGCCGGTAGTAAGCTCTGCTAGTCCACGACTAACCGCAATTTGTGCAGTTTTAGTCATACCGTAGTGGATCATTTCCACAGGAATTTGGTAACCAGATTCGCTTGAAATAAAAATAATACGTCCCCAATTTTTTGTGAGCATTTTAGGGAGATAAGCACGTGATAAACGTACACCGCTCAATACATTCACTTCATAAAACTTGATCCATTCCTCATCAGGTATCTTACCAAATTCCTTAGGATCAAATATTCCAACGTTATTTACAAGAATGTCTACATCTGGTAAAGATGTTATAAGATGATCAATCTGCTGTACGTCAGAAAAGTCGGCAGCAATACCCCGAACGTTTTCATTACCAGTTTGGGACTTTATCTTTTCTACCGCATTGTTCACGCGTTCTGCACCACGACCATTAATAATTACAGTTGCACCTTCGTTTGCCAACGATTTCGCAATAGCATATCCAATACCTGCTGTTGATCCTGTTATTAACGCTACTTTGTTTTTTATTTGTAAATTCATCTTGTTAGTTGTTAAACTGCACAATCTTAAGCATGAATTGATGATAGTTTATCATCCTGATATCATTTAGTTATTTATAAATAACGGCCTGAATTAGGTGGTTTTAAAGCGTAAGATTTCTGATTAATTTATTCACATAATTAACATTATGTTAAGTAATGACGGCGAAATGTTGTCCTATCTTGAATAGTTACTTGCCAGGTTTGATAAACAAAAAAGCCACCTTGCGAGGTGGCTTTTTTGTTTGGTCATTTATTGTAAATCTTTAAGTATCTTATTGTATTTAGCAACGTTGGCGTCATCCTTTTTGCCTTTGTAGTAAATTATTAAATTACCTACCGCCTCAGGATTTTTTGGCTGTAACTCAACCGCCTTTAACAAGTACGGCTTAGCAGCTTCAAATTGTGCTGTCGCTTTAGCCATTAGATCATTATACTCTTTTTGTGTGGCCTTTGTTGGAAGGTTATTAGCCGCATTAAATGTATCAATTGCAGGCGACAGCAATGCTGAACCTAGGTTTAGAAGTGGTTCATAATAGTTAGGATCTAATTCTAAAGCCTTTTTGTACATAGCTACAGCTTTTTCGTAATACCCATCTTTCGTGGACTTTGCTGCTGTTTTAGCCGCTGCATCCTTAGATGATTTAACTTGTTGAACTGCTTGTTCAGCAATTTGCCCATACGCAACTCCCGCATAGTAATATAGCTCCTTACGTTTAGGTTCAGCCGCAATTGAAGCTTGTAACTTGTCAATAACTTCTTTTGATCTTCCTGACGTAATGTAGATTAACACCTCTCTTTCCCGTAATGAAGAACTTTTAGGGTATTTGGTTAAAGCTTCTCCGACTGTTTTAATTGCTCCGGCGGTGTCTTTGTTATTTAACATAGCCGGTAATAGAAATTTGTCGTAAATAGTTTCATTATCCGAGTATTTAGTGGTAACCAGCTTGCTAAAATTTGCTACAGCGGCAGGAAAGTTCTGTGAATTATACGCTGCTATACCAGTATAATAAATTGCCGTGGTATCATCAGGAAGTATGCGTTGATAGTTTTCAAAAGCCTTGAATGCAGAAGCATAATCTTGTTTGGCATAATAAGAAGCTCCTATAGAGCGCTGCTGAAGGGCCAGAGAATTGTAACCTTCTGCTATGATTTTTTTATATTCTCCTTTAGTATCTAACTCTTTAGCTTTTTTAAGCGCTTCTTCTGCAGTATTTGCCAGCGGCGCTGAAGTTGACGGTATACTATCTAGTTGTGCAAGCGTGGCATAAATGGCACCCTTAACGGCGAAGGTCTGTGGCAATGTGGCTGTTTTTTCATTAACAGCGGCTTTGTCAATAGATGTTTTTGCATTCTTTAAACTAGCTTCAGCCATTTTTGGCACCTGCTTTAGTCCCTGATACTTATCAAATTCACTTTGCGCATTATTCAGCTCACCTTTTTGCGCAAATGCAGTCATTGACATAACACCTAAAAGGCCGGCCATTAAAAATTTAATTTTCATACTTTCTGTTTTTGTATTTAAGTTGCGATGAACGTCGGAGCTCCTCTCCTCTTCATCCTAGTTGGTTACTTGTTTTAAACGTTCGGAAATATTCTCCAGCTGTGTTTGATTGCCGGTTTTTGCGTAGGCTAATTGAAGTACTTCCAGGCACTTTTTATCTCTGGGCACCATCTCATTAGCTTTTTCCAGCCAAAGTATTGCGTTAGTTATATTTCTGCCGTCGGTATCAGTTTTTACTTCGCTTTTTTTCAGGTACAGCAAGCCTAAATTGAAAACGGGTTCGTATGCAGCACCATTTAACTCAATAGCTCTTAAGTATAGAGACTCTGCCTTATCATACTGGTTTAGTCTGTCGTAACAATTCGCTGCCACAAATGTAATTTCTGCGTTGGCAGGGTTGTTCTCTATAAGTTGAATTAACAACGGTTCTAACGAGCGATAATCTTTTTTGTTGTTGTAGATATTGGCTTCGTCCTGTAGCAATTGCTTATCATTAGGCAGCAGGCGCCTTCCTCTTTTAATAACTTGAAGCGCCTTTGCAGTATCACCCATGGATTTATAAATTGCTGAGGCGGCGGTTATATACTCTATTCTTGTGCTGTCACTATTTAACAAATTAGTGATGTTTTTTGCTGCTTCCTGCAAATTTCCCTGCTTGTTGCTGGCAAATGCAATGTAGGCGTTTATACGTTTGTGATCCGGCGAGTAGGCTTTGGCCTTCTGGAAAGCAGCAGTTGCTTTTGCGAAATCATTGCTGCTGCTGTATTGAAACCCTCGCCTTATATAAACATTTGTTAGGCAACGTTTTGAATAGTCAATCTCTGGCTGAAATTTATATGCTTTTTGTCGTGCTGCAAGTTTTTCCAGTAAAGCCGATGTCTGATCCAGGAAGTTCTCCGGCTGATTAAGCTTGTTAAGCGAATCAATGTACAGGATACTTGAATTAACGATAAGCCTGTACATGTTCTTGTCCAGATCGTTCGAGTCTGACCGGGTTACGATTAAACTGTCTGCAGATTTTTTCGCTCGTGCTAAAAATTGCAGGTCGTTCTTCTGCTTATAAAAAGCAAGGTTGTTTACTACAACCTTTAACGCTTCTGATTGTGCAGAAGCAAAAGAAGTAATAAACAACCCTACAATTATCAGTAAACCTATTTTACGGGTATGCTGCATAGTAAATTATTATTGTTCTGTTGAATCGTCAGCCGGCTCCTCTCCTTCTTCACCTGTATCGATTTCTGTATCCGGACGAATAGGCAGATCTTCTGTACCTGCTTCAATATCGGCATCTGTTTCCAAAGCTATTTCTTTATCCATTTCTGCCTCAGCTACTATTGCTTCTTCTAAAGCTTCTTCCTCGCTGTGTTCTATTTTAGCAACTGATGCTATTGCGTCATTATCCTTTAATGTTATTAACCTTACCCCTTGCGTTGCACGGCCCATAACACGCAGCTCATTCATAGCTATACGGATAATGATACCTGATTTGTTGATGATCATCAGGTCTTCCTTATCTGTAACACCTTTTATGGCCACAAGGTTTCCAGTTTTTTCAGTTATGTTTAAGGTACGGACACCTTTACCACCACGGTTAGTAACGCGGTAATCTTCAATATCAGTACGTTTTCCATAACCTTTTTCAGATACCACCAACACAGTAGTCTCTTTATCATCAATGGCTATCATACCTACAACAACGTCGTTGTCGCTGTCTAAACTTATGCCACGCACACCTGTTGCGGTGCGGCCCATAGGCCTTACGGTAGACTCATTGAAGCGTATTGCCCTGCCAGATTGGAGTGCCATAACAATTTCGCTGCTGCCAGTGGTAAGTGTTGCCTCTAGTAAAGAATCGCCCTCGTTAATGTTGATGGCATTTATGCCATTAGCACGCGGGCGTGAATAAGCCTCCAGGGATGTTTTCTTGATGACACCTTTTCTGGTACACATGATAATAAAGTTATTATCAAGGTAATCCTGATCTTTAAGGCTCTTCAGTTTAATATAAGCCTTGATGTTCTCCTCTTTTGGTATGTTGATAATGTTCTGTATGGCACGGCCCTTAGAAGTACGTGTACCTTCAGGAATTTCAAATACCCTAAGCCAGAAACAACGACCCGCCTCGGTGAAGAACAGCATGTAATTGTGGTTAGATGCTATTAACAAGTGCTCTATAAAGTCAGCATCGCGACTGTTACTACCGATAGCGCCTTTACCACCTCTTCCTTGTCTGCGGTACTCGGTAAGGGAAGTACGTTTGATATATCCTTCACGTGAGATGGTAATTACAACGTCCTCATCCTCAATAAAGTCTTCTGTTTGCATTTCTGCAGACGAGTGAACTATCTCGGTCTTACGTTCGTCGCCATACTTTTCTTTTATCTCCAGCAACTCATCTTTGATGATCTGCATACGCAAACCCTCGTCAGCAAGTATTGATTTCAAATAATCAATAGTTTTCATCAGCGCATCGTACTCGTCACGAATTTTATCACGCTCCAGTCCGGTTAACCTTCTTAAGGTCATATCAAGAATGGCTCGTGCCTGTATATCGCTTAAACCAAAGTTTGATATCAAACCCTCACGGGCTTCATCAGGTGTAGATGATGCACGAATAAGGCGGATAACCTCTTCTATATGATCCAGCGCTATAAGCAAACCTTCCAGGATGTGGGCACGTTTCTCAGCTTCAGAAAGCTCGTACTTGGTACGGCGGATAACTACCTCATGGCGGTGCTCAACAAAGTGGTGTATAAGATCTTTCAGGTTAAGCAGCATTGGCCTGCCACCTACAAGTGCAATATTGTTTACGCTGAAAGATGTTTGCAGCGCTGTGTATTTATAAAGGTTGTTAAGAACGATAGCTGCGTTAGCATCGCGCTTGATCTCGTAAACCACCCGTATACCCTCGCGGTTACTTTCGTCGCGAATGGCCGATATACCTTCTATTTTCTTTTCGTTAACCAGTTCGGCAGTACGCTCAATCATTAGCGCCTTGTTAACCTGGTAAGGCACTTCAGAAACTATAATGCGTTCGCGATCGCCATTGTAGGTTTCTATTTCGGCGCGGGCGCGGATCACTACACGACCCCGGCCCGTTTCCAGCGCCTGACGAGGGCCTTCAAAACCGTAGATGATACCACCTGTAGGAAAATCAGGGCCTTTAACGTACTTAAGCAATTCGCTGATCTCTATCTGACGGTTGTCTATCAGCGCTACAGTTGCATCAATAACTTCAGAGAGATTATGCGGCGCCATATTGGTGGCCATACCTACCGCAATACCCGAAGCACCGTTTACCAGAAGGTTAGGGAACTTGGCTGGCAGAACCGTTGGCTCCTGCAGCGAGTCGTCAAAGTTCAGCTGGAAATCAATAGTATCTTTATTGATGTCGGCAAGCATTTCTTCTGCAATCTTCTCGAGCCTTGCCTCGGTGTAACGCATTGCCGCTGGTTCGTCGCCGTCTATAGATCCATAGTTTCCCTGGCCTTCTACAAACGGATACCTTAAGCTCCAGTCCTGCGCCATACGTACCATCGCGTCGTATACAGAGGTGTCACCATGCGGGTGGTACTTACCAAGTACCTCTCCCACTATACGGGCAGATTTTTTATAAGGTTTATTATTGCTAAGCCCCAGATCAAGCATGCCGTAAAGTACACGCCTGTGCACAGGTTTTAAACCGTCGCGCACATCGGGCAGCGCCCTTGATACGATAACCGACATCGAATAATCGATGTAAGCTGATCGCATTTCCTCATCAATGTTTATCGAAATTATTCTGTCTTCTCTGTGAGCGCTATCGTTTTCTGTCTCTTCAGCCATTGTGTTTCTAAGTGAGAAATATAATTAGTAAGTCGCTAGTTATAGATGTTTTTACACGACCTGCGAAGGTAAGAATTAATATGCTTGCAGGGGTAACTTTTTGCTAACAATCGGATGTTTTATCCACCTGTTTATACTTAAAACATGGTTAAAAGGCGGCCGGAACAACATGCAGCTACTTCACTTTTTTCCAGTATTCTAATACTGTTGTGCCATTGGGCAGTTTACCGCTGAAAGTAAGTGTGTCATGGCTTATTCTATATTGATAACGAAGTGTGGTGTTAAGCCATTTAGAAGGCTGTGAACTAAATGTTTGTGTTTCCAGGCAGGTGTCGGGTAATAGTTTATAGTCGCCCTTCTCGTATATGATAGTGTCCTCACCGGGTGCTATAAAAGTACCCTGGTAATCGGCCTTGCCATACACACGCTGTAATTTATATTCGGCAGAAGCTTTTTCGGGTTTACCGTTGTATATACCTCCGGCGTATTCGTAAGTGCCCTTGAAAGATTTAATAGTTGTAAAAGCAAATAAAAAACTAATTGCCGCTACAAAACATGCTGTATATCTTTTTAACATTGGATTGAAAGCAAAACAAATAAAACTGCTATAATGAAAATTGTTAGTGAAGGCAGTATCAATAGGCCGTAACTATAAGCGGCAGCCATTTCATCTTTCATATAACTTTGATACCATCTGACTATCATAACAAAAGTAGTTATAATAAAAATCAGGGCAGAGCTTAAAAGTATAGTACCTTGTACTGACTTGTCTTTAAATTAACAATGCTGTATATGCCAGAAAAATGTATACTATTATTGTAGCACCATTCTTGCGGAGTATTTTCTTATCTAAACCCAATTGATACCCTTTTTTAATAACGATAACGTTCTTGCTTCTTCGCTGCCTTCTTCAGGCTGAAAGTTATACGGCCACTTGGATGTTGGTGGTAAACTCATCAGTATCGATTCTATTCGCCCGTTAGTCTCCAGCCCGAACTTAGTGCCTGCATCATACACCAGGTTAAACTCCACATAACGGCCCCTCCGCAGGTATTGCCATTGTTGCTGTGCCGGAGTAAACTGCTTGCTGCGGTTGCGGTTTATTAACTCAACATAAGTCGGGATGAACGACCGGCCAAGCGCTTTGGAAAACTCAAAGATGGTTTCCCAGCTTATTTCATCATTGGCTGTAAGGCGATCGTAAAAAATACCACCGATGCCGCGTGTCTCCTCCCGGTGTTTTATGAAAAAGTAGTCATCCGCCCAAACTTTAAATCTGTGATAAAATTCGGTATTGAACCTGTCGCATACGTCCTTTAACTGCTGGTGGAAAAAACGCGCATCTTCATCAAACACATAATGTGGGGTAAGATCTATACCGCCGCCAAACCATCTCACAGGAGCGTCGCCGTCCTCAGCGGGCATCTCGAAGTACCGTATATTCATGTGAATGATGGGTACCAACGGATGGTTAGGATGTATTACAATTGATACCCCTGTGGCAAAAAAGTTATCATGTGGTACGTTAAGCGCCTTTTGTACCGAGGCTGGCAGCTTACCTTCAACTGCCGAAAAATTAACTCCGCCTTTTTCCAAAACATTACCATTTTGTATAACCCGGGTGCGGCCGCCACCGCCACCATCGCGCTCCCAAAGTTCTTCTTCAAACTTGGCCAGTCCGTCGGCAGCTTCAAGTGCTGCACATATTTCGTCCTGAATTAGGCGGTAATCTTCGGCTATTTGCTCTTTAGTAGGCATATGAGGTTAGTTATGATCAACCGGATAGCTGATCTTATACAAACAATGTCAAGCAGGCAAAGTTGTGAACTATTTAGCCGATAATCAAAAAAAGAATTATCCCGCAGGTACGCCTTCGAAGTGCGTCAATCAGCCTAAGCAGTCGATGCTTCGTCCTCGACGTAATTGAGATCCTTGCCAAAGCTCTCCTTAAGGCGGCTCAAAGAAAATAATGCAACGGCTGTTACGATGAACATCATCACGTACCCTGCTTTTATTATACTGGAATCTTTACCGCCATGTGCGGTAAAGTACCGCACAAACCATTCGAAGATTAGAGTTATGGGAATAAGCGCGCCACGGACAAAGTTGGGCACCGTGGTAGTAACCGTAGACCTGATGTTGGTGCCGAACTGCTCGGAAGCGATGGTGACAAATGTTGCCCAATACCCTACAGAGAAGCCCATAAACAGGCACAGCCAGATAAATTGCTTTTCGGTAATGCCGTACGCGTTGAGATAAAGGATAACGCTGATTAAAGACAGCACCTGAAACACCAGCATAGTAAGCCTGCGCGAGCGTGTTAGCTGTGCAAATATGCCGGCGAAAAGGTCTCCTATGGAAATACCGATGTAAGAATACATAATACCATCTCCCGCATTCAACGGCTCCTTAGCACCAAGCTCACGGCCAAATTCCGGTGATTGGGTGATGAGTATGCCCACCACAAACCACAATGGCATACCGATGAGTATACAATTAAGGTATTTAAAGAAGCGTTTTCTATTGGTAAATAGCATAAGCATATTGCCCTTAGATACTTTGCTGTCTGCCACATTTTTGTACATGCCCGATTCAAACGTACCTATACGTAGCAGCAACAATAGTACGCCTAACCCACCGCCAATAAAGTATGCATTTTGCCAGCCATGCTTAGCTGCCAAATTAGCGGCTGTAGCGCCAAATAAACCTACAACAGCCACTATCATGGTTCCGTAGCCACGGTTCTCTTTACTCAAAGTTTCGCTTACCAGCGTTATGCCGGCACCCAGCTCCCCCGCCAAACCAATACCTGCTATGAAGCGAATGGTTGCATAGGTATTAACATCGTGCACAAAACCATTGGCGAAATTGGCAACAGAGTAGAGCAATATAGACCCGAACAGCACTTTTATGCGGCCGTACTTATCCCCTATAATGCCCCACAAAATACCGCCCAATAGCAAACCAAACATTTGACAATTGATCACAAATTCTCCCTGTACCCGCATGTCTGCGTCGGGTATACCGATATCATGAAAGCTGGCTTTGCGTACAATGGCAAATACCAGCAAGTCATATATATCCACAAAGTAACCCAGCGAGGCTACTATAACCAGGAAGAGCGCGTTTTTGGTGATTTTTGCTGAAGGGGCTTGCGTCATAATGTCAACAAAGAAAATATTAGTTGGGCTAATGTAGATATTGCTGATAATGCAGCCTAATTTTTCTGCACAAAAAAGCCCCTGCTGCATGCAGGGGCTTTTATATTTTAATTATGTCTGATTAAACTTTTTTAACGTTTACAGCCTGTAATCCTTTTCTGCCGTCCTCAACATCATACTCTACAGTATCGTTGTCTTTAATTGCGTTAACACCGCCCTGCACATCTTTGAAGTGTACAAACAGGTCCTTACCATCTTCAGTAACTATAAAGCCATAGCCTTTTTGTGTGTTGAACCATTTTACTTTTCCAGTTTTCATAAATAATAAATTAATGGATTAAAATTTTGTTAAATGATCAGTAAGTAATTCAACTGAGTATAATGGTTTATAGATCAAGTATGGAATGTACAACTATCTACATCAAATATATAAAATTATTAATATCCAAGTAAAATATTTTCCGGGCGTTAAGAAAATGTAAATTAGGCATTTAAACAACAAAAGCCGCCCTGTAAAGAGCGGCCTTTGCCTATAACAATTTTGTGGATTACAGGATTATTTTACAGCCTGGAAAAAAGCTACGTTTGATGATGGAGTAACTTTCAACAAGAACTCGTCGGTACCTTTCTTAAGGTCAACAAAGTACACTGTGTTCTCAAAGCTGTTATCTTCGCCGGTTTCGTATTTGATTACTTCTTTAGCAAAGTAGCCTTCGTATTTAGCTGCGATTTCTTTTTTAGCTTTTTCTGGAAGAGCTTTGTATTGTACAGTTTGTGTTGTACCAAGCAATTCGCCACGCAGGCTGTAGAAAGCTGACATTTGATTACCGTCGATAGTGAAAGTAGCTTTCTGGAAGTTACCTGTAACTTTCCAGGTCACGTTTTCAGCTTTAACAAAATCGGTGTTGAATTTAGTAATGGCAGCGTAAGTTGCATTATCGCCTTCGTTAGTTGTAGCAGCAGTGTTAGCAGCGAATGAGTTAACGGTGAACAGTGCAGCAGTTGCGATGGTTAAAAATATCTTTTTCATATGTCTTTTACTTTTTAATTTCTGCAACAAATTTACACCTGCGTTGAGGAATTTCCAAATAACTGCGTACTTTTAAGATATTTTCACAACAAAACCTATCTAAATGAAAATTTTTTAAAATTAAAGGTGATAGTTAGTGTATATTTTACAATATGCTAATGAAATGTACTCATCCTTATTGTAAAATATACACTAAGTAAATCTATTACCTGTTTAGTTGATGTTTATTACATTATACTGACACGTTGGAGTATTTCAACCATTATCTGCAAAGCCGGGATATAAGGTCATCCCGCCGTCCATGAATATAGTGGTGCCTGTAATGTAGTCCGACTGGTCTGAAGCGAGCCAAACAGCAAGGTTGCCGATATCTTCCGGCTTGCCTATACGGCCATAAGGTATTAGTTCCAATAATTTATTGAGTGCTTCTGGTGTATCCCAAGCCTCCTTATTTATCGGTGTTTGTATAGCGCCCGGCCCAATACCCACTACCCTTATTTTATGTGGGGCAAGTTCCTGCGCCATGCTCTTCATCATCAGGCTTATACCGCCTTTGCTGGCTGCATAGTTTACGTGGCCAGCCCATGGAATAACCTCATGAACGCTGCTTATGCATATGATCTTTCCTGCTGCTTTGCTCACCCCTTCTACCACGCCCTTTTTTATAAACT
Source organism: Mucilaginibacter sp. 320_HR (assembly GCF_059691875.1). Classification (NCBI taxonomy): domain Bacteria; kingdom Pseudomonadati; phylum Bacteroidota; class Sphingobacteriia; order Sphingobacteriales; family Sphingobacteriaceae; genus Mucilaginibacter; species Mucilaginibacter sp. 320_HR. Next base: position 576,637 of record NZ_JCAWAI010000002.1, read on the forward strand.
CGCGAGCAGCTTCACGTGCGCACAGGAACTGGCCGGTTAGGTTCACACTAATAACCTTATTCCATTCGTCAAGTGTCATATCTACCAGCTTGGCGTCCTTCTGCAAACCGGCATTATTTACCAGTATATCTACATTGCCGTATTTATCTTTAGCAGCAGCAAACATCTTTAGTACCTCCGGTTCCTGGCTTACATCAGCCTGAAAGACGAAAGCTTCCCCGCCAGCTTGCTCAATTTGCGCTAAAACTTCGTTTGCAGATTCTTGATTATGAACGTAGTTAACCAATACTTTTGCGCCTGCTGCCGCCAAAGCAATAGCTATGCCTTTACCAATGCCGCTATCTGCACCGGTAACAATGGCAACCTGATTTTTGAGAGTTGTATTTGAGATCATATTTACCTTTTAAAAGGGAATGCCTTTAAGTAAATATGGTTTTAAAAATTTGCAGAATGCTTGTAATTTGAGGTATTCGTTACCAGCTAGAGTGGTTTTGTCTATTGAAGACGGCTTCGTAATAGAGTGATCTTTTAAACTTGTTCTGCTTTACTAATAGCGGCTTATTTGAAGTAAAGAGATAGTGATACTCAGGTTATTGTATGATAACTTTATTGTGAGATACTAGCTCAATCGTGTTGTAGGAGTTTATTCAGCTTACTAATGGCCGATTTACCTTTTAATTTAAGAAGCCAAGTTTTGGGAACGTACGTTTTGAAAGTAGCCCAAGGACTATCTTTTAACTCATTCCCGGAAAATACCGAGATCAGATATGTAAAATGATTTTCATTCCAGGCCCAAACTGTCAAGCCTCTTACATCAACCACAAATCTTAAGCTATATTCTTTCGTTGCGGTCCAATCGCATATAGTTTCTTTCAGGCAACTGTGACATGAAAACTGCCAAAAATTTTCTCTAAAATCAGTATCTGAAAAGTGTTCAAAGCTTGCAGGTGCTTTAGTATGGACAAGTGCTGCTTTATTCAGACATCCAGGACAAACAACATTTAACATCCGCGGGTATCTGTAATGTCCATAACGGATATGGCTACTTCCACCTGATAGCATTGAGCTTTGCATAGTTAATCTTACAACGCTTTTATATAATCTAAAAATAAGTACAAGGCTTTCCTTTTATCTTCAGTAAGATCAAAGTCCAGTCGGTGCATGAGGTAGTCCTCCAGGTCGAAATCTGTACGTTGTGGAAGTTCTTGCAGCAGCTCTTTACGATGATTAAGTCCGTACTTTAATGCTGCATCGAAATCTTTCATGAAGTCGTCAGGGATAGGTTTGTTGGCTATCCAGGCAGCAAATACCATCGGCAAGCCCGTAAACTTCTGCCACTCTTCGGCAAGGTCATATACAAACGGATATTGGTCTGTTTTACCAAAGGTGCGGTCGCCAATTTGTACAAAGGCAGTACGCTCATCAGTAGGCTCCGCATAGTCTGCGGCATCAATAATCAGTTCCGGCGATACTTTCCAATAGTTCTTTAACAGCACTTTCGCGAGGTTGTTAGAACTGCGTGACTGCGGGTCTAACTGAACACGGGCAGCTTCCCTGATGTCGCAGTTGCTAAAGATGAATACCGAGTTTACCGGGCCAACCGCGCCTATACAATAAGCCGAGACAATTTCCCACTGAGGCAGGCTGAGTGTAGCCGCCACGGGTATAAGGCCGATATCGGCTTTGTCATCAATTAGTTTTTGAGCACAGTCCGATGGCATATCAAGGCTCAGGTCTATCCTGTCCATTATGGCCGAGCGCTGTAGTCCGTATAAGAAAGGTTTTGTGTTGGTATAACTAACGGCGGATATTCTGATCTTTCTCACGTATCTGTTCTGAATTCTTTAAATGTTGAGCGTTGTTGAAATCGATGATCTCGTATCTTTCACCATCAAAGGCAACTTTATAAAGTACGAGATTTTGATGGGGAAAGCTGTCCATCTCGGTAAGCGGCTTGCCGGTAAGTACGCATAGCAGCAAACGCAAAGCACGGCCGTGCATACATATCAAAACCGTTTTTTCTTCGGGATGGCTCATGATAACCTTCAAGGCCTCCCGCTGACGAATCTCAACTTCGTTGGGACTTTCGCCACCTTCAAACTTAACGTCGAGGTCGCCGCTTACCCACGCCCGCATTAAGTCAAGAAAAGCACCTTTTGTTTCAGGGCTTGCGGGTTGCCCCTCGTATTTACCCCAGGCCAACTCGTCAAGTCCCTCCAGCTTTTCGTAAGGGATGCCTGCATCAATAAAGGGCTGTATGCTTTGCTGCGTACGCTTCAGCTTAGATATGTATATCTTATCAAAAGGTACATCCTTATAAGCATCATAAAACTGATGCGCTTGGGCCCGCCCCTCCTCGTTAAGATCAGTATCGCGGCCGCGGCCCTGTACTATGCCTTGTCTGTTAAGTTCGGTTTGTCCGTGGCGTACTATGTATAGCGTCTTTATCATTTTGTTAGATGCAGAAGGCCAAGCTTCAGAATTATTCCACTTTAAGCTTTATTCATTCTGCTTTTAGCTTAATTGATTACCGGCAGTTTGTAGTAGCGGGGTTTTTCCTGTTCCTCAAACTGATGATCTTTATAATCAGTTACTACGTTGTACAGCGTATCCCGTTCTATCGGGTGCCGTCCTGCATTTTTTATTAACTCTACCAATTGCCTGGTACTCATAGCAGGATGTTGTTCCTCCGCACCTGCCATAGAGTATATTTTGGTGGTATCATCCAGCGTACCATCAATATCATCCACACCAAAATTAAGTGAAAGCTGTGCCGTTGTCCGGCTGATCATAGCCCAGTAAGCTTTTACATGGTCAAAATTGTCCAGGTAGATACGTGCTATGGCGTAGTTGCGCAGGTCTTCCACTACTGTGGATTCCGGCACGTTGCTCATCTGATTGTCTTGATTACGGAACTTAAGCGGTATAAAGGTTTGAAATCCGCCGGTACGGTCCTGTAGCTCGCGCAGGCGCTCCATGTGGTCAACCCTGTGACAGTATTCTTCTATATGGCCGTAAAGCATGGTAGCGTTTGAGCGCATCCCCAGCTTATGCCATTCCTCGTGTATGGCCAACCACTGGTCGCCTGTACACTTGTCTTTGGCAATTTTGTCACGCACCTCCGGGTGAAATATTTCGGCTCCTCCGCCCGGCATTGATTCCAGCCCGGCATCCTTCATAAGCTTCATGCCGGTAGCATAGTCCAGCTTCGCTTTCTTGAATATATAGTGATATTCTACCGGAGTAAGCGCCTTTACATGCAACTCGGGACGATGCGCCTTGATCCGGCTAAATAGTTCGGCATAAAAGGGAACGTCATACTGAGGCAATACGCCACCCACAATATGTACCTCTGTAACAGGTTGATCATCGTATTTCTTTACAATGTCCAGCATTTCTTCCATGGTGTACTCCCACCCTTCGCCACGCTGTTTAATCAGTCGCGAGTAAGAGCAAAACTTACAATCGTATACGCACAAATTTGTTGGTTCGATGTGGAAGTTACGGTTAAAGTAAGTTTTATCGCCGTGTTTTTGTTCGCGTATGTAGTTGGCTAAAACGCCGAGGTAACCAAGTTCTGCTGTTTCGTAGAGCAGTACGCATTCGTTAAAAGTTATGCGTTCTTTTTGAAGAACCTTTTGAGCGATGGCCTTGAGTTCGGGTGAAAGCTGCGGGTTGTTTATCAACACCTGGAGGGCTTCTGGTGCTTCCATTTAACAAAATAATTTAGGCAAATGTAGCAAAAAGCGTGGGTATGGGGCAAAGTCAATTTAAGCCATTGGTGTTTGAACATCTAAAATGACGGTCAGTTTACCAAATCGGATAACCTCACGCGGGGTGACCTTTATCGAACCTAGCAAATCCTGGTATTTTTCCAAAGTAGATAATTTTAATGCGCCGCCTTGCAGCGTTTCTCCCAAACCATTTTTCTTCTACTAAAAAGTGTGGAAATTGAAGGTTTTGGAACGGCAAAATGTCCTTATATGGCTACTTGATCTCTTTCACAAACACCTTGATTTCTTTTATTTTAATACCGGTAAAACAATCGTCAGCACAGTTTTTTGGCACATAGCCTGCGGATGAAATAACACCGTTGTTTTCAGCTTCGAAGTAGATATCATTTTGCTTTTTGTCGACATTAAGCCATTCGTGCTTAGCTTTGGTATACACTTCATCTATGGTGAGTAATGGGTGCCCGTCGGTGTGGGTGTTTAATGTAGCGCCGCTTTCTGTCCAGCTATTTTCTACCACCAGTTCATTTGTATTTGGCTTGTAATGACCTGATTTATATTCGCGCAGATTTACCTTACCGTTTACAACTGTCAGCTTTGTTTCTGCATGGAAACCTGTCCAGGAGCCGAAGTACGCAATATAAGAGTAGGTATTGTTAGATGAGGACTTAAAATCTGACCATGCCTCGAGACTTTGATCCAGATCTGTGTTAATACCTTCCTTTTTGCAGGCAGAAAGGCTAAATATTGTCAATAGTACAATTGTGTAAAGGTATTTCATCAGTTTAGGGGTTTGATGTCTTGAGGTAATTACGTTGTGGATATGAATAACGCTACAACATTGCTGGATATTTCTTTTTATTTTGGCGGCAGTAATAATGTTGAATATGAATCTGGAAACTATAGCGATACACGCAGGAAACCATATAGATGAAACATCAAAAGCTGTAGTACAGCCTATTATAATGGCTACGACTTTTCAACGCGGCCAGGAGGGCGGTTACCCGGGCGGGCACATGTACAGCCGTGCATCAAACCCTAACCGTGCTTTACTGGAGAACGTATTAGCGAAACTGGAGGGCGGTATAGAGGCTGCAGCTTTTTCTTCCGGTAACGCAGCGGGAATGTCGGTGTTTCAGGCGTTGGAACCTAGTACCCACATTATTGCCCCTGATGATATGTATCATGGGCTTCGTAATCAACTTAAAACACTTTTTGCAGGGATATTGGAGTTTGATTTCGTTGACGTAAATGATCAAGGGGTTTTAAGGTCATACATAAAGCCAAATACAGGTGTTATATGGCTGGAGACGCCCTCTAACCCATTGTTAAAGGTTACAGATATTAAACAAGCTGTTGCAATAGCTAAAGAACACGGCATTAAGGTGGTTTGTGACAATACTTTTGCAACGCCGGTTTGCCAGCTGCCATTAGCTTTAGGCGCAGATTTGGTAATGCACTCTACAACGAAATACTTTGGTGGGCACAGCGATTTGATGGGCGGAGCGCTGATTACCGCAGAGAAGAATGAATGGTGGGAGAAGATACGCAACGTACAAACCATGGGTGGCGCTATCCCCTCGCCTATGGATTGTTACTATCTTACTCGCAGCATAAAAACACTGCCATACCGTGTTCGTGGGCATGTTGCAAATGCGCAGTTACTTACAGCTTATTTGGAAAAACATCCTAAAGTAGAACAGGTACTATACCCAGGCCTGCCATCACACCCCCAACATGAAATAGCAAAAGGGCAAATGACTGCTTTTGGCGCAATGTTCTCCTTTACGGTTAAAGGTGGCGAGCCAGAAGCGCGAAGGGTAATAAACACCCTTAAACTATTCACCCAGGCTACTAGTCTTGGTGGTGTGGAAAGCTTAATAGAACACCGTGCATCCGTTGAAGGTCCTGATACCAAGACTCCTTTTAACTTGTTGAGAGTATCCCCAGGACTTGAGCATATAGATGACCTTATTGCTGATCTGGAGCAAGCTTTAGGTTAATGGCGGTATGTTAAACAGTTGCTACGCGCTATTTATGTATTCAACACAACGCAAATTCACCAAATGTTTATAGCATGTTAATACCTGATTGACTTTTAGTAAACAAGTTTGAAGCATGAAAATTACTATTATAACTGGTGTTTTATCGGTGTTGATGTATACCGTAGCATCCGCTCAAATGAAGAGCTCGTTCGGCTTGGGTGCAGGCGTAAATCAGCCTTTAGCTGCAGGGTTTAAAATTGGATGGGGCGCTATAGCTCAGGGCAGTATTCGTTTAAACGATAAATTGGGGCTTGTACCCGCCATTGGGTACGAACGACTTAATGCTGAAACAAACCATACCTACACAATTAACAATGCCATTTACATTACCCGCAAAGCGGATATTTTGTACGCCGGATTAGCTGCAAAATACTATATAACAAATAGCATCAGCCTTAAGCTGGGAGCTATGGGGTATTTTGTGGCAGGCAGTGACGATGTTGTTGCAGGGGTTTACCCGTCGTTTGCGTTAGCTTACGAGCCTACAATCAACAACAGGAAAAACATCGAAATAAGCCTCAGGGCAGATGCAATAAAGTTGCGGGCCGATCCAGACTATACCAGGGTGATAGTAGGTCTGCGGGTGGTATATAATTTTGCTTTCAGAAGATAGCAATTTAGTTTACTACTTCTGGCAGTAGCTAAAAATTGATTCTCATTGAGGCATGTACAGGTAAGTAATATTTATGATATGACAATAAAATTGAAATATTATTTGGATAGTAAAATTATATCGCCATATATTTGGAACATTATTTGGTAGCGATACCTTGATCAATTCCCCTCAAAAGGATTTTGGTTTATAAAGAAGCGGCGAGAGATCAGGCTCAAAGAACCGCTGGCAACCCTCCGGAATGGAGAAGGTGCCAATTCCTGTCCCGGAAAATAACCCCGGGGGATATAAATTTTTAATCATGAAAAGTACGATCCACTTCCAGCACAATAATAAGCAATCACAAACGGTTAACCGTTCTGCATACAACCATATAAATGGCTGTATTTATATGTGTTGCTGCTGCTAGCCGGTAAACACACGTCCCTTTTATTTCTGAAGAAACGTGAAAAGCAGGATACCTTATCCTGCGCCTCAATCGTAATATTTCAACAAAATCCTTAAAATCTACAGAACATGTCAAGCTTAAAATTCGAAACTTTACAACTACATGCCGGACAGGAAGTTGATGCCACTACAGGTGCTCGCGCTGTCCCTCTTTACCAGACCACATCGTACGTTTTTAACAGTGCCGAGCATGGTGCAAACCTCTTTGCCTTAAAGGAATTTGGGAATATATATAGCCGTTTGATGAACCCCACCACTGATGTGTTTGAAAAACGCATTGCAGCTTTAGAAGGTGGTGTTGCTGCACTGGCAACAGCCTCGGGCCAGGCGGCGCAGTTTATTGCTTTGAATAACATATTACAGGCTGGTGATAACTTTGTTACCTCTCCTTTTCTTTATGGTGGCACTTATAATCAATTTAAAGTTGCTTTTAAGCGCCTTGGAATAGAGGTTAGGTTTGCCGAAAGCGACACTGCTGAGGCTTTAAAAAAGCACATAGATGATAAAACAAAAGCAATTTACGTAGAAACCATCGGCAACCCAGGATTTAACATTCCCGACTTTGAAGAGGTTGGCAAGTTGGCAAATAAACACGAGCTACCACTTATAGTCGATAATACATTCGGCGCGGGGGGGTACCTGTTTCGCCCGTTGCAGCACGGGGCGCACGTGGTTGTAGAATCGACCACTAAATGGGTGAATGGCCATGGTACCAGCATTGGCGGAGCTATAATCGACGGCGGCAATTACAACTGGGGTAATGGTAAATTCCCGCAGTTTACCGAACCTGCAGAAGGTTATCATGGTTTGGTGTTTGCTGATGTATTTGGTGTTAATGGTCCTTTTGGGAACATACAATTTATTATCAGAGCTCGCGTAGAGGGATTGAGAGATTTCGGTCCGTCACAATCCCCTTTTAACGCCTGGCTTAATATACAAGGGCTGGAGACGCTTTCTTTACGTGTGCAGCGTCACGTAGACAATGCACTGGAACTAGCTAAGTGGCTGGAGCAACATCCGCTGGTTGCTAAAGTCAACTACCCAGGTCTGGAGTCATCACTTCAACACACATTGGCAAAGAAATATCTTAAAAATGGTTTTGGCGCCGTACTGTCATTTGAAATCAAAGGTAATAAAGAGCTTGCTTCCAAAGTAATCGACAACCTTAAGCTTGTAAGCCACTTAGCCAACGTAGGCGATGCTAAAACATTAATTATCCAGCCATCGGCTACAACTCACCAGCAACTAAGCGAAGCCGAGCAAGCCGCAGCTGGTGTAACACCGGCAGGGCTTAGGGTAGCTGTGGGAATAGAACATATTGATGATATAAAGGCAGATTTTGAACAGGCATTTGCTAAAATAGAGCAACCTGAACTCGCATAACGATTTTAGTTTTTTTAGTTTTTAAGTGATGTTATCAGGGAGCAACCAAATAAGTTGCTCCCGCGGTAACGATAAAAAAGAAATGAGTTTACAAACTTTTAAATACACAGGCACATTTGAATTTGAAAATGGCCGCAAGTTAAAGGGTCTGCAAATAGGCTATCATACCTACGGTACTTTAAACAAAAAAGCTGATAATGTAATATGGGTATGCCACGCTTTAACTGCAAACTCTGACGTATTTGACTGGTGGAACGGCCTCTTCGGAGAAAATGACCACTTTAATCCAGATGAGCACTTTATAGTGTGTGCAAACATTATCGGTTCACCCTATGGCTCCGATAATCCGCTTACTATAAACCCGATAACAGGTCAGCCTTATTACCTTGCTTTTCCTGAATTTACCACTCGAGATCTGGCGAGAGCGCACCAACTCCTTGCAGATTGCCTGGAAATATCAGCTATAGAGATACTGATCGGCGGTTCGCTTGGAGGGCAGCAAGCTATGGAGTGGAGCATAATTGAGCCTGAACGTATTAAGAATTTGATACTTATTGCCACTAATGCGCGCCATTCACCCTGGGGTATTGCTTTTAACGAATCTCAACGCCTGGCAATCACTGCTGATCGTACTTTCTACGCCGGAGCGCCGGATGGTGGTGCTAAGGGCTTGAAAGCCGCTCGCAGTATAGCACTCCTATCCTACCGTGGTTATAAAACCTACGACATTACCCAGCAGGAAGAGGATAGCACGCTTTTAAGTGACTTTAAAGCATCATCTTATCAAAACTACCAGGGACAAAAACTTGTGAATCGCTTTAATGCATATAGCTACTGGTACCTTACCAAAGCTATGGATTCGCACAATGTTGGTCGTGGCAGAGGTAGTGTCGAGAAAGCGCTGAGCCTGATAAAAGCCCGTACTCTGGTCATAGGCATCAAAACGGACATGTTGTTTCCTATAGAAGAGCAGCAATATCTATTCAGACATATTCCAAAGTCAGCTTTCGCTGAACTGGATTCTTTTTATGGCCACGATGGATTTTTAATTGAAACAGAACTACTAACAAAAATAATCACGTCTTTTTTTAAGACGGACGTTAAAGGAAAAATAATAGAATTGCAAAAGATAGCTTAATGAGTAAGAAATTAAATATTGGCCTCTTCGGTTTCGGAGTTGTAGGCCAGGGACTATATGATATTATCCGTACCAAAAACCTCAACCTCGAAATTGTTAAGATCGCTATAAAAGATCCTAATAAACAGCGTACACTTCCGGAGGAGCTATTCACAACCGACCGTGACGAGATACTTAATAACCCCGAGATAAATACAATTGTAGAGTTGATAAACGATACCGAAGCAGCATTTGAAATTGTTTCGCGTGCACTTAGCTCTGGTAAGAACGTGGTTTCTGCAAGTAAGAAAATGATTGCTACTTACCTGAACGAGCTTATTGAACTTCAACATAAGCATGGTACGTCCCTGCTTTATGAAGGTGCAGTTTGCGGTAGTATACCGATTATTCGCAACCTTGAAGAATACTACGACAACGAACTGTTGCACTCTATTAGTGGCATTTTCAATGGATCATCTAATTACATCCTTTCTAAGGGTTTTTTGGAAAACCTGGATTATGATTCGGCATTAAAGCAGGCACAAGACCTTGGCTTTGCAGAGACGGACCCAACGATGGACGTTGGTGGCTTTGATGCTAAATTCAAGCTCATTATTGCAGCTTCGCATGCTTATGGTGTGATTGTAGACCCTAAAGATGTGCTTAACATAGGGATACAAAACCTTTCTGCTAACGATATCCAATACGCCCGCGAAAAAAACCTGAAGATTAAACTCGTACCAGTTGCTAAGGAGCTTGATGCACGGCATGTAGCAATGTTTGTATTGCCAAAATTTGTTACCGAAAGCGAGTTCCTTTATAACGTGGAATACGAATATAATGGTGTTACTGTACAGGCTGCATTTGCCGATCAGCAATTCTTTTTCGGCAAAGGCGCAGGGGGGCATCCAACCGGCTCGGCTGTATTGTCAGACATTGCAGCATTGCGTTACGATTATGCCTACGAATACAAAAAAGCAAAAGCCGTACGCGACTTAAACTTTACCAACAACGTAGAACTAAACATCTACTTACGTTATGAAGATGAAGAGTTGGTTAATGCGCTCGAATTTATTCATATAAAAGAGCGCTTTTATTCAGGTGATTATAAGTTTGTCACAGGAAAAATCAATTTGCAAAAACTGATCGACAATCAACAGCGTATATCAGACAACAAGGCATTCGTAGCCTTTGCCGATCAGCTAACAGGGGTCAGCTTAGCCTCGGCATAAATGCGAAAACGGAGTTTTTAGTAGATACTCCGGACGATTGAAAACAAAAGGCCCAAATTGGGCCTTTTGTTTTTAGAAAGAAATCACATTTAATTAACTATATCGTTCGGTTGATGTCCCATTTCTCCAGGTAATCCCCAACTTTTCTGACAAACCTCCCACCTAACATTCCGTCTACAACGCGGTGGTCGTAAGACAAGGACAAGAACATCATATGTCTTATTCCAATTGCATCACCTTGTGGTGTTTCAATAACGGCAGGTTTCTTTTTAATAGCACCAACGGCTAGGATAGCTACCTGCGGTTGATTAATAATAGGCGTACCCATCACATTCCCGAAAGTACCAACATTGGTTATGGTGAATGTGCCGTCCTTCACATCATCAGGTAAAAGCTTGCCAATGCGTGCACGGTTTGCAAGGTCATTTACCGATTTTGCCAGACCAAGCAAACTCAGTTCATCAGCCCTTTTTATAACTGGTACAATCAAATTCCCATTTGGCAAAGCTGTAGCCATGCTGATGTTGATATTCTTTTTCTTGACGATCTGTGTTCCGCTTACAGAAATATTGATCATCGGCATGTCAATGATAGCTTTAACTACCGCTTCTATAAAAATTGGTGTTAGGGTGAGTTTTTGTCCTTCACGTTTTTCAAACGGCCCCTTTACCTTATCGCGCCACTCTACTAACTCCGTAACGTCAACTTCCACAAAGGAGGTTACATGTGGCGAAGTATGCTTGCTGTAAACCATATGGTCAGCTATCAATTTACGCATACGGTCCATCTCTATTATTTCATCGCCACCTGAAACGGATACAGCAGGTTTAGACGCCGGTATTGCAGCTTCCGGCGCTGCTTGCTGTTTGACAGCTGCTTTAGCTTGCTCAGGTTCTTGTATTTGCGCTGGAGTGTCTTGTTCGACAGGCTTTGGTAGTGCAGCTGGTTTGGGTGAACTACCAGCCGTTCTATGTTCTAAATATTTAAGCAGATCATCTTTGGTCAGGCGGCCTTCAGCGCCAGTGCCTGGTATACTGTCAAGTTCGGCAGTATTAATTCCTTCCTGTACTGCTATGCTTTTTACTAGCGGAGAATAAAATCGATTTTCAAACTTGCCGCCTGATGCTTTCGGTACTTCTGCTTCAGCAGCATTGCTCTTATTCGTCTCAAGCTGACTTAATCCGGGTATCTTTGATACTACCGGATTGTCCTCTGCTTTTGTCTCCTGAGGTGTAGATGACAAAGGATCAACTGCAACAGGTAGTTGTTGTGCCGAACCCGGTTCTATCTCATTGCCAGGATCGGTTTCTATAACGGCAATGGCTGTACCTACCTGTACTACATCATCTTCCTTGTAAAGCTGTTCAATAAGTTTGCCCGCTACAGGAGATGGCACTTCAGAATCGACCTTGTCGGTCGCAATTTCCATCACTGCTTCATCAATCTCGATGTAATCCCCAAGACTTTTGGTCCATTTGATTACCGTTGCTTCCGCAACGCTTTCCCCCATTTTCGGCAGTAATAATTGGTATTTGGCCATACGCAGACTTTACTTCAAGTGGTCAAAATTATAGAATTTATAACATTATTCTTCAATTTCGTGCAGTAAAGTATTCAACATCGAAAATGCAGCTGTAGCACTTCTTTCAATGTTTTGAATACGCTTATTGCCGAATGTGAATTTCTTTGCTGATGTTTTTGTACCATTAGCAACGGCTATCCACACGGTACCCACTGGCTTATCGTCAGTGCCACCATCAGGACCGGCAATGCCTGTTACAGCAACAGAGTAATCGGACTTAAAGTTCCGTACAGCACCTTCAGCCATTTCAGTAACGGTTTGTTCGCTTACCGCGCCGTAGCTCAGTAAGGTCTCACTCTTGACTCCTAAGATATGTTCTTTCAAGGTGTTTGAATAAGACACAACTCCGCCTAAAAACACCGCTGATGATCCTGCATGTTGTGTTATCAAGTGAGATATATAACCTCCGGTACAGCTCTCCGCTGTTGATAACGTCAGTCCCTTACCAGCCATCAGGTTCAATATTGCTTTTTCCAAAGCAACATCCTCATCTGCAACCACAGCATACTTCACACGTTCAATGATCTTTGCGGCATATTCTTCAACTTGCGCACGTAGTAATGCTTCGTTGCTGCCGTCGGCACTCAAACGTAACCTCACCTGCCCTAACTTTGGCAGGTATGCAAGTTTAATGTTGGAGGGCAAAGCATCTTCTATATCAGCAATTTTCTCGGCCAGGAACGATTCTCCTTCGCCAGCAGTTAAAATGGTCTTGTGGATAATAAAAGGTAGTTTAAAGGTGTCCTTGAGCTTAGGTATAACCTCTTCTTCTACCATGTACTTCATTTCGAAGGGAACGCCCGGCATCGATACGTAAATTTTCTCGTTGTGATTAAACCACATTCCCGGAGCTGTACCATTCTTGTTTAAAATAACTTCGCAGTTGGCCGGCACTTCTGCCTGTTTCCGGTTCACGTCGAGCAAAGGGCGATTGTACTTGGCAAAGATTTGTTGTACGTTTTGTAACGCGGCTTCGTTTTGCACCATAACTACATTAAAATATTCGGCAAGAGTCTTCTTGGTAATATCGTCTTTAGTTGGCCCTAGTCCACCTGTTATCAGGATAATTTCCGCACGGCCGGCAGCTTCTTCCAGCGCTTTTAAAATATGTAAGCGGTCGTCCGAAACAGATGATATCTGCTTTACTCTAATACCAGCCTGATTGAGTTTTTCGGCCATCCATGCAGAATTGGTATCCACAATCTGGCCTATTAATATTTCGTCTCCTATGGTTATAATCTCTGCCAGCATTAGTTAAAAGATTGATTGTTGGTATAGTCGTTACGTTTACTCAGTTTCAAATCCTGCAAGATAGATGCTTTAACTTTCAACGTTACGTTGTACGACTTGTAAAAGCCAAAAGGCAGCCACTGTATCGATAGATCCCAGCAATGCAAGTCGCGATAAATGGCAAAAGAAGTTGCGCTACTTAATTTACCTGCCCTGATATCATAACTTGTATTGTACTGCACTTTCCATTTCTGTGTAAGGCTTACATCGCCGCTTAGCATAACCGTATTGCTAGACGAACTGTTGATGATATTGTTTTGAAAGTTAAATGAATAGTTGATGGATAAATTCCACGGAACGTTAAAGTCGATGTATGCACCTGGATCGCTGTTGATCATTGCCAACCGCTGTTCCTGATCTGGTGTCATGTTTGCGATGGTGTTATCCGTGCGCTGCTTTGGTCGAAACGTTGATGGATTTAAGCTTGCGCTCATGGAAAGATTAAAGTTTTGCAGTAGCGGGAATTTACCGTCGCTAAAACGAAGCTTGTTTATACGGCGAACATAGTTTTGCTTAACACCATTAGATATAGAATCTCTCACGAGAGTTTGGTATGGATCAAACAGACCGCTAAAATTGATATTGACTTTCTGGCTAAATATAGATGTGTGGCCAGACATGTTAATTGTCGAGAGCTTTAATGAGTCTGCTGCAAAATTGTAAAACGTAGAAAATGTTAAACCTTGCAGTATTGGTATTTTCCGGTCAACGCCAGATGTGTCGGTACTTTTCGCCTTTACTTTTGCCTCTATTGTATTATCAAGTGAAAAACCAATACCAGCTTGCTTTCCTATTGATGGTCCGCCATAAACCGACTGCTCAAAAATCGAGTAACGCTGGGCAGTGTATGGGTATGGTACCGATGCAGTGCTCACAGCAGTACGGTAGTAGCCGTAGCTTGGATCGCCATAGTCGGGACGATAATTAAAACTAATTTGTGGTGTGGTAGTAGTACGTATGGCTTTTATATTGCCTTTTTTAAACTGAATGGTGCTGTAAACCTTAGTAGACACACCAGCATTTAAGTTGTATTCGCCAGCACGGGCAAAGCCACCAACCGTATCAGTTATGGGTATCAACTGACCGTTAATACTTCCGCGGTCATAACTTTTCCTGATAGTTTGAAAGTACCAGCGTTCGGTATAACTACCGCCGGTATTAAACTGGAAGTATTTTAAAATGTTAAGGTTTAATGAGATAGGCACCTGGTGCTGGAAACCGTTTTGTAAACGGCGGGTGAGCGTCTCTTTAGTGAATAGCTCAGATTCTGGAACGGCGTTCAACTTATTAGTACCAACAAGGCTGTAACCCACATTTATCTTCTGATACCATTTTTGTTCCCCGACGCGATCTTTAGGATCAAAGGGGCTAATAGTAGCCATGTTAAAGCTAAAAGTGGGTAATTCTAATGTAACTTGTTTTTTTGTTAAGTCCTGAGAATGGCCTAAGCTGACGTTTAAGTTAAATGGCGTACCAGCCCAGGTTTTGCCATAAGTGATACTTGACCGAAGGTTATTCTGAGTTAGTGCTTCGAGGTTATAATTATTTTGACCGGGATTGTTCTGGTAATAGCTTGATGTTCCGGCGTTTACTGATGCACTGAAGGTTGTACCCGGATGTGCATTAGGATCCTGTGAGTGAGACCAATTGATGTTGAAATCTTTACGTGGAGGATCGCCTACTAAACCATAGTTGTGCGAACCGTAACTCAAAGTAAGGTTACCGCCGTATTTATAACGTTTAAGGTATCTTGAGTTAAGGCTTAGCTCGTAAGATCCTTTGGAAAAAATAGATCCCATTAACGTCGCATCAACGTTGTCATTTATAGCTTTATAGTAACCCAGGTTGCGTAGGTAAAAGCCTAAGCGCTGGTCTTCTCCGAAAGTTGGCAAGATCAAGCCGGAGGAGCGTGAATTTGGTTTCGGAAAAAAGCCAAAAGGCACCGCCAGCGGCAATGGTACACCCTCTATCTCCAGGTAAGCAGGGCCAGATATTATACGGTTCTTTTGGCCTATACCTTTTGTGATTACAATACCAAAGTGGGTATCAGGGAACGGCAGCTCACAGGTGCTAAAAATAACGTTTCGGTAAGCAACTTCATCTTCGCTTATGCGCTTAGCCTGCCCACCTGAAATATAGTTACCATCCTGTGTAGTGGCCGGGTTCCATATCTTACCTTTCTTACTGTCATAATTAAACAATAATGAGTCAGATGCTACCGGCTTTTCTTCTTTTTGCTTAGATAGCGGACGACCAATGTAGCGTTTTGTTTTAGGATCAATAGCTCCCCTGGCGAAAATTAAATGTCTTTTTTCATCTATGCGGATGTACTCGGCGTCGAGTTCAAAATCTTCATAGGTTACGTGGGCTTTACCATACAGGTAAGACAACTGATTTACACGATCGGTATGTGTCGAATCTTCCGCCGTAGCTTTAATTATCGACTTTAGTCCCCCCTTTGCTGTTGTATCGCTGCCTCCGGCCGACTTACGTGAAGAAGATTTAGCTGTGCTTTTCTGAATTGGTTTTTTCTTCAGGAGCTTACGGTCCCGTATAGTATCAAGCTTAATAATTGTATCTTTAGGAGCAATTTTGATAGAAATACTGTTTGCAGCAGCTATCGTGTTTGCTGTTAACAGGCTCGCAAGCAGAAAAAAGAGGCTTAGAAATTTCAAAATTAATATTGAATATTATTTTTGCAGATACAGTTAATACGGGTAACAGCGTTCAAAACTAATGAAAAATAAACTATTGAGCAGATTGAAAAAGTTGAACTTTGGTTGTGCAGCATTGGTAATAGCCTTCTCATTCTTTTCTTTAAGGTCGTTTTCGGCGGACAGGGATACGGTTTTAAATAGTCATAAGATAAAAACCATTATTATAGATGCTGGTCACGGCACCAGGTCAAATGGGTCTAGGTCAGGTGCTAATGGGTCATTCTCTTACGAAAGTAATGTAACGTTGTCTATAGCACTTAAATTACAGCAGCAGATAGAAAAATCGTTGCCTGACGTTAAAGTGGTCATGACCAGATCTACCGATGAGGATGTACCCTTCCGTACAAGGGCTAATATTGCTAACACAAATAAGGGTGATCTTTTCATCTCCATACACTGTAACTCACTACCAGATAGGCGGCATACAGAAGTTGTAGGTTATAAAAAAGGCAAACGGGGCAAAAAAACGCCTATTTATAAAACAGTTTCATCAGCAGATCGTTCAGGTAAGGGAGTTCTTTTACTTGTTTATAGTACCAAACGCACCGGACCGCAAGTGGAAGCCTTGCGCGAAAACGCCGATTTGTATGATGATAAGGATTACAAAGATCAGTACAACGGGTACGATCCTAATGATCCTGAATCATTTATCATATTGGAGGCGTTTAAAAACCGGTTCAGAAAACAAAGTATTCACTTCGCTAATTTAATTAATAGCGAGTTTGTTGATACCGACGGCCGCCGTAGCGAAGGTGTACGCGAACAGGTACTATTTGTGCTTGACCATACAGCGATGCCGTCTGTACTTGTAGAGACCGGTTATATTAACAACCCGGATGACGAAGAATACCTGAACTCGGAAAATGGACAGCAAGAGATTGTAAATTCCATTGTTAGGGCAATAACAAACTATAAAAAAGAAGCAGAACAACCACGGACTGAATAACTATAAAACAAAATCTACCTGCCTTGAAAATATCTAATGAAACTAAAGTCGGCGCGTTAACTGCTGTCGCCATTACAGTGCTTATATTATGTTATAGTTTCCTAAAGGGAAATGAACTGTTCTCCAGCTCTAATAAATTCTATGCCGTCTATCGCAGTGTAGAAGGGTTAACTGTATCAAAACCTGTATTGGTTAACGGTTTTCAAATTGGTTCGGTATCAAAAATGCAATTGCATGATGACGGCCGCACGACTGTTGAATTCAAGATCAACAACGATTACAAAATACCTAACAATACACTCGCAAGGCTGGAAAGTACTGATTTGCTTGGCGGAAAGGCGATTGTATTTGAACTGGGTAACAGCCGCGAATATGCTGAAGATAAAGACACGTTGCGCGCTGATATCCAGGGTAGCCTGGCAGAAAGCCTGCAGCCTATCCAGCGTAAAGCAGAAGTGTTGATGAACAAGGTAGACTCCGCAATGGGCGCCATTAACAAGATCTTGAATCCTAATTTCCAAAAGAATGTGGACCGGAGCTTTGCAAGTATTGCCAACTCATTGCAGACACTTGAGGGTACTACCAAAAAGCTTGATGGTATAGTGGGTGCTCAAAGCAATCACATTAATCAGATAATGAGTAATGCCGAAGCTACATCAGGTAATCTTAGAACAAGTACGGCAAAATTGGACGGTATTGCCACTAACTTTCAAAAATTCAGCGGCGATTTATCTAACTCAAATATCCAGCAAACGCTGGAAAACGCGAATAAAGCGGTAGCTGACTTACAAGCTACAATGGCTAAGATCAACAGTACACAAGGCTCTCTCGGCTTGTTAATGAACGATACCAAGATGTACGATAACCTTAACAATGCATCTAAGAGCTTAGACAACCTGCTAATCGACTTTAAAACACATCCATCACGTTACGTACACTTTTCAGTGTTCGGAAAAAAAGGTGACTAGATTATTGAAATTCATTAAGCAACAAAGGGCAATGATTTGATCATTGCCCTTTGTTATTTTAAATCTTTTCTAAAAAAAGGCATTTTAGTACCTATTCGCTTATTACAAATGTCTTGCCTTCTATTGCAAGCTCGGTATTAAGGAATATACTTTTTGCTTCTTCCAATAACTCATTCAATGCTTTATAACGAGCAGAAAAATGGCCTATAACAAGCTTTTCTGCACCTGTCTTTAAAGCTGCTTCACCTGCTTGTAACGCGGTAGTATGGTGCGTTTGATTGGCCCTGTCAAGCATATCGTGCATAAAGGTAGCCTCGTGGTACAACAAAGATGTTGATTGAATCTGATCAAAGTATTTGCCTGTGTACAAGGTATCTGAGCAATAAGCATAACTTTTAGGCTCTTCAGGATCAGTAGTTAAATAGCTGTTTTTGTACACGGTACCATTGGGCGCTTCGTAGTCACTTCCTTTTTTTAATGCCGAAAAATACGGAGTTGGGATGTCCAGCTCTTCTACCCTTTCTTTAATAATTTTCCGCAATCTTTTCTTTTGCTTAAACAGAAAGCCCGTTGTAGGTATTCTATGGTCGAGCGGGATGGTTTCTACTACAATGTCCTGGTTGTCCAGAATTACTGCCGCCTTATCTGCTGATGTAAAAAAATACTCAATAGGATAATGCAGCGTTGTTTCTGAGTATTTTAGTTGTACCTCTATAATCTCCTTTAAAGGTTCGGGGCAAAAAAGCTTTAACGGCTTTTTACGGCCGTTAAGATGCATAGAAGAAAGCAGGCCAACCAACCCCAGGTAATGATCGCCATGAAGATGGCTTATGAAGATGTGGTCTATACGGGCCGCTTTAACGTCAAAACGCAACATTTGCTGTTGCGTTCCTTCGGCACAATCTATAAGGTACAGCTTCTCATTTATATTAAGAACCTGTGCCGTAGGATTGCGATTGAATATGGGTGTTGCAGAACTGCTGCCCAGTATAGTGACTTCGAATTTCATACCGGGAAAACAAACTAATTATCTTGCCTCTTTTTTCAGTTCTTTCTCTATCTCTTCCATGAAAATCAGGTCGATAGCTTCTTCGCAAGAAGGTACAATTGAAAGCACATTATCTAGCTGTGAAATGGTTACTAAGCGGGCTACAGCCTCGTTTAAACCAGAAAGAATAAAAGATCCGCTAGCATTTTTGCAAAGGCGATGACCTACCAGTAAGCTGCTTAAACCTGAAGAGTCAGCAAACTTTACCTGTGATAAGTCAAGTATTATATTACGCTGACCTTCTGTGTTGATCAAGATCAACTCCGATTTTAGCTGCGGGGTAACGAGAGAGTTAAGTTTAGATTCGTTAAGCTTGATAAGTATATACTTCTCGTGCTTATCAACAGTATATTTCATTTTCGTTGAATTAAAGAGCTAAGATATAATTAATTTATCTTTTAATAAAAATTAGAGTTCCAGCAGCGCGCTGTTTATGTTGCGTTCTACACGTTGCAACACGTCTTCATCCCCCGGCTTAACAAAGGCTTCACCGGTAATTTGCTGGTAAAGCTCGATATACCTTTCTGATATAGATAGTACAATCTCGCGGGTCATCTCCGGGACAGTTTGCCCGTCTTTCCCCTGGAACCCATTGTCAATAAGCCACTTTCTTACAAACTCTTTAGATAGTTGTTTCTGAGGCTCGTTATTTTGCTGGCGCTGCTCATAACCATCGCTATAAAAGTAGCGGGACGAATCAGGCGTGTGTATTTCGTCGATCAAATATATCTGGTCGCCTACTTTGCCAAACTCATATTTGGTATCCACCAGTATAAGTCCCTGCCCTGCGGCTATCTCTGTACCACGAGCAAATAGTTTACGGGTAAAGTCTTCCAGTTGTAGATAATCAGCCTCTGTAACAATGCCTTTAGCTAATATGTCCTCACGGGAAATATCCTCATCATGACCAACCGACGCTTTTGTGGTTGGTGTTATAATCGGTTCAGGCAATTTGTCGTTCTCCTTTAAGCCTTCTGGCAGGGTAACACCACAAAGCATACGTTTGCCGGCAGCGTATTCACGCGCTGCGTGGCCGGCCAGATAACCGCGAATGACCATCTCTACTTTAAACGGTTCGCATATGCGGCCAATGGCAACGCTTGGGTCAGGCGTACTTATCACCCAGTTGGGTAAAATATCTTCGGTAGCTTTCAGGAATTTAGCTGCAATTTGATTGAGTACTTGTCCCTTGTACGGTATCGGCTCCGGTAAAACAACGTCGAAGGCAGAAATTCGATCTGTAACTACCATCGCCAGGTACTTATCCTTGATAGTATAAACGTCTCTTACCTTACCTTTATAGAAGGCAGTTTGCCCTTCAAATGCAAATTTTGTCTCTTTTATAGCGTTCATGTTAGTTGATGAGAGGTTAGTTAAATAGAGGTTAGTTACCGTTTAAGAACTGATTTAACCTCTAAACTCTAATCATTTATTGTATGTCACCGTAAGCTTCCAGTATGCGTCGTACCAATTTATGGCGCACTACGTCCTCTCCGCTCAGGTACACAATGTCTATACCTTTAATATCTGTAAGTATACGCAAGGCAGTGTATAAGCCAGACTGCTGCTTTTTAGGGAGGTCTATCTGTGTAACATCTCCGGTAACAATGAATTTCGCCGAAGGTCCCATACGTGTAAGAAACATCTTTAGCTGCATATCGGTAGCGTTCTGCGCCTCATCCAATATCACAAAACAGTTGTCCAGGGTACGGCCACGCATAAATGCGAGCGGAGCAATTTCAATTGTGCGGTTCTCCAGGTAAAGCTTTAGCTTTTCTGCAGGAATCATATCGTCCAGAGCATCGTACAATGGCCGCAGGTATGGATCGATTTTCTCTTTAAGGTCGCCGGGTAGAAAGCCGAGGTTCTCCCCTGCTTCAACAGCCGGTCGGGTAAGAATAATACGCTTGATTTCCTTATTCTTAAGCGCCCTTACCGCTAAAGCTACAGCTGTATAGGTTTTACCTGTACCTGCAGGTCCGATAGCAAAAAGTATATCGCTCTTGTTGATGCTATCCACCATTCGGCGCTGGTTGGTGGTACGCGCGCGCACCATAATGCCATTAGGGCCAAATACCAGTACTTCTCCGCTGGCAAACTTATCTGCAGGCGCACCCTCACTGGTAGCAGATGCAGGTACTGGTTTTGCACCAAGTATACGCTCTACGTCTATTGAAGTGAGATTTTGGAATTTTTCTACGTGTTGTACCAGGTGATTAAATTTATCCTGGAAAATGGCAAGTTCATTTTCATCACCTAAAACTTTTACATCGCTGCCGCGCGCAACTATTTTAAGCTTAGGGTATTGCTTTTTAATGATCTCGAAATGGTCGTTATTTGGTCCCCACAGTACAGCGGGATCTATGTGTTCAAGTGAAATTTTTAGCTCGTTCAATACTATTGATTTTTCAGTTGGCCGATTTTTATGAATTAAAAATTGAATATTTGCACCTTTAAATGCTATCACAAGATTAGCAATAAATATTTACAAAATTAATGGCAATTATAACTTTAACTACCGACTTGGGCGATAAAGACATTTATCAGGCAGCCCTTAAAGGTAGCATCTTAAAGTTGCTCCCAAGTGTAAATATTGTCGATATCACCAATAATGTGGCTGCCTTTAATGTGCAGCAGGCGGCCTTCATTCTGAAAAACAGTTTTTATTACTTTCCGGAAGAAACTGTGCACCTGATTGGTATCGATACGGTATATAACACCTATACCCGCTACCTTGCGATACGTTACAAAAACCACTACTTTGTTGGGGCAGATAACGGCATTTTTTCGCTGATGTTCGACTCACAGCCGGAGGAGATATTTGAGATAAATATTATGCAGGATCTTAAATTTCTGCATTTCCCTCTTGCCGATATATTCGTTAAAGCTGCGTGCCACCTTGCTAACGGCGGCACTCTTGCCGAGATAGGCCTGCCAGTTACGGAAGTGGAAAACAAAATGAACCTTCAGCCAACTGTCGACCGTAACCAAATAAAAGGAATAGTTATTTATATCGACTCTTTCCAAAATGTGATTACAAATATCACTAAAGATTTTTTCAATCGTGTCCAACAAGGGCGGCGGTTCGTGCTGTATTTTAAACGGAATGAAACTATCAGTCAGCTCAGCTGGCACTATAATGAGGTTCCCGAAGGCGAAAAACTTTGCCTTTTCGGCATAAGCGATCACCTGGAAATAGCCATAAATAAAGGAAACGCCAGCGGTTTGCTGGGATTAAATTTGGGTGATAGTGTGATTATTGACTTTCAATAGCTTACTGCATCTCCACCACGCTACCATCAATCCCCACGTTTTCGTCAAATTCATACAAGTTATCTGCAATACTCCGTTTAAAGCGTATTTTTACACTTTTGGATAAACTAAAGAATGGCAAGAGGACGATTGAATAGCGGCGCAAAAGCTGAAGCAGAACTACCCAAGGCAAAGATCGATAAACAAACCCTTCGCAAAATAGGTAAGCTGGTAAGTTACATAAAACCGTACCGGGGTAAATTCATAGGCGGCTTACTATTTCTAATCATCTCTAGCCTGGTTGGGCTAGCGTTCCCGGGCTTTTTTGGCGCGCTGATTGACGCGTCTCAAGGTACACAACGCTTCGCTTTTATTCCAGCTAACCTGTCAACCATAGGTAAAATAGCTGTTGTTGTACTGTTTTTACAAGGATTTGTTTCTTTTTTCAGGATAACCTGGTTTGTGCAGGTTGCAGAGAATGCCCTTGCTGCATTAAGGCGTGATACCTACTTTAAGTTGGTAACATTGCCAATGAACTTTTTTGCTAACCGCAGGGTCGGCGAACTGAACAGCCGCATATCGGCAGATCTTTCGCAGATACAAGACACACTTACCACAACCCTGGCGGAGATTATAAGACAGGTAATCATCATGATAGGTGGTATTGTCCTGCTAATGGTAATTTCTATTAAGCTTACTATAGCGTTGTTAGTGGTGCTTCCTATCCTCATTGTAGTTGCAATAGTGTTCGGAAAATTCATCAGGAAACTATCTCGGCAGGCTCAGGATCAGCTGGCAGAGTCCAACACTATTGTAGAAGAGACATTACAAGGCATTGCCAACGTGAAGGCATTTGTAAACGAAGCTTTTGAGGCCGGAAGATATCAAAAGAACTTACAGAATGTAGTTACACTGGCAGTTAAGGGTGCAAAGTATCGTGGCTTGTTTGGAGCATTTATAGTATTTTGCCTCTTCGGTACTGTTTTCTGCGAAATATGGTATGGCTCTTACCTGGTGTCTATACATGACAGGGGGTTAACCTTTGGACAGCTTACTAACTTTATAATTTATGCGGCATTTATCAGCGCGGCAATGGGTAGCTTGCCAGACCTGTATGCCAACCTGCAGAAAGCCGTGGGCGCCAGCGAACGTGTGCTGGAGATATTGGAAGAAACCGGCGAACCTGTTTCTATGAATGCTAGTGAAAATGCCATTATACAAAAGATCAGCGGCAACCTATCATTTGAGGTTGTAGAGTTCTTCTACCCTTCCCGCCCGGAAGTTACCGTATTACACGGCGTAAGTTTTGCCGCTGAGGCAGGGCAGAAAGTGGCCATTGTTGGGCCAAGCGGCTCGGGTAAATCTACCATGGCGGCACTTGTTCTTCAGTTCTATCATCCGCAGGGCGGCACCATTTTATTCGATGGGAAGCCTGCAGCTGATTACGCGCTTACAGATATCCGAAACCAGGTTGCTATTGTACCGCAGGACGTGCTGCTTTTTGGCGGCACTATACTGGAGAACATTGCCTACGGCAAACTTAGTGCAAGCAAAGAGGACATTATACAGGCTGCCAAACGTGCAAATGCCGACCAGTTCATCACCTCTTTTCCCGAGGGATATGATACTGTTGTTGGCGAACGGGGTGTCAAGCTCTCCGGCGGTCAACGCCAGCGCATTGCAATCGCACGCGCATTGTTGAAAAATCCTGCTATTTTAATCCTGGATGAAGCTACCTCTTCGCTGGACTCAGAGTCGGAGCGCCTGGTGCAGGAAGCATTGGAAGAGCTGATGAAAGGCCGTACCTCTATCATCATCGCCCACCGGTTATCTACTATACGTGAAGCAGATAAGATTATCGTGCTGGAAAAAGGCGTCATTATAGAAAGCGGGACACATCAGGAGTTGGTTGCTAACGAACAAGGCTTATACAGGTACCTTAGCCAGCTGCAATACGACGCTGTGCAGAGTTAAGTGTCCCGCTTTAAAAGCGGGACACCCGGGACACCTGAAGTATACAATTAGCTTATAGTGAGCCAGTTGACAAAGTAGAGCGGGACACTGCGGGACAGTACAAAAACTTTAACAAGTTGCATATAACTAATTATATGTTAGGTACTTATGTCATTTATCGCTTTGGGCCAAAGTAACTGCGGGACACTTGTGTACTGCCTTGACTGGGACACCTAGCCGAACCCGAATTTGCAGGAAATGATCTTAAAATTACCGGTACTGTTAGCAACTATTCAATCAAATCAAATTCTCCATCAATACTAAAATCGTCAATTTCCATACTAAATTCAGGGTGTAAATTATGCAATTGATATGCCTGAATTTCGACGAACCTAAACTATCTTGCGGGCTAATTAAAACACCTACTTTTGAAAAATAGCTTATTTGCACTTCTGTTCGTTTCTGCAGCTTCTGCGGCATCTGCACAAACCATCACTAAAGATAGTACTATCCAAAAAGCAACGCTGGATACCGCCCGTTATGATTCGCTGATGATACGCATGGCTAACGGCGACAAACGCTGGCCGGTAAAAAAATCGCCTTTACCCCTGCCCGGCGCTATATTGCCGTTTAACCGCGTTGTTGCCTACTATGGCAACATGTACTCCAAAAATATGGGTGCACTTGGCCAGTACGAGCCGGTAGAAATGCGTAAGAAGTTGATGGCTGAAGTTAAAAGCTGGCAAGATGCGGATCCGTCTACCCCGGTTAAGCCTGCTTTGCATTATATATGCGTGACCGCCCAAGCCGACGCAGGCCGTAATGGATTGCACAACCTGCGCATGCCCTTTAGCCAGATAGATAAAGTAATAGAGATGGCTAAACCGGTTAATGCATTGGTATTCCTGGACATACAGGTTGGTTTCAGCGATGTACAAACCGAAGTTCCGATATTAGAAAAATACCTTAAAATGCCTAACGTTCATTTTGGTATGGACCCGGAGTTCTCCATGAAAGAAGGCAGCGTGCCCGGTAAACGCATAGGCACCTTCGATGCCAAGGACATTAACTATGTAAGTGAGTACCTCGCCGGCCTCTGTAAGAAGTATAATCTGCCCCCTAAAATGCTGGTAATACACCGCTTTACTAAGCGCATGGTAACCAACTACCAGGACATTAAGCTGCGTGAGAACATACAGTTGGTAATGGACATGGACGGCTGGGGTGGCCCGGATCTTAAAAAAGGCACCTACAAGTATTTCGTACAAGGCGAACCGGTACAGTTCACCGGGTTTAAGCTGTTTTACAAAAACGATATTAAACCTGAACCCCACCGAATGATGACGCCTGAAGAAGTGCTCAAGCTTAAACCCGTGCCGATGTATATACAGTATCAGTAGTGTTACTAATAGCTCGACAGTTCACCATGGCAAGATGGAGGACTTGTCAGTCTGAGCTTGTCAAAGACTTATACGACATGCTAATGGTTCGACAGGCTCACCATGATAAGATGGAGAACTTGACAGTCTGAGCTTTGTCGAAGACTTGTACGACATGCTAAGGGTTTGACCAGGCTCACCACTTGCTAATTCTTCGACAGGCTCACCTGGACAGGTTAAAGCACTTGTCAGTCTGAGCTTGTCGAAGACTTATACTACGCGCTAATGGTTCGACAGGCTCACCATGACAGGTTAATTAGTATGTTAGTCTGAGCCTATCGAAGACCTATACTACACGCTAATGGTTCGACAGGCTCACCATGACAGGTTGATTAGTATGTCAGTCTGAGCTTGTCGAAGACTTTTAAGACTTGCTAATGGTTCGACAGGCTCACCATGACAGGTTAATTAGTACGTCAGTCTGAGCTTATCGAAGACCTATACTATGCGGCAACGGTTCGACAGGCTCACCATGACAAGATGGAGAACTTGTCAGTCTGAGCTTGTCGAAGACTTTTAAGACTTGCTAATGGTTCGACAGGCTCACCATTACAAGTTAATTAGTATGTCAGTTTGAGCTTGTCGAATACTTGTACGACATGCTAAGGGTTTGACCCAGCCCACCATGACAAAGTGAATGTAGTATCGGGAGCATTGCCAACACACGAATTTGCTATCTTGCAGCATGTACGCGCTGCTGAAACAAAACCTTGCTGAACGCCTGCCCCATTTCACCAATGAGCAGGTTACCGCATTTTGCAGCTATTTTAAGGTAAGAACAGTTAAACGTAACGAAACACTTTTACATGCGGGTGATGTGTGCCCGTACCTTTACTTTGTAAACAGCGGTTGCCTGCGGGTGTACATGATGGATGCTTCAGGTAGGGAGTCTACCCGGTTTTTAATTACCGAGGGCAGGTTTGGTACTGCTTTCCCAAGCTTTAATTTGCAGGAACCATCATTAGCTTATATCCAGAGCATTGAGGCGGGCGATGTACTTTTTATAGATCATCGCAGCTTCAATAGCCTTTTTGATGTTTTCCCGGGTTGGGAACGAGTGTACCGCATTGCTATCGAAAAGGATTATATAGCCTCTATCAAACGGATAGAAAGTTTAATTACCATGGATGCTACGCAGCGTTACAATAATCTCCTGGCAACCCAACCTACGCTGATACAGCGGCTGCCGTCAAAGATCATTGCCGATTACCTGGGCATCTCACAAGAGACCTTGAGCCGTTTAAAATCTAAAAAGTAAATTATTGACATTTGTCAAATTTTGTTGTTTCGCTTTTTAGGTCATTTGCATAAACAACAACAGTTATGTACAAAAAGCCTTTCATACTCACGCTCTTGCTCTCGCCTTTATGCTGCCTGGCACAGCAAGAAATTGGTGAGCGTACCATTAAATTTAACGATACGCTGAGGCACCGGCCATTAACAACGGAAGTATGGTACCCTACTACCGACAGCCGAGAACCATTTGAGATACCTAATTACCCCTTTGTACATATAAATACTGTTAGAGAGGCAAAGCTGCCTGCTACCAAGTGCCCGCTCGTGCTGATATCTCACGGCACCGGCGGCAGCCGCATGACCCTGGAGTGGCTGGCAGACGCGCTGGTGGCTAAAGGTTATATTGTGGCCGCGGTAGATCATTGGGGGAATACTTACGACAATAAGATTGCATTAAACTTTGTTACGCCATGGGAACGGCCGCAAGATATCAGCTTTGTGTTGACGCAACTGCTGCAACACCAGGAATTAAGCAAAGTGATAGATGAAAGGCGGATAGGTGCTGCGGGGTTCTCGATAGGTGGTTATACTGTTTTAGCGCTCGCTGGTGCAGAGCTTGACCTTGATGCACTAATCAAGTTTTCCGGCACACCACAGGGCATTAAAGAAATGACCATACCAGAATACCCCAACCTATCTGCATCACTGGATGAAGGCGCTGTAAGAGCCTCGTTCAAAAAAAGCCCAGATCTTAAAGATAATCGTATCAAGGCATTTTTTGCCATGTCGCCGGCAGCGGGACAAGGTATGCCCGATAAAAAGAGTGTGCGGAGAGTTAACTCCCCCTTGTTTATCGTAGGTGCGCAGAGCGATAGCATCTGCCCGGTAACTACAAACGCGGGCTGGTACTATAAACTTATCTCACGATCTAAACTATACATTGTGCCGGGCAAAACAGGACATTACGTATTTCTGAACGAAGCTGTGGGAGATACCAAAAAACAGGGAGGTATTTTATTTAACGATGACGCTACCGTTAACAGGCGTGCGGTGCATGATAAGGTAGCGGCAATAGCGGTAAGTTTCTTTAGCGACAGCTTAAAATAAAAAGCCCCTTTCGGGGCTATATTACAATTTATCTAACGCTTCTTGTTCTTTAAGGGCGTCTATATTGTTTGTGCTGTTGTAATTATCGGCCTGGCTGGTAAAATCTTCCAGTATGGAAGCTATTGTATCCAGGTTATCTGCAACGCGCTGGTGCATGTCCGGCAATTCTTTTTCAAGACGTTTATCGCCCAGGTCAATATTGTCAACTTCAATCTTGCCAAGCTTTTGAATAACAGCTTGCTGACTATTTTTCAAATCTTCCAGCTCGTTAACTATTTTGTGCATCAGCTCGTATTTCTTGATCTTATCCATATAATATGTTTTAGTGTACTTTACCAACTCGCTTAAAAATTTATTGTTTTACTATTTGGATTTATAAATTTCAACTAATAACTTAGTTGATATGAAAAGCATTATCTCAGCCCTTTTATTTACCTGCCTGTCGTTAGCGGTATCTGCCCAAACCAAAGTAGACGACGGCCAGCTGTTAGATTATTACCAAACACAACGCTTTGCCGAAGCCTCAGCTTATTTAAAGTCGGTGTATCCAGAGCCCGTTACCGATAAAAAAGCATTGTCGCAACTGGCATACACGTCAAACATGGCAGGTAACCTGCCGGATGCAGAGCGGTACTACCAGCGCATATATGATGCAGACTCCAGCAACACGGGCGTGCTGCTTAGCCTTGCCGGCATCAACCTGCGCCGGGGGAACAATACCAAAGCAGAAAATTATTACTTACAGCTAATAAAAAGAGACAGCACCAACTTTTTGGTTTACAAGCAGCTTGCCCGCATTAAGCAGGAGAAAGGCGATATATCCGGCAACATAGGATATCTGCAAAAAGCAAACAAGCTGAACCCTACGGAACCGGATGTAGCATCTGACC
Organism: Mucilaginibacter sp. 320_HR; assembly: GCF_059691875.1. Classification (NCBI taxonomy): domain Bacteria; kingdom Pseudomonadati; phylum Bacteroidota; class Sphingobacteriia; order Sphingobacteriales; family Sphingobacteriaceae; genus Mucilaginibacter; species Mucilaginibacter sp. 320_HR. The sequence goes on from NZ_JCAWAI010000002.1 coordinate 605,633, forward strand.
TGGCAGAGATGTACATTAACCTGAAGATGACCCCGGCAGCAGAAAAGGTGCTTAATGTAGCCACAGCTGCCGACCCGGAAAATATTGTACTGCTGGAAAGCCTGATGAAACTTACTTATGCTCAAAAGAAATGGCAGGAAACAGTAGACGCTTGTTTAAAGCTGATAAAAGCAGGCAGTGAATCGAGCATGATAAAAACCAAGCTGGCGGTATCTTATTACAACCTGAAGAACTACACCTGTGGCGTGGAGACCCTTGCAGAAATACCCGGCATTGGCCAAAACGAATTCACTTATTATTACTCGGCCATGTGCTTCAAAGCGCTTAAGGATAACAAACAGGCTATTGTGTTTCTTAATAAGGCTATAACCGATGGCATATCTCCCAGCATAGCATCTTACTACGGCGAGATAGCAGATAGTAATGAAAAGCTCATCAGGTATAAAAAGGCCATAGCGGCCTACCAAAAAGCACTACAGTTTGACGAGAACCCAATGATTTACTACTCGCTGGCAAACTTGTACGAAACCTATCTTAAAGACAAACACAGCGCGGTAAGGTATTATAAGAAGTATCTGGCAACAAAGCCACCGGTGGTACAAAAAGCTTATATAGCATATGCCACCAGCCAGGTAGAAAAAGGTAAATAATGTTAGCGCTGCATTAAGCGGGCAACGTACTTTCCGATAATATCAAACTCCAGGTTTACAACACTTCCCTGGCGCACATTGTGCAGGTTGGTATGCTCGTAAGTGTACGGGATAATGGCTACCGAGAAAAAGTTAGGTCCGGAGTTAACAACCGTAAGGCTTATACCATTAACACAGATGGAACCCTTCTCCACCGTAACGTTGCCAGTGGCAACGTCGTACTCGAAAGTATATTGCCAGCTGCCCTCCAGTTCGGTAAACTTGGTGCATACCGCGGTTTGGTCTACGTGGCCCTGCACAATGTGCCCATCCAGCCGGGCATTCATTTGCATACAGCGTTCCAGGTTCACAGGCTCGCCGACCTGCAGGTGCCCTAACGAGGTTTTGCTCAGCGTTTCCTCAATAGCGGTAACCGTGTGTGTACCGTCGGCTACGGCAACTACGGTGAGGCACACGCCATTATGCGCTACAGACTGATCTATCTTCAACTCGTTAGCTATAGACGATGCAACAGTGATGTGCAGGTTACCCTGCTCCTGTTTCAAATCGGTTATCCTACCTAGCGTCTCAATTATACCTGTGAACATTATTAAATTCTAGATTGTTGCGGCAAAGATATTGAGGCAATGTGATATCGCGAACTGCTGAATGTCATTTTTGATGATATGAATATGCGCTATTTAAAGCAGCTTGGCAGATCTATGCGCCTGTTGCGGAGGTCCTTCCCTCCTTCCAGCACGGATTTTAGATTTGTTAGATAAAACGTCCATCCAATCTGGCATTGTACCAGCAAATTTTTTGTCGGGTCGGGTTCCTGTGGTATATCTTCCTGTACAAGTTCCACTATGGTAAGGCCGTTGCGAGTACTTAGACTAACGGTAACGGTGGTGTTTTGGGTGAAAGTGAATTTAAGCTGATCTTTCCCGTTCGCTTCCAGCACACTTCCGCGCTCTACCACATCGTTATCGTAACCGTGCCAATGCCATTGATAGGTATCATCTTTTGAAATCTGTTCGTCAGTCTGGCGTTTGCGCATTGCTATAGAAAAGAAATCCGCTTTACGCAGGAACCAGCTCTCCAGTCCGCCCGGCGTTGCCCATGCAAGATAAACACTGCGCAAATCGGCTCGATAATCGCCGCAAAGTTTAAATTGTTTCCAGCGGATGTCTTCCATAGCAATAAGAGTTAATTGGTTTGTAAAGTAAAACTAAGTATAATGTGCGGTGTTTTATTTATTTATCAACCTGTTATGCCAAAACAAAGTGCCGGTATCCTGCCGTTCCGTATTCATAATAACACCCTACAGGTGTTCCTGGTTCATCCGGGAGGTCCTTTCTGGAAAAACAAAGACGCAGGCGTATGGTCAATAGCCAAAGGCGAGTACGAAGACGACGAAGAACCGCTTGATGCAGCAAAGCGCGAATTCACCGAAGAAACAGGGCAAACCGTTGATGGTGAATTTACAGATATTGGATCTGTTAAATACAAGAACGGCAAAGTTGTACGTGCCTGGGCAATAGCCGCTGATGTTGATGAGCAAAACATTACAAGCAATGTATTTAAACTGGAGTGGCCGCCAAAATCGGGTAAGATGATTGATGTGGAAGAAGTGGATCGCGCCGGGTGGTTTGATGTACCCACAGCAAAAGAAAAGATTATCCCCGCACAAGCCGACTTGGTAGACAACCTAAAAAAGTTGCTGGACAGCAGCCGCTAATCGCCCGGCTCGTAATCCACCGGCAGCATATTGGCCAGCTTGGCTTTAGACCAGGTACCTTCGTACAGCGGGCTTTCGGCAACAACAATTCCGTTCATGTCGAAGATGGCGTAATGCTTGCTGTTGAGTGTAATTACGCTGGTTTCAAAGTTCTCCATGTCCAAAGGCCGGTATATGTCCCTGAACTGTTCCTCCTCGTGCTTTTTGGTGTAAACCACATATAAGTAAGCGGGGAAGGTTATGGCAAATATTCCCTCACTTGGTGTACTCCTCAGGACGCTGGTAGAAGTAAGCGGAGGTTTTATCAAATTCTCGTGCCACCATTTTGGCACCTGCTGCTGGTTATACCAGTACAAAGCCGAATCGCGGTTAACCTCGCGGTATTGCTTTAGCTTACGGAGAACTAACTCTTCCGGCGGCCGGTTAGGGTTAGGTTCGCGGGTATAGTTGTACATTACAAAACCCTCGCTGGCAAGTTTATTCCTGTATAACGACCGATAGAAATGCTGCGGCGAACCGTAGTAAGCTTCCTCACGTTTTGCTTTCCATTTCTTTTTCTGCGCATCGCTGCCGGGCAGATCCTCGAACAAAGCCTTGCCCGAATAGTAAATAGTGTGCGATATACCATCGCTGCTAAAGCTATTGAGCAGGAACTTGGTGCGGTAGCCTAAAGCAGCATTTTCTACAATCAGGAACTCATCTGAAGATGCTTCAAGGGTTTGTTTTTTGCGGAAATACACCAGATCGAGCACGCGGGGGTTAACTACTTTACACAGTTTAGCGTTATCATTCACGCCGATGAATTCTTTTTTGAACTGCTCGTAGTTTTTCTTCCAGTCGGCATTGCTGATGATAGTCACCTGCCGCATCATCATCACCTTTGGGGTGAGTTCTATCTGCATATTTATCGGCCCGGAGCCCACCAGCACTTCTTTAGAGTATTCTTCGAAGCCTATAACGGTTACCACAAGGTTGTACTGTCCCGGCTTTACACCTTTAAGAGTAAAGCTGCCGTCTTCCGCAGAGGCTGTGCCGTAGCTGGCATTGCTGAGAAATACGCTGGCATTAGCAACAGTGCTTTTTGTTGCTGCGCTGGTAAGCTTACCGGTTATCAAACCATTCTGCGCCGCACATACAACGGGCAGGCAAAAACACAGCAACACAAACCAAAACCAGCGCATTAACAGGGTAAATTATTTATTGCGAATAAAGCTAAAATTTATGAAGAAGAAATGAAAACACCGCGGTGCATCTGTAACAATAATATTGAATAGAGTGGGAAGGCTTAGTCGCGCCATAGGTACGGGAAAAGTATCAGTGATGAGGCGATAACGATAGCGTTTATAGCAAATAGCACCCCTATGCTGCCATAGCTCACGCTGCGTTCGATACCATCCATTGCCGCTTTACTCACCCGAATAAGCACCAGTATTACAGGTATAACCACGGGAAAACTAAGGATGGCCATCAGGGTGCCATTGTTTCCCGCTTTGGAAGCAATGGCTGATATCATGGTGAATACGGTGGAAAAACTGGTACTGCCTAACAGCACGGCAATAAAGTAAAAAGGCATGTCGCCAACATTATTCGGGAAGAACAGAAGGTAAACTATTATGGCAAGCAGGCTTAGCAATCCCATCAGCAACGCATTGTATATAGTTTTAGAGAGGATGATTGCCTGCGGACTGGCAATGGTATAGTAGTAAAGTAACCTGCCCCTGCCCTCCTGCATAAAGCTCTTGGCAATAGCATTTACCGACGCAAACAACATTATGATCCAGAATAATATGTTCCACACAATTGGATACCCGGCACTATCGCGAAAACCGGCGTTGAGGTTAAAAGAGATATAGCAAACGAATACTGTGGAAACTATATAGAGCAGTATGCCATTAAAAGCGTACTTGGAACGCCACTCCAAAACGATCTCTTTTTTTAGCAGGTTAGCGGTTTCTGTAAAAAGCCCCATTGGCGCAAATATATGTAATAATGCAATCCATTTATTAGCTTTACAGTTTATGAGAAAACTTGAACTAAGGGGTAAATGGGTTTTGGTTACGGGGGCGTCATCTGGTTTGGGGCAGGAAATGGCAAGGCAGCTGGCAGTAAACCACCACGCTAACCTGATAATTGCCGCACGCAGAAAAGACAAGCTGGAAGAACTTAAAACTGAACTGGAGCAAACCGGGATCTTTGTAAAAGTGATGACCGCTGACTTGTCCTTACATGACGATGTGGTAAGGCTAATTGACGACTGCCTTGCAGATGGTAAACTGTACGGCGCAATTCTTAATGCTGGCATCACTTACTTCGGCAGGCACAGCGAATTACCCTGGGAGCAAGCCGAAACTATTGTTAAAACTAATGTAAGCAGCGTGGCTTACATGACAACACGCCTGGTAGCACATTTCGAGAAGGCAAAAGCAGAAGGTGGCGTGATGATCGTAAGCAGTATGGCTGCGCTCTTCCCGGTACCTTACCAGGCAATTTACTCCGCCAGCAAGGCGTTTATACTGGCGTTTGCCAATGCCTTGTCCGCAGAGATACAAAACCCTGCGCTGTCGTTGACTGTATATGCCCCCGGTGGGATAGCTACGGAAATGACCGAAGGTAAAAAGTTTGACGACCTTAAGGGATGGTTGATGCCGGTCAAGCAGGCAGCAGCGGAGGGACTAAGTGCATTTATCGGTCGAAAACACATACATATCCCTGGTTTTTTTAATCGTGTTGGTAATGTATTCATGAACTTTTTGCCAAGGAAGTTCCTTACCAAAAACATGGGAAAGGTGTACTATAAAGCTCTTTTGAAAGCCGAAAGCTTATAAGTAATGTTTGAGGCGTACCATAATACACCCGTAGGTTTTGTGCGCATACGTGCAGATGAACATGCTATAGTATCTATTAGCATCAGGGATGAGGGGCATGAAGAAAGTGTATCTGTATCTCCGTTAATTGATGCAGCTATTTTGCAATTAGACGAATACTTTGCAGGTAAAAGGCAGTCGTTTAATTTGCCTTTAAATCAGCCAGGTACCAATTTTCAAAAAGAGGTTTGGAATAACTTGGTGAAAGTACCGTTTGGCACCACGATGAGCTACCTCCAGCTGTCCAACCAAATGGGCAACCCGCTGGCAATGCGTGCTATTGCTGCAGCCAACGGCAAAAACAATTTATGGATAATAGTGCCCTGCCATCGCGTTATTGGCAGCGATGGTAGCCTTACCGGCTATGCAGGTGGCCTTTGGCGTAAGCGGTGGCTGTTAGATCACGAAGCCAGTGTTCTGGGTATCGGGCAAACTAAAATGTTTCTTTGAAACTTTTGCTTTTATTCACCAACTCAGCTATTTTCTTGTGTAGTTCTTCCGGCTCAAAAGGTTTGGGTAGCACATCATTCATACCGGCGGAGATTGCCTCCTTATGCTCGTGCTCATAAGCAGCGGCCGAAAGCGATATAATAGGTACGCTTCGGTTTGGTTCCTCAAGCTCCATTCTTATTGCACGTGCAGCCTGGTACCCGTTCATACCCGGCATGTGTGTATCCATTAGTACAAGGTCAAAGTTCCCATGCTTTAACTTTTCTAATGCGACAGTACCATTATCCGCAACTTCCACATTAATGCTCCAATCCTTTAGCATCTTGATGAGCATAAATTGGTTAATCATGTTATCCTCTGCCACTAGAACGTTTAGGTTGGTGAATGGCTCAAGCGTTTTGCTTTTCTTGACCGGCTTCTTTTCAGCTGTTTTTGCAACCGCGAACCAATTAATAAAATTAAAAACACTGCCCTTTCCTATCTGGCTGCTTACGGTAAGTTCTCCGCCTTTAAGTTCAACTAATTTCTTTACAATAGTTAAACCAAGCCCAGTCCCACCGTATTTGCTTGTGGTATCATCTTCTGCTTGTTCAAAAGAATCAAATATTTTAGAAAGGCTTTCCGTAGCAATGCCAATTCCAGTGTCTTCAACACTGAATTTTAATTTAACGTTATCTCCCTGTTTTTGTAGTACAGACACCTTTAACTTTACTTCTCCCCTGTCGGTAAACTTAATTGCATTACTTAGCAGGTTCATTAAAATCTGATTTATCCTTAACGAGTCTATTATCAGATTTTCCGGAACATCGTCGTCAACGTTAATTGTGAACTCGATACTTTTTTCGTCAGCACTGAATTTCAACAGGCCATGAACTGACTGAATTATCTCTCTTATGTTGTGAGAAGAACGTACAATGTTAAACTTTCCAGCCTCTATTTTAGATATGTCCAGTACATCGTTTATAACGCCAAGCAATGATTTAGATGATGTCTCCATCATGTTCAGCAAATTGTTTTGTTGTTCATTTACACCCGTGTTACGCAAAAGACTGGTTAGTCCGATTATGCCATTTACGGGAGTACGGAGCTCGTGGCTCATGTTTGCCAAAAATGTTTCTTTTACCTTTCTGCCATATTCCGCAGCCTCTTTTGATTTTATTAATTGCTGCTGATAACTTTTTTGTGGAGTATGGTCGCTAATGTTCATGAAAAGCACTTTGTTGCGATAGGACACGCGGCATTCTGCCCACATGATGCTTTTATCAAACGTATTGAACTGGAACTCGAATGCAGAGAACTTTTGATTATCCTTTATAACTTGCCCAAGCCGTTTCTTAAATGAATCCTGATCAGATTCTATAGCCAGGTCAATAATGCTTTTGCCGTAAACTTCAGCTTGTTTATAGCCTAATAAATCCTCTACTGCCGGGTTGATCGTTTTGATGCGGAGCGTACTGGCATCAACAGAACAAATAATATCCGCACTATGCTTTATTACTATTGCGTAGTTCTCAAGTTCGGTATTCTTAAGTTTTATTTCTTCCTGAGAACGGGCTAGTTGTATAAAGGAGTCTACCTTGGCAGACGTAACATAAGGGTCAAGCGGCTTGTACAGATAATCCACCGCTCCGGCACCAAAACCCTTGACTACATATTTGCTTTCCTTTGATATAGCAGTAACAAAAATTACCATTATATCTTTAGTTCGCGGGTTCGATTTAAGCATCTCTACCAGTTCAAACCCATCCATTTGGGGCATCTGAACGTCAACAAGCGCTATAGATATATGATTTTCCCAGGCAATCCTAAGTGCCTCATTGGGAGATGTTGTAGTAAAAAGCTTTATGTCCTTACGTTCCAAAAGGGCTTGAAGCGTAACAATATTTTCTTCCCGGTCGTCAACTACCAGGATGTTAATGGGGGCCATGTAATAAAAGGTTAAGTACTGTTTTGTAAAAGCTCAAAAATCTCCGTCGTGTGCAATATATATTCGGCAGCATCAATCCCTATAGCGGCGCCCGGCATTTCGCTCATCTCGGCGTCTTCCGGATTTTGAGCTATTGTTAAAGCTCCGCTTTGCCTCAATCTCAAAAGTCCGTTGGCACCATCCTGATTAGCACCTGAAAACAAAATGGCTGCGCAATCCTTACCATAAGAGTCTGCAACACTTTCAAAAGTAACGTCAATAGACGGCTTTGAATACCATACTGATTCAGACACATCCAGCGAAAAGTAGCCACCTTTCTCTACCAGCGTATGATAATTTGCCGGAGCAATATAAATAGCATTACTATCTATCGGGTCCTTATCGCTAATTTCCCGGATCAACATACGACTGTTTTCTGCAAACAGTTTTTCTATTTCGCTAAAAAAATTTTTCTTCCGATGAATAACAATGATGACCGTCTTCTTGAAGTCATGAGGGAACATTTTAACCATGCGGAACAATAGCTTAAACGAACCTGCCGACCCACCTAAAAGCAAGAATTTGGCAGCCTTGAAACGTTTTATCAAATCGTCTTTAGCTGCCAATTTTTTGATAGATGTTTTCCTTCTGATTTATCACCTTAAACTTCTTGCGAAAGTTGTCGCTACGAATAGTCTCCTTATTTCCTAAACACAAGTAACCCAGCGGACAAAGGCTGTTATAAAACAGATCGAGAATTCGCTCCTGTAACTCTGTCTCAAAATAAATAAAAACGTTTCGACAGCTGATCATCTGAAACTCGTTGAATACAGTGTCTGATATGAGGTTGTGTACGGAAAATAAAGTATTTTGTTTCAACTCGCTGTGCACGGCGGCTGCATCATACATTATTGTAAAGTGATCTGTGATGGAGCCTGGCAATCCGGTAAGCATATAATTTTCAGCATAGCTTTTAATCTTGCGTAAACTATAGATACCTTTTCTTGCCTCTTTAAGTACACCTGTATTAATGTCGGTACCGTAAATAAAGGATTTCTTTACCAGGTTCTCCTCTTTAAGCAAAATGGCTATTGAATACACTTCTTCGCCGGAAGAACAACCGGCACACCAAATTTTTGCATGCTGATAAGTGGATAAGTATGGAACAACCTGATCACGTAAGGCTCTGTAGAAAGCCGGATCACGAAACATTTCGGTAACGTTCACGGTGATCTCTTCTAAAAACTCCTGAAAAAAAGCCGGATCGTTTACAAGGATATGTTTCAGGTCATAAAACTCCAGCTTTTTTAGCATCATAATGCGGGCAAGCCGCCGCTTAAACGATGCTTTGGTATAGTCGCTAAAATCAAACCCGTGAATCTTCCGCACCAGGTCTATAAGCTCGGTTAACTGGGCCGATGTAATATTTATTTCCTTACCTGTAACTTCTCTCATATCAGCTATCAAGCCACAGCTGCATAAGGGCAATAAGCCTGTCCATATCTACCGGTTTGGTAATGTAGTCATTTGCACCGGCTGCTATGCACTTTTCCCTGTCGTCCTTCATTGCTTTTGCGGTTAAGGCGATAACAGGCAATTTTGCCCATTTGTTTTGCTTACGGATATACCTGGTAGCTTCGTACCCATCCATTTTTGGCATCATTATGTCCATAAGCACTATATCAATATCTGTTACTTCTTGCAGCTTGGCAATGGCCTCTTCCCCATCATTTGCAATCACCACGTTCAGGTCATACGTCTCAAGTGCGCTGCTCAATGCAAAAATGTTGCGCATATCGTCATCAACTACCAGTACCTTTTTACCCTTAAGGCTATCCTTGGTAACAGCGATGGCCTTCTTAGGGGATATTGCTGTTGATGGTTGCTGTGCGCCGGATGTCTCGCTGATTTTGTTCAGGAAAAGATTAACCTCATCAATAAGCCTGTCGCTTGATTTGCTGGTTTTTACCACCATGGCATTGGCGTACTGCATCAGCCTGTTTACAGAACTTTTATCAAGTTCCATAGCGGTGTTAATGATCACAGGTAAAGAAGAGAACTTTTCATCTGCCTTAATCTTGTCCAGCAGGTCAAGTCCGGATATATCAGGCAAATTGAGGTCAAGGATAACGCACTGATAGTCGTTTTCATTAAGCATCCTAAATGCCGATTCGCCATCAAAAGCCTGATCTACGGTAATGCCCTGGGCTTGCATCAGATCTTTTAATGCCTGGCTTTGTGCCTTATGATCTTCCACAAGCAAAATCTGTTTGAAACTTGTGCCGCTGGTGCTCATAATATCTGTAAACAACTTATCCAGCGATTCTGTGCTAATTGGTTTCTTTAAAAAGCTTATGGCACCTTCGTTACGTACCCGGTTTGCTGCGGCGTCTCCTGCCGACATCATGTGTACCGGGATGTTTACGGTTTCTTCGTTTGCTTTAAGCTCCTTTAATATCTGCCAGCCGTCTTTACCAGGCAGCATGATGTCCAATATGATAGCGTCAGGCTGCTTTTCTTTTATAATATCAACAGCCGACGTACCGTCATGAACCATAATAGCTTTATAGCCGTGATCGCGGGCGTAATCCTGCAATATGTTTGCGAAATTCTTGTCATCCTCAACTATTACAACCGTTGGCTCACCTGTTGATGTTACCTTTTTAGGTACAGAACTTAAAAAATTGGTGGGTGGTGTAAATGTATCTACCGTTGGTACCGCCGGCTCTTCTTTTACTTTGGCTACAGCTTCAATCGGCAGTATCAGGGTAAATTCGCTACCTTCACCCGGCTCGCTGGAAAGCGTAATATAACCACCCAACAGGCTAGCTAGTTCGCGACTAATTGAGAGCCCTAAACCTGTGCCCCCGTATTTACGGCTGGTTGAGCCATCTGCTTGTTGGAAGGCTTCGAAAATGATTTTTTGTTTATCGGCAGGTATTCCGATGCCTGAATCCTTTATGGAAAATGCAATGGTATTTGCCAAGGGCCCCGGCTTTGCGGTAACGGATATTTTTCCGTTTTCCGGTGTGAACTTAAAGGCATTAGACAGCAGGTTTTTTACTACTTGCTCTACCCTAACCTTGTCGGTAGTGATTGTATCCGGAACATCAGTCAGAATGGTTTTAAAGTCAATGTGCTTGTTAATAGCCATTTCTGCAAACAAGGATTGCACGTCGGCCAAGATGTCGGCAATGCGGATATCCTCGATTTGCATATCCAGTTTACCCGATTCAATTTTCGAAAGGTCAAGAATGTCATTGATCAGCGTCAGCAGGTCGTTGCCGGCATTAAATATGACACTGGCGTATTTGATCTGATCTTCTGAAAGGTTGGCTGGTTTGTTATCCTTTAAAATACGTGCAAGTACAAGTATACTATTTAGTGGAGTGCGTAATTCATGGCTCATGTTTGCCAAAAACTCCGATTTGTAGCGTCCGGTAGTTTCCAGTTCGTCAGCCTTCTGCGTGATAGATTGGCGGGCTTCTTCTATCGCCTGATTCTTTTCTTCCAGCAAACTAGCTTTTTCTTCAAGTTCGGCGTTAATGGTACGTAACTCCTCCTGCTGCACGCGTAGCTCCTCTTCAGAAGCTTGCAGCATCTCGGTCTTATTCATCAACTCCTCGTTGGTAACACGCATTTCTTCCTGCTGTGCTTCCAACTCTTCTGCCTGTTGCTGCGTTTCCTCGAACAGGTCGTGCATAATGGTACGTGCCTGTGCGGTGTTTACCGCTATACCGATATCATTTGCTACCAAAAGGATGTAATCCTTAACGCTTTCCTTCAGTTCGCCACGGAAACCAATTTCCATTACGCCTTTCAACTTTTTATCAAAGAAGAACGGAACAACAATAGCTTCAATCATCTCATCCTGTACGAGTGATGACCCTAAAACCAACTTATCGTTCAGCTTCCCTTTTACAACTACAGCACGCTCGTCCTGTGCAGCCTGGCCAATCCAGCCTTCAGTGATGTTAATACGTTTCTTTAAACCGCTTTCGTCTCCAAAGGCGTATGATGCGTAAAGGTCCAGGTGATTTTCAGCCTCATTAAATAAATAAATAGTGCCTGTGAGTGCCCCTGCATAAACACAAACCTCCTTTAGTATATTGCTTGTGAGTTCTTTTTCGCTTTGCTGGCCCTGCATTTTCTCGTTAAGGGTGCCTGTGCCCGTGAGTAGCCAGTTTTTCGATTCGTTTTCGGCGAGCACTTTTTCCAGCTCAATATTGGCAACACGAATCTCCTCTTCTATTTTCTTCTGCCTTGCAAAGGTGCCTTGTATGTAGTAAAAGAGTATCACCACAATAAGTACAAATACCATTGAACCAATAAGGATAACGATAATGGCTCTGTTCGATGCAGCGTCAGATTTGGCTTTGCGCTGTGCAAGCAAGCTATTCTCCATGCTTATAACGCGCTCATTAAGCCCCCGGATACTGTCCATGTTCTGCTTGCCGTTCAGGAACATATGGTTATTCACCATAAACTCCAGGCCTTTTGCTTCACGCGTCTCAATATTGGTTTTTAATACCACCAGTTGCCTGTTTACAAGGTCTTTTAATGAATCTATCCTGCGTAGTTGCTCCGGATTGTCCTGCACCATTTGTGATAGCTGGTACAAATTTTCGGTTATACGTGGTACCGCCTGGTTGTAAGGTTCAAGGAAAACTTTGTTATTGGTAGCGCCATAGCCGCGCATGCCGGTTTCACCATCAATAAGTAATTGCAGGACACTGTTGGTGGTTTTTATCACCTTTTGCGTGTGATCAACCATTACAGTATCATCCTCTAATTGCTTTATACTATTAAATGATAGTACGCCAACAGCTATAACAAGTATAATTGATACCGCAAAACCTGCCAGTACCTGGTTTCTGAACGAAAGTTTAAACATTGAATAAGATGTGGTTTTATCGTACAAATATGTTTAAAAAAACACTTGTACACTAATTATGCAGCAAGTTGCTGCAAATAAACATTATAGGTGTATTACACTTGTTTATAATCGCTTATCTGAGGCTTTCTGGTAAACAGCGCACCTGCAACCGAGAGTAACGATCCTGCAAATAACACATACCATCCCCATTTAAAAGCAATTTGCCGGGTAAGGAATGCGTTTATGCCCTTGAATGGTATAAAACTAAAGCTGGTTTTTACCTTAAGCACTGCGGCTATAAATAACACAATAACCAACGCCAGTGATATAAACGCAGCCAACTTTGTAACCTTTGCTTGGTTAAGCACCGCGCAGATGATGCCTATTATACCTACAAGCATCAATAAAAAACCAAATGGCTGGTTTAGCTGGTAAACGTTCCAGTTAAAGAGGTGAAAAGGTCGGAGCATTGGGCAGTACGTGCCTATGATAAGAACAATAAACCCTAAAACAGAGGTGAGCGAAGGCAGGCGCATGTGTTACTTTCTAATATCCATTTTGTCTGCGAAGTGGGCGCAATAATCGCGGAGATCTTCTACAATATTCTTTTCACCGGTTGCGCGTAGGAATGTATCGCCCATAGTTTGCAAGGTCTCGTAAAAGAAACGTTTCATTTCATCTACCGGCATATCCTTAGTCCAAAGGTCAATCTTAAGCGTGTTCTTAAAACTTTGATCCCATAACGAAAGCATCATGGCTTGTACAGGCAGCGCCTCTTTGTTCTGAGAATCTGTAGACTCCCACAGAATGTTTTCAGGAACGTTATTATCGTCGAGTTGAATAGTGAGCTTTATTTCGGCAGTTTTCATTTTACAAGAAAGAATATTACAGCCACCAAAGTTATAAAGCTTAGCTCTATAACCCACAGCTTTTTAGTTTCAGTGAAGAAATTACGAAAAATTATATCCAGCAATGACACAACCACCGCAAAAAGAATAAATATCCATCCTATTGTGGTGCTCCAATGCTCGTACGGGGAACCTGTAATTTTCGCGCCGTTTATAAAGATGTAGGTAGCAAGAGCAAAAAAGCCTGCAGTAGCAAAGTTAAGCGGTGTGAGCCTGAATTTGCGTGGTTGATTAATGTTTGCGGCCGCTTCGTTTTTGTGCGCCATATTTCTTTGCTGGTTTACTGTTTGGATGGTTTGGTTGTTTTTTAGCTTTAGCAGCTTCAAATTTTTTCTTTTGTGCAAGCGACTTCTTCTCGTGAAAGGCACCTTTAAACTCCGGGTCTTCCCTCCGCTTTTGCATATCTATTTCCTTAGCCTGCTCCTGCCGTTCGTCGTAAGGTGTCTCTTCCACAAAAACATCCTCCGGGAGTTTAGCTACAGGTATGCTTTGCCTGATCAGTTTCTCGATTTTGCGTATATAATACTCCTCGGCAGGGTTGCAAAACGTAATTGCCTCGCCATGTTGGTATGCCCTGCCCGTACGGCCTATGCGATGCACATAATCTTCGTACACAACGGGCACATCAAAGTTAATCACGTGGCTCACATCGCTAACATCAATACCACGGGAGGCCACATCTGTAGCTACCAGCATTTTCACTTCATCGTTTTTAAACGAATTAATGGAGTTGATGCGCGTGTTTTGCCCTTTGTTGGCGTGCAATACCTTCACCTCAGAGTCGCCAAACTTACGGATCAGGAACTTAGATACATCTTCTGCAGCTGTACGGGTTTTGCAGAAGATCATAAGCTTTTTAATCTCGTCGCTTCTGTCCAGGAGTACTTTCAGCAGATGTATCTTGGTTTTATTGTTGGGCACATGATACAAAGTCTGATTAACAGTTTGCGCAGGCGTAGCCTGCGGTGTGACTTCTATCACCACCGGGAACTCCAGGAAGTTTGAGGAAAGGTTATGCACCTTGTCTGACATGGTGGCTGAGAACAGCAGGTTTTGCCGTTTTACCGGTACCACTTCCAGTATGCGGTTTATCTGCGGCATAAAGCCCATGTCCATCATCTTGTCAGCTTCGTCAAGCACCAGTACCTGCAACGTTTTGGTAACAATATGGCCGGCGAGATAAATATCCATCAGGCGGCCGGGTGTAGCAACAATAATGTCAACACCTTTATTTATCTGTTCAATTTGTGTTTTTGGGCCAAGGCCACCGTACAAGACTACTGTACGTAGATCGGAATTTGCTGCAAAGGTTTTTATATTATCCTCTATTTGCATTGCCAGTTCCCGTGTAGGTGCAACTATCATAGCGCGGGCATGCTCGCCCTGCGCATACTTTAGTTTCATAAGAATAGGTAGCACATATGCGGCAGTTTTTCCTGTACCAGTTTGCGCAATACCCATAACATCCTGTCCGTTTAAAATTGGCGGAATAGCTTTCTGCTGTATAGGCGTAGGCTCGGTGTAACCGGCGTCGGCAATCGCATTTAATATCTGCCGGTTAAACTTAAGGTCTTCAAAGGATACAGCCATAGTCGCAAAGATAGTGTTTTAGTTGATTGAGGCTGAAACCTTGCAGGCCATCAATTTTCCGAAGCCCTGCTTTCGTGGTGATAATTGAACATATCCGGCTAAAACCTATCTTTGCTTTATGGGCACAATTCTCATCAAATCGGCTACAGTTGTTAATGAAGGAAAACAAATAATTGCCGATGTTTTAGTAAAGGACGGTTTAATTGATCGTATAGATAAAGAGATCAGCTCGAACGCTGACAGGATAATAAATGCGGAAGGCCTGCACCTTTTTCCCGGCTGTATAGACGACCAGGTGCATTTTCGTGAACCCGGACTTACACATAAGGGTGACATCTATACAGAGTCGAGAGCGGCTGTTGCAGGTGGCATAACTTCCTTTATGGAGATGCCTAATACTGTGCCTAATACTTTAACGCAGCAACTGCTTGAAGACAAATACCAGATAGCAGCCCGTAACTCCCTGGCTAACTACTCGTTTTTTATGGGCGCGAGTAACGACAACCTGGATGAGGTTCTGCGAACCGACATTAAAAACGTTTGTGGTGTAAAAGTGTTCATGGGCTCATCAACAGGTAATATGCTGGTAGATAACCCAACAACGCTGGAACAACTCTTTGCACAGTCGCCACTGCTCATTGCCACGCATTGCGAAGATGAAGCTACAATAAAGAGTAACCTGGAACATTTTAAACAACTCTTAGGAGACAATATAACGCCCAAAATGCATCCAAAAATACGGAGTGCTGAAGCTTGTTATATCTCCTCTTCAATGGCTGTTGAAATGGCTAAGAAACATAATGCCCGTCTTCACATCCTACATATTTCTACAGAACGTGAGACGCATCTGTTCAGCAATGAGTTGCCGTTAGCCCAGAAACGCATTACCTCAGAGGCTTGCATCCATCACTTATGGTTTAGCGATGCAGATTACGCAGAAAAAGGCAACCTGATAAAGTGGAACCCTGCAGTAAAAACCAAGGAAGACCGGGATGGTATATTAGCTGGCGTTGTTGACGGTCGGATTGACGTTATCGCCACAGATCATGCACCGCACACTATTGAGGAAAAAGCTCAGCCCTACCTGCAGGCTCCAAGTGGCGGGCCACTTGTACAGCATGCGTTAGTAGCCATGCTGGAACTTTATCATCAACGTAAAATAACGCTTGAACAGATAGCAGAGAAGATGGCTCACAATGTTGCTACCTGCTTCCAGATAGAGCAGCGGGGTTTTATCCGCGAAGGATACTGGGCAGATCTGGTGCTAGCTGACCTTGCAAAACAGTGGACGGTGACACCAGAAAATCTTCTTTATAAAAGCCGTTGGTCACCTTTTGAGGGGCAAAAATTCAACTCTGCGGTTACACATACAGTAGTATCAGGTAATCTCTTATACGAGCAAGGTCAATTTGTAGACGAGAAGGTTGGCAAGCGGATGACCTTTGACCGTTAGTTATTGTTCGATACCGTACGAACGTTGCATGGTTCCGTAACAGAGAGCGTCATTAAAAACAAGCAAAAACTTGTTATACAATGAGTTAGCTACATGGCATTTAATTTGCTGCATGTTGCTAATATCGCTGTAATGAAAAGTAACAGGCCACTTATAAGAATGACTTTCAGGCAGGAACGTTTCGATATCCTGATAAAAAAGCAGCGCAACGGTAAGGCTACCTTTAACGATCTCACCGAACTGGACGATATTGTTAATCGTGACCCTGATATACGCGAAAGCATATTGGAGGAGATGCAGGCAGATAGCGAACCACCTGCGCCCCATCAACCAGATGAGTCAATTCTTAATTTATCAGCTAAACCTCAAACAATATTAGAGCAGATAAAAGCCTTTATAAACAGATTATTATACACCAGCGAATCCGGTTTCTCGCTTGGTTACAAAGGGTAGCATTCCTGCTGTTAGGATTCCTGAGCGGGTGGAATGTTAGTCGCTTTTTTTTCAGGTGGTGTAGACACCAATTCTCCGTCTTCATTTACATACGCCATCATGCTCTCTAGATCAGTAGCACCTGGGTTGTCTTTGCGCGCTTGTTTACGCTCTTCTTTGTCTTGTTTCTTTTTTTGCCGGTTTTTTTCCATCTGTTTTTTCATGAATGTTGCCTGGGATTTAGCCATGTATCGATTAAAATTTAAATGAATAAAAAAGCATCTGCCTGTAGGCAGATGCTCACGATTAAATATGATGTGATATTTTAAACCAATTTTACATTTACCGCGCTAGGGCCTTTTTTGCCTTCTTCTATTTCAAACGTTACGTTATCGTTTTCACGGATAGTATCGATCAAACCTGTTGAATGAACAAAAACGTCGTTCCTGTTGTCACTCTGTGAAATGAATCCAAAGCCTTTAGTGACGTTGAAAAACTTTACTGTACCTTCTTTTTGCATTATGCTATTTTTAATAAGTGTGCAAGGTAGGGATAAATAACCAGTTCAAGGCATTATTTAAAGTTTTACTTTAATTTATAAATTAAACATACTAATAATCAATAAGTAAAGTTATATTTAAAGAAATACTTCTAACTGACTATCCGGCATCCTCAGTCCACCTGTACCGGCAGGTATAATTATTTAAGTACAACAACATGAGCAAGGAAAAAAGTTCTTCAAGAGAGAAGAAAAAAGAAAAGAGTGTTACGGTTAACAAAAAGGTATCTTCCTACCAGTCTGGTAAAGAAACAGTATCTGCTACACTTAATCCCAAACAAAAATAATCATGAACGAAAAAACGATTGAGGCAGAGACCCGCCTTTATTCATACGAACTAATGAACACTGCCCGTGAACATGGTTTTAAAGCGGATGATGTATGGGAACTTAGCCTGGTATCAGATACGGAGAAATCCCGATTGCAAAAAAACTACTATCCTACAATAGCAACTAAAATGCTGCCCGAAGCGGTTCTGGAGGTATATACTCAGCTAAAATCACGTTTAAGCAATTCACTTAATACCAGCGAAAACACACCGGACAAAAAGACCATAGCTGCTGATAGCCTTAACTATCTGGTAGCTTATAATCTAAAGCGCCCGCGTAACTAGTAATAGATTTGTACCAAAGTACTTTTGGTACACATCTATTTTATACCGTTTCGTTGTTCCCTTCTGGTGGTGTATCCAGGTAGCTCTTACTTACTGTGTCTGCTCCCGGCTCCCGTCGCTTGCCGTAGAATTTGGTTTGATTAAAATGGTCATGGTCATAAAAGTCTGTACCTACCATTACATTAGCGTCCGGTGCGACAAATACATTTCTTATTTGTGCTTCAGTGTCTGAGTCGATATCACGACCGTACTCATAAAGCGGCAGCGATAGAATTTGCGCCTTTGTAATATTGGGGATGATTACATTGTCTTTATGTTCATCCAGTTCTGCAACGCCTATGGGCATCAGCACACGGCCATCCTCAAGTCCAATATCGTTATTTTCCATGTGAACAATAATATAACGTACTTTGCGTGAAGCCGGATTAAAAAGCAATTCGTCAACCTCGCCTAATTTGTTCCCTTCAGAATCTCGGACGTCCCATCCCTGAATATCAGGTTGCCCGTCGGCTATTTCAAAGTCACTATCGCTTAGCTCTGTAAGCTTACTAATGTCATCGGTGTTATCTGTAGAAGCCATAATTAAAAGATTTAAAGTTTGCTTTGCTAATTCTTTACGGTATCTCGCGGGAAGGCTACTATCTCCACGCTCCTGTTTTGCTGCCGGCCACGGGCACTACCATTTTCTGCAATCGGTTGTGATTCTCCCAACGAGTGTACCGAGATCATTTCCCTTGCTAAGCCACCTTTATTCACCAGCCAGTCGGTTACCGCATTCGCTCTTTTGGCACCCAGGCTTCTGTTTTGCTCCGTGGTGCCCGTGCTATCTGTATGGCCGTAAACGCCAATAGCAGCATACTTGAACCGCTTGTTTAACGAATTAACTATCATCTGTAACCGTCCGTCTGCGCTGCCTTGTAACTTGCTGTCATTGGGGGCAAAAAGTACATTTTCACCTAACCCGTAAATGGTATATTTGGTGTTGCCTCTAACCACAATTGCAGTATCGGTAACTTCATTATAGCTGGATCGGGCAAGATCAAAATCAACGGATTCCCAGTCCGGCTGCGAAGTTGCCACAGTTTTTGTGGAATCAACATTACTGGTGCTATCTTTCCCAACAGAGTCTGCATCAGTGGTTTTAAGGGCCGTGGGCTGGTAGCTTTTGTTACAACCTCGGGCCAGTAAAAATACTACACCCAATAATACTACAGCCAGCACTATCCATATCCATATAGGGCTTCTTTGCTTCGGTTGTACATCCAGTTGTGCCATAATTAAAATTGATGGGGTAAATGTTTATATATCAAAGTATCGCGAGCATTTTTGGTTTTAAAAAATGTATTTAAACTTAATTGTGAGCAGCTTTATACACGACTGAATTTAAGATCTCGTGTAAAATCTTTGTTTCTGTACCTCCAATACAGCTGTTACTTTACTTACATTAGCTACATGAAAACTACCAACACCCTGGGCCGCCTTACCCGCGGCTGCATCACAACATTATTAGTGGTACCGGCTCTTTTATCTACAGGAACTTCTCTTGCGCAAACTAAAGACCCTGTAGTTGATGCCATTGTTAAAGAAGAAACCGACAATTCGCAACTACAGCCTTTGGCACATCAGCTACTAGATGGTATAGGATCGAGACTAGTAGGTAGCCCCGGCATGGCAAAAGCCGGAGAGTGGGCTCTTGCCAAATACAAAGGGTTTGGTATTACTGCACGTCAGGAAAAATGGGGTGAATGGCGCGGCTGGGAGCGCGGCATATCCCATATAGACATGGTATCACCCCGGGTACGTTCGTTAGAAGGTACGCAACTGGCGTGGAGCCCCAATATGAAAAAACCGGTTACTGCGGAGTGCATTATCCTGCCGGAATTTGCAGATTCCGTAGCATTCCAAAAATGGCTTCCTGCGGTTAAGGGCAAGTTTGTGATGATATCTATGCTGCAGCCAACCGGCCGGCCGGATTATAACTGGACTGAGTTTGGGACTAAGGAATCGTTTGAAAAAATGAAGGCAGAACGCACGGCGCAAACTGATGCCTGGCGCAAACGCATAGCAAATACAGGGCTAACTGCGCGTACGCTCCCTCCTGCATTGGAGAAAGCGGGTGCAGCCGGTATCGTCACCAACAACTGGTCTGCCGGCTTTGGTGTAGATAAAATATTCAGCGCTTATACAAAAAAGATCCCAACGGTTGATATTGCGCTGGAAGATTACGGAATACTTTACCGCCTGGCCGACGGTGGCGAAAAGCCAATGATTAAGATCCAGGCAGAATCAAAGGAACTTGGTGCTGTACCAACGTTTAATATTATAGGGGAAATTAAAGGAACAGAAAAGCCAAACGAGTACGTAATGCTTTCTGCTCACTTCGACTCGTGGGATGGCGGACAAGGTGCTACAGACAACGGTACAGGTACTTTAACCATGATGGAAGCCATGCGCATCCTCAAAAAAGTATATCCTAATCCAAAACGCACCATTCTGGTAGGTCACTGGAGCAGTGAAGAACAGGGCCTGAACGGGTCGCGCGCGTTTGTTGAAGATCACCCCGAAATTGTGGCAAATCTGCAGGCACTGTTTAACCAGGATAATGGCACAGGGCGTGTAGTAAACATTGGCGGCCAAGGCTTTCTTAATAGCTATGATTACATCAGCCGTTGGTTAACAAAGGTGCCGGCCAACATTCGTGAAGGTATTACTACTACCTTCCCGGGTAGCCCGGGTGCCGGTGGATCGGACTTCGCGTCTTTTGTAGCCGTAGGAGCACCTGGCTTTTCGTTAAGTTCACTTGGCTGGTCGTACGGTAACTACACCTGGCATACTAATCGCGATACTTACGACAAACTTGTTTTCGACGATATTAAGAACAATGCCATCTTAACAGCAATTTTGGTTTATCAGGCTTGTGAGGACCCCAACAAAACATCCCGCGACAAAGCCGTTATGCCAATTAACCCGCGCACGGGTGAGCAAAGTAAGTGGCCGTCACAAACCAAGGCAACCCGCCGCGGTGGTTTAGATTAAAGATAATAAACAGCATTTGCAGCCGTCTTGTAAGTAAACACAAGGCGGCTTTTTTTTACAACCAACTTCAAGAGAAAAACGTTATTTTATATACCCTTGCTATTAAATGTACAACTCTTACCTTTTTACTGCGTATAACATATTATGCCTGCAACTTGCTGCTGGTAATATCATCCACTCCGCTCAAATGAGTTTAAGCCTGTTTAAAAGTCCTGCTATAGCATTAGCTGCGGTGGTGATGAACCTTTCCCAGTGCCACACTAGCCAGGTTAAATCCAGCATGGATGTTACTGCCGATAGCAGCTCCCGTCAAAGGCACATTCATGCAGCCGTTCCCCTAAAAAATATGTTTGGCATCAACAGTTATGAATGGAATTTCTTAGAGAACCCCGCTGCACCAAACAATCGTAATGGCATTTACGAAGATAACATGGCGCTTATTAAGTCATTTAGTGCGGTCCGCCATTATCTAAACTGGAATAAACTGGAGAGTACCGAAGGCAATTACACCTATAACCCTACAAACAACGGCAACTGGAACTATGATCTTATTTATAACCGCTGTAAGCAGGATAGCATTCTTGTGCTTGCGGATATAAAAAACCTTCCGGTGTGGATGATGAACTCCTACCCTGCCGACCAACATAACGACGAGAACGTACCTGCTTACTATAACGCTGATAGGAGTTCGCCAAAATCGTATGTTGTACAGGCACGCACAGCCTTCCAATTTGCAGCGCGCTACGGTTATAATACCAACATCACCCCTACGCTGGTAAAAGTAGACGCTAGGCCACGATGGAAAAACGACCGGGTCAATGAAGTGAAGATTGGGATGGGTTTAATTAAATACATTGAATGCGGAAACGAGAACGACCGTTGGTGGAAAGGCAGCAAAGCAACGCAAACTCCCGAAGAATACGCTGCCAACCTTTCGGCATTTTACGACGGCCATAAGCATACGCTCGGCCCGAATGCCGGTGTGAAAACGGCAGACCCAGGCATGCAGGTTGTTATGGGCGGACTAGCTACTGCCGATGTTAATTATGTAAAACGTATGGTAGAATGGTGCAAGGCAAATCGCGGTTATAATGCTGACGGCACCATAAACCTGTGCTTTGATGTAATCAATTATCATCTATATTCTAATAATGGCAGCGTGCTAACTCACCGTAAAGCAACAACTGGTGTAGCACCGGAACTTTCCGAAGCGCCAGAAATTGCCAAGTCCTTTATAGATTATGCTAATAGCTTGCCCAACCATCCTCCTGTGTGGTTAACAGAGGCCGGTTATGACATAAATCAGGGCAGCTACCAAAAAGCGCCGCCAATAGGCACCAAAACAACGCTGATTACACAAGCTGATTGGATCTTGCGCACGTCACTACTATATGCGCGAATGGGTTTTAACCGTTTATTCTTTTATCAGTTGTTTGATGCTTATCCAAATAAAGCACAACAATATTCAACATCCGGGCTTGCTGAAGGCACAAAGCGGCGTCCTGCTGCTGACTATATTCTACAAACTACCCAGTTAATGGGCGATTATTCTTATGTAAGTACACTAAACAGCGATCCGTTAGTAGACAAGTACCAAAGAGGTAAAAAGGTGATGTATGTATTAACTGTACCCGATCAAAAGGGAAGAACAACACCCTTTACGCTTACACTTGGTACTGGTGTTAAATCTGCAATACTGTATAACCTTGTTCCGGGTTCTGACACTATGAAATCCACACAGCTAAAAGTTAACAATGGCAAAGTAACGATACAGGCATCTGAAACCCCGGTTTTTGTACAGCCTTTTAAATAGCAAGTGCCGATCGCAAGGTAGCTTGCAGTTGATGCACGTAAGTGCCGCCAAATAAATTAACGTGAACCAGCAGCGGATATAAGTTCCAGAGCTTTACTCTTTGCTCCCATCCCGGCTGAAGCGGGTAGATATTGTTGTACTCTTCATAAAATGCATCACCGAACCCACCGAATAGTTTGGTCATTGCTATATCCATTTCGCGGTTGCCATAATACACCGCAGGATCTATCAGGTATGGATTGCCACCGGTGTCAATCAGGTAATTGCCACCCCAAAGATCACCATGTACAAAAGCAGGCTGTTCTTTTGGATAAATATCGGGCAACTTACTGTAAAGTACTTCGAAATCCTTAACGTCATCTTTACTCAGCAAGCGGGCGTCAAAAGCTAAACGCAACAAAGGAGCAATCCGTTCTTCAATAAAGAAAGCAGTCCAGTCCTCATTGATTTTGTTGGCTTGATGTAACGAGCCGATAAAGTTGTCGGTTGAAAAACCAAAATGCTCATTGCTAACCTTGTGAAGCTTGGCTAGCTGCTCTCCCAGTTTTCTTAAGTTGTTATTAGTGGGCTGAACGCTATCTATCCACTCCAAGAGTAAAAAGCTATCGCTATCCACTTCGCTTTGTAAAATAACCTCCGGCACTTTGATAGTTTGACTAGCACCGATAGCTTCCAGCCCTTCTTTTTCCCGTAAGAACATGTACGGATAGCGGTCAAAAGAGTTTACTTTCAGGAAGTATTTACCTCTGGAAGTATTTAGCTGATAAGCTTGATTGATGTCGCCGCCGCTGACTGCATAATAGTTTTTTACGCTTACACCTAACTGTAACGCCACCTCTTCTACAACACTAACCTTCATTATGCTTTATTGTATATACAAAGGTTCAGGTTCAGCAAGCTTCTTTTCTTTAGGAAAGTAATATTTGCAATAGGTACAGTCATTAATGAAATCACGCCGTGAACCGTCAGGCTTATAATCATATTCCACCATTTTGTTATTACGCTGATCCAGTAGAGTATAATCTCGTAAAACACCTTCATTATACTGCCAGGACTCACTTTTACCATGTAATGCATCTACATAAGTGTACCGCTCTATCCTGCCAAAGTGATCATAATAGCATTCCTCGTAACTGCGGCCGTCATTAAAATAAACAGTAGTAAGCTGAGGTGCTTCGTTCCACTTGTTAGACCTTCTTAATGAGTCAAGTTTACGCGCATAAAATGAACTATCATGATTATGGTCGCCAAACAACGGATCTTTGTTGTTGTGCTGTTGATAATTAAAGTACCAGGCTATCTCTGCGGTATCTTGATAAATTATACGCTTAGTTTTCAAGCCTTTTTTGTAGTAAGTAATATCAACAAGGTGGCCAGCAGTGTCATAAATGCAGCGCTTACCATCGCGCAAGCCATTTTTGATGGTTTCTGTTATCCACTTCGCTCCGCTCGTATAAAAAATATTTCGGGTGCCGCTCAGCTTTTCTCCTTTTAGCTTTTGAATCAATTCAGGTTTCCCATTTGGATAAAACAGTGTTTTAGTAAGCGCATTTCCGTAAATGTTGTGTTCATATAAATGTCGAAGCAAGTCCAGATCATGTATGCCACTAAATCCACGCCAATCGCGCAGGCCCTGAACATCTTTATAAACAGATGTGTAAGTGCAACGACTGATATGCATCTTACCGGCCTGCATATAGCCAAATACCAGCCATTGTTGCCCTTTGTCTACATTAAGCGCACAATCATTTTGATAGTCCGAATTGTACAAAGAATCTGTTCCTGAACCCTTAAATACTTCAAGCACGTCAACCAGGATGTCACCACTTGTTCGTAGCTTGAAAACACCTGACCTTGGATCAAGAGGGGCCACTTGTTTAATGCTTACTAGCGCAACAAGATCGTATTGCTTCAGGTCTTCTTTTTTCTGAAATGGAAGTAAGGGAGAGCACGAACAAGCAAATGTTTTTACGGTAAAGAGTAGAAGTATTAAACAAAGGATATTCTTCATTGGGATTGGACTTACCTATGAAGTTAGCTAATTACTGTCGCCTATGCCAAATATCCGCTTAAAAAGTTATTTTTGCGATTGAATGAAGCATATCCGTAATTTTTGCATTATAGCGCATATCGACCACGGTAAAAGTACCCTTGCCGACAGGTTGTTAGAATATACCAATACTATAACTCAGCGCGAAAGCCAGGCTCAGCTTTTAGATGACATGGACCTTGAGCGGGAACGGGGTATCACCATTAAGAGCCACGCCATACAAATGGATTATGAGCTTGATGGCCAGAAGTATGTGCTGAACCTGATAGATACACCAGGCCACGTGGATTTCTCCTACGAAGTATCACGCTCTATTGCTGCATGTGAGGGCGCCTTACTGATTGTAGACGCGGCGCAAGGTATACAGGCGCAAACCATTTCTAACCTTTACCTGGCGCTTGAAAACGATCTTGAAATTATTCCCGTACTGAACAAGATGGACCTTCCCGGCGCTATGCCCGAGGAAGTTAAAGACCAGATTGTAGACCTGATAGGCTGCAAACGCGAGGATATACTTGCGGCATCCGGCAAAACAGGCATGGGTGTACATGATATTTTACGTGCAATTGTAGAGCGTGTGCCAGCCCCGGTGGGCGACCCTGAAGCACCTCTACAAGCGTTGATTTTTGATTCGGTTTATAACTCCTTCCGTGGCATTGTAGCTTACTTTAAAGTTGTAAACGGCGAGATCCGCAAAGGTGACCGTGTGAAGTTCTTCGCTACAGAAAAGCAATATATTGCCGAAGAGGTTGGCACACTTAAACTAAAACAACAGCCTAAAGACGTTATTAAAACAGGTGATGTAGGTTACATCATTTCTGGTATAAAAGAGTCTCGGGAAGTTAAAGTTGGTGATACCATCACGACCATTGCCCGCCCATGCGAAATCGGCATACAGGGCTTTGAAGAAGTAAAGCCAATGGTATTCGCAGGTATTTACCCGGTAGATACTGAAGACTACGAAGAACTGCGCGAATCTATGGCGAAATTGCAGCTGAATGATGCCTCGCTGGTTTTCGAGCCTGAATCATCTGCTGCTTTGGGGTTTGGTTTCCGGTGCGGCTTCCTCGGTATGCTGCATATGGAAATTATTCAGGAACGGCTTGAACGCGAGTTCAACATGACGGTGATCACCACTGTACCCAACGTGTCTTACCTGGCGCACAGCACCAGAGGTGAAGAGATAACGGTTAACAATCCGTCCGACCTTCCTGATCCAAGCAAGATCGACTTTGTTGAAGAGCCTTATATAAAAGCAACCATCATCACCAAATCGGAGTTTGTTGGCCCGGTAATGTCGCTTTGCATACAAAAACGTGGTTTTATTAAAAACCAGTCGTACCTCACGTCAGACCGTGTGGAACTGATCTTTGAAATGCCGATGGGCGAGATCGTATTCGACTTTTATGATAAGCTGAAAACCATTTCCAAAGGCTACGCATCATTTGATTACCACCAGATAGGTTACCGCCAAAGCGACTTGGTAAGGTTGGATATTAAATTAAACAGCGAACCGGTTGATGCTTTATCGTCATTGATATTCCGCGGAAATTCTTACGACTTTGGTAAAAAGATATGCGAAAAGCTGAAAGAGCTGCTGCCACGTCAACAGTTCGAGATTATCATACAAGCATCAATTGGTGCCAAGATCATAGCACGCGAAACAGTTAAAGCAATGCGTAAAGACGTTACTGCGAAATGTTACGGTGGTGATATATCGCGTAAGCGTAAGTTGTTAGAAAAACAAAAAGCAGGTAAAAAACGGATGCGCCAAGTGGGTAACGTAGAGATACCACAAAGCGCATTTATGGCTGTTTTGAAATTAGATTAACTAGAATCAAGAAACAAGAGTCGAGATGCAAGACAATAAGTATAAGTTTTGCTTCCTTTCCTGACTCTTGAATCTTACATCCTGACTCTCTTATGCAGTTATTAGACGGAAAATACGTATCGGAAAAACTCAAGGTTGAAATTGCTGAAGAAGCAGCTAAAATACTGGAGCGCACTGGCCGCAAACCGCACCTGGTTGCGGTGCTTGTAGGCCATGACGGCGGTAGCGAGACCTACGTGGCCAGTAAGATGAAAAATTGCGAAAAAGTAGGCTTTAAATCATCCCTTGTGCGTTACGAAGATACTGTTTCTGAAGAAGAGCTTTTGGCCAAAGTGGCTGAACTAAATGCCGACGAGGACATTGACGGTATTATTGTACAACTGCCGTTACCAAAGCACATCGATCCTGAAAAGGTTACCGAGCGCATAGACCACCGGAAGGATGTGGACGGTTTTCACCCGGTAAACCTTGGTCGCATGCAACGTAACTTACCATCATTTATCCCGGCTACACCTTACGGCATTACCTTAATGCTTAAAGAATATGGAATAGATACCGCGGGTAAGCATTGCGTAGTTGTCGGCCGTAGCAATATAGTTGGCTCTCCTATGAGCATCCTGATGGCGCGTAATACGCAGCCCGGCAACTGTACAGTAACTATATGTCATAGCCGCACACCCGATATTAAGAAGTTTACTCTTGATGCTGATATCCTGATCGTTGCTATCGGTAAAAAGAATTTTATTACTGCAGATATGGTTAAGGATGGTGTAGTGGTTGTGGACGTAGGCATGAACCGCGAAACTTCAACTGTGACTAAATCTGGTTACAAGTTGTATGGCGATGTAGATTTTGAAGGCGTGTCGCAAAAAGCTTCCTGGATAACACCGGTACCTGGCGGCGTTGGGTTAATGACCATAGTAGGTTTATTAAAGAACACCCTTGCGTCAGCAAACAAAGAGGTTTACAGCTAAGCGGATTATCTAAACGCCTGCTTTAACTTGTCCCAAAAAGAGTCCATCCCGACATATAGCACATTATCTTTCACTTTAACAGGGTAATGCTCTATGTAGTCGTTTTGACCGGGGTTGCCTTTGCCGGTATGCAGGTCATAACCAAAGCGGTGTATAGGGCAGATAAGTTTGCCATCTTTACACCATCCTTTGCTCAGGTCAAAGCCGGCGTGCGGGCAAGAGCTACCCAGTGCATACACCTCCCCTTCGTAGCCTACCAGGCAAATGTTCTTGCCGCCAGCCTTTACTTTTTTTATAAATGTTTCACCACCAGTCAGCACCGGTTCATCTACAGCAACCCACTTCATTAAAGGTCTATCTTCAGGTTCATTAACGATGGGTTCTTCATTACCTCATCCATACTGGTCACCAGTGTTACAGTGCGCCTGTCGGCAGATAGCATAGCCTTGCTATTATTAATCTTTTTTACCGGCCGCGCAAATCTTAACACCACTTTATAGGGCATATCAATCAGCATCGCTTTAGCTACTGATAACTTTGATCCAACCTTCTTTAAAAACAAGTTGAATTTATTCTTGTCAACGCTACGGTAGAATTTATTATCAGATATTTCGTAAACGTAATAGTCCTGCCCTGCTGTAAAACGCTGCCCTGCATCTATAGCGTTGTTAGTTTTAGAGGATCCATCCACCATGGTAAAGGCTGGACTATTTATCGGCAGGCTGGATATATGTTGGAGGTAGTACTGCAATTCGGCAGTAGTACTGGCTTTGTGCGTCAGGTTTACCTTCATTACATTGTTTTTCAGGTTCATTTTAACAGCCAGATCGCTGCCTTGCGCAAGCTTTATCTCTTCAGCGTTCATCTTGTTGGCTATGCTGTCTGGTAAAGCATTGTAGAAATTTATAGTGGTATCCTTAATCAGGCTGAACTGTGGTGTCTCGCGCACTGAGTCGGACAGCAAATTGGTTAATACAGAAACCGCCCTGCTCATGTCAAAGCCATATACCACGTTGCATGATCCATCTTTATTAAAGTCGTATCGTTCCTCAATGTCAACGCATGAAGAACAGCATAGCATCAATATAAATAACGCCGGAAAGTAAAGTTTCTTCATACAGGTCGGGCTGAGTGTAATTATATCACTGGTCTACAATACTTTATTCCATAAATCTAAGGGCAATATCTTACAAATAAAAGCGACTGCGCAACATATGAGGCTATTCATCACCAAAATATCACCTTTCGTCTTTGTGCTTTATGCTTTGCTGGCAATGGTGTACCTTTGCAGCCTTAATTATGGCACACCAGGTTCCGGAAGATGGCACGCTGCTTCCTTTAATGGAAGAGTTTTATACAATACAGGGAGAAGGATATAATACCGGCAAAGCAGCCTATTTTATCCGCCTTGGCGGCTGCGATGTGGGCTGCCACTGGTGTGATGTTAAGGAAAGCTGGGATGCTGAACTGCATGCCCTTACCCCTGCTGACCTGATAGTTGCGAATGCAGCTATGCACCCCGCAAAAGCCGTGGTAATTACTGGCGGCGAACCGCTTATTTACAATCTTGATTACCTCACTGCCAAATTACACGACGCCGATATCCGCACGTTTATAGAAACATCAGGCGCCTATCCCATTAGCGGTAAGTGGGACTGGATCTGCCTTTCTCCCAAGAAATTCAAAGCACCCACACAAAGCGTTGCGGATGTTGCGAATGAATTGAAAGTGATCGTGTTTAACAAGTCAGATTTTGCATTTGCAGAACACAACGCCAAATTGGTTGGGCCGGATTGTAAACTTTACCTGCAGCCCGAGTGGAGCAAGCATCTTGAAATGACCCCGCTTATTGTTGATTACGTTAAAGAGAACCCTCAGTGGGAAATATCCCTTCAAACGCACAAGTATTTAAATATCCCTTAAATGTGTAACTTAGGGTATTGATTCACGTATCAATACCACGATGCGCATTTCTATTTTCCTCGCTTTTTTTTGCCTGTTTTTCCCTGACTGCGTTTTTGCGCAGCAACGGCAATACACCACCACCAACCAGAACGCTATAAAAAACTTCGCTTTAGCCAATGAGAGTATCGACGAACACCTGTATGATGATGCAATAACCCAGCTGGAAAAAGCCGTGTCATCTGACAACAAGTTCATTGAAGCCCACTTTTTGCTGGGTGATGTGCTCCGCATGAAAAGGAACAATAAAGGGGCCGTGCAGCATTACCAAAAAGTCATTGATCTTAACCCTGAGTTCAATCGATCCGTCTACATGAAAATTGGCGACTCGGAGATAAACGAAGGTTTATACGCGGCGGCCCAGCAGCACCTGGAAAAGTACATTACCTATCCTAACCTAACCCCACAGAACGAGGCTGCAGCACGCAAGCTATTGCGCGATTGTACTTTCGCCATTGATGCGTTGCAGCATCCGGTAGCGTTTAAACCTCTGAATATGGGCGCTGAGATAAATACTGCAGCGGATGAATACCTTCCGGTAGCTACCGCCGATGAGAGCACCCTGATATTTACCCGTAAGATAAACAACAACGAAGATTTTTACAAAAGCGACAAACTGTCTACAGGCAAATGGCAAAACTCTGCATACTTAAGTAATGTGATAAACACACCAGCATATAACGAAGGTGCACAATCGATATCGCAGGATGGAAAGTATCTGTTCTTTACGGGCTGTAACCGGCCCGATGGACAAGGCCGTTGTGATATTTACATTTCGCAACGCAAAGGTGATGACTGGGGGAAGCCCGTTAGCCTAAGCGCACCCTTGAACACTCCTGGTTGGGAAGCACAACCGTCTGTAAGTGCCGATGGGCGCACCATGTATTTTGTAAGTAACCGCAAGGGCGGTTACGGTGGTTACGACATATGGAAATCACAACTAACAGATAAAGGTTGGAGTAACCCCGAGAATATGGGGCCAAACATCAACACTATCTACGATGAACAGTCGCCGTTTATCCATCCGGACGATAGCACTTTTTACTTTTGCAGCAATGGCTGGCCGGGTATGGGCGGCAAGGATCTTTTTATTTGCCGCATTGGTAAAGACGGTAAGTGGGGGAAACCCGCTAACCTTGGCTATCCTATAAACTCCAGCGGAGATGAGAATGGCTTGACCCTTACAGCCAACGGCGCTTATGCCTTCTTCTCCTCTAATAATTTGAAGGGTTTCGGCGGGTATGATATTTACACGTTTGAACTACCCGTAAACTTGCGCCCCAACGTTGTTACTTATGTGAAGGGGAACGTAAAAGACATAAAAACAAAAGAGCCATTGGAGGCGGTTGTTGAGATAATAGACCTTGAGAAAAATCTTCCTGTTTATCAGGACTACAGTTCCGAAGATTTGGGCGAGTTCCTGGCGACGCTGGCATCCGGTAAAAATTACGGACTCAACATATCTCGCCAGGGTTATTTATTTTATTCGGATAATTTTTCTCTAATTGGCCATGCCACCAAGAGCGCGTTCAACATCAATGTACTGCTCTCTCCAATTGAGGTCGGCAATAAAGTTGTGCTTAAAAACATTTTCTTCGATACAAATAAATTCGATTTGAAGATGGAATCGAAAGCGGAGTTACAGAAGCTTATTGAATTTCTGACGCTGAACGCAACCATTAAAATAGAGATTTCGGGCTATACTGACGATATCGGCAATGATGTGGCTAATCAGTCACTATCCGAAAACCGCGCGAAAGCTGTTTACAGCTACCTTGTTGGCAGCAACATCGCGGCAAGTCGGCTACTGTTTAAAGGCTATGGTAAAGCCGATCCTATTGTACCCAACACGTCGGACGATAACCGCAGCAAGAACAGGCGGACCGAATTTAAAATCATTGGTAAATAGCTTTCAGTAAAAAGTCCAAAGCCAAAGCACTGATGGCTTCGGCTTTGGACTATATAAAATTTTGCTTTAAGCCTAAACTTAATTGCCTACTTCGGACATAAATTTAATGCGCATTAGTTGCACTTCTTCACGGGTGTAGTCGTCGGTACCCAGTTCTACCAAAGCATCGTCAATTGAGTCTATTTCTGCTGTTTTAAAGTAGTCAAAAACTTCCTCCTGCTTGTCCTCGTCTATAACCTCGTCTATATAGTAGTTAAGGTTAAGCTTGGTACCCGAGTTCACAATTGTTTCTACCTCTTTAAGTATTTCCTCGTAAGTTAAACCCTTTGAAGCAGCAATGTCTTCCAAATCGAGGTGCCGATCAATATTTTGGATAATGAATACCTTCAATGCCGATTTGTTGGCTGCCGATTTGATCACCATGTCTACAGGTCTGTCAATATCATTGTCCTCAACATATTTCTTTATCAGGTCAATGAACGGCGCGCCAAACTTAGCTGCTTTACCGGCGCCTACACCATGTATCTGTTTCAGTTCATCAACGTTAACAGGATAATGTGTACACATTTCTTCCAAAGAGGGATCCTGAAATATAACGAATGGTGGAAGGCCTTTTTGTTTTGCAATTTTCTTGCGCAGGTCCTTTAGCATTTGCAGCAAAGCGGTGTCCAATGCCCCACCGCCTTGTTTAGGCCCGTCCTCGCCCTCATCCTCATCAGTAGGCCCCATTTCCCGATTTAGTATAAACCTGATGCTGTAAGGATTTTCAAGGAAGTTAAGGCCAGCCTTGGTAAGATGAAGCAGACCATAATGATCGATATCTTTAGCTATGAAGTTGTTAAGCAACGCCTGGCGCAGCAAAGAGTTCCACAGGTTCTCACCCGCTTCTATTCCCGACCCAAAGTAATCTAATTTATCATGCTCGTAGTTTTTTACCTGAGCATCATCCTTACCCATCAGTATATTAACGATATGGCAATCGTCAAACTTCTCACCGATGTGCTTTATCAAACTAAGCGCTCTGTGCAGGTGCTCCTCGCCATCAAAATGCGTTTTTGGTGCACAGCAATTGTCGCACATGTTATTGCAACCCGCCTCGTTAAAGTTCTCACCGAAATAATGCAACAGCTGTTTACGGCGACAAACAGAAGATTCAGCGTAGTCTATAACCTCTTTAAGTATCTGTGTACCTATCTCACGTTCGGCTACAGGCTTGTCCTTCATGAACTTCTGCAGCTTGTCTATATCTTTAGCAGAGTAAAAAGCTACGCAAACACCTTCACCACCATCTCGCCCGGCACGCCCGGTTTCCTGGTAATAACCCTCCATGCTTTTAGGCATATCATGGTGTACTACGTAACGAACATCGGGTTTATCTATACCCATACCAAAGGCTATGGTCGCAACGATAACCTCAACATCTTCCATCAGGAATTTGTCTTGTGTATCGGCACGCACTTTGGGATCAAGCCCCGCATGATACGGTAATGCCCTTACGCCATTCAGGTTAAGCGCCTCAGCTACTTCTTCTACCTTTTTGCGGCTTAAGCAATAGATAATGCCGGACTTACCCTGATTTTGCTTTACAAACTTTACAATCTCTTTGATAGCATTTCGCTTGGCCCTCACTTCATAAAACAGGTTAGACCTGTTAAAGGATGATTTATAGACCGTAGCGTTGTTCATCTGCAGGTTCTTCTGAATGTCCTGCTGAACTTTTGGCGTCGCCGTTGCCGTTAAAGCAATAATTGGAATATTGTCACCAATATTGCTGATCACCTGGCGTATCTTGCGGTATTCCGGGCGAAAGTCATGACCCCACTCAGATATACAATGCGCTTCATCTACCGCTACAAACGATACCTGGTTAAGGCGAAGAAAATCAACATTCTCCTGTTTGGTAAGTGATTCGGGCGCAACGTAAAGTAGTTTGGTTTTGCCGCTCAGGACATCGTCCTTAACGCGTATGATGTCGGCTTTGGTAAGTGATGAGTTTAAAAAATGTGCTATGCTGTCAGAGCCGCCAAATGCACGCAATTGGTCGACTTGATTTTTCATGAGTGCGATGAGCGGAGAGATCACTATCGCAGTGCCTTCGCTCATTAGAGCAGGCAACTGGTAACACATGGATTTTCCGCCCCCCGTAGGCATAATCACAAATGTGTCGTTACCTGCTAAAATGTTAGTTATAATCGCTTCCTGCTCCCCCTTAAAATTATCAAACCCGAAGAAGTTCTGGAGGTTATCAAAAAGCGATTTTTTAGCTTCAATCATTATATGTACTGTACTTAAATGTTTTAAAATTATGGTTCAAAATAACTAAAATTTATAAATAAACGGCGGGTTTAGTTAAAAATTTTATATAAAAATGATTAATCAACCAAAAACAATTTGTTTATTTACAGGGTTAAAGGAGGTGTAATTTAATTGTTGAAATATTTAGTTTTATTTCATATTAAATTTACAAATTAATGCCCACATTTAGCCATGGGTTTACCAAATAAAAATTCTTTTACCCTTAGCATGAATAAGAACTACTATGCCATTATTATGGCAGGCGGAATCGGCAGCCGTTTTTGGCCGATAAGCAGAACATCTCACCCGAAACAATTTATTGACATTCTTGGCACAGGCAAAACGCTTATTCAGCAAACGTATGATCGCTTCCTGAAAGTATGCCCTAAAGAGAACATTTATATTGTCACCAACGAGAACTACACCGGCCTGGTAAAAACCCAGTTGCCAGACATTGCCGACGACCAGATACTTACAGAGCCGGTTATGCGCAACACAGCACCTTGCGTTGCTTACGGATGTTTTAAAATTGAAAGCATAAACCCTGATGCCGCTATTGTGGTAGCACCATCAGACCACCTGATATTAGATGAGGCGGCTTTTGTTAGCGCTATAGAAAAGTCTATGCAAACCGCCATGTCGCAGAATTGCCTGGTGACGCTTGGTATTAAGCCTTCCAGGCCAGACACAGGCTATGGGTACATTCAATACACTGATCAAACAGTTAACGAGGATTTTCATAAGGTGAAAACTTTTACCGAAAAACCAACTGTCGATATTGCTAAAACCTTTATCCAGAGCGGCGACTTTTTGTGGAATGCTGGGATATTCGTGTGGTCGGCGAAAACTATAGTCGCGGCATTTGACAGCTACCTGCCGGAAATGCACGAGATATTTGCGGAAGCCCGTTCTGTATACAATACACAGGAAGAAAAAGAGTTTGTACACAAGATATACCAGCGCTGCATAAACATTTCTATAGACTACGGAATCATGGAAAAAGCCAGCAATGTATATGTGCTGCCATCCGAATTTGGTTGGAGCGACCTGGGAACCTGGGCTTCTATTTACCAGTTGGCTGATAAAGATTATGTAGGTAACGCGGTTATCCCTTCAGAAAAGGTAATAATGTACGATAGCAGCAACTGCATGGTTAACGTACCTGGCGAAAAACTAGTGATACTACAGGGATTGCATGATTACATTGTGGTAGAATCTAATAATTCTCTCCTTATATGCCCCCGCGACCAGGAGCAGAACATTAAGCAGGTGGTATCTGACGTTAAGAACAAATTTGGAACGAAGTACATTTAAAGATACAAGAATTAAGATACGAGAGTCAAGAACG
Source organism: Mucilaginibacter sp. 320_HR (assembly GCF_059691875.1). Lineage (NCBI taxonomy): Bacteria > Pseudomonadati > Bacteroidota > Sphingobacteriia > Sphingobacteriales > Sphingobacteriaceae > Mucilaginibacter > Mucilaginibacter sp. 320_HR. The sequence continues at coordinate 640,869 of NZ_JCAWAI010000002.1, forward strand.
CCTGGCATTATTGTTCAGGCGTTTTTCTTTCCTAATTCTTGGTTCTAACTTTCCTGGCTCTACTGTTGCCGCTGCCTTATAGCCTCGTATAATATCACACCGGTAGAAACGGACACGTTTAGTGATTCAATTTCTCCAAACATAGGGATCTTGGCGAGGTGATCTGATATCCGGATAATCTCATTACGGATGCCATCCTCTTCGGAACCCATAACTATGGCGGTAGGTGCTGTATAATCCGGTTTATATATGTAGTCGTTGGTTTTCTCGGTACAGCACACCAATTGCAAGCCCGATTCCTGCAGAAATCGCACTGTTTGCATGAAATTATCGTGCCTGCAAACAGGTATCTTGTATAATGCTCCGGCTGATGTTTTTATAGCATCAGGGTTTACCTGAGCCGATCCTTTTGCAGGAATCACAATAGCGTGTACGCCCGAACATTCTGCAGTACGGGCAATGGCGCCCATATTGCGTACGTCGGTTATCCCGTCAAGTACCAATATTAGCGGCACCTCTCCTTTCTCAAATATCTCGGGAATGATGTTCTCTATCTTTTGGTAAACTATAGGCGATATAAAAGCAATAGCGCCCTGATGGTTCTTTTGAGTAAGGCGGTTCAGTTTTTCTACAGGCACCTGCTGTGCAATTATCTGGTGCTGGTGCATTACCTGCTTCAACTCCGTTAGCAAACCGCCACCTAAGCCGCGCTGCAAGTACAGCGATTCTATCTCTTTGCCAGCCAGTATCGCTTCTATAATCGCCCTAATGCCGAAAACCATCTGGTTGCTTTCGCGCGGCGGCCTCGTTTCAAATGCCATTCCTTAGTTATTGTATTCGCGCAAAAGTAGTTATAAATACAATATTACCCCATAGTGTACTTCTAAGTGGCTAAATAGCTTTACTTTATTAACACATTCAAACTTTATTAACATGGCGTGATTATCAATGTATTAGCAACATCATAAACAAGTTACTAACATCTAATGTGGAGTAAATACCCGAAAATTTATGGTGCTGAGAATGATTTAGTTATCCACACGATACACTATGTGAACTATTCTGATGCACTGAACCCCATTTTTTGATATATTTTTGTTGAATGATCTTCGAGAACGATTCCACCAGTAACAAGCCGGGCACCGAACGCAGAAATCGCTTTAACACCCCTACGCCTTACGCCGGACTAGGCAAGCTGCCGCCACAGGCAACTGACCTGGAAGAAGCCGTACTTGGTGCGCTTATGCTGGAGAAAGACGCTCTCTCATCTGTTATTGATGTTTTAAAACCTGAGGTATTCTACAAAGACAATCACCAAAAGATATTCAACGCGATAAGAATACTGTTTGAGAAAACCTCTCCTGTGGATATCCTTACTGTAACCGCGCAATTACGCCAGCAGGGCGAGTTGGAGATGATTGGTGGGGCGTACTATATTACCGAGCTTACCAACCGTGTAGCATCAGCGGCTAATATTGAGTACCACTCGCGTATTATTATCCAGAAGTTCATTCAGCGCGAATTGATACGCATCTCTACCGAGGTAATTAACAGCGCCTACGAAGAAACCAGCGACGTACTGGACCTTTTAGATAAAGCAGAAAAAAACCTTTTTGAGATAGCACAAAGCAACCTTCGTCGCGACTCGCGTAAGATGGACGACCTGGTGCACGAGGCCTTAAAGGAGATTGAAGCACTTAAGGATAAAAAAGACGGCCTCACAGGTGTTGCGTCCGGCTTCACCGAGCTTGACCGCATGACGTCAGGCTGGCAAAAATCCGACCTGGTAATTATCGCGGCCCGTCCTGCGATGGGTAAAACGGCGTTCGTGTTAAGCTGCGCACGCAATGCCGCTGTAGACTTTGATAAACCGGTAGTAGTGTTCTCACTCGAGATGTCCTCGGTTCAGTTGGTGAATCGTTTGATATCCGGCGAGACCGAGATTGAGCAGGAAAAGATCCGTAAGGGTACACTGGAGGAATGGGAATGGCAGCAGATACACTCTAAAGTAGGCAGGCTTGAGCAGGCGCCACTTATTATAGACGACACGCCATCGCTAAACATATTTGAATTTCGGGCCAAATGCCGCCGTTTAAAGTCGCAGCATGACATACAGCTAATCATCATTGACTACTTGCAGCTGATGCAGGGTAAGGCCGATGGCAAAGGTGGCGGTAACCGTGAGCAGGAGATTGGTAGCATCTCACGCGCGCTAAAAACCGTAGCAAAAGAACTGAACGTACCGGTAATTGCACTGTCGCAGTTGAGCCGTGCGGTGGAGAACAGGCCGGGCGGTTCCAAACGCCCTATGCTTTCCGACTTACGTGAATCCGGCTCTATTGAGCAGGACGCGGATATGGTACTTTTCCTTTACCGTCCGGAATACTACGGACTGGATGTTGATGAAGACAACAACCCTACCCAGGGTGTTGGTGAGGTAATTATAGCCAAGCACCGTAATGGCGAGACCGGTCGTGTACGCCTTAAATTCGTTGGTAAATACGTTAAGTTTACGGATCTGGAGACCAATATGGACGGCTTCCCTCCTATGGGTAACGCGTTCACGGGCCTGGCGCCATCGCAGGATTTTGAAAAGCCAAACAACTTTATCATTCGCCCCTCCAGCATGAACGATATGGAGGATGAGCCGCCGTTTTAGCCCCCTAGCCCCCTGAAGGGGGAACTTCTTTATAGGGCTGTATTTAGTTTACCAGTGTTTCGCTTGGCAAAAGCGAAACACCTGGAACACTATATTCTTCTAAATAGCTGTTTTTAGGTTCTTACATCTATAAGCGAAACAACCCGAAACAGTACTATAGCTTCAGGCTAATTGACCAAGTCCTTGTTCAAGAATACGTTATGGAGATTATACTTCTTTGTATAACTAGAGCGAAACACATTGGAGCGAAACACCTTAACATTAAAGTGCCCTTACAAAAGCATGCCAGCAGCTATGCCTATTAAAATAATCACCGGCGCTTTTATCCTGGTATATCTCAGTAGTAAAAACGTGACCACCATTAATCCGTAGGCTAAAACATTCAGCTTAAAAGGCATTACCAGCAATATAAAAGCCGTAGCCATAAAGCCCACGGCTACGGCGTTTATCCCGCTCAGGGAGTTCTTTATTCGTGTTATCTTTTTCAGATCGTTCCAAAACGGCACAATAAAAAGAATCAGGATCAGCCCGGGTAAATTGATGCCGATTACCGCCACCAAACTACCTATTACCTGCCCAATAATACCGTAACCCTTGTTACCCATGCTAATGCCACCTACAAAAGAGGTGAAGGCAAACGTAGGCCCTGGCAAAGCCTGCTGCAGGGCATAACCTGTCAGGAACTCCGAATTACTCAGGTAGTGTTTAAGCTCCACAAATTCCGTGTACATCAAGGGTACAAGCACCTGCCCGCCTCCAAAAATGAGGATGCCGTTACGGTAAAAGTTTTCAAACAAACGTATCGGCAAACTAAACGGCGAAGTACGGTTCACGATAGCGCCAAGGGCAGCAAAAAAGAGCAATATACCGATGAAGTAAGCTACTTTATTGGGGTTCACATTAGAGTAAAGTTTCACTCTCAGTTCATTCTCTTCCTTCTGGGTTTCCAACGCTGATGAAATAATACCGCCAAGTAAGATCAGGATTGGGAACGCATACGGGTTTTGCAGGATCAGGGTAGACACAAGCGAACCAACCGCCAGCATAGCCGTGACTTTCGTCCGCAAAAACTTACGGGCAAAGGTGTAGGTAGCATAACCCACAATGCCAACCGCCATGGGCTGTACTATGCGCAGTATAGATGCAAATTGCGCACGGTCGCCAAACATTTTGTAGCTGATGGCCGCTAAACACATTACTGCGGCAGACGGCAATATCCATATCAGAAAGGTTATAATGGCCAGCCTAAGCCCGCCCACCTTCCAGGCGATTCCTACAAGCGTTTGGGTAGATGAAGGCCCGGGCATAATTTGCGAGAGGGCATTCAGTTCCATCAGCTCTTCCTCTGTCACATAACGTCGCTTTTCTACAAACTCGCGCAGCAAAACAGCAATATGCGCTTGCGGCCCGCCAAAAGAGGTAAGCGTATAAAGGGCTACATCCCTGATAAATAGTAGTTGCCTGCCTTTCAAATCTGGTCTGTTAACTCGCGTTGTCGACTACATAGTTAAGTTCCGTCACACCGCAAGTGAATTGCCTGCTTCCTGGTAATAGCTTTAGCTTTACTTTATCTTTAATGTTGGTAAACAACGGAATACCTTCACCAAGTAGTATCGGGTTTACAAACAGCCAGTAACCATCAATCAGGTTTTCCTGAATTAACGCATGTGTCGCGCTTGGGCTTCCAAACAGCAATATTTCACTGCCATCTGTTTGTTTGAGTTTGTTAATGCTTTCAACAAGATCATCGCTGATGATTGTTGTATTGGCCAGATCCGCACCTTTCAGTGTTTTCGACAACACAACTTTGTGCGCGTTTTTGTACCAGGCAGAATGGTCAATGTCATGCTTACTGGCGTCTGGTGCGTCTGCAGCTGTTGGCCAGTAACTTTCCATCATATCGTAAGTTACCCGGCCATATAAAGCCGTATCAGTCCCGCTGATCCGCTTACTAACATGGTCAAACAGCTCTTCGTCAACCTTGATCCAGTTCATTTCTCCATTAGGCCCCGCTACGAAACCGTCAAGGGAGATGTGCATAAATGATATTATCTTTCTCATAATTTAGATGTGGTTATCTTTGTTAAAGCACTAAGTAAGTACTTTTTGCCTGTGCTTTATTATTGTTAGTCTGCTCATAGCCGCAGGGGCCTAGTAACTTTTGTCTTGATACAAAAGTCGCCAAAAAATCAAGACTAAAAAAACCTTCCTCTCCCGGGCCTTTACCCCGGCTCGGTTTTTCGTCTGCCCCACGCTTCTATAAGCAGTTCTAATACTTCTACGAAACTGTCAAGTAAAACTATGAGCCAGACGAACAGAACGAAAGCTAAATATGCGGCCTCAGAACAGCTGGCGGGCACTGCAACTGCCTTGGCACTAACTTTCATAGGCTGTTATGCAGCCGCGAGCTTTCTTTGCGGTACTTTCTTTGGCAACCAAAGAAAGTACCACCCACAGGCTCATGTTTAAGCACTGCCATTCCTAACGGAGCATTGACTGACCGTGGACTAGTTAATAATCGTCGTCATCATCATCATCAAACCCCTTTGCCGCCATGTAAACACCCTGCAGTTCCGAAAAAGCATGCATATCCCTTTTTTCCTTGGTAATGCGCATGCCTGTTTCATAAGTGCTTATCGCATCATCCTTACGTCCTAAAGCTTCGTACAGTTTACCCAGGTGATAATAGGTGCCGGTATAACCCGGGTGATTGGTAACCAGGTCCTCGTAATAACTTAAAGCTTTCTCTGTATCGTTAAGGCGCAGGTACTCTGTAGCTAAAGCATATTTCAAGAATTCGTCGTTCGGTTCGTTCTGTATAAATGCCAACAGCTTGTCTAATCTGCTTGTGTCCATTTTTTACTGTGTGTTTTTTAACTAAATTTGCAACACCAAATACGTCTACCCGCAAATAAACCGCTTATGATGAAAATATTGGTATGTATCAGCAACGTGCCTGATACAACTACAAAAATAACCTTTACAGATAACAACACGCAATTTAATACAAACGGGGTACAGTTCATTATCAATCCGTATGATGAGATCGCCCTTGCGCGCGCTATCGAGCTTACAGATGGTGGTAAAGGCACGGTAACGGTTATTAACGTTGGCGATGCAGGCACCGAGCCTACCATACGTAAAGCACTTGCAATTGGCGCTACAGATGCCGTTCGCATTAACGCTAAGCCGCATGATGCCTGGTTTGTTGCTTACCAAATAGCTGAATACGCCAAAGCAAACGCTTTTAACCTGATACTTACCGGCCGCGAGTCCATAGACTATAACGGTTCCAAAGTTGCAGCTATGCTGGGCGAACTGCTGGATATACCTTCAGTATCTATTATCAAGAAACTGGATGCTGAAGATCAGCAGGCTACCGTTGAGCGCGAAATAGAGGGCGGTAAAGAAGTACTAACTATACCCTTCCCGTTTGTGGCCGGCTGTGCTGAAGGCGTTGCCGAACCAAAAATACCAAACATGCGGGGCATCATGAGTGCACGGACCAAACCACTCGCTGTTGTTGAACCGGTAGCTGTTGAAACCTTTTCGGAGATCATCAGTTATGAAACACCTGCCCCACGCGGACAGGTGAAACTGGTTGGCGCTGATGAACCTGCACAGCTTATAGAGCTGTTGCATACACAGGCGAGAGTTATTTAATAATTACCAAGAAGATTCTACTATGTCAGTTTTAGTATATGCGGAGAATGCCGCAGGCAAGTTCAAAAAATCTACTTTCGAGGTGGTGAGCTATGCCAAAGCAGTTGCCGATCAAAATAACACTAACCTCATCGCTATTTCTATTGGCGATGTAGCTGCGGACGATCTTACCGCGTTAGGAAAATACGGCGCAGAAAAAGTGCTGAACGTGTCTAACGATAAGTTAAAGAACTTTGTAAACCAGGCTTACGCATCGGTAATTGCCGAGGCTGCTAAAGCTCAGGGTGCAGATGTTATAGTGCTGTCAAATTCATTCTCAGGCCGCGGACTAGCACCGCGTGTAGGTGTGAAACTACAGGCCGGGGTTGCCGATGGTGCGGTATCATTACCTGACCGGAATGGTGGAAAATTTACGATTAAGAAAACTGCGTTTTCCGGTAAAGCTTTTGCTACGGTCGAGCTTACATCAGCTAACAAAGTGATTGCGCTGACGCCTAACTCTTTTAAGGTGGTAGAAAGCGGCAATACAGCACAGGTGGAAGACTTTAGTGTAGAAACCCGGGAATCTGATTTCAGGGCTATGCTGAAAGACATTGTTCAGTCTACCGATAAAGTTTCGTTACCCGACGCCGAGATAGTTGTTTCTGGCGGAAGGGGTTTAAAAGGCCCGGAAAACTGGGGATTACTTGAGGAACTTGCCGGTTTACTTGGCGCGGCAACAGCCTGCTCCAAACCGGTGTCTGATGCCGGATGGCGCCCCCACAGCGAGCACGTTGGCCAAACCGGTATAGCCGTAAGCCCGAATCTGTATATCGCAGTGGGAATTTCAGGTGCTATTCAGCACCTTGCGGGAATAAGTTCATCAAAAGTTATCGTTGTCATCAACAAAGATGCCGATGCGCCGTTTTTCAAAGTAGCTGATTACGGTATAGTAGGCGACGCGTTAGAAGTATTACCAAAATTAATTGCTGCTGTAAAAGAGTATAAAGCTTCAGCATAAAACAGACAGGTTGTGATGGGTAACGATATGAAAAAGATTAAGCTGGATATTGTTGGGCTGTCCTACAGCCAAACGCAATCCGGCGCGTATGCATTGGTTTTAGGTGAAGTTAGCGGCCGCAGAAGGCTGCCTATCATAATTGGCAGTTTTGAGGCTCAGGCAATTGCTATCGAGATAGAGAAAATGACGCCTAGTCGCCCGCTTACCCACGATTTGTTCAAGAGCCTGGGGCAGGCATTCAATATATCTGTGCAGGAGATTATCATTTACAACCTGGTTGACGGCATTTTTTATGCAAAGCTGGTTTGTTTTGATGGCAAACGCACGGTTGAAATAGACGCGCGTACCTCTGATGCCATAGCGGTGTCGGTACGATTCGAGTGCCCTATTTACACCTACGAGTTTATTCTCTCCACTGCAGGTATCGTTATAGAAGGCAATGACTTTGTTTACCTCGAAAACATAAACGAAACTAAAGAAGAAAAAACACCTAACACTCCTGCCGGGTCATTCAACTCCTTAAGTGACGACGAATTGAAGAGCCGTTTACAGCAGGCCCTTTCTGAAGAGGCTTACGAAAAGGCTGCGAAAATACGCGATGAACTAAACAAACGTCGCGCATCCTGAGATAACTCTGGTTGTAAGTTAATACCAATCTTTATGGTTTAGCGTGAATTGTGCTGTTTTGAGTTTTCCAATTCGCGGTAATTCGCTATTTTCCCCCTTTTAATTTAACATTGATAATCTTGTTTAAACTGGTGCAGTATGAATATTAAGTATCGCTTAATAGTGATGAATTTTATGCAGTTTTTTATCTGGGGGGCGTGGCTGCTAACTATTGGCGCGTACTGGTTTCAAAACAAGCAATGGAGCGGTGCCCAATTTGGAGCTATCTTTTCTACCATGGGAATTGCATCTATTTTCATGCCCACCATCACCGGCATACTTGCAGACAGGTACATCAACGCCGAAAAGCTCTATGGCATTATGCACATACTTGGTGCCGCGACGCTGTGTGTGCTGCCTATGGTAACCAACCCTACTACCTTCTTTTGGGTAATGCTCATCAACATGGCGTTCTATATGCCAACGCTCTCCTTATCTATAACAGTATCGTATTCGGCGCTTAAAGGTGAGGGCATTGATGTGGTAAAAGCTTTCCCTCCTATCCGTACCTGGGGAACAGTAGGCTTTATTGTAGCATTATGGACAGTAAGCTTAACCCACAACGAAACCTCAGCTAATCAATTCTATATTGCTGCGGCAATAGCGTTAGCTTTGGGATTGTATTCCTTCTCACTGCCTAAATGCCCGCCGCTGTTAAATCAGGCTGAGAAAAAATCCTTTTCAAGCAGGCTGGGTTTGCATGCCTTCGCTTTGTTTAAATCTTCACGTTTCGCCATTTTCTTTGCGTTTTCGTTGTTGCTTGGCGCAGCCCTCCAGCTGACCAATGCTTATGGTGATACTTTTATTCACGACTTTAACAACGTACCTGCTTACAAGGAAACCATCGCTGTGAAATACCCGGCCATTATCATGTCTATTTCGCAGATCTCAGAGACGCTGTTTATCCTGGCCATACCATTTTTCCTGCGGAGGTTTGGCATCAAGTACGTAATGCTGTTCAGCATGCTGGCCTGGGTACTGCGTTTTGGTTTGTTTGCCTTCGGCGATCCTGCCGACGGTTTATGGATGATCATCCTGTCGTGCATTGTTTATGGTATGGCGTTTGATTTCTTTAATATTTCCGGGTCGTTATTCGTGGAAACGCAGGCTGCACCGGAGATCCGTGGCAGTGCTCAGGGCCTTTTCATGATGATGGTAAATGGTTTTGGCGCTTTCCTGGGCAGTAACATCAGCGGCTGGGTTATAGACAGATTCTTCCTGCTGCCAAGTGGAGCTAAGGACTGGCACGGCATCTGGCTGGCTTTCGCTGGCTACGCGCTCGTAATAGCCGTAATATTCCCATTTGTATTTAAGTATAAACATAATGCGGCGCTTAAGCACGCAATACAACACGCTTAACGGCTCTGATGAAAAAGCATTACCGTCACGCCAACGATTGCCTTAACTGCGGCACTATACTGGAGGGAAAGTTCTGTCACAACTGCGGACAGGAAAACCTGGAGATGAAGGAGAGCTTCGGCCACATGGTAACGCATGCTGTGAGCGACTACTTTCACTTCGACGATCAGTTCTTCAGTACGCTTAAGCCACTGTTCTTAAAGCCGGGTAAATTAACTGTTGATTACCTGGCCGGCAAACGGGCCCACTACCTGCACCCGGTGAAGATGTACATCTTCATCAGTTTGCTGTTCTTTGTTGTATTGTTTAAAGGTGGCAAGCATGATTTTATTAAGGTAAACGATAAAGCCGAAACTAAAGAACAAAAAGGCGCAAACGAATTTCAACAAACCATAGCTCAGGATATTGCTAAAGACAAGAATCTTACTCCCGCTCAAAAAAGGGAATTACAGGGGAAGCTAAATACTTACGTGCCCGGTTTGGCAGGTACTGCTTTGAAAGATACAATTAAGTCTAAAAAAGAGCATGAAGGTAATTTCATTGTTTTCGGCAATGATCAAGAGAGCAAAACCTACGAGGAGTACCTTCTTAAACAGAGCAAATTGCCGGAAAGTAAAAGAGAGAACATCTTGGAACGTTACATCACCAAAAAGAGCTTTGACTGGCAAAAGCTCGGCAAAAGTGCGCCGGAGGTCTTTGCAGAAAGCTACAAGCACAATGTGCCCAAGGTAATGTTCCTGCTGCTTCCGCTATTTGCACTGATATTGCAGATGGCCTTTTGGAAGAACAAAAAATATTATGTAGAGCACATCATTTACTCTATTCACCTGCACTGTTTCATCTTTCTGTTCTGGATAGTTGTTCTGGTATTACAGCTGGTGATCCCTTACAAGTGGTTTTCGGATCTTACAAATACCATCTCCTTCTTTGTTATCCTGTGGTATATCTATCGTTCGTTGAGGGTGGTTTATAACCGCAGCCGCTGGCGCACTGTTAGTAAAATGCTGGGCGTGTTCATCATGTACATGCTTACCACAGCTTTCTGTTTCTTTATATTCATTGTTATTACGGCAATTACCTCTGTTTAAGGCTTAAGTTCTTTCTGCAAAGCCTCAATAGCATTTGCAAGGTAAGCTACTGGTGCGTTCCAGTTTATTGCAATCTCGTTCGTTGCGTAAGAGCGGTCGTCGTCTATGTAAGCTTCGTCCGGAACTGTAGAAGGTACCTGTATTTTATCCTGCATCCCAGGGTTCGGCCCGCCTGCTAGCAATCCCGGTACCGGGTCCACTACCCCATCAGCTACCGAAGGCCGGTGATGAGGGTGCATAGTTGGTTTGCTGCCAAAGCCTGTAACATAGCAATAGCCGCTACCGTTCCTGCCCAGTAGGTAGTCCAGGTTGGCAAGGGCGTAATCCAGGTACTTTTTGTTGCGAGTCAGCTTATATGCTTTTATAAGCAGTATACCCTGATTAGCCGCGTTGCTGTTGCTACCCCAGTTAAAGTTCCCTTTAAATTTTGTCATTACTGTTTGGTAAGCATTGCTGTCTGCGCCACTTACAAATATATCGGCAAAATTTATCAACCTATCTTTTATATCTGCCAGTATCAGGCGGTGATCCGGGTCTAACTCTTTACTGTCTGCCAGCGCATAATACCCCAGCAGCTTCACATTAGACCATGTTGGTACAGCAACCATTTCGCTTTTAGACATGTTTATCCTGGAAAAATACCCGTCCTTGCCGGTCGCCTTGTACAACTCGGCCGAGGCCCACAAAAACTCGTCACTTACATTTCTGTCGCCGTAAGTGCCGGTGGTAACGGCAGGCTTAAACTGCTTGTTAATGGCATCCTGTTCGTACAATACATTAGGGTTTTTAACTGCCCACTGGTAAGCATATTCCGAAACTTTCAGGCAGGAGTCAGCAAAACCTGGCAGTTCTTTATCAAAACCCTTAAATATGCGTGAGGCCTGTGCGGCAACTGCGGCAAGGTCCAAAGCGGCCGCCGTACTCTTTTGAACAACGTAACGGGTAGCTGTATCTTTATCCGGCATTTCCATTTTATCAAACTTGGCTGTAGTGAGTTTATGATAGACGCCGCCATCGTTAGGGTCCTGCATGGTAAGCATCCAGCGTAGGTTCCAAAGCACCTCGTCCAGCACATCAGGCAACTGGTTGTTGCTTTCAGGAATGTTCAGCTTTACAGTCTTCATATATTCGGGAAAGTCCTCGTACAAGGAAAGTAAGGTAGCTGTAGATATACCGCTGTTTACCACATATTTGTTGTAGTCGCCGGCATCATACCAGCCTCCGGGAGATGATACCACAGTGCCCGCGGGTCGTTTAGCATCAGCAGCTGAGGGATGCACCAGCACTTTATTGTCCGGGTGACCTGCTGCCCGGTGCCATTTGCCTGCATGCTTTTCGTCCAAACGAGTTGATGCGCGCATAAAGTAGAAAGCTTTTAATGTACCTGTCGCTACCCCGCTGTTAACTGAATTACTTACAGCAAAGGGGTATGATGTTGCCCCGCCTTTAACGGCCAGGGTGTAAGTGCCGGGTGCGGTAAAGTTGCTGAAATCGGCGATAGCCGTATACTTACCCGAAAAGCCCGGCTTTAATGATTGCTTTAACTTGCCAGTATAAACCACCTTACCACCTGCTTTTATAAGCTGGAATTCGGCGCCGGTACTTACAGTAACAACCGCTACTTTGGGAGCAGCGGGATAAAAGCCGACCTGGCTTAACCGGATAGCCACAGCACCACTGTTAGCATCCTGCGCCGCCAGTTTTAAAGATGTTAACGCCACCAACACACAAGTGGATAAAAAAGCTGTTTTGAGAAATGCCATTACTAAAGTTTTTGATAAATATAGCAGATGCTGCCATAAGGATTATAATACTTTATTAACGAATATTCCTGCAATGCTCCGCATAGTTTGTAAACAAAAAAGGCCTGCACAATGCAGGCCTTTTCTATAGGGTAAAAGTATTATTAGAACGCGTAACCTAAGCTCAGGTTAAATAAGCTTACGCGCGTTTTGTAATCGCTTGTGCCATCAAAGTAAGTTTGTTTAGTTAGACCGGCCTCGTAGCGAAGGTCTACAGATATTTTTTGTACATCTAAGCCTGCCCCTACTGTCCAGGCAAAGTTAGAGTCTTTGTAGTCCAGAGATATTGCGTTTCCGGCAGCACCAACGAAGCTCTGATCACGGTTGATAGCAAACGACAAAAGCGGGCCTGTGTAGAACCTGCCGCCCAAACCAAATGCACCTACTTTGCCGCCAAACAGCAAGGGTACATCTATACTGGTAAACTTAGCCTTGTTTGTAGTGGTGCTTGAATTGCCGTTATTGATATCTACGTTTTTGCTGGTAATATAAATTTCCGGCTGAAAATTGAAACCTAAAGCACCAAAGCGCGCCCAAAAACCTGCAAGATAACCAGCACGGTTATCACTGCTAAGCGAGCCGCTGCCTGATGATAAACTGGTTAAGTTGGCACCTGCCTTTACACCAAATTGTACTTTAGGTAATATCTGAGCTTGTGAAGCCACAATACCGCCGAACACGATACAGGCTGTAAGTAATAATTTTTTCATTTGTGATATAATTTTAGTGTTTAACAAAGGTTTGAAGCATTTGTTTAAGGCTTGCCTTTAAATGGAAATATCCGGCTAGCCGTTGATAATGGCTAGCCGGATATACGGTGGGATTTCTGCGATAAATGTAATATAATCTTGTAGTATGATGCAAATTTTATTATAATGATAATTTACCCTGGTAGTAATCTAAAATCTTGTTATAAATGTACACATCATACCTGGAGTTGATCAGGTTGATCCTGGCCCTGTCGAGGTTGTTCTTCGCCACCACAAAATCTACTGAAGTAAGCACGCCAGCGTTAAACCTGATCTCTGCCGTCCTGAACGATTCGGTATAAGCTTCTACTTGCTGTGCTGATGCCTGGTAGCGCTCATATGCCGATGTCATGTTCAGATATGCCTTTTCTACATCTTGCCTCAACTGCACTTTGGTAGTTTGCTCCACATAGATATTGTTTTGCAGCTGAATTTTAGCCAAAGCAACCTTATTGCGGTTTTGAAAATAGTTAAGGATTGGTATCCGCAAACTGACACCAAACTGGGTACCATAATTATTTTTGAACTGGTCCCAATAAGCAATAGTTTGATTATTAAGTGTAGCTGCGCTTGAGTAATTGGTAGATACATTGCCAAACAACCCAATGGTTGGTAGCAAGCTGCCCTTTGCCACGCTTACGCCTTTCTCAGCGCTTTGGCGCCTGAGCGTTGCTGCCTTTACATAAGCAAGCTGGTTAAGTGCAATGTTATATACCTGGTCGGCAGAGTTTGGTGTTTGTTTGGCAAGTTCTTCTGCATTTATGGGCTGCAACGTAATATTGTCCTTGTAAGGAATGTTCAATATCTGCAATAAATTCAGTTTGGAAGTTTTTAGCGTAGTAGCTGTATTTACAACCGAAAGCTGATTATCGGCATAAGTACCCTTCAGGTCGTACAGGTCAGACGGTAACTTGTTCGCGCCTTCCTTCTCCAATATTTGCAAACGGGCAACCTGCTGCCTGGAAACTTCCAGCTGGTTTTTCACCTGCGCTAAAAGCTCGGTATTGTCCAGCACCATCAGGTATGCGGTTATTACATTAATGGTTACCTGGTCTTTAGCCTGTTGCAGATCCATTTTGCCGGCCTGGTAAGCCAACGATGTTTGCTTTATGTTATTCAGATTTTGCAATCCACTGAACACGGTAAGATCGCTACCAAGGTTGTAATTGCCCGATTTAAAGGACTGCTTAACGTAGGTGTTTGTAGATGGGTCGATACCACGGCCGTTGTTAATGCTGTGGTCTACCTGTCCGTTGAGGGTTGGCAGCATGTTCTCGCGGGCCTGGTTCAGGTTTACCTGTGAAGTTTGCACCGCCAGCTCGCTCTTTTTTACGTCGAGGTTGTTCTTCACGGCAATATCTATACATTGCTGTAAACTCAGCGTTGTATCGGCAGATTGGCTGTGTGCAAGTGCCGGTGATAATAAATTAAGGCTAACAATTAAGTATTTAACGTATCGCATTTTGTGTATCAGTTCAGAATTTTGTTGAAGATTCTACCCTTCCATCCAACAGGTTAATAATGCGCGAACCATATTCTGCATTCTTTTCAGAATGAGTTACCTGGATGATAGTAACCCCGTCTTCTTTATTCAATTTTCTAAACAGCTCCATAATGTCCTCCCCTTGTTTGGAGTTAAGGTTACCGGTTGGTTCATCTGCAAGTAATAGCTTAGGGCTTGCAATAAGTGCACGGGCTATACCCACCAGCTGCTGCTGCCCGCCGGAAAGCTGCGAGGGAAAAAGGTCCTTCTTCCCAACTATCTGGAAACGATCGAGCATATCAGCTACCATCGCTTTACGCTCCGAACCTTTTACGTCCTGGTAGATCAGCGGTGTCTCAATGTTTTCGTAAACGGTAAGTTCATCAATAAGGTGGTAAGCCTGGAAAACAAAGCCGATGTATTTTTTGTACAACGCGGCACGTTGCTTTTCTTTCATTTGATGAACGGGCTGCTCTACAAAATAGTGATAGCCTGATGATGGTTCGTCCAGCATACCGATGATGTTGAGCAGGGTTGACTTGCCAGAACCGGACGGGCCCATAATAGATACAAATTCGCCCTCATCAACATCAAGGCTGATATCGTTTATAACGTAGTTCTTATTGCCGCCTACCTGGTAATACTTAGAAATGTGCTGTAGTGATAACATTTTAGTTGCTTGAGATAAATGAATGGTTGTTTACTGTTCGCAATTTCTTGATTTCATTTTGGCATTGAAGTATCAATAACATACCAAATTAGCAAAGCGCTGTTATACAATAACTTATAATTATTTTGGACAAGATCACTGTACGCTTATGTACAGACAGCCGTTCGGTATTGATACAGTTAAAGCTGCAACGGCGCTTTCATCAGAATAAAAGCAGGTCTTAAACGGGGAAGGCGGTGGTAAGCAAAGTAAGAGGTTGTTGCCGGATGCATTCGGTTGCGCTTGTGTTATAACAATTATTGACTTGGTCGGGATACTTAAATGTTAAAACTTGTGTGGTGTGCCTTATTGTGAAGCAATGAATAATCTTGCGGAATTTGTATTGTACAAGGTGTGTAAGTGCCTTACGAAAGTGTCCCACTTTCAGCTTCTGGAGGGTGTCTCAAGGAAGTTATTGATGGAGCGCATATTTACGCATAACAGTCACACGTAAAGGTCTTTGAATATAAATAGCTGAAGTATTTGTACTGTCCCGGTGTGTCCCGCTTCTTAAATGTATATAGCTATAAACCAGCTAATTATGTAAAAAGGCTGTCCCGGGTGTCCCGCTTTCTAAGCGGGACACCCGGGACAGCAAGTTGTAGGTAAGGATGTATTAAATTACCTCGTTGATGCTCATCTCCTTCAGTTCTTTTGGAACATTAGGTCGGCCGTTTTTGAACGCCTTACGCGGACTAAGCCCCAGCAGTTCAAACATGGCCATATCCTCATCAAATGACGGGTTTGGCGTAGTAAGTAGCTTTTCGCCTGCAAAAATTGAGTTAGCACCTGCCATAAAACAGAAGGCCTGCTCCAGTGTGCTCATCTCAGTACGGCCTGCAGAAAGGCGAACAACCGTCTTCGGCATAATAATGCGCGCTGTAGCGATCATCCTTATCATATCCCAGATAGCAACTCTCGGCTGATCTGCCAGCGGTGTACCCTTAACCGGCACCAACGCGTTGATTGGAACTGACTCCGGATGTTTGGGCAGGTTAGACAGCGTCTTCAGCATAGATATACGGTCCTCAACAGTTTCGCCAAGCCCGATGATGCCCCCGCTGCAAACAGATATCTTCGCTTTGCGCACGTTCTCCAATGTTTTCAGGCGGTCATCGTAAGTACGGGTTGTAATAATGCGTTTGTAATCGTCCTCAGAGGTATCAAGGTTGTGGTTATAGGCATATAGACCAGCATCCGCTAAGCGCTGCGCCTGATGCTCGGTAAGCATACCCAGGGTGCAGCATACCTCCATGTCCAACTCGTTTACTGCCTTAACCATGTCCAGCACTTTGTCAAAGTCGCGGTTGTCGCGTACTTCGCGCCACGCTGCGCCCATACAAAGCCTGCTTGCGCCGCCGTTCTTGGCCCGTTGTGCAACGGCAATAACTTCTTCCTTGGGCATAATGGCATGCACATCAACACCGGTGTTGTAGCGCGCAGCCTGCGGGCAATATGCGCAATCTTCCGGGCAGCCGCCGGTTTTGATAGAGATCAAGGAACTAATCTGCACTTCAGAATAATCCTTGTTTTCGCGGTGTATGGTAGCAGCGCGGTAAACGAGATCCAGCAGTGGTGAATGGTATATTTCAGAGATTTCTTCGGTTGTCCAGTTGTATCTTACTTCAGTCATAAGCATTGGTGTTATCGGCCCAAATTTATTTAAAAGTTTTGTTTACCTGTGTAATAAAAGCGTACTTGCCAGCCATAGGGGCAATAAAAATCCTATACAATCTGTAAAGGTGGTGATGATGATTGACGATGCTACAGCAGGATCAACCCCTACCCGCTTTAAAATCAGAGGAATAGAAGCGCCTGTAACTCCGGCTACTATCAAGTTTCCTGTCATAGCCAGGAACAGCACCAACCCCAGTACCAGGTTAGCATCGTAAAAATAAGCTACTGCGAAAATAATCAATCCATTTGCTGCACCGTTAATCAATCCTACCAAAAACTCTTTTAATACGGTGTTGTAAGCTTGCCGGTCGCTAAGGTCTGTGAGCGATATACGGCGAACCGTTACGGCAAGTGCCTGTGTAGCCGTGTTGCCACCCATTCCTGCTATTATAGTCATGTAAGCGGATATGATTGCCAAATCTTTTATGGTTGCATCAAAATGGCGGATAATAGAGGCGGCGAGAAAACCTGTAGCAAGATTAATCACCAGCCATGGTAAGCGGCTTTTTACCGCTTCCTGCCAATTACCGCTGAGTTCTTCGTCCTCACTTACACCTGATATCTTTAAGATATCCTCGGTGCTCTCCTGCTCCATTACATCGATGATGTCATCTACAGTAATTCGGCCCAGCAATTTCATATTATCATCTACCACTGGGATAGCTGTAAGGTTATATTGCGATATCAGTCCGGCAACATCCTCCTGGTCGAGGTCAGCCTTTACATATACGAAGTCTTTGATCACGAGATCACTTACCCGCGCGTCAGACCGGGCCTTAATAATAGACTTTACCGAAAGGATGCCTTGCAGAATATCGGCATCATCTACCACGTAAATGGTATAGAACTCTTCCATCTCCTCGCTCTGACGGATGATCTCTTCCAGCGCATCCTTCTTATCAAGATTGATGTTCACCTTAATAA
Source organism: Mucilaginibacter sp. 320_HR (assembly GCF_059691875.1). NCBI lineage: Bacteria > Pseudomonadati > Bacteroidota > Sphingobacteriia > Sphingobacteriales > Sphingobacteriaceae > Mucilaginibacter > Mucilaginibacter sp. 320_HR. The sequence goes on from NZ_JCAWAI010000002.1 coordinate 658,648, forward strand.
TCTCCGAGTTCATGAGGCCGCCTGCAGTGTCCTCGTCGTACTTCAGCAGCGCACGGATGTTGGTGGCATCCTCGTGATCTATATCCGCTAGTATCTCGTGCTGTTCATGCTCTTCTAATTGAGATATGATATCCGTCGCATCATCATAGTCCAGTTCCTCAACGATCTCTGAGCGCTTTTCGGGATCAAGATTCAGCAAAAGTTCCTCGGGGTGAGCCTCCTCCGTCATCTCCGATAGGACTTCAGATGCTATATCGGCCGGTAACAGGTTGATGATGCGCTCGCGGCCTTCCTGCGAAAGTTTTTCAAACAGTATCGCAATCTCCGAGGCATGATATTCTTTCAGAACTTCCTCAAGACCAGCATCATCGCCATCAAGCGCTACTTTAATTCGCTGCAGGTCCGATTTATCTATTTCAAAAGATTGCATATGCAGGCAAATTACGGTTTTTTACTGAATGACTGACAGGTAAAAGGCTGTATTTAAAAGCCGTTTAAGACGTTATCCGCTGTAGTTATAGGTTACCCTAGCTTTCTCTACTTTGTTGAGTTTGGCCATAACAGATTCTACCTGCGTTTTCCTGACGGAAAACTTTATGCTACAATTTAGTTCTGATGTTTGTTCGATAATTGATAGTTGCTCTTCTTTTATAATCCGCATTACGTCATTCATTTGAGGGTACTCGAACATAACGGTGTAAACATCATTAACGGTCTTCTCTACCACGCTAGCTTCTGCCAGAGCAGCCTCTGTAGCCGCTTTGTACGCGTTTATCAATCCCGGTACACCCAGTAGTGTTCCGCCAAAATAACGCACAACGACAACCAGTGTATTGGTGATGTCTTTAGAAAGCAAAGTATTTAGTATTGGCCGGCCTGCAGTGCCTGAAGGTTCTCCGTCATCGTTCACACGGAATACAGAGCGATCTATCCCCAGCCTTATTGCCCAGCAATGATGATTTGCCTTTGGATGAAGCGATTTTAGATTTGCTACCAACGGCTTTACCTCAGCGTCGTTTGTAATGGGATAAGCAAACGAAAGGAACTTACTTCCCCGGTCGCGAAAAATACCTTCAGCCGGTTGGGCGATGGTTTTATAGGTATCTTCGAAAAGCATTAATGTTGAGAGATCGTGATGATGATAATTGCGAAAACCGCTAAACCGATGCCTATCTTATTTAATAAACTAAGGCGTTCTTTAAATACCATTAAACCAACAAGTGCGGCTACTGTTATCACACCTATATTCATGGCAGAGAAAACAGCTGACGGGCTTGTTGATAGTTGTTGATGAGCTTTGATGTAAAACAGGATATTGCCGAAATTGGCTACACCCAATATCCACCCAAACATCATGTGCGGCCATGAAATGCGTGCTTTATTAGTGATTACCTGGTACAATAACGCAACCAGCGCAATAACAAAGGCTAGTATAAAAATAACGAAAAGAGAGGTGGTATATGGCAGCACCTTTACTCCCGCCACTTGCTTAAACAAAATATCTATAGCGCCAAAGCCCAGGAACACTATCAACAGGTAAATCCAAGCATTGCTGATGACCTTGCGATTAGCAGTTTGTTTTTGCCACGGGATTGAACATAGTATAGCAGCAAACCCAACAATTATACCCACTATTTTCAACGGAGTGAACGTTTCTCCAAACAGAAAATAGGATGCTACTAACGGGATGAATAACGAAAGGCGTTGTGCAACATCTGTACGCACAATACCTGCTACACGTACAGACGAAGCCATTACCATAAAAATTACCGGTAGCAAAATGCCAACGGCAATATATATAGGGAGCGGCGCGCCATTCAGATCAAGGTCTTCCAACTTAGGCCTAAAGAAGAACCACGTGAGCAAAATAGCCATAGAGTAGTTCCAGGTGATAGCCTGAAATACGTGTATGCTGTAGCGCCTGGACAGTTTCAGCAATATTGAAACTACCACACTACAGCAAACACTTAAAAAAACGTATAACATCAGCCTGTTAGCTATTGTAAAACAATTGTAATTGGTCGGCACCAATGGCATAGTGACCACCATTGGTGCCACTTATAACTGGTGGAGGTATGCCTTGGTTCAACACACCCGGTCCGGTAAAAATACGCGCTTCATCCCACAATCCATATTTAATGAAAGAATTTAATGTATACGCGCCACCTTCTATAATTACTGATTGAATATCCTGCATCCAGAGTTGGAACATCATATATTGTGGCAGGTAGTGGTTAAAGTCCTCTAATGCGATATACTTCATGTTGCCCTCTATATCCGTCTTCAGCTCATTAAATATCAAAGTTTCTGTCGATTGATCAAACAGGTGCAAGTCCTTAGGCAGTGTAAGCTCGCGGTCTATAACCACGCGTTTTGGATTGCGGCCTTGCGCGTATCGTACATTTAGCTGGGGATTGTCATTTAAGGCAGTGTTTCTTCCAACCAATATGGCATCTTCTTTGGCGCGCCATTGGTGTACCAACTTGCGGCTTTCAGGTCCGGTAATCCAATGCTGGCTGCCATCACGGGGAGCAAAAAAACCGTCTGCTGTTTGCGCCCACTTTAAAATAATATAAGGGCGTTGCTTTTGTACACGGGTGAAAAAACGACGATTAAGGTGGCGGCTTTCCTGTTCCAACACACCAACGGTTACATCAACACCTGCAGCCTTTAATTTTTCTATCCCCTTACCATCTACCTGTGGGAAAGGGTCGCGGCAGCCTACAACTACATTTGGTATTTGGTGTTTAATAATTAAATCTGCACATGGCGGAGTTTTGCCGTAATGCGCGCAGGGTTCAAGAGAAACATAAATTGTTGATCTTTTTAGCAGATCCACCGCATCCGGGTACTTCTCAACCACCTGGTTGATTGCGTTTACTTCGGCGTGTGGTCCGCCATATTGCTTATGGTAGCCTTCCCCAATCACCTTATCGCCACACACCACTACAGCACCCACCATCGGGTTAGGGCTCACAAACCCAGCTCCAAGTTCAGCAAGTTCAAGGCAGCGCTGCATGTATAATTGATGATCAGGCATGCAGCAAAAGTAACATTAATCTTAATTGCTGCCTTAATTATGCACCAGCTGATTGTAATTCAGCAGTAATATAAGCCCGGGTAAATGCCCGGGCTTATTAGTGTTACAGTTTAGCGTAAAACCGCGAGAAGTATTCCGGATTTTTAGTGCCGTAGCTTTTGATGTTGTTACTAAGAGATACCCAGTCTTTAACCGTGTATTCCTGAGCACCAGTCTTCACTTCATGAACGAAACGAAAACGAACATTGTCGCCTTCTTTTATATCCTCAAACGTGGGCGCGGAAGGCTCAATGTTAAGCCTTATTTTAAAGCCGCCATCCACTACTACTATAGCGCTTTTCCATTTTCCGTTAGGGTACTTTTGTACAGAAGTAAGCTTGCCGTCTGTAAACCTTACAGCGTTGGCTTCATACAAGAAAGCATACTTTGGTAGCACGCGCTCTTCTTTGCCAATGTTATAAATTACTTTATTGTCTTTCTCTATTGAAAGCGGGTTTATCACGACAGGCTGGTCTTTGCCAAAAAATATCAAACCTGGTTCTATTTTCACCTCATCGCCTGGGTTTAAAAGGCCTGAAATAGTGAATTTACCCGGACTTGGTGAAAGCAGATACCTATCGCCTTCGTGTAACAGCATATATCCGTTCACATGTCCGAGAAATGCCTTGTAATTGGTGTCAACAATAGCTACTACTTTGTATGATAACGTTTTGCCGCTTATTTTACTAATCAACTCCTGCTTGTGTTTAAATTCCGGAGAGCTAAATAATAACTGTGCCGCTTTCCTATTTTTTTCCTGCTCTTCTTTAATCTCCTTTCCGTTACGGCGAATTCTCTGGCGATATTTGTTGATTTCGTTAGTTGTGTCAGCTGCAGGCTCGCTTTGTTTGGGCTTGTTACCCAACTTTTCGTTTACTTGTTTAAAGTTAGCAAAGGCTAAACAGCTTATTACTACTACCGGTAGTATAAGCACGTAAATAATCTTTTTCATATTAGCTGTTGGTTTGTTAAATAACATAGTGATGCGTTTTTTTAGCGGGACTTTGCTAAAGCTATGAAAGAGCGAGCTGTTGCCGGATACTGCAAGTTTGAAAAGCAATTGTGCATAAGCACCTTTATCATCTCTACCAGCAATTATGCGGTCTACTTCAAACTCGTGGTTTTCTTCTATCGAACGTATGTAGAAGTAAGCAAAAGGGTTAAACCAAAGAATAATTTGAACCAATCGCGCAACTAGCCGGTCGGCAGAATGCATAAGTTTAATGTGTAGCATCTCATGGGCAATAACTTGTTTCAGTTCGTCAGGATGCAACTCTTCATCATTCACGAAAATTATGTTCAGGAAAGAGCTGTTCGCCAGCTTGGCACCACCTTTCAGCACTTTAACGGTGCCTAATCGCATCAGTTGTTTGCCCCTGATACGACGAAAGAATAAACTTAATGTGAACACGAGTCGAACGCCCGAAGCAGTTGCAATTGCTATATAAAAACCCTGCAGAGCACTCAGCCAGTCAAACGTGATTTTAGCATCTCTGTTTAACGTAGTGCTGACTGATATTGCTGGCTCCTCCTGTATATTGCGCACATAGTAAATTGGTTCTAAGACAGGTAGTGGTTCTGCGGTATTTACAGGAAGGTGCAATGCGGGGATAGCAAAACTGAGCAGCAATGTACCGATCAGATAACAGCGGTTTGTAGTAAAAAACGTATATCTGCGTAGCAGCAGGAAATAGAAGGCGTAAAATATGCCTGTACAGGCGGATACCTGCAAAAGGTAAATTAGTGCTTTCATCCTTTTGTGTTTTTATTGATGATGTCTTTGATCTTGTTCAGGTCCTCCTCACTTAGCTTTTCCTCTTTAACCATAAAGGAAAACAGGCTTTCTACCGAGCTGTCAAAATACCCCGTGAACATTTTTTTAAATGATGCCTTGCGGTACTCAGCTTTGCTGATGGCCGGAAAATATTCGTAGGTTTTTCCGTACGCCTTGTAATTTACATACCCCTTCTTTTCGAGTAAGCGCACAACTGATGAAATGGTATTGTACGGTGGTTTAGGATCTTCAGGCAATGCATCTATAATGTCTTTTACAAAAGCCTTTTTCAACTTCCATATCACTTGCATTACGCGTTCTTCTCCCCTGGTTAGTTCTTCCATATCCAAATATACAACGTACTTTTCAGTTTTACAACTTAAAATTAAGTTATATAATTTATTTTTCAGTTATGACAGGTAATAAATTGGTAACGAGCATGAAATGTTACGGAAGTAATTATAAAAGGGTTGGTTAAAGCATGTTATTGAGTACTACAGCCGATCAAACCGTCTAAGTACAATGTTATCACTAAATTCAAATTTCAAAAATCTTGTTTGTAAATCCTTCTGCTGTTTACTTTACTGGCAAACCATTCTTTAAATTTACCTATTATTGCCATCGGACTTATATAGTATATGTATGCAGGCATTGCATGTGATAAAAATTGGTGGTAACGTAATAGATAATTCTGAAAACCTGCACAGGTTTTTAAAGGACTTTACCGCACTTGAAGGATTTAAGATACTGGTACACGGAGGTGGGAAAGTGGCTACCCAAGTGTCGGAAAGTATGGGCGTAGAAGCGCGTATGATCGACGGCAGGCGGATAACAGACATTGACACCCTGCGGATTGTAACTATGGTATACGGCGGGTTGATCAATAAAAACATTGTTGCCCAATTACAACGCTATGGCACAAACGCCATTGGTTTAACGGGAGCTGACGGCGACTTTATCCGGGCTAAAAAGCGTCCGGTAAAAACAATTGATTACGGCTTTGCAGGCGATTTAGCTGAAAATTCCATTAATCCGGAAAGCATTGGTAAATTACTTGATGCAGGGTTCACTCCCGTTTTTTGCGCGCTGACACATGACGGTGAGGGGCAATTATTAAATACTAATGCCGATACTATCGCTTCTGCGCTGGCTGTTGCGCTATCTGAACTGTACGATACAACGCTGGTGTATTGTTTCGAGAAAAAAGGTGTTCTTCAGGACATTGATGATGAAGATTCATTGATACGGGAAATAGACCCTGAACGATATGAAAAGTTAAAGACAGAACAAATAATCCACAGCGGCATGCTGCCAAAGATGGATAATGCATTTACAGCCATCTCCTGCGGAGTTAAGGCTGTTATAATTGGTCATTCCGATGATCTCGGTCAGCTGAAAAAGGATAAAGGTTTTGGTACACGCTTAAGCAAATAACATGGAAACACAACAGCATATAGCCATATTGGGCAGCGGTAACATAGGATTGGCATTGGCCAAAGGTTTAGTAAAGGCAGGTATATTTACTCCTCAGCAAATCACGCTTACGCGGCGCAATACAGCAGCTTTAGCGCCACTTGCGGCCGACGGCTACAACGTTACAGCAAATAACACCGAAGCTGTTACCAAGGCAGACATTGTTGTGCTTGCCATTTTACCGCAACAACTAAATAAACTGCTTGATGAAATTAAGCCAGCTGCTATGGAAAGCAAGCATTTGCTGATATCGGTCGTGTCCGGCGTAAGCTGCCAGGATATTCGCAATCAGCTTGGCTTACAAGTTCAGGTGATTCGCGCTATGCCAAACACAGCGATAGCAATTGGCCACAGCATGACCTGTATAGCTACTGATAATGCTTCCGCAGCAAATGTAAGCCTCGTCAAGTCACTGTTTGATACGGTTGGCGTAAGCATCCAGATTAATGAAGAACTAATGACTTCCGCTACCGCTTTATGCGCCTGTGGTATAGCGTTTTTCCTGCGGTCTATACGTGCTGCATCACAAGGTGGAACCGAAATAGGTTTTCATGCTCATGATGCGCTTAAAATGGCTGCGCAAACAGCTAAAGGAGCCGCCGACCTTCTGCTTCAGCTTGCCTCACATCCAGAACAGGAGATCGATAAGGTAACATCCCCGAAGGGCTGTACTATTGCGGGCCTTAATGAGATGGAGCATAACGGCTTTAGTTCCGCCATGATAAAAGGCATTAAGCTTTCGGCAGAAAAAGCCGGCGTGCTTTATAAAGGCAGTGAATGACGCTATAATCTTATATAAATTGTATACGCCAAATCACTTCAAAATGCCGGATGTGCAGGAAGCAGTAAGCTTTATGCAGCGGTATAGTTTTGCAACTATTGTTAATACGCAGGATGGTCTCCCTGTGGCCGCTCACATTCCCTTCATTGTAGAGCAGCGGGATGGAGCAATAGTTCTGCTATCGCACTTTGCAAAAGCAAACCCGCAGGCTGCTGCCAGTCTTAATGGAACGTCGTTAGTTATCTTCTCGGAACCGCACGCTTACATATCGCCATCTAATTACGAAAAGGTTCAAAATGTGCCCACATGGAACTACATTTCGGTTCATGCTTACGGAAGAGCAAAATTGATTGATGATGTGGCTGATGTAGAAGCGCTGTTGAAGAAGATGATTAGCTTTTACGAGCAAGGCTATTTGCAGCAATGGGACAATTTAGAGGAGGATTATAAGCTGAAGATGATGAAAGGCATTGTGGCGTTTGAGATTGTGGTAGACGGTCTGCAGGCTAAAAAGAAACTCAGCCAAAATAGGACAGAAGCTGAACAGCAGAGTATTATTAAAATATTTAGCCAGTCTGGTGATGCGAACGAACGACAAATAGGCCAATACATGAGCCGCAATCATTAGCTACCAGCTTCTTTGTTCTTGTAAGTGGAATTAATCATGCGGTTAAGTGTAAGCCCCTGCACAATTATGGAGAATATCACAATAAAATAGCTACCAGAAAGGATAAAGTGCCGGTATGGCGATGCCGGTAATGAGAGTGCCAGCGCTATGGAGATACCTCCCCTTACTCCTGCCCAGGTAAGGATATTTACATTATTGTAATTGATGTTTAATGATCTGCGAAGAAAAGTAAGCGGCACTAATATACTCAGCCATCTTGCAGCTAATATCAGAACTATTCCTATTCCACCGGTGATCCAATAGTTCTTAATATAAGGCAGGTTGATCATCTGTAAACCAACCATCACAAAAAGAATTGTGTTTAATAACTCATCAATCAAATTCCAGAACTTCTCCAGCGCTTCGTGCGAATGCTCCTTTGTATCTGCATTAATAGACCGCGCACCTGCAAATAAACCAGCGGTAACAACGGACAGCGGTATAGAAACATTCAGATAAGATGCCGCTACGGAATTAAACATTACCACGCCTAGCGACACCAGTACGATTGTCTGAAAGTCGTTTACTGAGCGCATCAATCTAAAGGACAGATACCCACTTGCCGCCCCCATAGCAATACCGCCAAAAACTTCCTGTATAAATAGCATAACCGTTTTGCCCAGATCAAAACTGTCAGTTCCCGAACGGGTGATTTCCAGAAGAGTGATGAACAGCACCAAGCCTATCCCATCGTTAAACAACGACTCGCCTGCAATAATGGTTTCCAAATTTGAGGGCAGCTTTGAATGCTTTACGATAGCACCCACCGCAACGGTATCTGTAGGCGAAACTAATGCGCCAAACAGCAGGCAGTAGATGAACGGTATTTTAATATCTATAAGCCCCGCAACAAAATAAAGTAATGTGCCGAATAGAGCTGTAGAAAGAAGCACGCCAATGGTGCTGAGGAGCAGCACCGGCCGCATTTCGCGCTTTAGTTTTCTTACGTTTAAGTTGAACGCGCTGGCAAACAGCAGAAAACCGAGCATCACATTAAGTACTATGGTAGAAAAGCTGATATTGTTGGCCAAAATAGTAAGGTATTTGACCACGCCGGGATATATGTTTTCTACGGCTATCGTCAGAATAGAGCCAGCGATAGCCAAAGACATAATGCCGATGGTACCGGGAAGGCGGAGAAAGCGCGCGTTTATGTACGAGTAAAACGCACATACCATTACCAACAGTGCTATAATTAAGAAAAGGTGCATACGCGTATCAGCTAAACATTCAGCTCCACGGCTATTTGGCCGTAGGATCTGTCATCATTGTATTCGTATCAAAGTGGTGTATAACCAGCCTGTTATCGCTATTGCGCGTAAGATAGTTTGTTGCCCAGTTAAAGAAAACTATCGTCTTATTACTAAAGCCTGCCAACGATAACAAGTGCACAAACATCCACAATATCCAGGCAAAAAATCCCTGGAACTGCAGGTGCTTAAGATCGGCCACAGCCTTGTTGCGACCAATAGTTGCCATGGTACCCAGATCATTGTACTTAAACGGCTTGGTTGGTCGGCCTTCTATTATGTTCACCAGGTTTTTGGCCAGCTGCTCGCCTTGTTGCAGTGCTACTTGTGCTACACCTGGGTAACCGTTAGGAGCACCTTCTGTAACTACAGAAGATACGTCACCAATGGCAAATACGTTATCATAGCCAACTACCTTGTTTATCTCGTCTGTTATTACCCGGTTGCCTTTAGCGATCTTTTCTGCTGGCAAGCCTTGAGGCATCTCGCCTCTTACACCTGCCGCCCATAGCACATTACGCGTTTTTATAACGATGCCGTCGTCAATCTTGAGTGTTAGGCCATCATAACTCTCCACATGCACGCTGTTGTATATGGTAATACCCAAGTCTGTCAAAAACTTCTTGGCTTTGCTTGATGCCCCTTCCGACATTGCTGCTAGCAGTTCTGGTTTACCTTCCACCAGAAATACTTTCATATCAGCATCGCACAAGCCGGGGTAGTCTTTACAAAGGATGTACTTCCGCATTTCAGCAATGGCTCCGGATAACTCCACACCTGTAGGTCCGCCCCCAACCACAACAAATGTGAGCAAAGCATTGCGTTCGGCTTCATCAAACGTTACTAAAGCTTTTTCCAGGTTCTGGAGGATCAGGCTTCGCACATTCAGCGCCTCGGCAATGTTCTTCATGGGAAGCGTGTAATGCTCTAGTTGTTTGTTCCCGAAATAGTTTGTATTTGCGCCGGTTGCTAATACCAGATAGTCGTAATGGATATCGCCAATGTTGGCTGTCACTATCTTAGCTTCAGTATCAATTTTCTGTACTTCGGCTAAATGAAAAGTAAAGTTCTTTTGCTTGCTGAAGATCCTCCGGATAGGAAAACCGATGGAATCGCCCTCCAGCGCACCCATTGCAACCTGGTACAACAGCGGCTGAAAAGTATGGTAGTTATGTTTATCAAGCAGTAACACCTCAACAGGTGCGTTCCTGAGTTTTTTGGCAAGTTGTATACCGGCAAAGCCGCCACCGATGATCAATACACGGGGCCTCGCCTTAATTTTTTTATCCATATTGATGTTTAACCCGCTGCAAAATAAGCATAAACGGTTCGGTATGTTGTTTAGCAATAACAGGCTAAAGTAAATATGTGTTTGCTTTAGTTCATTTTAACCAATGTTAATGGCTGTCATCATTCCAAAGCAGGTGATGCTCCAGGCTTTCTGGCTGAATAATAACAAAGCGTACCAGCTTGAACTCCGCTTTCACTTTATCGCGTATGCGGTCTATAGCAATATTTATTTCTTCCGTATCCAGGTCTTCCTTAAACGCTACGATCAGCATGAGCAACACCTCACTGGGTGACTGATAAGTTGATAATATATGCTGCACTTTCACTACATGATCATCGCCTTCTACCAGGTGACATATTTTTTCTCTCGTTTGAGTTGACACTCCTTCGCCCATTAATAAACTGCGACTTTCACGTGCCAGGATAGACGAAACGATAATCAAAATAATTCCAACCAGCAGCGACGCGACACCATCCAAATAAGGAAGATTAAGTTTGTGGCTGAGGTAAACGCAGATAATTACAATAAACAAGCCCGCCACTGCTGCAGCATCTTCAAACAGCACCAGGAAACTGGACGGATCTTTACTTTTAACTACGGCTTCCCACCACGGTGTAGCACCGCGTATTTGATTAAATTGTTTTAACGCGATAAATAAGGATGTCCCTTCAAAAACTATTGATAGTGAAAGTACAATATAATTAATCGTTGGGTCGCCCATCTTTTCCGGGTGAATTATATGCGTAATGCCCTGATAAATTGATACGCCGCCGCCTAATCCAAAAATCATTATGGATACAATGAACGACCAAAAGTATAACTCTTTACCATACCCGAACGGATGCATAGCATCGGGCTGTTTTTTGCTGCGATGAAGCCCCAGCAGCAGCAATAACTCGTTTACAGTGTCAACCACCGAATGGACTCCCTCGGCTATCATCGCTGCGCTGTTACTAATGGCACCTGCTATAAATTTGGTTATAGCGATAAGTAAATTGGCAGCCAGTGCCGCGTATATTGATAGTTTTGATGATGCCATGAATTAGCCTGATAACAGTATTTACAAGCTTAAGTTTTAGCTTTCGAATGCGATAATAAGTGGTATTTGCATATTCTTTCCTGCATTTACTTTCAAATTGTTATTATTGACGACAAAACTACTATACATTAATGTACCAGTACCGTCGCGTCATTATTAAGATAGGCTCTAACGTAATTACTCAGCCAAATGGGCTGCCTGATCAAGAACGTCTCTCCCATTTGGTTGAACAGGTTGCCGCCATACGCAAGCAGGGTATTGAAGTGATCTTGGTATCGTCAGGAGCTGTAGCCTCAGGCAGGAGCCTGATAAAAGTTGGTGACAAACACGACGCCGTAGCTGCCCGACAATTATTGGCTTCAATAGGGCAAGTAAAACTTATAAATACTTACACGCACCTTTTCGAAAGATATGACACACTTTGTTCGCAAGTGCTGGTAACCAAGGAAGACTTTCGCGACCGCGTACATTACCTTAACATGCGCAACTGCCTGGAGATATTGCTGCAACACCATGTGGTTCCGGTGATAAATGAAAATGATGTTGTATCAGTAACCGAGTTAATGTTTACCGATAATGACGAACTTGCGGGGCTTATAGCCTCTATGCTGAATGCCGAGGCGCTAATTGTACTTACCAATGTTGATGGTATTTATACCGGCGACCCTAAACTCCCCGAGTCAACAGTAATTCAGGAGGTGACCAGTGAGGGAATTGATCTCTCCTCTTTTGTGAGTTCAGCACGTTCTCAGTTTGGGCGTGGCGGTATGATAACAAAATCTACCATTGCGCAAAAAGTAGCTCAACTAGGTATTGCAGTTCATATTGCTAACGGCACAATTGATGATATTTTAACAGAGTTGCTTGCAGGCAAGGCTGTGCATACCCGTTTTGTGCCTGAAAAAAAGAAATCGGGTAAAAAGAAATGGCTTGCGCATGCAGAGAATGCCGCAACCGGTGTCGTTCAGGTAAATGAGGGCGCGAGTAGTGTTTTGCTTTCCAATAAGGCATCAAGTTTACTGCCTGTAGGTATTATAGAAATCATTGCTGATTTTAAAAAAGGCGACATCATCCGCATATTGGATGAACATAACAAGCTCATAGGCTTAGGACAGGCCGAGTACGGAGCTGACAAGGCCCGGGAACTTAAGGGATTGAAAAAACAGCGCCCGCTTGTACATTACGATTATCTTTACTTACAGGCATAGCCATGGCTTACAACAAATATTTCGAGAACGCGGTCGCCGCCGCCCGGACGCTGAACCTTGCACCCGATCTAACAAACGCCGTGTTACTGGGTGTAGCAAAAGCCGCCGTGGCGCAAACACCGATGCTGCTGGCAGAAAACCAGAAAGATCTAGACAGGATGGATCCTGGTGATCCTAAATACGACCGACTGAAACTAACTCCCGACCGTATAGCCGCTATTGCTGCTGATATTGAGAATGTGGCGGGATTAGAGAGCCCTCTCGGTAAAGTTTTATCGGACGATACGCGTCCTAATGGCTTGCAGATAACAAAGATAAGGGTACCTCTGGGTGTGGTAGGTGTTATCTATGAAGCCCGTCCGAATGTTACTTTTGATGTATTTGCATTGTGTTTTAAAACTGGTAACATCAGCATATTAAAAGGTGGAAGCGATGCAGAATTTTCCAACAAAGCCATTATCAACATCATCCATACAGTATTATTGCAACACGGAATAGATGTAAATGCTGCTACCCTCCTGCCACCCGAACGCGAGGCGACTGAAGCCTTGCTAAATGCGGTTGGTCATGTAGATGTGCTGATCCCACGCGGCAGCCAGAATTTAATAGACCATGTGCGCAGCAACGCCAAAGTACCGGTAATAGAAACAGGGGCTGGTATTGTGCACACGTATTTGGATGAAACTGCCGATCTGCAAAAGGCCGCAGCTATTATTGCGAATTCAAAAACCCGGCGTGTAAGCGTGTGCAATGCTTTGGATTGCCTTATCATCAATTCATCAAGGTTAGAGGACCTTCCTATTCTTGGGTTGCCATTGGCCAGCAAAGGTGTAGAACTTTATGCAGATGAACCGTCCTTCGAGGCTCTCAAAAGTCATTATCCTGCGGGGTTGTTGAACCTGGCACAGCCTGAACATTTCGGGACAGAGTTTTTGTCGATGAGAATGTCAATCAAAACAGTTGCTAATCTCGAAGAAGCGCTAAAGCACATAGCCAAACACAGTTCAAAACACAGCGAGGCCATTATATCAGAAAATGCAGTACATATAGAAGCCTTCCTAAACCGTGTTGATGCAGCTGCTGTATATGTGAATGCCTCTACGGCATTTACTGATGGAGCTCAGTTTGGTCTCGGTGCAGAGATTGGCATCAGCACACAAAAACTGCACGCCCGCGGACCCATGGGACTGGAAGAACTTACTAGCTATAAATGGATAGTGCGCGGCAATGGCCAGATAAGGAACTAATATTAACACCTAGGCCAACAATGCCCTAAAAGCCTGCGGCCAAAAAGCTTGCCTTTGGACACCTGCCGATACGCCTATATTTAATAAGTATTGAGATAGTCATTAATAAAAATGGCCCATCGATCCGATAGGCCATTCTGTAATTCAAAAAATTTCCGTCTATACAGCAATACTCTCAACCGCTTTTTCAAACGCATGTTCCAGTACGCCGGGTACCTTTAAGCCTTCAGCACGGTATACGGTTACATCGCTGACGCCCAACATGCCAAAAACGCTTCTCAGGTAAGGCTCAATAAAGTCGTAGCCTTTCATTGGCCCTTCTGAATAGATGCCGCCGCTGGAAATGGCCAAATAAACTTTCTTGTTGTGCACCAATCCTTCAGGCCCTTTTTCAGAGTAACGGAACGTTTTACCAGCACGGATAATATGGTCTAACCAGGCTTTCAATGTTGAGGGAATACTGAAGTTGTACATGGGCGCATCTATTACAATAACGTCAGCGTCCATTAGTTCGGCTATTGCTTCGTCGCTGTGTTTAACGGCGGTCGCCAGTTCAGGGCTATGCTGCTCTGCAGGTGTAAAAAAGGATGTTAAATGCACTTCTTCCAAATGAGGGAACGGTGTACTGGTAAGATCGTGCACTGTAACTACGCTGTCCGGTTCTTTTGCCTGCAGCTTTTCTACTATTGCTTTACCCAGTTTTTTACTTACCGACGCGTTACCGCGGGGGCTCGAAATAAGATGTAATATTTTCATGTTTTATCTATTTTAATGATGGACAAACCTATGTTTGTTTACTATTAAAAAGATACTACTATCCCAAAGGATAGTGGTATGCTTTTGGATAGTTAGCACCTTTGCACTATGCCGTACGACAGAAAACACAATAGTAAAGAATGTACCGGAGCCATGAATTCTGTAAAAGATGCGCTCTACGTACTAAGTGGTAAGTGGAAGTTGCCCCTCATTTTGGCGCTTAGCGAAGGGCCGATGAGATTTAACGAGGTGCAAAAAGCACTGGCGGACATTACTCCTAAAGTATTATCAAAGGAACTGCGCGACCTGGAACTAAATGAGTTTGTGGAGCGTAAGGTGTTTGATACCGTACCCGTTACCGTCACTTACGAACTTACCCCATATAGCCAATCTGTGTGGCCCATTATAGACGCTTTAAAAGTTTGGGGATCACAGCATCGTGAACGGATAATCAAGACCAGGCGAACTGCTATAACCACCGAGGAAGCATAAAAGGTGTCCCGCTTTTAAAGCGGGACACCTGGGACAGGTAAATATAATAACTTACTGACCCTTAATAGTTTACAACTTACAAGCGGGACACACCGGGACAGTACAAATACTTTAACCAAAATTATATAATACACTATCTAATAAGTAGTTATGCAATTATTACAACTCTCAAACTGGAAAGGCTGGGACACTTCATTTACGACAACTGGGACACCAGTCTTCTTACACTGGTCGCTTATTTTAGCTGATCCAGATGATGCCTTATATGGGCTATATAGTCGTTCGCCAGGAACTCTACTGTAACAAAGCTTACTTCGTGCCGGCCATTGTCGCAGGTGATGCTTATTCTGTTGGGTGGATAATTTACAAGCACTCTTACTATCTGCATGTTTAGCAAACGCCAAAGCTGCAGCAGTTCAAATATGTCGGCATCATTGTAGTGCTGTACCTGCACCCATTCGTCCTGGAAGTATACCAGCTTAAAGCATTCTTCGTAGGTGCACCTCACCAGGCGCTGTAAGTTAATGTGTGCGCTATCTATCAGGTGTCCTATAATCTGCTTGTTGCTCCATTTACCGGGCGCGCCGGTATGGTTCCAATTAATGAGGGCCGACCGGCTGCCAAGAAACCCATTCACTACATCTTTCAACTGATTGGCAACATCTATCATGCTAAGGCAGGTTTAAAGAAATTTGATTTTAAAGATGGCGATTTCCACATTAATAATTCAAAAAAAATTAACTTCAAGCCCTTAAACACTACTATGGCGCTTAATTACATCTGGATAGCCTTTTTTCTTATAGCATTTGTTATCGCGTTGTGCAAGCTCATCTTCCTGGGCGATGTCGACGCTTTTAAATTGCTGGTAGATGGCATGTTCGATATGTCAAAGTCATCAGTAATGGATATTGCTTTACCCCTTGCGGGCAACATGGTGCTGTGGCTGGGTATCATGAACATAGGGGAACAAGCCGGCGCCATGAACTTTTTAGCGCGCATAGTAGGCCCTTTTCTTAGCCGGCTCTTTCCGGGGGTACCAAAAAACCACCCGGCCAATGGGCAGATGATGATGAACTTTTCGGCTAATCTTTTAGGGTTGGACAACGCTGCTACCCCGCTCGGGCTGAAAGCAATGGGTAGCCTGCAGGAGCTTAATCCTGATAAAGAAACCGCATCTAACGCGCAGATAATGTTCCTGGTGCTGCATACTTCCGGTTTACAGCTTCTGCCTGTAACCATTATCGCGCAACGTTATATACTACATGCTAAAGATCCTGCTGACGTATTTCTGCCCTGCATAATTGCCACCTATGTAGCAACGGTAATTGGTATGCTTGCTGTAGCTATAAAGCAAAAAATAAACCTGTTTGACAGGGTTATACTAGCCTGGCTCGGCGGCATGACAGCCTTTATAACCCTGCTGGTTTGGTATTTCACCACGCAATTAAATCACGATCAGATATCTTTAGTATCTAAGGTCATCAGCAATACGCTTATATACTGTATCCCGGTGGTTTTTATATTAGGGGCAATGCGCAAACGCATAAACGTGTTTGAAGCGTTTATAGATGGCGCTAAAGAAGGCTTTGGCGTGTCTGTCAAGATCATTCCGTATTTGGTTGCAATGCTGGTTGCAATCAGTGTTTTTCGTAACAGTGGTGCGTTAACTTACCTTAACGACGGCATGCGCTGGCTGGTGACACAGGCAGGGCTGGACACCCGTTTTGTTGATGCCCTGCCGGTAGCTTACATGAAACCGCTCAGTGGCTCTGGCTCAAAAGCGATGATGATCAGCACCATGCAAACTTATGGGGCAGACAGTTTTGCCGGTAGGCTGGGCTCTGTATTCAACGGTTCGGCAGATACTACATTCTATATTGTTGCGCTTTATTTTGGTTCGGTAGGCATAAAGAAATCACGCTACGCCATTCCATTTGGTTTAATAGCTGACCTCGCCGGTGTTATAGCTGCAATTTTTATCAGCTACTTATTTTTTGGATAGCAAAGTATACCTGAAGTTACTCTGTAAAAAAGCTAAGCATTACAGCGCCCTTTCTAAGATTACCGCTATCTAAAGTGTAGATAATACAATATCCTTCTATCTGATAAAAAGGTATTTACCTGTTTATCAGATAGTTAAAATTTCATTATTTTTTTAATTTAAAGCAACTTTCAAGCATCCACACCCGTAAAAATAATCGATTACACAAATGACAACCGCTCTGCTTTGCAATCGGTTTAACTGTGAAAGTCTCCCTCTAATTGATTTTTACGAGTTTGAATGGATAGAATTTCTACTAAAGTCCTTTTACTTACTTGTTGCTTATTTTTCCTGTTTGCTGCAAGCGGCTTTGCCCAAACAATAACAATAGGTACTATAGATTCCGGCCCATACGGACAGGGATCAACCATTGCTGCACCCTTTGAGTTGAACACATCCGCAGGATGCACAAGCTCTACCAATATCTTCACTCTTTACCTTTCAGATGCCGCCGGCAATTTTGGTTCTGCTACGGCTATAGGAACATACAAGGGTTTTTATGGAACCTTTGTAAATGGTTTAATCCCAATTGGAACACCGGCAGGCAGCGGCTATAAATTGCGCATTACCAGTTCCGATCCCGCTGTATTGCCAAGTACTTCAGCGCAATTTACCATAACCGCGTCAGATGGCATACAGGCCGGCGTTACATCGCAGTCTATTAATAGCGACAACCCGGATGTATTTGGCGCGTGCATTGGAACCAATAACGCTGCATATCCGTTTGTGAACGCATCATCTAACGGCGCTACCACCACCGCCAGCTTTTATAACGAACTATCAAAAACAAACGAAGGTACCATACCGGTAGACGGGCACTCCTTTAATGCAAAAGCTGCAAACTATACGGTGTTGGCAAGGGCCGAAAGTAGCGGAGTAGTTGGCACAAAAGCTTACACACTTATCAACAACGTAGTAAACAACAGTTTTGGCGCATCTGGCAGTAACCTGGTTTGTTTAAACGACAAAAATAAACTCACTTATATAGTAGACGTAAGCACAGCAAACGGTATCCAGAAAAACTATCCGGGCATTATCTATAACGTTACGTGGGGAGATGGCTCCAGCACCAATTACAGCCTTTGTGATCTTGTTAACTCTGGAGGATTAATACAGCATTTGTACAAGGCTGCATCCTGCGGAAACGTGGTTAATGGCCAGGTAAACGTGTTCCAGGTTGATTTGCAACCAACCAGCCCTTTTTGCGGTAAGGTAGGCACTTTGGTTACCGGTTATGCAAAGGTATTGTCCCCTCCTGTCAACAAAATAACCGGCCCGCTTACAGGCTGTACAAATACAGTTGTCTCGTTCAACAATTCGTCAGAAACCGGGCAGGATCCAAATGCCACCACTGCCGACTGTACAAACAGCAATGCTAAATACACCTGGAGTGTAGACGGGGTGGTTGTAGCCTTAAACTACCCGGTGTCGCAACCGTTTGAACACACCTTTACCACTAGCGGGCAGCATACTGTAACATTGCATTTGCAGGACGGGAGTAACATCTGTGATGTTAAGGATGTAGAAACGACTATTTGCATCCAAAATGCTCCAAAGCCATCCTTTACTCTGCCCGACGGAGGCGCTATATGTACCGCAGGTCCGCTTAAACCTGTAAATACTTCGGTAGTAGACGAGGTATGTAGCACAGGAACCGTATACAAATGGATAGTTAAAGGGCCGCAGCCTATAACCTATTTAAGCGGTACAAACGCCAACAGTAAAGATCCGCTCTTCAATTTTACCGCGAGTGGTGTTTACACGGTACAGTTAAGCATCAACACAGCGTCTTGTGGCGAAGTACTATCATCTATTGGTACAGTTGCGGTTAACCTTACTCCTACAGCAACATTATCACCGGACGCGTTATTGTGCGGCAAGGGACTAACACTAACTTTCGGTCCGTCGGGTACGGTAACCAAAACCATCCTCACCGGCACCCAGCTGGAATTACCCGGTACCTACACGTGGACAGTTAGCGGTGGCGCTTACAGCTTTGCCAATGGCACAACTGCTAACAGTAAATCGCCTCAGATCTTGTTTAACGATTACGCGGTTTATACCGTGAAGGTAACTCATGTTAACAATTGCGGTACCGCCACCGATTCGCAGCAGCTGGCGTTCCAGGAAGCACCCGTTGTAACCTCCGGTGGAGATCAAACCATTTGCGAGGGTAGTTCTGCAACGCTTCAGGGTAATATCACCGGCAATGTTGTAAGTTATAAATGGTCAGGCGGTACAGGTACCTTCTCGCCATCGCGCAATGTACTGCAGGCAGTTTACACACCATCTGCAGCAGAAATAAGTGCAGGCACAGTGACGTTGTCTTTGGATGCATTAACCACCCTTGCGGCGCCGTGTAACCTCATAAGCAGCACCGCTACCATTGCTATTACACGTAAAGACAATATTACCAGTACAGCAACAGCAGATGTTTGTACAGGACAAAACTTCAACTACAATATAACTTCGGCTAACCCTCTTAGTACATACAGCTGGACTGCGGTACTCACTTCTGGTAACGCGATTGGCTTTGCGGCTACAGGCAGCGGCCCAACCATAAGCGAGATCATCAACGCTACAGGTACGGACGATGCTGTAATTACCTATATCATCACGCCAACAACGAACGGCTGTCCCGGCAATCCATTTAAGCTTACTGTAAACGTTAACCGTATACCAAACATCAGCGCATCGCCATCAGCTGTTTGCAATACGCAGGCTGCTAATGTTGTTATCACGTCTAGCACGGCAAACACCACCTACACCTGGACAAGTATTGCTACTGCCGGTATAACAGGTAACAGCAAACAAAACACGCCAGTGGCAATTAGTGCCATTCAGGATGCTCTTACCAATACCGGTAATGCAAATGGCACCGTAACCTACACTATCACACCTTATCATGGCGCTTGCTCCGGCGCTCCCATAGATGTAGTTGTAACTGTTTATCCTGCTCCTGTACAGGCGAGCGCAGGCCCTGATGAAGCAATATGCGCAGGCCCCACCTATCAGCTTAAAGGAAATTCGCCAGCGCCGGGCACGGGTGTATGGACGCTGGCTTCCGGCCAAGGCGGCATAACTTTCTCCGACAACACTAACCCTAATGCTATAGTTAGCGGCCTGCAACCCGGTAACGTTTACCAGTTTATATGGTCGGTTTATTCGTCACCATCCTGCCCGCCAACAAACGATACTGTTAACATCACAGTAGATGAGCCAACTATAGCCGGTACTATAGCCGGTTCAGCAACCACATGTTCAGGTTCAAATAGCGGCTTGCTTACTTTATCAGGCAATAATGGTAAAGTGCTAAGCTGGGAATCATCCACAGATGGTACAACCTGGGTTAATATTGCCAACATCACTGCGCAGCAAAGCTATCTTAATCTCACCCAAACCACTTTTTACCGGGCAGTTGTACAAAATGGCGGCTGCAATGTAGAACGATCAGCAACAGCCACTATTACGGTTAATCAGCCTGTACAAATAGCCAACGCAGGCGCCGATTTTACCGTTTGTAACGCCGCGTCCGCCAAACTTAACGGCAACAGTCCCCTGCCATATACGGGGCATTGGACACAGGTAAGCGGCCCGGCAGTAACTTTTGCTGACACGGCAGACCCTCAAACCCAGGTTAATGGCCTGATAGCAAATAATACTTATAAATTTACATGGACAATTACCGGCCTGCCACCCTGCGGCGACTCGCAGGACAACGTAGAAATATTTGATGCCCCTGATGTAATTGCCGCTTTTAAAACCGATAAAGCAGAAGGTTGCGGACCCGTAACTGTGCAGTTCAGCAATACGTCGTCGCTTATCACAGGTACATCGTTTCTCTGGGACTTTGGTGACGGTTCTGCTACTTCAACAGAGGTAAACCCTGTACATACTTTCCAGCCAAAAACAGACGGAAGGGATACTATTTATCATGTTTCGCTCAGCCTTCCGGCCAACTGCGTACAGCGATCACCGTTTGTGTTGGACATTCTGGTAAGGCCAGCTACCCCGGTTATTAAGATATCGCCGGATGAGCTAACCGGCTGCGGAAGTTTAGCCATACGTGTACAAAACCTTTCGCCAGGCAATAATACAGGTTACGATTACTACCTGTACGACAATAAAGGAAAGCTGGCGTTGCCTGTCATACACAAGACGGATAAGTCTCCAGTGCAATTCGCAGCGTTATCGCCAACTGTTACTACAGTTTACACGCTTTACGCAGTAGCTACAGGTTATTGCGGCACCACAAGCGAGAGCACGCATATTAATATCACAGTTTCCCCTGCCGCGTTTATTGCGCGCGCTTTTGCGAAAGACAACCTGCATAAAGGCTGTGCCCCGCTAAACGCCACGTTTGTAAATATATCCACCAGTGGCGATACCTTCAGGTACCGCATTACAGACGCCAATGGAAAGCTGGTGGAAGAGATACAAGGCAGCCCAACAGAACAACCATATACATTTGCAAAACCAGGTATTTATTACGTGCACACCATTGCCATAAACGATTGTGCTGCTGTAGTATCTAAAGACAGTTTACAATTTGAGGCCTATGCCTTGCCTGAGCCAAACTTTGATGCAGATATAAGATCAGGATGTAAGGCTATCACGGTTAATTTTAGTAATCTCACACAGGCCAATGCAGGCACTCCGGCTTCATCGCTTAGCTATGACTGGGACTTTGGCGATGGCAAGCACTTTTCAGGCTTTACGCCGCTGCCGCATACGTACTCGTCAAAGAGCCCTTCGTATACCGTAAAACTCACCGTAACTAACCTGGCAACAGGCTGTGTGCAAACAGTTACCAAAACAGATTTCATAAAGGTAACTGCTGCTCCAAACGTCGATTTCACAGCAACACCGAGCTTTGTAACGAGCATTCCCAATTATCACTTTGCATTTGACGACAGAACATCCGGCAACCCGGTGAGCTGGCATTGGGATTTTGGTGACGGATCAACGGACATCGGCCAGAACCCAAGCCATACCTATGCCGACACCGGCACTTACAAAGTGACGTTGCGCGTGCTTAACCGTGAAGGCTGCGACAGCACCATTTCACATAATGTGCAGATCACAGGCATACCAGGGCAACTATACCTGCCAAATGCTTTTATGCCAACCGGCAGTACTACCGAACTGCAAACTTTCATGGCCAAAGGTTCGGGTATAGAAAGCTGGCACATGCAGGTATTTAATAACTGGGGCCAATTGGTGTGGGAAACCACCAAGCTAAGCAGCAAAGGCGAACCTATTGAAGGTTGGGACGGCACTTTCAAAGGCAGCCCGGCTCAGCAAGGTAATTACGTTTGGCAGGCAACCGCACATTTCCTGAACGGAACAGATTGGAAAGGCATGACTTACAATAACTCCCTGCCTAAACGCACGGGTATAATACATTTATTAAGGTAAGATGAAGAGGATAACGACGGTTTGTATTATTGTATTTATGGGGTTACTCAGCGGGTTGAGGGCAACGGCACAGGACCACATGTATTCGCAATTCTTTAACAACCCCGTATATCTCAATCCTGCACTTAACGGGCAGTTTGAGGGTGATCTGCGCATGAACCTAATTTACCGCAACCAATACACTACCGTTGGCGGCGGCGGACTCTCCTACATGTCGGCTTCAATAGATTATAATGTTCCGCGTTTTGGCGGCGGGTTCGGCCTTATATTCACCCGTGCCAGCGAAGGAACAGCTTATTTAAACAAGAACAATATATCGGGTATTTACTCCTACAGTGTTGGGTCTGATGATTTTGTGTTGTCTTTTGGTCTGCAGGCGGGTGTTAGCAACCGGTCGGTAGATTACAGCAAGCTGGTTTTTGGCGACCAGATAGATCCGCGCCTGGGCTATATTCCCGGGCTGCCCACAGCGGCAGATGCAGGGCTATTCAACAACAAGTTCTACTTTGATTCGGGCGCTGGTGTAAACGTGACAGCAGGTGAGTTTAACATAGGTGGTGCTTTGCAGCACATCAACCGGCCAAACGAATCGTTCACGGGTGTTCCTGCAAAGCTGCCCATGCGGGGTACTTTTCATGTGAGCTACCGCTATAACATCACGCAGGACGACAATGTGGATGAGGATCAAAAATCGTACATCATTCCTTCTGTGGTGCTGTACAAGCAATCTACTGCACAGTCGCTAAACGTAGGCGTCCAATATAAACGACGTAGCATAAACGCCGGGTTGTGGTACCGCAGCGGTGGCGTAAGTGGCCCGGGTGCAGTGGTGGTCTCTTTTATTTTCGACGTTTTTATCAATCGCGAAGGTGCAGAAAAAATGCGGCTTGGTGTAAGTCATGATGTACCTTCTGGCAGAGGCCTCAACTACAGCAACACCAGCGGGACTACCGAGGGTAGTATAGGCTATGAAACTACGTTGCCGTCGAGACAGAACGACTACCGCAAATTTAATGGTGCCCGCAGATGCTACGATTTTTATTAGTTTTGGAACTTATTACGATTTAAAGCGTAGTAAGCTCTTATGAATCAGGATTACTTACAGGATAAAACGGTAAAAAAGAAATCTGCTGTGAAAGCAGCTTACCTGCTGGTATTAGCGGGAATAGCAATAATTATAATTGTGATTAAAATTGCAGGTTCCGGATCATTGCCGAGCTTCAATGGTTTACCAACGAGCGATGCTGCATATTCCATAGCCAAGGTGTACATAAGGCCAACAGTACGGTCTACAAGCGTGTCATTTGAGGATGGCAATTATAAGTTCGCAAAAAAGTCAGATTCAGTCTATGTGATAAAGTCATCCTATACAGCTAAAGATCCCAACGGCGAAAGGTCCACCACCAATTTCACCATTTCATTGCGTTACCTCGGTGGTAATGCATCAAGCGAAAGCAGCTGGAGCATGCTCGACCTTAACCAGGATTAATCCTTATCTTCAGAAGGTATGGATACGAGAACAAAGGACTTTATCATAAACGGGTCGGCTGTTATTGGCAGGGCGCAATATCAAACTATTGTAAACAGTGGCCATCACAACATTATAGCTGATGAACCGGTTGAAGATGGCGGTACGGATACTGGTATGTCGCCTTATCAATTATTGTTGGCTAGCCTTGCGAGCTGTACGGCTATTACCCTGCGCATGTACATCAACCGTAAAATGTGGGCAATAAACGAGATAAAAGTTAATCTGGAGATGTACCGCACGAATGACGGAATATTGATTGACAGCCGCTTATACTTTAAAGGTGAAATTACAGAAGATCAAAGAAAGCGCTTGATAAAAATTGCTGATGCCTGCCCTATTCACAAAATACTGGTAGGAAACATCACTATTAACACCAGCCTGGCGCAAGAATAACTATTTAAGTCCTTTTACAAAAATATCTATCAGCAGCAAACGCTTATTGTGTATCTCGTCAAGGTGCTCCATTTTGGGGAATGACACCTTCTTTTGAGGCAGCGCGCCAACTTTAATCCCCTGCAACGCGTCCAGGAATACGTCAACGATTTCTGAAGGGTTATTAACCGAACTGATTTTGCCAAGTTCAGCTTCCGCCTCAATAGCATTTACTAATAACTGCATTTCGGCTTCATGTATATCAGTTATCAGCGACCATATGCTGTCAGGCAAATTTTGTTCGTTAAGTCTTATAAAATCGAAAAAATTATAATTAGTGACAATGAAATTGTGGTGAGTATTCACCTGAAACTCGAACGCGTCTCTCAGGCTGGTAAAATCATCTCTTTTATCTTCGAGTTGTTTCAGGTATTCGTTAGCCAGCTTGCGCATTACAGCCATGTACAGCTCGCTTTTGTCCGGAAAGTAATAGTAAAGCAAAGCCTTAGACATCGATAGATCGCCGGCTATTTCGTTCATTGTGGTTTTAGAATAACCGTAATGCAAAAAACGCTGATGAGCAGCGTCTAAAATTTTTTCACGTTTAATATCTTGAGGATCTATGCCTGCATTCATTTTAAGTATATTCTCCCGGAAAGATGTATAAAGCCTGACTAATTTAACAAAAGTATCAAAATTTCAGGAGCACACCCGATTCACGCTCAAAGATGATATTCAGATGGAAAAATCAAGCATCTTGTGCGATAGCTGCTCCGGCAGCAATTACCAGCACATCTTCAACTGCTCCAATATAAGGATCGGGAATTTCTGTTCTTTTAACCACAGCTCTGCGCAGTAAAAAGCAACCAAAAGTGGAAGCAACAGCGGCCGCTCCTCCAATTAAACCGCCAATAACCGGAGCTTTTCCGTTTGCACGATATACAACACTCCCAACCAGCATTCCCGATAATGCTCTCCCTATTAATCCCGGAGCACTTGTGCGATTAGGGGCGGTAGGTAGCTTATCTCCTACCAACTCTCCTGCAGCAAGTACCTTAAAAACCTTTGAAGCAGTTATGCTTTGCATAAAAGACAAAGGATCTTGACGCAGGTAGCGCGACTGATGTCTACTGTACATATGCGAAGCGACTGCCGGCGCATACATAGTCCTCATGCCTGCAACTAGTCCAAGGCCTACGACCTGTAAAAAAGCTTTATCTGGTGTGATATTCATTTTATCTGCTTTAAAGATTTTAGAAAAGCAACAATCATTCCTAAAGCGGCTATCATTCATTTTAAATAAACAATTAGATACCTAAAAAACTTATTATGATATAATACCTTAAACTAAACTTATGAAACTACATGAAAATAACGCTCTTGGGGAGCTTGGGAGCGCCATTGGGAAAGGCTTGCTTGCAGGGCTTGCAGCAACAGCAGCAATGACGCTATCACAAACCATAGAGATGAAGTTTACAAAACGAGAACCTAGTGATGCTACGGTTACCGTGGCCGAAGATGTCACGGGTGCTAAACCGGCTACAGAAGAAGACAAACAAAAACTTTCTCAAGAGATACATTGGAGCTATGGAACAGCCTGGGGTGTCGCGCGCGGAATAATCGGCTTAACGGGCCTGAAAGGCTGGCCGGCAACGCTTGTTCATTTTGGAGCGGTGTGGGGCACGGCCCTGGTAATGCTGCCGAAGCACGATGCTGCTGAACCCATAACAGAGCAGGAACCAAAGGCAATTGCCATTGATGCCTTACATCATGCTGTTTACGCAATAACAGCAGGCTTGGTTTATGATGCGCTGGACGCAGGGAGCCGGCGCGAACGTAAACTTAATAAGATGGCCCGCACCTTTAACAAGCTTGTACAGAGATATAGGTACGTTGCGTAACAGCGTCGGGCCTGTTTCAAATAAAAAGCCGCATCAGAATTCTGACGCGGCTTTTTACATTTTAGCAAACGCTATTAAACTTCTGCTATTTCTATTTTGCGCTGTTCTTCAACTTTGGTCTCTTTTTTTCCGAAGAAGTAATTCTTCATATTAACGCGTATGATATACATACATGGTACAAGTATCAACGTTATAACGGTTGCAAAGCTAAGACCGAATATCATCGTCCAGGCTAACGGTCCCCAGAAAGCAACGTTATCTCCACCAAAGTGAATATGCGGATCAAAATGGGTGAACAAGCCGACAAAGTCGATGTTAAAACCAACTGCTAACGGTATCAACCCGAGTATAGCTGCTGTAGCCGTAAGCAGTACCGGTGTCATACGGGTATGCCCGGCCTCAACCACTGCATCGTGCAGGTTAGTGCCCTGCTCAATCAGCATATCGGTAAATTCTACCAGCAATATACCGTTTCGCACAACAACACCAGCAAGTGCTATAATACCTACACCTGTCATTACAATGGCCATGGTCATACCAAAGATGCTTACACCAAGCAGTACACCAATAATACTAAAGAAGATCTCGGAGATGATGATTACGGTTTTACCTACCGAGTTAAATTGGATCATCAGGATAATGAGGATTAAACCGAATGATGTTACCAAAGCCCCTCCAAGGAAGCTAACAGCTTCTGCCTGGTCTTCCTGACCACCACCCTGCCTGATGATGATATCATCAGGATGTTTAAAGTTTGCTAACGCCTTGTAAATGTTGTTATTTACGTCATTAGCGTTATACGGCTTTATCACACTCGAACCTAAAGTAAGCACGCGCCGCTGTTGTTTACGCTTAATGTTACTATAGGTATCTGTATACCGTATATCGGTAAAGGCCGAAATAGGTACCTGGCGTATAGCACCACCTGTTGCCAAATCGCGATAGGTAATTTTTAAGTTGCGCAGTTCATCTATGTTGCCGCGCTGGCTTTCTAAAGCTCTTACTTTAATCTCGTAATCATCCTCTTTGGTGTTCCGGAAATCGGCAGCTTTGGCGCCAAATATGGCGGTACCCAGTGCTTGTGTGATCTGCCCGCTGGTTATCCCTTCGCGGTTGGCACGTTCACGGTCAATGTCAAATACGATTTCAGGCTTATCGTTTTGTACATCGGCAACCAGGTTTTCTATACCAGCGATGTTTTGTTTGGCAAGAAAAGTTTTTAAACGGTTGCTGGTTTTCACAAGCGAATCCAGGTTATCTCCTATCAACTCTATTGAAATGTCTTTCTGTACCGGTGGACCGCTATTCTCCTGTGCTACGTTTATTTTAGCTCCCGGTACACCTTGTACCGCTTTACGTATTTTAGCCAAAATTACTTTTGTGTCTTTTCCATTTCTTTTTCCAAACTCCTCAAAAGCTACAGTGACTTTACCTTTGTTTTGGTAATCGCCCTGGTCCTCATCGGTCGGGTCGGTTACGCCTTTGGTAACGTTAGATATTACAGAAGTTACAATGTCTTTGTCAGGCTCAACAATAGCGGCAACACGCTTTTCTATTTTCTTGGTCACTTCGTTTGTTGTCGCCTGGTCGGTTCCTATTGGCATCGTGATATACACGTAAACAAAGTTAGGGTCGCCCGACGGAAAGAACTCCGGTGTTTTTCCACGCACAACCATCAGCACAATAGCCAGTATGAACAGTACAAACGTTCCTAATAGCACAGTCACTGGTCGTTTTACCGCACGCTCCAGCCATTTAGCATACCAATTTTGGAAACTTGGCCACACATTTTTTTGAAACCTGTCAATTATTTTAAGCAGGAAGAAGTGGTTAAGCAGGTACAGCACTATAATAAGCACCATAAAGTTACCCACACCAAAGTTTATCAGGTAAGCTACAACGGTAGCAATGCCGAGGTAGATCAAAGCACGTTTGGTTGCTTTGTCAAACTTAGGGTTATCGTGTTCACCTTCTACGTGCGGCTTCATAAAATCTACGGCAAATACCGGATTCATGATGTAAGCCACTACTAACGACGCTAGCAAAGTGATGATAAGTGTTATAGGCAGGAAGAACATGAAGTCGCCTATCAAGCTGTTCCAAAATGCCAGCGGCACAAATGGTGCAAGGGTGGTCATTGTGCCGGAGAATACCGGTAAGAACACCTCTCCTGCTGCAGTTTTAGCAGCTTCCTTAATGGGTACTTTACCATTTTGGAATATACGGTGCGTATTCTCTATTACCACAATGGCATCATCCACTACTATACCTAAGGCAAGCAGGAAGGAGAACAGTACGATCATGTTGAGCGTAAAGCCTATCCACGGCATCACCAGAAATGCAATAAAGCACGATAATGGAACCGATAGCGCCACGAAGATGGCGTTGGTAGTACCCATAAAGAACATGAGGATAACGGTAACCAGTATAAACCCGATGATAATGGTATTAATAAGGTCATTCAGTGTAGTCTTCGTCTTGGTAGACTGGTCGCCTGTTACAGTGATGTCTAACCCTTTAGGAAAAGATGTCTTTTTCTTATCCAGAATAAGGTTATTGATCTTTTCCGAAGCTTCAATCAGGTTTTCCCCTGCACGCTTACTTACGTTAAGGGTAATTACGTTTTTGAAATTAGGGTTGTCGTTGGTCTTTAAACGCGCGTAGGTCTCCTGCTCCAGAAAGGAATCCTTTACCTCAGCTATGTCGCGGAGGTAAACCGCTTGTCCTTTAGGGTTACGGATAACCATTGCAGCAACCTGATCGGCATTCTTAAAATCCTGCTTAATATCGATACTCCTGCGGACGCCATCTAGTTTAATAGTACCAGCAGTAGAAAGGATGTTCTCGCGCCCCACAGCACCGGTAATATCATCAAACGTAATCTGCGCCGCTGCCATTTTATTCAGGTCGACATTGATCTGGATCTCCGGGGTTAGTGCACCAATCTCGTCAACTTTAGATATTTCTTTGTAGCTTTCTATCTCATCCTTTAAGATATCAGCATACTCTTTCAGCTTCTTAAGATCGTAATCACCCGAAAGGTTGATATAAAGAATAGGCAGGTCGGATACGTTAATGTCCGATATGGTAGATTCTTTTAAGTTTACATCTCCCTGCGGAAGATCCTGTTGAGCTTTGTCGACGCCTTCTTTAACACGCACCTTAGCATCGTCCAGGTCAACATCAGCCTGAAACTCGGTAGTGATGATCGATACGTTTTGCACCGAATTAGATGTCACCTTCTTTAACCCTTTAAGGGATTTCAGCTGCTTTTCTATCTGCCTGGTCACCAAGTTCTCGATATTCTCAGGGGATTGACCGGCGTATATGGTGCTGATAAATACCTTCTTCTGCGCGATATCCGGGAAGTTTTCCTTTGGGAGATTATTGTAGCTGATCAGGCCCATTACCGTGATCAACAAAATGAGCACGTAAATAGCCGTTTTATTATCTATGGCCCAACTGGAGGGCGCAAATTCTTTCTTTAGATCTTTCATCTTTTTAACAGATCAGGGGTAAATTAATTAGCAGATGCCGCAACCTTTAGCTTGTCGCCATTCTCAATATCAGTAGCACCTTCGGTCACTAATTGATCGCCGGCTTTAAGACCAGATAATATTTCAGACTGTCCGCCGTAAGTAACACCTACTTTAACGGGCACACGCTTGGCAATACCGTTTACGTTGGTGTAAACAAAGTCTCCGTCTTCTGAGCGCTGCACTGCTTTTACAGGAATAGCAATAGCGTCTGCTTTAGTGTAATCTGCAATTTTAATTATTGCGGTCATGTTAGGGCGGAGTGAAGAACGTACAGGTAATTTTATCTCAACTGCAAAGCTGCGTGAAGTTGGGTCAATTGCTTTTGCAGCAAAAGTAACCTTCGTAGTAAGCGAATCTTTCGCATCAGGTATTAATATCTTAACCGCATTACCAGTTTTAACGCTACCGGCGTAAGACTCAGGGACGTCTGCTTTTACCTTCAGTACATCTGCATTTACAATGCGAATTCCTGTTTGTCCCGGCTGTGCAACCTGGCCCAGTTTAAGGTCCATTTGGTCAATTGTACCACTTATAGGAGATACTATGCGGTAAAGGTTTGCCTGCTCGCGCAATGCACTAAGTGATTTTTTACCTGCCTGTAAGTTGGTTTGTGCTTGAAGGAATTGCACTTCGGTACCTATCTTCTGATCCCACAAAGCTTTCTGACGCTGATAAAGCTGTGTTTGCAACGAGAGTTGTGCTTCTGCCTGTGCTATTTGCTGGCGCAGCACGCTGTTATCCAGTTGTACCAGCACCTGCCCTTTACCTACATGCTGCCCTACCTTTACGTATATATTAGTGATAGTACCAGGTGATTGCGGATAGGCTGTCACGTTATCCTGTGCATCTATCTTGCCCTGTATCTGTACATAGTTTACAAACGAACCCGATTTCACCTCGGCAACGCCTACTTCAATTGCTTTAGTAGAATCTACAGTTCCTACTTCGGCCTGCAGCTTGCTTATTTTGGAGTTGATCTCCTGCTGCTGTTTTTGCAAGTCGGCAAGTTCGGCCTTTTTATCCTTTGGTTTAGAGCACGCCGCCGCTAACAGGATGACAGGTATGTATATTAATTTTTTCATGTTATATATTGTGTATAATGTTTTAGTTTATTACTGAATTTTCCCGTAAGCCCTGTTCAAATCCACGCGGCTCACCAATGCATCATAAAGGCTTTGTATGTATTGGTTATCAGCGGTCTCCAAAGCGGTTTGCGCCTGCGTAACCTCAATGCTGGAACCTACCCCCTGCTGATACTTAATTTTAGAAACCCTTAATACTTCCCTGGCTAGATCCTGGTTACGCTTTTGATTATTAAGAGACTGAATACTATTAAAGTACATGATCCTTGCAGATTCCGCCTGTAGCGTTAAACCATTTTTAAGGCCATTTAACAGGTTGCGATTTTTTTCAACCACAATGGCGGCTTGTTTAACCCGGTTAGTACGCTGGAAACCACTAAATATTGGTACATTCAACGTTAAGCCAATGTAGCTTGATGGAAAGCTGGTAGAATATAAATTACCAAAGCTGTTGTTCTGGTATGATGATGCGTAACTGGCATTGGCACTTAAAGTAGGCAAGAACTGCGCTTTTTGACGCCTAAGGTCGAACTCAGTAAGCTTTAGATTACTTTCACTTAACTTGTATTCTATCCTGTTCTTATAAAATGTGCTGTCTGTTAACGTTTCAGCCACGTTCTGTTCAAGAGGAACACTGGTCAGATCATCTCTAAGTGTTAACACGTCATCGGCACTCATCCCTAGCTGGAACTTAAGCAACTGATAATTCAGGGCAAGTAGCCTTAATGTGTTCTCGCGGGTTGTTACCAGGTTATTATACTGAACAGAAATACGATCGACATCTATTTTCTCTACAAAGCCCTGTTTGTTTTGGGCAGTGGTTTGTTTTACCTGTTCAGATAGTTGTGCAATGTTGGCGTCAAGCAGTTTTACCTGTTCGTTGCTCACCAGTACCTGGTAGTAAGCCTTTGTAACCTTGGCAGTGATGTCAATTCGTGTATTTTGATAGCTGCGTTCGTAAAGTTCTTTGTACGTTTTACGTCCCTGCAAACCGATGATGTAACTTGGGTCAAAAAGTAGCTGACTAAGAGTTAGTGCAAGATTAGATTGATATTTAACACCAAACTTTACAGGAATGAACGTTCCTGCGGGCTGACCAAAAAACTCGCCCGGAAGCAATGTTGTAGGGACTTTAAGATAATCCTGGAAAGTAGCTGCTCCACTTATCTGCGGGAAGCCCTGTCCAATAATTTCTTTCACCCGGTAATCGGCGCTTTTAACGTCCAAGCCAGCGTTTATAGCAGTGTCCTTATGTGACAGTGCGTAATCTACTGCCTCCTGCACACTGAAGTTAAAGGTGCGGGGCGTTTGCTGTGTTTGCGCCCGTGCTGTAAAGCCGGCTGCTACACAGCTAATTATTAAGAGTATTCGTTTCATTGTATTTATATGATAGGTCTGTTTATGTTGTTTGTGCAAAAAGAAGGTATTTATTGACAGCCTTATGTCAGCAGGCTTTTTATAAAATTGCATGTTCTGTTTTGTATTGATCAAGCAACTTATGCCCCTTTAGGGTACAAATGCCGTAGTTAAAATGCTCCTGTAATTGCATCTGTACCTTCCAGGTATTAAATTGGCCTATCGGGAAGATCTGAGTATTAAAACCCATCTCCACCTGGTTCACCCGCATCCTGGCAATAATTTTAACATCCAGGTCTTCTCTCATACAGCCCTGTTCAATACCTTTAATAATTAGTTCTTCCAGTTTATTGGTTATAACTTCTGATTTGAAGCGCTGAAATTCGGCCCACGCATCAGGATGATATTTTTGCAGATCATGAAAAATAATGGGATTTATTCTGGAGAAGATCTCTTCAGAACATTTCATCATATTAATCATCTCTTCAATAACATTGGCGGAGCTGTTGATTATGGCCGTCATCTGGTCCTCATCCTCCTTTAATTTAGCCTTAATCAAAGCAATCACCAATTCATTTTTGTCACTAAAAAACTGGTAAATGGTTTTCTTAGACATCCCCAAATGGCGGGCAATATCGTCCATAGTAACGCTCTTGATACCTGCCTGTAGAAACAGCTCTAAACTTCCTTGTGTTATTCGTTCTTGTTGACTCATTGACTTCAATGGTCAAAACTATGGAAACATTTTTAGATTTCAAAGTTTCCGGACAAAAATACTTGTTAAAGACAAATTCATCTAAATCGCCGCACGTTCTTTATTTGATTATCTTTGCAAAAACTTTATACATGGAATTAAATTCCTTAACCGCCATCTCTCCCGTTGACGGCCGCTACCGTAATTCAACTGCTGATCTTGCAGCTTATTTTTCTGAATTCGCTCTTATAAAATACCGGGTATTTGTAGAAGTTGAATACTTTATTGCATTATATCAGCTACCAGTAAAGCAGCTAGACGGCTACGATAATGGTAAAACTGAACTATTAAGGGATGTTTACCGCAATTTTACTGAAGATGATGCAGCATCGATTAAGGAGATTGAGACAACAACCAACCATGATGTTAAGGCTGTAGAATATTTTATAAAAAAGAAGTTCGACGAGCTGGGGCTTTCAGCTTTTAAGGAGTTTATCCATTTCGGGTTAACCTCCCAGGATATCAACAACACAGCTATACCTTATTCGTTTAAGGCGGCTATACATGATGTTTATATCCCGCAGTTGCACAGTCTTATTGATGTGCTGAGGCACTATGCTGCGGAGTGGGCAACTGTGCCGCTGCTTGCACATACCCATGGGCAGCCAGCTTCGCCAACCCGTTTGGGGAAAGAAATAGAAGTTTTTGTAGAAAGATTGATCAATCAGCTGCACCTGTTGCGCGCAGTGCCTTACTCGGCAAAATTTGGCGGTGCCACAGGTAACTTCAACGCACACAAAGTTGCTTACCCTGATACTGACTGGAAAGCTTTTGGTAACCACTTTGTAAATGATGTGCTTGGCCTTCACCGTTCGCAGTTTACCACCCAGATAGAGCACTACGACAATTTTGCTGCACAATGCGATGCGCTGAAAAGAATAAACAACATTATCATAGATCTGGACCGCGACATGTGGACCTATATATCTATGAATTATTTTAAGCAGAAGATAAAAGCTGGTGAGATAGGTTCATCGGCAATGCCACACAAGGTAAATCCGATTGACTTCGAGAACAGCGAGGGCAACCTGGGTATCGCCAATGCCATGTTCGAGCATCTTGCTGCAAAACTGCCGATATCACGCCTGCAACGCGACCTTACCGACTCTACTGTGCTGCGTAATATCGGTGTGCCAGTTGCTCATACCTTAATAGCATTGAAATCTACCATTAAAGGCCTTAATAAATTGCTGCTCAACCAAACAGCCATTAACGACGACCTTGACGCCAACTGGGCGGTAGTTGCAGAAGCTATACAAACGATTCTAAGACGCGAGGGATACCCCAACCCATATGAAGCTTTAAAAGAGCTCACTCGTACCAACACACAGGTGAACGCAAATACCATTGCGGAGTTTGTTAATACTTTAGAGTTATCTGCGAGCGTTAAAGAAGAACTAAAGGGAATTTCACCGCATAATTATACAGGCATTTAAGTTGTTAGAAGTTCAAGATCCTCTGTCAGCAAGGCGTAAAACTAAGTTTTGAAGACACTAGCAATAAAAAAGCTGATTACATTTGTTCATATAAAATAGCAGATAATGAATATTAACGTATATACCGAATCTACCCCTAACCCGGCAACCATGAAGTTCATTGTGAACAAGTTGCTTATTAATGGCAGCGTGGATTACGCCACAAGAGAAAGTGCCGAAAAGTCTCCTTTTGCTAAAGAATTGTACAAGTTTTCTTTTGTAAATGGTGTATTCTTCGCCAGCAATTTTGTTACCGTTACAAAAACAGAAGGTACTGAGTGGGACGATATTGAAGCCATACTTAAGGAGTTTGTAAAAGGCGCAGTAGAATCAGAACTGAAAGTACAGGAAATTGAGCAAACCGGTGAGGTGGAGTTTGAAGGTACGGATACAGAAATAAAAATTCAACAAATATTGAACGACTATGTTCGCCCGGCTGTTGAGCAAGACGGCGGTGCTATAAGCTACCGTTCTTTTGACGAAGGTGTTGTAACTGTAGAGCTTCGCGGATCATGCAGCGGATGCCCATCTTCTACCGTAACATTAAAAGCCGGTATAGAAAACCTGTTGAAACGTATGGTACCTGAAGTAACCGAAGTTGTATCTGAAGCCTTATAACTGATCCTTAAGATAAAATAAGAAAGCCGGTTGATCAATCAACCGGCTTTCTTATTTAAGCACATTTTTATTGATCAATCTTTAAAGTACTTGTTGATGTAATCCAGCATTTCAGCAGTTATTTTGCCGTTGGTAGCCAACAGTTCACTAGTGTTTACCACTTCACTCCCACCTTTAAAGTTTACTACGTCGCCACCGGCTTGTTTTAAAATTACAATACCTCCTGCTATATCCCAGGGATTAAGATTGTATTCGTAATAACCCTCGAACCTACCACAAGCTGTATAAGCCAGATCGACTGCGGCAGAACCTAGACGACGTAAACCATGGCAGTTGCGCATTAGGTCGGCAAAAAGATCTATATAAACTTGTTGCTTGCTAAAATCATAATATGGGAAACCAGTAGCAATCAGGCTGTCCGCAACCTTTGCCTTATTACTTACCCGTATCTCTTTTCCGTTCAGGTATGCAGGCGAATCGGTATGGGCGTAAAAGCATTCATCCTGATTTATTTCATATACCACCCCAAGCACCAGTTCGTCGTTCTTTTGCAAACCAATACTTACCGAGTACACCGGTAAGCCATGAATAAAGTTGGTTGTACCATCTAACGGGTCGATAATCCAGTTATAGGTCTCGCCTACTTTGGTTGTGGTTTTTTCCTCGGTGATAAAGCCGGCTTCCGGTAAAACTTTTTCCAGTCCGGCCACTATCTTTTGCTCGGCACCTTTATCAACGTACGATACAAGGTCATTTAAGCCTTTGTACTCTATTTTATCAGCGTCAAAGCTAAGCCGCTCCTGCCGGATAAAAGCGCCTGCTTCTTTTGCTATTTCAGTTACGTTCCCGATGATTCGATTGAGTGTCATGACTGCGTTTGTGTTTTATTGATAGACTGAATGAAAATACTTTGTGTATAAAAAAGCTTGCCACAAACAAGCTCAAAGCAGCGCCAATACGTGCTACAGGTGGGTAAATATCTAACACCTGTATTAATACCTTTAGTATAGCAAGATTAGCTATAAACCCGATCACCGCCACTGCAAAAAAACGACTGAACTGCTTACTGGATGATGATTTTGAACCGGTAAACACCATGTACTTGGTAAGTGTGAAGTTGATAGCTACGCCTAAGCAGTAAGAAATCGCCAGCGACAAGGTTGCATTCCGCATGGTAAAAGCGGTGAACTTGTATGTTTTCTGTGTAAATACGTGGTGATATAACAAATAGAAAGTAGATGCATCAACTAAGAAACCCGCACCGGCAGATAGCAGGAAGCGCATTACTTCGTTATTCTTAACCTTATGCCACAAACCTTCAGGCATTAGCTACCTTATGGTTTTTGTACCGCTGATTGCCAAAGTAAATTAAGGCAGTACCGCCTAACACCATGATTACAGATATAAGTTCTGCTTGGGTGAAAGACAGGCCACCAACATTGTAACGGGTATTTACACGTATCAGTTCTACCATAAAGCGCTCTATACCGGCTAATATCATGTATATACCAAACAGTGCGCCTGGTGCTTTAACCTTTTTGCGGATAGACCAGATGAACAGGAATAATAGTAAGCAAACCACACATTCGTAAAAAGGCGTTGGATATACCGGTAAAGTAAGCTGATTACAGAATTTGCCTACACAACCAGGAATATGATTGCCCGGGTCAGACTCGTTCACGTTATGCGGATAGCTGAATGACCACATCCAGTCGGGTGCCCAGCTAAACCAGATTGGTTTTGGTTTAAGGTTAGGGATGCCCCAGTCACCGTCACCGGCCAT
The DNA here is from genome assembly GCF_059691875.1 of Mucilaginibacter sp. 320_HR. NCBI lineage: Bacteria > Pseudomonadati > Bacteroidota > Sphingobacteriia > Sphingobacteriales > Sphingobacteriaceae > Mucilaginibacter > Mucilaginibacter sp. 320_HR. Next base: position 695,575 of record NZ_JCAWAI010000002.1, read on the forward strand.
CTGGCAGCCTATACGGCCGAGACCGTAAGCAAGCATCATACCTGCAGCGCCAATGTCGAGCATGTCCAGCGGCTTTACGCCATGTTTATTGGCAATATATAATACCGCCGCACCACCGCAGATAAGTCCACCATAAAAAGTTAAACCACTAAAACCGATTAGCATGCCGACAGGGTCGCGCATAAACTCGCCCCAGTTCTCGAGCGCGTTAAACAATTTCGCACCCGCAAACCCCCAGATAGCTGCCCATAGCAAAATGTTGCCCATCAGTTCATATGGATGAACGGTAACCTCCTGCTGTTCCGGCTTGGTTAATACTTGTTTCTTGTTTTCGTAATAAGCCCAATACGCCATACCCGCACCCAGCAAAATGCCGCCAATCCAGTTACCACGAAGGGACAACAGGAATGCTTGCGAATCATTTATCATTTCGTTGTAGTGAAACGCAGCATCTACAACTTTATAACCGAATATAAAGCCGAACAAACCATTGCCTATTAGCTCTGCGGCAGATACAGGAGCACCTACGATAATAGTCTTTTTAAATGTACGAATGTATCCGGCTTCTTCTTTCCGTTTAAACTCCTGTGTAAAGGCCCAATAAGCACCCATAAAGGCAATAGCTACAAAAAACCCAAATGTTTGTATAGGAAGTGGTAAGTGTAAGCCGGTTAAATATTCTATAAGCGAAGTGAGCGTTGGAAACATAGCAGGTATTTGTAAAGGCGAATATAGCTTTAATGAGCTAATATTTCTGCGCTTTCGGTTATTTCAACATCACCGTCGGGTGATATTTGCGTTAGGTGAACTGTCTTAAGTTCATTTACCAGTACAGGATCGTACTTGGTTTTTACCTTTACATAATTGCGTGTAAAGCCATGCATAAAGCCATCCTTTATATCTCCTTCGAATAGCACTTCATCGCTTTTATTAAGCTGGCTTTCATAGAATGAACGGCGTTTCTTATCACTCAGGATGTGCAGCATTTTGCTTCTGTCGGCACGGGTTGATCCTGGCACTGTACCAGTCATCCCGGCAGCAAGTGTATTGTCTCTTTCAGAGTAAGTAAAAACGTGCAGGTAGGATACATCTAAGTTGTTAAGGAAGTTGTAAGTATCTACAAAGTCCTCTCTTGTTTCGCCGGGGAAACCTACAATAACATCCACACCAATACAGCAGTCCGGCATAGCTTCTTTTATCTTCGCTACACGGCTTGCGTACAGTTCTCTTTTGTAACGCCTGCGCATAAGACCCAGTATTTTGTCTGAGCCAGATTGCAGCGGAATATGAAAGTGAGGCACAAACCTTTTTGACGTTGATACAAACTCTATTATCTCGTCGCTAAGCAAGTTTGGCTCTATTGACGATATACGTATGCGGTCTATGCCTTCAACCTCGTCAAGGGCTTTTACCAGATCAAAGAAGCGATCTTCACGGTTGCCATTGCGAATACCAAAATCTCCCAGATTAACCCCTGTCAAAACAATCTCCTTAACGCCAGAAGCTGCAATTTCATAAGCTTGCGTTATTGCATGCTCAATGGTATCGCTGCGGCTTGCGCCACGTGCTAAAGGTATAGTGCAAAAAGAACAGCTATAATCGCAGCCATCCTGCACTTTTAAGAAAGTACGTGTACGGTCGCCAATAGAAAATGATGGAACAAACTCATTGGCTTGTGTTACCGGCTGATTGTAAACAACTGTTTTAGGATTCTTAGTTAGATCGGTAAGATATTCTACTATCCTGAACTTCTCTGCAGCACCCAATACCATATCTACACCGGGTATATTTGATATTTCGGCAGGTTTCAATTGAGCATAGCAACCCACAATGGTCACATGCGCGTTTGGGGATATTTTAAGCGCTTCTTTAACAATCTTCCTGCACTTCTTGTCAGCATTTTCGGTCACCGAGCAGGTGTTTATAACATAAACATCCGGAGTGTTGGTGAAATCAACTGTTTGAAAGCCAGCCTCGTTAAACATGCGCCCGATAGACGATGTCTCCGAGTAATTTAGCTTGCAGCCAAGTGTATAAAAAGCAACCTTCTTGTTCATTTTCAGGCCGCAAAGATAAGTATTTGTGCTGAAACCCTAAACACCAAAGCTAAAAGCGACTTTGCTTTAACAATCGATGCTTCAAGATCGAACAGCGTACTACCCGTCGAGCATCGGTGCTTAGTTATCTTCGCTCCAGCGGTAACTGTCATTTTCAAGACCAATAAGATCGATTACACGATTTACAACCGTGAGCGCGACATCTTCTATGGTCTTGGGTTTGCTGTAGTATGATGGTACAGCTGGGCAAATTATACCGCCGGCTTCTGTCACCGTTTGCATGTTTCGTATATGGATGAGATTGAGAGGGGTATCGCGTGCAACCAGTATTAAGCGCCTGCGTTCTTTGAGGATGACATCGGCTGCCCTGGTAATCAGGTCATCCGACACGCCCGAGGCTATGCGACCGAGTGTTCCCATAGAGCAGGGCACCACTACCATAGTATCAAACCTTGCTGAGCCGGAGGCGAACGGAGCCATAAAGTCGCTCTTGGCATAGAATTTAAAGGGATAATTGCTATAAGCGGTATTATCTAATTCAAATTCCCACACCTGCTTTGCATTATCAGACATTACTACAACCACTTCTGCCACCTGTTGGTGTAGCTGCTGAAGCTTGTCTAACAACAATTTAGCATAAATAGATCCACTGGCTCCGGTAACTGCAACTACAATTTTTCTCATCATCTTGGCAACAAACGTACGGAAGAAAAGTTAGTGCACAAAAAAGGGTCGAATAACTCGTACTCGACCCTACATCTACCTATGAAAAACATGCCCTTTGAGCGGGCACAACAAATATAAAAACAGTTTTTGTATTTATAAACTATTTGTTAAAAAATTTTTAAGCTTTTGTACTTAGATTTTTTTCAATTAAAGTCTGTATAATTCCGTCCACCATACCCACTGTTGGCACATACATATTCTTGATATTAGCGCATTTAAGCACAGTAAGGTAAATTTCGCAAGCCGGTATTATAACGTCCGCACGGTCCTGGTTGAGCCCTAATACGTTGATGCGGTCCTTCATCGAAAATGAATCAAGATAATTATACAGCGACTTCAGTTTAAGATAGGTAAGCGGCGCATCGTCTTTCTCGCCGGATAACTTATAAAGCTTGTTAATGTTGCCACCGGTACCTATGCCAAAAATGTTCCTGTGATGACGTGTGTGTTCGCGTAAAAACTCCCGCATTTCATTCCAAGTCTCTTCTTTATCCTGGTTGTCCAGTATACGAATGGTTCCTAAATTAAATGATTGTGAAGCCAGCAGCTCGCCTTTGGAGAACAGCGATAATTCGGTGCTACCACCGCCTACATCAATATACAGGTATGTTTTATCCTTATCAATATTTACTTCTGCATGGCTGGCAGATATTATTCTTGCCTCCTTCTCCCCTTCAACAATCTCTATGTCTATTCCAGCCTCTTTTTTTATCTGAGCCACAACTTCGCTGCCGTTACCGGCCTCGCGCATAGCTGATGTAGCACAGGCCATATAATGTTCTACCTTAAAAACATCTATCAAATTCGCAAACGCCTGCATGGTCTTTACCAGGTCATCCGCTTTCTTCACCGAAATGCGGCCATTCAAAAATGCGTCGTCACCAAGGCGCACCGGCACACGTACCAAGGTGTTCTTTTTAAACGAGTACGAACCGTTATTCTCTATAATATTTGCTATCAGCAGCCTAACCGCGTTAGATCCTATGTCAATTGCAGCGTATCTCAAGTTGTTGCGTTTTTAAGTTTCAGGTAATTGTATATATCTATCTGCGACCTTGTAAGGGCCTCTGCATTAGTTTTGTGATATTTATTAGCGCTGGTTCCGGTAAGTTCCCTGGCCTTGGTATTGTCGCGCAATTGTATATCTATTATGTCGCGCACCTCTTTCTTTAACACCGGATCGTAAATAGGGAAACCAACCTCTACACGGTTGTCTATGTTACGTGTCATGAAGTCGGCCGAGGTAAGATATATCAGTTCATCTCCTCCGTTGCAGTAAATGTGCACACGAGCGTGTTCCAGAAATTTATCTACAATGCTTATTACTTCAATGTTCTCACTAAATCCTTTTACTCCGGGAATAAGGCAGCACATTCCGCGAACGATCATTTTTATTTTCACCCCTGCATTGCTTGCCTGATAAAGCTTAGCTATCATTTGCTCATCGGCAAGGCTGTTCATCTTAAAAATCATGTACGCTTTTTTCCCTGCTTTTGCGTTTCTAATCTCCGTGTCTATCAACCTGTAAATTGCAGGCCGTGAGTCAATCGGTGATACGATAAGGCTTTTAAGATCTTTTGGGAGGGTAAGTTTATTTAAGGCCCTAAACACAGCTACCATATCTGCCGTGATCTTTTTGTTTGATGTGAGCAGCGTATGATCCGCATAAATGCGTGCGGTTTTCTCGTTAAAGTTACCAGTAGACAAACAACCGTAATAAGCTGGTTTGCCTTTTTCCATCCGTTGTACCAGGCATATTTTAGAGTGCACTTTATACCCGTCTATACCATACAATACATTTACCCCCTCTTCTTCCAGCCTATTGCTCCAATAAATGTTGTTTTGTTCGTCAAACCGGGCACGCAGCTCTACCAGGCAGTTTACCTTTTTGCCGTTCTTGGCAGCATTTATCAGCGCGTAAATAATTTTTGAGTTCTCCGCCAGACGGTAAACCGTTATGCTGATCTCCTTAACTTTCGGATCAATAGCCGCTTCGCGAAGGAAATGTATAATGTAATCAAACGACTGGTATGGTGTGCTAATGAGGTAGTCGCGTTTTGCGACCATGCTCATAAGGCTTTTGCCAAACATCAATCCATCCACCGGCAACGGGCGTGTTTTGGAATATTCCAGCTCAGGACGACCTACGTTGGGGAAGTTGATAAAATTTTTAAAATTGTGGTACCTGTTGCCCGGAATCAGGTTTTCGCCCTGCAGTCTCATCTTCTTAACTAAATGGGCTAGCATGTCCGGAGGCATTTCGGTGTCGTATAAGAGCCGCATCGGCTTACCTTTACGGCGTTTCTGTAAGCTTTTAGCAAGCGAATCGATAAACTTCTCGCTAACTTCTTTATCCAGGTCAAGCTCGGCATCACGGGTAAGCTGTATCGAATACGCCTCTATGCTGTCGTGCTCAAAAATGAAAAATATATCTTCGAGGCTATACCTGATGATGTCATCCAGAAGGATAATAAATTTCAGTTTGTTGGTGTCTGGTAGAACTAAAAACCGTGAAAGATTGTCGGGTATCTCTATAAGCGCGTAGCGGCATTTACGTCCGCGGGTAAGTTTTACAAAGAAATAAATAGCGCGGTCGCGTAATTCGGGGAATGGTAACTCATCATCCAACATGATGGGAACCAATGTAGAAAGTAGTTTATCCCTAAAGAACTCCTTAACAAACTCGCCACGGGTAACGTTCAATTGCTTATCGTTCAGCAGGAATATTCTTTCTTCAGCAAGTTCTTTAACTATAATATTCTCATATAAGTTGTTAAACTTCTTTTCCTGCTTTATTACTATGTTCTTGATCTGACTAAGCAACTTTTTAGGGTTGTAACCTAATATTTCTTTTGCTTTTTCATTCAGGTTGGCCAGGCGGCTAAGCGTAGCTACACGTACGCGGTAAAACTCATCAAGATTGGAAGAGAAGATAGCTAAAAACTTCACACGTTCTATAAGCGGTACAGTTGGGTCGGCAGCTTCCTGCAAAACCCTGTCGTTAAAGTATAGCCAGCTTATTTCCCTATTTACAAGTGGAAGGTTTTTAGTATCCATAAAGCACAAATCTGCTTATTTATTTATTAAGGTAATATTAAGAAATTGTAACGTGTGTAAAGCAGGTAAACCATTTAGCCGCACTATAGTTTATGGTGGAATACAAAACTTACATTAGCTTTGCACAAAAAACACCAGTTATGCCATCATTTGATATTGTAAGCAAGATAGACGGACAAACGCTTGATAACGCTATTAACACCGCAAAAAAGGAAATATTAAACCGCTACGACTTTAACGGTTCTAAAAGCTCAATAGAGTTGGACAAGAAAACAAACGAGCTTACCGTAGTCACCGAAAATGATATGCGCCTTAAAGCTATCCAGGACTCTATCATAAGCCGCATGATGAAACAGGGACTTGACCCCAAAGCGCTTGACTTTGGAAAAGAGGAATACGCCTCCGGTAACATGATACGCAAAGAAATTAAGGTAAAGGAGGGTATTGATAAAGAAGTTGCCAAGAAGGTTGTGAAAAAGATAAAAGACAGTAAACTTAAAGTTGAAGCCTCTATAATGAACGACCAGGTGCGTGTGACTGCTAAAAAAATCGACGATTTACAGGCTGTAATAAGCTTGTGCCGTACAGAAGATTTTGGCCAGCCGCTGCAATATATTAACATGAGGGCTTAGCGGTAAATACTGGCGGTGTCCTTGATGTTGCCGGGACACCGTCAGCTTTATTATAATAGCTTAAAACTTTGAACTGCTGATTCAAACAGCGGCTGATACTTACCAACCTGAGATGTAAGCGAAGAGGCGGTTAATACGTAAGCTGTATTGTCTTTAGGAAGTATGTACGAGTTAATCGCAATGTCGCGGCCTCCGTATTGATAAGAGTAAGTTAGCTTTTTACCTTTTAAACCAGCTGCCTCTATATCTTCAGTTTTCAGGTTCTGTATCTTCATGGCCTCCATCTGCTTTAAGTTAAAGTCGATATATTCGGCCATCGTTTTACCCTTCATATCATCTGCCAGCACATTCATGTTCGGTGAAAAATCACCGTCTTTTGGACCTGCAATAATCAGTAGCGCAAATTTACCGGCGGTTCTCTCTGACTTTTTCCAACCTTCCGGCTTGGTAATCTGATACTGAGTTGTTGACACAACGTTTGTGTCTGCCCCACCATTTACAGGCTTGGTCTGGCTTTCAGAAGTTGATAAACTGTCTTTTTTATCGGCTGAGCTACCGGAGCCTTTGCAAGCGGCAAAAAACAACAGTCCTGCCGCTAAAAATACCAATTGTGATTTCTTCATATATGCTGGTTATTATGATGGTTATATGGTACTCAACACCAAAATTTTCAAATAGTTCCAAAAAAAAACCGCCCATTGCTGGGCGGCCTTCAACTAAACCAAACTTATGAAAACACACTTTAATTATTTAATAGCTATTTCGCGTGACTGAAATTTAGCTTCTTCTCTTTTTGCAACAGTAAGTTTCAATATACCGTCGGTGTAGTCAGCTTCGATTTTTGAATAATCGGCTGTTTCTGGCAAAGTAAATGAGCGTACAAATGAGTTGTAGCTGTATTCGCGTTTGCTGTACTTTTTAGTTTCTTCGTTGTTTTCAGATCTCTTTTCGGCTGAAATGCTTAACACATTTTTGTCAAGGCTAATCTTAAAATCTTCTTTCTTTAAGCCTGGTACTGCAAGTTCGATGTGGAACTCGCCATCGTTTTCTGCAATGTTAACAGCAGGCACACGGGTAACCAATTTGTCGCTGATGAAAGAATCGTTTAAGAAAGATTCGAATACATCTGTGAAAAACGGATTAGCATTGCTTTTTAAACCGTTGTTAAATTTTACTAGTGTCATTTTTATATCCTCCTGAGTTTTTGTTTTATTAACTTCGTAACCATTATATCAAGTGATATACCAACGGCATTTAGTGAAGCAATTCACGCCAATATGTCCGGAACAAAGCAAACTTACAGACAAACTGTCTTAAAATGGCTGAAAAACTATCAGATTACAAATACAAAACCCCTATTCACATCCGGTTTTCGGATATTGATTCCGTAGGTCACGTTAACAACGCCATATATCTTACCTATTTTGAGGTGGCGCGTATCAGCTATTTCAGGAATGTTGCAGGTTGGGACACCAAAACTACCGGGATAATTGTAGGCAGATCGGAGATCAACTACTTAAAGCCTGTAACTATTGAAGATAAGATTATGTGCTATGTAAGAGTAGTACGTATTGGCAATAGCAGCTTTGATGTAATGCACGTTCTGGTGAAGCTTACAGAAGGCAATGAAGAGATCTGCACTACTTGTAAAACAGTCTGCATTAGTTATGATTACTCGGCAAATAAATCTGTTCCGATTCCCAAAGATGGCCGGAGCAAGATGATAGCCAACGATGAGCCCAGGCTAATTTTGAATACAAACTGATAATTGCATGATTTTTGAAATTTTTTTAAGAACAAGAAATTGTTAAAACAGTTCTTTCTAATAACTTTGTCTCTTCATTATAACCTTGTTACATTTATGTTAAAGTTCACCTTATCTCTCGCTGCAATCTGCCTTTCTGTTACTACGCTTTTTGCTCAGAAGCTGGAAAAACCCCAAATAGATAAAATTAAATCCGACACAGTATGGAAAACTTCTGAAGAAAGGATTTACACTCATTTAACCATGTCTAGCGGAGAGGCCTTATATGCCTACGCATTGAAAGTTAAAACAAGTTTTGTCTTGGTTTTAAAAGTGGAAATTATGAATGGGCCTACTACTTTTTCGGTTACAGAAGACGATATTACAAACGTAAAATTCACAGATAACACGGTAATAGACCTAAAACCGTTTACTCCCGACGGCTCTTATGCTCAAACCAAATTTTTAACAGGCGGAACGAAAACCGCAGCAGTCGTTTTCTACGAGCTTTCGGATGAAAATCTTCAACAGTTGAAAAATAAGTCGATATCCATTGTCCGTATAGCAACAAAAGGCGCTAGCAACCTAGACTTTGAACTCAAACCAAAGAACTCAGATACAATTAAGAAGGAATTTGAATTAGTAACAGCAATTAAATAGCACTTTCTAATATAAGTTGCTGGGACAAGACATTTTCTTCAGTAACTTATATTAAACTCATTTGAACTTCAGAAAATCTTACCCGGATTTAATATTCCGTTCGGATCGAAGACCTGTTTTATACCTTTCCATAAAGCGAAGTGCACCGAAGAGTATTTTAGCGGCATAAAATCTTTTTGAACCAGGCCGATGCCGTGTTCACCAGAAAGGGTTCCGCCTAATGCTACCGTTAGCTCAAATATTTCGGTGATGCCATCTTTAAGCTTGCTACTCCAGTCTTCGTCGCTCATGCCGGCTTTGATGATGTTCACATGCAGGTTACCGTCACCGGCATGACCATAGCAAACTGATGAGAACCCGTATTTACTGCCGATAGCCTTTATGCCGTTGATCAGCTTTGGCAGGGCGGCGCGGGGTACAACCGTATCTTCCTCCTTATAAATCGAGTTAGACTTTACTGAGACTGCCATGGTACGCCTGATGCGCCATATTTCTTCCTTTTGCGCGGCGGAATCAGCAAAAAGCACATCCTGGCAATTGTACTGCTCCAGCACACCGTTTATTTTTTCGCAATCGGCAAAGATCGCTTCGAGATCAGAGCCGTCAGCTTCTATCAGCAAGAAAGCTTCCACGCCATCCTTCAGGTCGAAGGTAAGCCCGTCGTGTTCTATCACCCACTCTATCCCTCGGCGTTCCATAAACTCCAGTGCAGAAGGAACTATACCCGCCCTGAATATTGCAGACACCGCTGCACATGCATCTTCATTGGTGGCAAAAGATGCCAGCATTAAAGCGTCCTGTGTAGGTTTTGGTATCAGTTTGGTCACTATCTTGGTTACTATACCTAACGTGCCTTCGCTACCTATAAGCAGCTGCGTAAGGTTATAACCTGACGCATATTTAAGCGTGTTGGCACCTGTCCAGATGACTTCTCCGTTTGGCAGCACTACCTCCAGGTTTAGCACATACTCGCGGATGGTACCATATTTTACCACCCTGGGCCCACCACTGCAGTTAGCCACATTACCGCCTATAAAGCAACTTCCTTTACTAGCCGGGTCTACGGGGTACAATAATCCTTTCTCCGCAGCCGCATTAATAAAAACCTCAGTAATTACACCCGGCTCTACAATAGCTTGCAAGTTAGCTTCGTCAATATCAATAATCTTGTTAAACCGTTCCATCGAGATCAGCAAACCGCCATTAACCGCCAACGCGCCACCTGCCAGGCCTGTACCGGCGCCACGGGGCGTCACCGGGATAAGGTTGTGGTTACAAAGGCTCATCAAAGCAGATACTGCTTCCACTGTTTGTGGCTTTACAACTACTTCCGGGAAGTAAACCAGGTCTTCAGTCTCATCATGACTGTAATCCTGTATCTCTGCCTGAGAGGTCAGCACGGCATCTGCACCAACAATTGCTGTTATTTCCTGCAATAGCTGCTCAGTTATTTTATTGTAGATCATTATTTGAATACTATTTGGCGTAGCTGATGGTCACCACGGAATTCTTTACCGGACCACCAAGGGCCGGGTTTGCTTTTCTGATAGTAACAGATGATGTTTTAACAAAGTTGTGCCTTGCGATAACGGCATTGATAATGGATTGCGCAACTGTTTCTATGAGCTTACGGGTATGCCCCATTTCCGCTTTAGCGATATTGTAAAGCTCCTCGTAGTTAACGGTGTTGGCTATTTTATCGTCACTGAAATCATAAGCATTGTCAAACGCTACCTCTATATCAACAACAAAGCGAGTACCCAAAAGCTGTTCTTCAGGGTAAAAGCCGTGGTATGCGAAAAACTCCGCTCCTTCTAAAGCTACTTTAACCATTAGCCAAAAGTAAATATTGTTTACAGGAATACGGAATTGAATTTAACTCGCTTCGGCAAGTTTCTCGTTCTCTAAAATGTTGAGCAGGGCTTTTTCCGCCGTATTAAGCTCAGATGCTTTTACATCCTTTTCCTCATCAAGTTCACTGATGTATTTGAACAGCGTACCTTCTTCGTAGCTTTTTATTACCGTTGGGTGTACATAGTATTTCTTGCAAACCGTACGCGTATTGCCCAGGTTTATAGCAACTTCGTCCAGAACGCTTACAATCTTTTTGCGGCATTCCGACTGGTTATTATATTCACCGACTGATTTAAATGCATATAACGCGCTAACACTACCCGCCCATGTACGGAAATCCTTTGCGGTAAAATCTTCCCCGGTGATCTCTTTTAAATAGTGGTTAATGTCGCCAGAACCAATTGTGCAGCGTTGCCCCTCTTCATTATAATACTGAAAAAGCTCCTTGCCAGGGATGTCCCTGCATTGTTTCACCAGCTTGGCCAGCTTTTTACTTTGCAGCGCTATTTTGTGGAAGACGCCCTTTTTACCCTTAAATTCAAAATTGATCTGTGAGCCTTCGATCTTAACGTGCTTATCCATCAGCGTGGTGAGCCCAAATGATCCATATAGTTTTTTGTAGGATTCGTTACCTACGCGTATGCTCGTAAGCTCCATTAACCTCACAACAAGCGCTACAACCTTTTCATGATCAAGATTGCGGCGGGCAAGGTCATGATCTACCTGCTGGCGTATTGCGGGCAAGTGCGCCGCAAAAGTTTGTAAACGGTGGTATTTGCTTTGATTGCGGATTTTGTTCCAATATGGGTGATACCGGTACTGCTTACGGCCGGCTGCATCTGTACCTGTAAATTGCAGGTGCCCGTTCTCGTACGGAGATATCCAAACGCTGGTATATGCCGGCGGGATCACCAGCTTGTTGAAACGTTGGATGACTTCTTTATCCTTTACTAAATCACCGTGGGAATCGTAATAACTCCAGCCTTTGCCTGATTTCTTTCGGGTGTAACCGGGTGTTGAATCTGAAACATAACGCAAGCCTACCGCTTTCGCGGTGATCTTTGGGTCGCGACCAATTTTTTCTAACTTTTTGAGGAGACGGTTCATCTGGAGTTTACAACATCTGATAACGTTATAAGTTTTACGGGCTTACCTACTCCTTTGACGCTTATTAATACTTTGTATAGCTGATGTATTTACACTATCTTTAATAACATCAACATCCCGAATGCAATTTATCCCAGTAGCACTTACAATAGAGGCAAACGCCGGCTTGCTGAATTATCCTGAATGCGCCGAATCGTTGCAGGAGTCTATTAACTTCTACTCGCGATCTGGCTTTGCCCCGCCCTGGATATGCTATTATGCGACCGAAAATGGAGAGCTAATCGGCTGCGCAGGCTACAAAGGGCCACCTGTAAACGGACGCGTTGAAATTGCTTACGGTACCTTCCCTGCGCATCAGCAAAAAGGCGTAGGCACTCGCATTTGCCAAAAACTTATTGAACTTGCTTTGCTTACAGATCCTTCGGTGAGCATTATAGCACACACGCTTGCGCAGGACAACTATTCATCACGCATTCTAAAGAAGAACGGTTTTACATTTACAAGCAGTTTTGAAGACGAAGAAGATGGCATGGTATGGCTGTGGAGCCATCAGCCCGATAGCAAATGAAAAGTCCGGATGAAAGTTGCAGCTTTCAAGTCCGGACTTGTAGCGATTTAAACCAGGCTTATATGCCCGCTAATTGCGAGATCACGTATTCTACCTGATCAGGGTGGACATCCAGGTGGGTTACAAACCGTATGCGGTGCGTATCTGTGGTGTTGGCCTTTATTCCTTTAGCTTCCAATTTAGTTAATATACCCTCAGCAGGCGCTTCTGTATCAAACAAAACAATGTTAGTTTCAACCGGCACCACATTAGTTACCCATCTTTGTTTACTGAGCTCCTCACCTATTATTTGCGCGTGTTTGTGATCTATTTTCAAACGCTCCACATGATGGTCTAGCGCGTAAATGGCTGCAGCAGCTAGAAAGCCTGCCTGGCGCATACCTCCGCCCAATACCTTGCGTATCCGCCGCGCATAAGCAATGGTCTTTTTGTCGGCTAACAACACAGAACCTACAGGCGCGGCCAACCCCTTGGACAAACAAACAGAAATACCGTTGAAGTACTTACCATAGTCACTGGCTTTGTCGCCGGTGTGCGCCAGGGCGTTAAATATACGTGCACCATCCAAGTGCAACTTCAGGTCACGATTATGGCAAAGTTGAGCAATAGGTTTTATTTGCTCCAGTGTGTAACAGCTACCGCCGCCTTTATTAACCGTGTTTTCCAGCACCACGAGGCTGGTGTTTGGGTAATGTATATTTTGCGAGTTGATCTCGGGTTCTATCATTTCCGCGGTTATAATACCCCGGTAGCCATTAAGCAATCGGGTAGAAACGGCCGAATTGAACGCTATACCTCCACCCTCGTAACGGTACACGTGGGCTGTTTGATCGGCAATCAGTTCGTCCAGCGGATTGGTAAAACATTTAATAGCTATCTGGTTGGTCATGGTACCCGAAGGGCAAAAAATAGCCGCCTCCATCCCAAACATCTCAGCGGCTTTTTGCTCCAGCGCGTTTACGGTTTCATCCTCTCCAAAAACATCATCACCAACTTTGGCGCTCCACATGGCTTCAAGCATCCCGGCCGTAGGCTTGGTCACGGTATCGCTGCGCAGATCAACAGTCATCATATTGCGTTATTTCTATTATTTTTGAACATCAAATATCTAAATCTTGAGCGTAAAGTGTGATTGTTTATTGTCTTTTTGGTGTTACAATAGAACTCAGAAATAAACAGTTGTACTTTGCGTTAATTGAAGCAGACAATATACATATGCACAGCAAAGTAATATTCGGAATAGTTTTGTTGATGTCGTCCGCATCAGCCTCATCTGCGCTTGCTCAAAAATGGCTACCCGGCCACTTTACCGATGCAAAAGGCAACCGGTCTGATGGCTTTATTTACCAGAACCCCGGCGGCAGCGGACCGATAAAGAATGAAGGTTTTATTGAGTTTAAGGATGGCGAGAAAACCAATCCTTACAAGCTTAGCACCAGCGATCTGCAATCATTTGTTGTTGGTAAGGACAGCTTTGTGGTGGCGCATGCTCCCGGTAATGAGACCTGGGCGAAAAAAGAGTATGATTTTGTACGTGTAGCCGTTGACAGTGATACCAAGATTTATGTTACCCGTGGTGCTGGCAGCGGCGATGGCGGTGGTGGCATACACGTTTCACCAGGCTTCGGCTTGAGTACCGGCGGTGGCTACGGCACATCATATGGGGGTGGTTTAGGTATATCGCTCGGCGGCGGCAATGGCGGTGGCGGCAAACAAAAAGCCACTTATTACTACGGCAGTAACACCGCGACCATGCAGCACATTACTAATGAAAATTTTGTTGACGTAATGAGCGAAGCTATGGGCGACGAGCCTGAGGTGGTAGAGCAGATACGGGCAGGTAAATTCGGCCTTAAAAACATGGATAAGCTGCTACAATACTTTGAAAAAGTAAAGGCGTCCCGTAAGTAACTATTTTCATTTAACGGACACTAAAATCAAATGGCGACAGGTTTAAAGCCATCGCCGTTTGATTTTAGAGCCTAAGCTATTTATTTGCCAAAAGTGTAAAACACAGATACGCCTAAGCCATTGTTAATAAAGTTGAAGTTTACGCCGTCTCCGTCGCTGTTACCTGCGACGCCGCCGTCGGCATTATAGTGCTGGTAATTTAAATTGGCAAGCATAAGCGCTACCCCCAGTTTTTTAGTTGGGTAAAACAAGAGGTCGAGATTTAATCCACCAGTATATGAGTTGCCAGTAGTTTTAGTTTCCACACCGCTTCCTCCACTCAAGTTGGTAACGGTTGAACTATTGCGGTTGTAAGTGAAGTAAGGCCCAGTACGTATCCCTATTTTACTTTCGTACATAACATACTTGCGCAGATAAATACTGGCTCCGAAGTTGTAATTTGTTTGTTTTTGAGTGTAGTAGGCTGTTCCGACATTATTAATTTTAGTTAAGCCGTATTGCAGTCCGACACCCAGATCGAGATTGTTACTAAGGAATGTGCTGTAATTTGGGCCTATGTAAAAATTAGTGTTTTTTTGATCCTGAGTGTACATGATTCCCGATGCCTGATCAAAGATGTTGTTGTTGGTGGTTGCTCTGTAAAACTGAAGATTGATGCCAAGCGTGCTGTTGCCCTTCTCTGTTTGTGCAAAGGCACAGCCTGTAAATAGAAGAAATGCAATTACTGTAGCGAGTGTTTTTTTCATGTTATTGGTTTTAAGTTTCGTCTTTAACGGGCTCGAGTAACTAATATTTTAGTTAATTATCTGTTTGAAACTTTATTTTTTTTAGATGTATTTTCGCGCTTGAACACAGCAATAACAAGCAAAAACTAACGTTTTAGTTGGTTTTATCTCGTTTGCACCTTTTCAATAATTGTTTCACTATGAGAAAATCGATAGCTATAGATATGGACGGCGTCATTGCCGATGTAGAACAACAGTTTGTTGATTGGTATTATCGTGACTATGGCGTGTTGCTGACCAAGGAGGATCTGGTGGGCAAAAGTGATGACACGCTTTTCCCTGAAGCAGGGCTTGCACGCAAAATGGTGCTTTCGCCAAATTTCTTCCGTACCTTGAAGGTTATGGATGGTGCTGTAGAAGCTTTGCAAAAACTAACGGAAAAGTACGAGGTGTACATTGTTTCCGCAGCGATGGAATTCCCGCTTAGTCTTGGTGAAAAACTTGCCTGGCTGAATGAACACTTCCCATTTATCAGCTGGCGCAACATCATCTTCTGTGGCGATAAAAGCATTATCAACACGAATTACATGATAGATGATCACCTTAGAAACCTTGATAACTTTAAAGGTAAAACCATTATGTTTCATGCATTTCATAACGTAAGCTATAACAACCACGTGCGTGTAAACAACTGGGACGAAGTATTGGCATTGTTTGACAAGGAGGCATAAGCAGCGCTATGCAAAGCATAAAACAGGTTTTTACCAGCTTCCATCAGGCGCTTGACGAGCTTTACGGACCCACCGAAAGCGAAGCGGTAGCTATGCTGGTGATTGGTGAATTAACCGGCTACTCACGTGCAAAGATCAAGGCATTTCCCGACGACGTGATTACTTCAGAAGTTGAAGAGAAATTACCAAAAATACTTAGCGAGCTAAAAACAGGCAAACCGGTGCAATATATACTTGGGAGTACGGAGTTTTATGGGCTATCCTTCCTGGTAAACCCATCCGTACTCATCCCCCGCCCCGAAACTGAAGAACTTGTTGAGTGGATTTTAAAGACCTGCAGGAAACAGCCACAAAACCTTTCGAAAATTCATTTGATGGACATTGGCACAGGCAGCGGCTGCATTGCCGTCAGTCTCAAAGGGAATCTGGTTAACGCTGTAGTAAGTGCCATTGACATTTCAAACGAAGCTTTAAAAACTGCCGAACGAAATGCAGTTATGAATAATGCGAAGATTAACTTTATTAACGCCGACGTTCTTGAGACATCGGTAATCTCGCAACTCGATACGTTTGATGTTATAGTGTCCAATCCGCCCTATGTAACGCCTGCTGACAAAGCTTTGATGCACACCAACGTAAACAAATTTGAACCGCATACGGCGCTGTTTGTACCGCAGGAAGATCCACTGCTGTTTTACCGGGCCATAGCTGATATTGCTGCAGAAAAGTTAAACCCTGGCGGATATCTTTTCTTCGAGATAAATGAACGTTACGGGAAAGAAACGGTTGAATTGCTAGATGCCAAGCAATTTACAGACATACAGTTAAGGCAAGATATGAGTGGTCGCGACAGAATGATCAGAGCTACCGCGCCGCTTAAGGCTTAGTAGACCGGGGATGAAATTCGGTTATTACGCTTTTTAAGTAACTTCTATCCAAATGAGTATAGATTTCCGTTGTGGTGATGCTTTCATGGCCAAGCATCTCCTGCACCGCTCGCAGATCGGCACCTCCCTCAACCAAATGGGTTGCAAATGAGTGGCGGAACGTATGCGGACTAATGGTCTTCTTTAAACCTACCGTTGCGGCAAGTTCTTTTATCAACAGGAACACATATACCCGCGACAGCTGCTTACCGCGGCGGTTTAAAAACACCATATCCTCTTCACCTTTTTGTACAGGGACATGTATACGCAACAGCTCTATCCATAATTTCAAGGCCTTAACAGCTGCACTACCTATAGGTACTAGGCGCTCTTTGCTGCCCTTGCCGGTGACCTTGATAAATTCTATTTCAAGATGCAGGTTAGACAGTTTCAGCTCCGTCAGTTCCGACACACGCAGGCCGCAGCCGTACAATACCTCCAACATTGCTTTATTGCGGGTGCCCTCTGGTTTGGACAGGTCTATAGCAGATATCATCTGGTCAATTTCCTGTACGCTTAATGTATCCGGCAGCTTGCGGGTTATCCTGGGAGTTTCGAGCAATTCAGACGGATCAGCCTTGATGTAGTCTTCCATTAGTAAGAATTTATAAAATGCTTTGATACCCGAAATAATGCGCGATTGTGTGCTCGGGATCATGCCTAACTCGTTTACCCAAGCGATGAAATCCCTTAGATCTGTTAAAGAAAAATCTGTAGGCGATTTCTTATCTATTTGTAATTCAGAATACTGGTATAGTTTATCTATATCTTTAGTATATGCATCTATAGAGTTCGCTGATAAAGAGCGTTCCAGTTTGAGGTAAGCCTTAAAGCTTTTTGTTGCCGAAGCTCTGTTCAATTGATTTTTGTTTTAGCGTTTTATATTTATGTTTGAGCAAATGAAGATACAAATTATCAACGGCCCTAATTTAAATCTCCTTGGTGTTAGGGAAAAGTCTATCTACGGCAATACTGATTTCGAGAGCTACCTTGCCACTCTAAAGCAGCGTTTCACCGATATAACCATAGATTACTACCAGAGCAACATTGAAGGCGAAATTATAAACAAACTGCACGAGATAGGTTTTACTTACGACGGAATAGTATTAAACGCCGGAGCTTACACCCATACATCCATTGCCATAGCAGATGCTATTGCGGCAATTAACACCCCTGTTATTGAGGTACACATCTCCAATGTTTACAAGCGCGAGGAGTTTAGGCATACATCTATGCTGGCAGCCAGTTGCAAAGGTGTGATAGCAGGCTTCGGCATGAACTCATACCAGTTGGGGATGGAAAGCTTTTTAATTGAGCTGTAGTTTGTGCTTCACGCAAAAGCTCGACAATAAAACCGGTGTTATTAATCTATTTGAATCATAAGCATTTTTATACCTCACGATGAACCGGGTAGTTAAAATATTTGTTCCGTTACTGCTCATATTGGGTTTATTTACAATTGATTGTGTAGCACAATCATCTAAAAAGGAACGCAAGCTAAGTGTGCGCGACTCGTTGCGGCAATCTATCCTGCGCCGCGACTCAATGATGAGGTCGTTTAAGAAGTCGGATACCACCATTAATACCCTGCTACAAAAAGTAGAATATTACACCAGTTCGTTCAACCAGATTAAAACAAGCCTGTCGCGCAATATCGATACCGCCGACATCAGTACAGGGCTTCCCTCCTTTGAGCGCCGTGTTGGGCTTATAAAGACGCTCATAGACAACGACAGGAGCAGCACCCTCCGCTATCTGTACGCCATTCGCGATATACTTACCCGCAGCGACACTCAACTGGACATATGGCAGGAACGTCTTAGCGATATCAACGCCAAATTGCAACAGAACCAGAGTGAGCTTTCGGCTATGAGCAAAGACTCTGGCCTACGCATTGTGCCGGCAGACAGCAGCCTGCGTACATCCTTTTTGGTACAGAAGATCGCGATTGATTCTAAACATAAAAGGCTGGATACCATTAACAAAAAGCTTCTGCTTAAAGTAGGTTTATTGCAGAACCGGGTGGCATCGGTATACATTTCGCTTATAGATCTGCGTGACCAGATAGATCTTAAGATACGGGAGTTCAGCGTGCAGGCATTGTCTGACGAGGACAACAGCATCTGGCACATGGGCGATAATACCGAAACGGATTTCCCGTCGGCACTTTCAAAAACGATAAACATGAATAGCCGCCTGCTTAACTTCTTTGTAGGCCGCGACCCGCTTATCCACTTTGCAGGTCTAATGATACTTGTGCTGTTCTTTATCTGGATCTATACCAATACCCGCAAGGTAATGCGTGTGAAAGATGCCCCGCACACCGTATTGGAACATGCTAAATACGTGGCGTTCTCGCCGCTTACTTCAACACTGGTGGTCACGTTCGCCATTGTGCCTAACTTTTACGACCACCCTCCCGTTGTGGTGCTCGAGATATTTTTCACCATCCTTATTGCTTCGATACTTGTTTTGGTAAAGCGCACCTGTCCGCCTGAATTGTTTAAGTTCATGCGTGTATTGTTTTGCCTTACAGCCGTTTATAGCTTCAGTAATTTATTTGTTGAGGTTTGTGATACCGACAGGGTGATTGTATTGCTGTTAGCTTTGGCTACTGCCGTGGTTAGCTACCGTTTTTACCTGGTAGTGAAAAAGGAACCCGGGGATTACCTCCCCTATACGGTACCTGTGTTGCGGCTCTTTATCATTTTGCTAACCGCATCATTCCTTTGCAACCTGTTTGGAAGGGTCACCTTATCCAAAATAATTGGTGTTACTGCGGTGTATAATTTGTGGCTGGCACTGGGCATGTATTACCTGGTGCAGATCATTATGCAAAGCATGTTCCTGCAGTTGGAGGGCAACAAGAACAGCAACTCGCTAAGTTCCTTTATCGACTTTAAAATGCTCCAGAATAAGTTCCGCAGCATTTTAACGGTACTTGCCGCAGTGCTTTGGCTGGTAATGCTTACACAGAACCTGAGTATAGAGGATGCGGTGTTCACTTACATCAAGAACTTCCTGACGCAAACACGCAGCCTGGGTGGCGCAAATACCACATTCACATTTCAGAGCATCATCATTTTTATTGCGGTTATCTGGCTCTCTTCCGTAGCTGCCCGTATTATCAGCTACCTTTATGAGGTAGCAGGAAAAAGTGCAACGGATATAGACATATTAAAAAAGAAGAACCGCACTTCTACCCTGCTTATCAAGATCGCTGTTTTTGCCGTGGGCTTTCTGCTGGCAGTAACCGCATCTGGCTTCCCGCTGGATAAGATAACAATCATTATTAGTGCCTTCGGTATAGGTATTGGTTTTGGCTTGCAGAATATTGTGAACAATCTGGTATCAGGCCTTATTCTCGCATTTGAAAAACCTATTCAAATAGGTGATATAATTGAGGTGGATAACCGCAGCGGTACCATTATGGAAATTGGCATCCGCAGCAGTAAGATAGCTACAAGCGATGGCGCGGAGGTGATTATACCCAACGGAGATCTTATTTCTCATCACGTTATTAACTGGACGCTGAGCAATAACAACCGGCGTGTGGAGCTGATCATCGGTGTGGCGTATGGTTCTGATATTGAAAAGGTAAAACAGGTACTATCGGACCTGTTGTGCAGCCGGGAAGACATTATGGACAACCCGGCGCCTCTGGTGTTTGTACATAATCTTAATGAGAGCTCGGTAGACTTTCGCCTGTTGTTTTGGGCTGCTGATATTACCAAGTGGCTATCACTTAAAAGTAACATACTTACAGATATTTACGCCACTTTTGCTCAGGAAGGAATTGAGATACCTTTCCCACAACGCGACCTCCACTTACGCCTCACAGAAACGCAAACCGATCTGTTTGCCAGTCAGGCCAAGTCAAAAGTTACTTCGGACGAAAAGGATCTTGATGGCGGTATATCAGGTAATTAAAATAGCTCTGGTTGTTGGTTGTTTTTGATTAAAAAAGAATTACACCTTAGCTAAAATCCTGCTTATCCAACTCACTGAACTTCTTCTTTTTCACCACAAAAAAATCCCACACAATGCTGCGTTTGTAGGTATGAGATGCGATGTGGTTACGTTGTGGAGAGGCGATGGCTTTTGGTTGCTGTTTTTTTGATTGAAAAAGCCCCCGTACAAAGTTCCTGTGCGCCTTACTAATTGCCCAGGCGTTTTTAGCCCTTCCATCCGCCAAAAACTTTACCAAAGCGAGCAGATCCATCCAGAAGCGGATGAATATTACACGGAACGCTTTACCTGCAGGCAGGTTGTTCTTTAAGAGCAACAGGTTATTACGGAAATTGAGGTAAGTTTTATAAGGGCTCTCGGCGTTAAGTGTGCCACCTCCTACGTGGTACACTACCGACTGTGGACAATAGACAATTTTATAGCCCATGTTCTTTAACCGCCAGCAAAGGTCAATCTCTTCCATGTGGGCAAAAAAACTCTCGTCAAAACCGCCGGCCTCATCCCAGTACTTCTTTTTTATGAACAGTGCCGCGCCTGATGCCCAAAATATTTCATCCTGCTTGTCGTATTGCCCTTTGTCCTCCTCCAGTTCCGTGAATATACGTCCCCTGCAGAATGGATAACCATACTTATCAATATAGCCACCGGCTGCACCCGCATACTCAAAATAACTCTTTTGATGGTAAGACCGCAGCTTTGGCCCTGCTGCTGCAATTGCTGCATCACTTTCCATTAGCTGTATAACGGGTTCTATCCACCCCGGTTCCACCTCAACATCAGAGTTCAGCAGCACATAATAATCTGCCTCTACGCTGCTTAACACACGGTTATACCCACCTGTAAAGCCATAATTCTCGCTATTCTCTAAAATAGCCACATCAGGGTACCTGCCTTTAAGGAAGGCTACAGACCCGTCTGTTGATGCATTATCGCCTACAACAACCTGCAGGTTTGGGTATGATGATGCCAGTACCGAAGGCAGGAACTGTTCCAAATACTTTTGTCCGTTCCAGTTTAGTATTACTACGGCAACTTTGGGCAGTTTACTCATTTATTAAAGTTCTCGGGTTTAAATTTCCAGCGCTTGTGGCTCCATAACCAGTACTGGGGTGTTTCGTTTATCTGCCGCTCCAGGTATCCTACGTGGCTGTTAGTTATCTCGTACTCAGCTGTTTCTTTCGGGTGCTCTATCAGGGGTATGAATTGAAAGGTGTAATACCCCCTCCTGATGCGTTCTATACGGTAAAATACAACCACAGCATCTGTCATTTTTGCAAGCTTCTCTATCCCCAGGAAAACCGCTGTAGGTTGGTTTAAAAAACTGGTGAAGTAATTCACTTCGTTTATGCCAGGCGTTTGGTCTGATGCCAGGGCGGTAATTGTTCGCTCGTTTTTTACCGAAAGCACAGTTCGTAATGTCTGCTTCATAGACACCATTGTAGAGCCAAACCTTGCACGCTGCTTGTTCAGAAAGTTGTCGAAAATGGGATTGTTCAACGGTTTATAAACAATAATGGTCTTATTTGGGGTAAGCAGGCCAAAGGCCAGTGCCGACATTTCCCAGTTACCATAATGCCCTGCTGCCGCTATTATGCTCCTGCCCTGGCTAAAATAATGCTCTACAATCTCGAGATTTAGCATTCGCATGCGCTTACGCAGTTCCTTTTCGCTAATGCTGACCATCTTAAAGGTTTCTACCAGTAAGTCGGCCATATAGCGAAAGTACTCTCGTTCTATCTTCAGCCTTTCGCTAACCGTTTTCTGAGGGAAAGCATTTTGCAAATTATCCCTTACAACTTTAACCCTGTACTTTATTAAGTGGTACATGATAAGGTAAAGCAAGTCTGACACAAGGTACAAGAACCAGAATGGCAGCAACGAAAACAGGCACCAGAAAAATATACCCACATTGCCACCCGCCTTTTTTAACATTATTTTAACCAATTTTGCTGCAAAAATAGGAAAATATATCATGATAGGTCGCGGCGCTGTTTTACCCTTGTTCTACCTCCCACCCGTTGAATACTTTACGCAGCTTAACAAATTTAAGCCGGACGTGGTAATAGAAAGGGAAGAACACTTCCCAAAGCAAACCTATCGCAACCGAGCAAACATTTACTCCCCTGATGGTGCATTGAGCCTGGTGGTGCCGGTTATAAAAGGATCTAAAACCCACACCAAAATAAAGGATGTAAAGATAAGCTACGATTTCAGGTGGCAGCGCCTGCATTGGATGAGCCTGGAAAGCTGCTACAGGCGCTCTGCCTATTTTGAGTACTACGAAGACCAGTTTGCACCCTTTTACCAGAAGTATTACGACTTCCTGTTTGATTACAACCAGGAGCTGCTGGAACTATTGCTTAAGCTGATGAAAATAAAACTTCCACTGCAATTTACCGAAACTTACGAAGCAGAGTACAACGGCCTTACCGATATGCGTTATAGCATTAGCGCTAAAACGCCCCCTGTGGTGGAACAAAAACCCTATTTTCAGGTTTTTGAAGAACGGCATGGGTTTTTAAAGAACCTGAGCATTGTCGACCTCCTTTTTAATCAGGGGCCGCAGGCAGTAAATTATTTATAGTAATGGGCACTTTTAACACCCGCGTACACTTCAAGAACCGCAAGTCTAAAATTAACGTGGGTGCGCAGCCCGGAACCATCGACATTCCGGAAGACGCGTTGCCGCCCAAGATCGTGATCTACTCGTTCAACCAAAACGATCTGCAAACTAGCGAAGGTACGGACATGAAAACCATTACCGAGCAGATTAAGGTTTGTAAGGATCATACCCATTGGATAAAAATTAACGGCTTGGGTGATGCTCAACTGATAGAAGATATAGGCACTTTCCTGGGCATTAATCACCTGGTACTGGAGGATGTGGTGAATACTCATCAGCGGCCTAAGTTTGACGAATACGACAACTATGTTTTTGGCACCAGCCGCATCATCTTTTTTAACAAGAATAAAGAACTGGTGAACTGCCAGTTTAGCGGTATAGTAAAGGACAATATTGTCATCAGCTTTGAAGAAAGCCATACCGACTATTTTGAATCTGTAAAAGCGCGCTTAAAGGCCGGCAAAGGCCTTATACGTACTGCCGGGCCCGGCTATATATTTTACGCGCTTACCGATACCATACTGGACAATTACTTTGTAGTGCTGTCGCAAATAGGCGACCGTATTGATGCTACCGAGGACAAACTTTATCTACGACCCGACAAAAGCATCATGTTTGAAGCACAACAGTTAAAGCGCACGCTGATCATCATTCGCCGTTCCTGCTGGCCGGAGAGGGACAAGATCAATGATATGATCCGCAGTGAAAGCGACCTGATCACGAAGGACGTGAAAATATATCTCCGCGATGCCTACGACCATTGTATACAGGCGATGGATATGGTAGAGAGTTACAAAGAGGTAACCAGCAGTATTATTGACCTTTACCTGAGTATGGTGAGCAACCGCATGAACGAGATCATGAAAGTGCTAACCATCATCTCGGTAATTTTCATCCCACTTACGTTTATTGCAGGTGTTTATGGTATGAACTTTAGCAGGACGGACACTCAGGGGCGTGTAATACCCGACAATATGCCCGAACTTTATACACACCATGGTTATGTTTATGCGCTTGGCGGCATGATAATCCTGGGTCTTATACAGGTGTTTATCTTTTGGAAAAAAGGCTGGTTTAATAAGTTGTAAACCATCTTTACCACACCTTGGCTAAATTTCTCCGTTCGGAGGGTTACCATACCCGATCAAACCACGCTATTGCCACCTATTGCTCCCAGCCGGTTTTCTTTAAAGCCGGGTCATTCTCCTTGGAAAGAAAATTATTATCAGACAGTGGTGCTGCCTCCCAGTCCAAAATAGCCTCATCAGGTACAATATTCACCGGAACTTTCCATGATGTTGAAGTTTCGTTGTAGGCCAGGTTAGACTGTAATGAATAACAGCTGATGATAGACCACCGCGGCGTATCTGACAAATTTGCCTCAGACCTGTGGAGCAGGTTACTATGGAAGAAAAGCGCATCGCCGGGCTCTAATTCACAGTAAACAAGGTCCATAGTTTTTAAGGCATTTTCAACCATCACCATATCTGCGCCTACTTGCTCGCCTGCAAAACCATGGTTAACCCGGCCAAGCCGATGCGATCCTTTGATGACCTGGAGACATCCATTCTGTTTATTAGCCCGCGTCAGCGCAACCATCACGCTCATTAATTCATCGGGGAACATAAATTGATTTTTATACCAGTAACCATAATCCTGGTGCCACTCCCAGGCACCACCTACACGGGGTTCTTTTTGCATCAGTTTGCTGTGAAAGTGACATACCGGCGCATGTTCACCCAAGAGTTGTGCTACCGGGGTTATCATCTTTTTGCTGCGGGTGAGGTAACCAAACACATCATTACCAGGCGTAAACCAAAGCGACAAACGCGTTTTCTTCCCGGTTTGATCATTAAGATCAAGCGCGTTCTTGCTCATGGCAGTATCGGTAACGGCAGCGTTATACATCGTCTCCGTTTCTGCAGTGCTACAGAAATTCTTTATAATGATATAACCGTCTCTGCGATATTGGGCAAGTTGTTCTTCATTGAGCGTGTTGCTTGGCATGGTTCTGTAATTGGTTATAGTAAATGTAAACAATTGCAATGTATTTTATTAGTTGACTTGCTAGCCGCAGAATGGCTGAGTGAAAAATAAGTTACAGAGGCCTTATCATCATAATGCCTTAAGATGGTTACTTTTGACACGTGAAACTGTACATCAGGAACATGGTTTGCAGCCGCTGCAAAATGGCTGTAAGATCCGCCTTTGAACAAGCCGGCTTAAAGCCCTTATCTGTTGAGCTTGGTGAAGTTGAACTTACTACCGAACCTGATAAGCTAACTTATGAACGGCTCGAAAATGAGTTAAAACCATTGGGCTTCGAGATAATAGACGACCGGAAAAGCCGGATAATAGAACAGGTAAAAACAGCCGTCATCAGCCTGATCCATCACCAGGAAGAACAGCCCGGCACCAACTTATCCGATTACCTTGCGGGAAAGCTCAACTACGATTATGGCTATTTGAGCAATTTATTTTCTGAAGTAGAAGGGACTACTATAGAAAAGTACTTTATTGCTCAGAAAACTGAGAAAGTTAAAGAACTATTGATGTACGATGAACTGACCCTTTCGCAGATTGCGGACAAAATGGGTTATAGCAGCGTAGCTTACCTCTCATCGCAGTTTAAGAAGCAGACGGGGCTTACGCCCACCTTCTACAAATCTTTAAAGGAAAACAAGCGCCGGAACATAGAAGATATTTAGAGCGTACCTGTACTAAAATTGCTGTGTTAAGTGTCCCAAGTTTGCTGTCCCACTTAACGACATTGAAAATAGTTTAATCGTTTAATACTCTAGCTATTAAATAATTAGCGTATTCTAAGTAAAGCTTTTGTACTGTCCCGGGGTGTCCCGCTCTGCTAAGTTAAGTCCTTATCTATCAGCTTAATGTACGTTTCATCTGTCCCGGGTGTCCCGCTTTCTAAGCGGGACACCCATCATCAGCAATCAGTAGATTTTATAAACCATTTACATGATTACATAAACACTGCCTCACTGTGGCGACGTATCTTTGTCTCATTAAAATTAATAACAATGACACATACCTATCATATAACCGGAATGACCTGCCAGGGCTGCGTTTTCAAAGTGCAGTCGGTGCTATCGTCAGTTCCCGGCATCACCAACGTTGAGGTGGATCTTCCAAATAATAATGCAAAGGTCAGCATGGATCATCACGTCCCTACAGCAGATCTGCAGGCGGCTTTCGCTCCTTATCCAAAATATGGTTTAACAGAAGAAACCCAGCACCAAAATGTGCCAAGCTTTGTCGATACTGAAGATAAGCGCTCCTTTGTTGAGACATACAAGCCGGTGTTACTGCTATTTGGCTATATACTGGTGGTATCGCTGCTGGTAAGCACCACCACAGGCTTTGACTGGATGTTAGCCATGCGTGTATTTATGGCAGGTTTCTTCCTGGCGTTTTCCTTTTTTAAGCTCCTAAACTTGCAGGCATTTGCAGATAGCTACGCCATGTATGATGTTGTGGCACGCAGGTTTAAGACCTGGGGCATTATTTACGCTCTCCTGGAGCTTGGGCTTGGCGTAGCTTACGTCGCTAACTTTAATCCGGTGGTGGTAAACATTATCACCTTGCTGGTAATGGGTGTAAGCATTATAGGGGTATTACAAAGCGTCCTCAACAAAAAGCAAATACAGTGCGCCTGCCTGGGCTCGGTTTTCAACCTGCCCATGAGCACACTTACAATTATCGAGGACGCCGTGATGATATTAATGAGCGCAGCAATGCTTGTGGTTACTATTTAGTCCCATTTAAAATTTACCTCGCGGTTGTTTAGCTTCCATTTGGCAGGCAGTGGATTGCTCATCCAGTCCAACGGCTCGCCTGTAGGCTGAACGCGGGCGGCATGTGCAAAAGCTGTCTTTATAGCGGCTTTTTTGTCCACGTCGAGTATATCCAGTTCTGCAGATATGAATAGCGGTGAGCCGCTTTCAGAAAGCAACTGCAGCCATTGACGGTTCTTTTCCCAAGGCACATCTTTTGTAAGGCCTACGCAGTCGCCATCAGCCGCATAAAAGGCGTTATGCTGCGGCAAACGGAAGCCGAGGGTATTCACACCGTACTTTTTGGTTCGCTCCCACTCACGACCGCTGGTGTCGTCGCCAATACGGTTGAGTTCAAATACACCGGCAGAAAGGTGGCTCATGGTATTGCAGCCAATAATGTACATATCTCCTGCTGCTCCTCTTATCGCCTGATACAGGTTATTGATGATTTCCGCGTTCGTTTTGGTTTGATCCTGAAAGGTCCATCCTGGTGCAGTGAAGGTATCTTTCATTTGGAAACCCCACCTGCCGAAGATATCCCAGGTGCTGAAGTCGTGCTTAACCATTTCATAACCCCATTGTTTGTATAAGCGAATGTTGCGCTTAACCCGTTCAACATTCTCGGGAATAGTTGGATCGAGTATTAATTCATCATTTTGGTCACGGCCTTTTATCTTCGGTGAAAGCAGCGTTTTACTATCATCTTTACGGGCAATTAGCGGTCGCGTCCACAAGCCAGGGCGCATACCCAACCCCTTTATCTCTTCACCCATCTTGTGCATATCCTTGAACTTTTCATTAGCTATAGAAAAGTCGTCAGGCTGCTGCCACCCGTCGTCAATTAAAGAGAATGGTTTATTAGCAGTATTGGTAACAAACTGCGCCATCGTAGCTGTTTGATCTTTTATGGTTTGGTAAGAGTTTTTACCATATGCCACATACCAATCATTAATACCGTATACCGGCTGTTTAGGTAAACGTGGTTTAGGGCACATCATCTTACAAAAGCGGTGATCAGTGGCATAAGCATTCTCTCCGGCGCTGCTTGAAGTAGTTATGATGTCTGACGCGTGCAATTTGCGATCGCCAAGTTTTACGCCGCCAGCACCGGAGTGTGTATCAATAGTAAGTGCAAGCTCATCTTCGCTTACTCCCCACCAACAAATAGTACTACAGCCGGTTTTTACACCAAAGGCAGCGGTGTTTGTGCCATCGTTAATTAAAACATACCAGGGATTTTTAACTTTCGCGTCTACAGATTTCCAGCCCATATCGGCATAGGTACGTTCCCAATGGTCGCCAAGGACTTCGCTAGAGCTTTTTACTTTGTTCTTCCAGGTTAACCTCACTCCCATCAGCTCAGCTTTAGGAGACTGAATGTATACAGATTTAGAATCTGCGCCGGATTTGATATCTACTCGGATATCCTGGTAGCTAAAGCCAGTTCCGCTACGGGTCATCTTTACCCATTGGTCGTTGATGTTTACCCAGGCTGCGTCGGGCTGTTGTACCAGCGCGAACGTACCAGCTGCGTATGTAAGATTACTAAACATAGCCGCGGCGGTACCTGCGACAGAAAGCTTAAGGAAATTGCGTCTTAACATAGATGTTTTGTTGTTGCGCTAAAACTAAAAATTTAATCTAAAATATGTTGTAACAAATAGAAAGTATGAAGGTCTAAAAACAACGGAATGTTAAAATCAACTTACGACGAGCATATGAACTGGAAATTTTTCTCCCGAAAAAAAGATGATGCGACCAAACCTAAAAAGAGCAAAACGCGAGAATGGCTTGATGCTATTTTGTTTGCTTTAGTAGCGTCTACTATAATAAGAGGGTTACTTTTTTCTGCATTTGCTATCCCCTCCGCATCCATGGAAGGCAGCCTGATGACCGGTGATTATCTTTTTGTAAGTAAGCTTGCTTATGGCGCGCGGATGCCAATGACGCCAATTGCTATACCCTTTACCGAATCAACCGTTACTAATTTAAATATAAAAACTTACTGGGACGGCTTACAGCTGCCATACTATCGCTTGCCGGGTTTAGGCAAGGTAAAGATTGGTGACGCGGTAGTCTTCAATTATCCTGCTGAAGTTGTACCGCGTCCGGTAGATATGCGTGTACATTATATTAAACGTTGCGTAGGTCTGCCAGGTGATATCATCACCATTGTTGATGGACAAGTTTATGCTAACGGAAAAGCGGAAAAGAACCATCCGCAAGCTCAAACATCTTACATAGTAACTACTGATGGTAATAACCTTAACCCAGAACTAATCCAGAACTTGCATATCGAAGTAAGGCAACAGTTGGACGCTGCTAATTACGAGATGATCATTCCCGCCGACAGCTATAACGAATTTAAGTCTACAGCAGGTATCAAAGCAATTAAGCCGGTGATTGAGCCAAAAAATGCTGCTGACATCCGCGTCTTTCCGCAGAGTACATTATTTAAGTGGAACGAAGACAATTTTGGCCCGCTCCTTGTCCCTAAAACAGGCACTACAATTAAACTAAACGATTCTACAATGGCGCTATACGGCCGTGCTATTGAGGTTTACGAACACAACAAACTCGAAGTTAAAGGGAAAGACATCTACATAAATGATAAGAAGGCTGATACTTATACCTTCAAAATGAATTACTACTGGATGATGGGCGATAATCGTCACAATTCCGAAGACTCACGCTTTTGGGGTTTTGTGCCTGAGGATCACATTGTGGGTAAAGCTGTAATTACCTGGATGAGCCTGGATAGTGAAGGTTCGTTCTTCAGTAAAGTACGTTGGAATCGCATCTTCAGGCCTATTCACAGTGTAGACCAGTAACATATCCTGCTGCTGATCACAAACCATTCTTTGCCAATACTGTTAGCATAGTACCATTATAACATATGCTGACAAAAAAAGTAAAATACTTCCAGGTTGGACAGGGCGTATGGGGCATGCGCCTTGCCTTTGTTAATATTTACATGATTGCCAACCGTCGAAGTGCGGGCAAGGGTTGGGTGCTTGTTGATACCGGCATTAAGGGATCAGAAAAAAAGATCATTGCAATGGCCGAAGCACTGTTCGGCCCCGGTACACGTCCATCGGCTATAGTGCTTACCCATGGTCATACTGACCACGCGGGCTCTGTTTGCGAGCTGCTTAAAGTTTGGGATGTACCCGTGTACGCACATCATATGGAAGCACCTTACCTTACCGGGCGCTCTTCGTATCCACCCGTCGATCCTGAAACCGGCGGCGGATTGATGAGCCTGATGTCGGTAATGTTCTCTACCAAGCCCATAAACATCAGCAAGAACCTTCGGGAAATAGATATGTACGACGGCATTCCCGAATTACCCGAATGGCGCGTCATCCATACTCCGGGGCACACTGCCGGGCATGTATCGCTGTTTTTTCCACTTAATACAACCCTGATAGCAGGTGATGCTTTTACTACTACTCAAGCCGAGTCGGCGTATTACCTGCTTACCTACAAAAAGAAAATTAGCGGCCCGCCCAAATACATTACCAGCGACTGGAAAGCCGCGGCCCATTCAGTACGTAAGCTTGCAGCGCTGCAACCTCGTATAGCAGCAACCGGGCACGGCCCGGTTATGAGGGGTAAAGAACTACAGGGCGAATTAAATTACCTGGCTAATCGTTTTGAGGAAATTGCTGTGCCGTTGGCCGGCAGGTATGTCCGGCGTGCTGCTATAACCAATGAGGATGGTGTAATGTACGTTCCGCCTTACAGGAGTAGCCCCAAACTAAAAACTGCAGCTGCAATAACAGGAGCTTTAGTTGGTTTTTTGTTGGTAAGCAAAGCAGCAAAAATGTGGTAAGCCGGTCAGCTTTAGCTAACTTCGGCACGTGGAAAACATAGGCCCCGACCCGCAACTGCTTATCGATATCGTAAAAACAAAAATGCCATTTGGCAAATACAAGGACACGCTGGTGTGCGATATCCCGGTAAGTTACTTGGAATGGATGCACCGCAAGAACGCCTTCCCTGCAGGAAAATTGGGTATGCTGATGCGTACAGCGTATGAGATTAAAATTAACGGTCTGGATAAATTGTTGTGGGCCTTAAAAGATAAAACACTCAAGTAGTTGCGCTGACAAACTGTCCCGCTTTGAGAGCGGGACACCCGGGACACGTGAAATACACAAACACCTGTGTAATAAGGGCTTACATTGTTAAAGCGGGACACACCGGGACAGTATAAACACTTTAGATAAAATTTACAAATACCTGTTGAACAGCTTATTAACGAAATTACACGGCTTTTTAATTTTACGCTGGGACACCCGAAAAATGTACAAGTTGGGACACCTGAAAACCCGTTGATACAATGCTACGTTTACGCTCAAATGACAACCACTTTGTAAGGTTTCGTCGTATCTTCATACAAATACTATAAAAAAGATCATGAAGAAAATAGCATTATATCTTGCATCTATTATCCTGTTTGTGGGTTGCGCAAACGGACAACCGAAGACTAACCAAAACGCAATGGCACCACTTCCAAAAGCTGGCGCTGGCGAGGCAGTAGCTACATTTGGCGGAGGTTGTTTCTGGAGCATGGCCGAGGCTATGAGTGAGTTAAAAGGTGTTAACAAAGTAGTTTCGGGTTACGCCGGGGGCAATACCGCTAACCCTACTTACGAAGATGTAAGCAGCCGCACAACCAACCACGCGGAAGTTGTCCAAATCTACTACAACCCTAAATTGATCAGCTATGCAACATTAGCCGAAGCATTCTTTTTTGCACACGATCCTACTACGTTAAACCGCCAGGGACCTGATGTAGGTACTGATTACCGTTCTATCGTGTTTTACCGCAACGCCGAGGAAAAAGCAACATTGGAGAACACCATTAAAAAGGTAAATGCTACAAAGCATTACAGCAACCCTATAGTTACACAAGTAGTACCTTTTAAAACATTTTATATTGCGGAGAACTATCATCAAGGCTACTACCGCATACATGGCGATAACCCCTACATCAGCAGTGTTTCTGAGCCCAAGGTTATGAAGTTTCGTAAGGCGATGAAGGCAGAGTTAAAGCCTGAGTTTCAGAAATAATTCATAGGATTTACAAGATTTTAGAAGATCGTTTGTAACCAACATCTTGTAAATTCTCAAATTCTGTAAATTCTGATACAGACATCGTACCTTTGTCATTGCAAAACGTTCTATCGCTGCCCCTAACAAGGCGGAGGAAAGTCCGGGCAACACAGAGCATCCTGCTTCCTAACGGGAAGGCGCCCACAGCGGGCGACAGCAAGTGCCACAGAGAATATACCGCCCCTCACGGGGTAAGGGTGAAAACGTGAGGTAAGAGCTCACGGCTTTGCCGGGCGACCGGTATCGCGGTAAACCTCAGGAGTTGAAAAACCAAATAGGTCCTGGAAGCGGAGCTGCTCGCTCCCTTAGCGAAAGCTACGCCAGGATGGGTAGGTTGCTTGAACCTGCCGGCAACGGCAGGGCCAGATAAATGATAGAAGCCCTTTTAATAAGGGAACAGAACCCGGCTTATAATTTTGCGGCTGAACGGCCCCCTTCTTGAAGGGGGCTTTTTTATTTAGCTTCCATTCGCCTAGCTGAGAGCAACGTTACTATTAATTTAGTCCCCTTTTTTCGATTCTCGCATAGAGGTCGACGATTCAGCAACGTTGAGGTGATTCGATGCTGAGCGCGCTATTGGTGAGTTAACTTGACCCCTGCCCCTCTCTGATAAGAAAATAGAGGTTTTAACTCCTTTTTCGTCTGCTGCTTTTTAACCCTCTTTGCGCGCAGCGGAGAGAGGGTCGACGAGCGAAGTAAGGTCGGGGTGAGTCGATGCTGAGCGTGCAATTGGTAAGTTGACTCACCCGTGCCCTCTCTGCTACGCAAAGAGGGTTTTTAACTCTTTTTTCGTCTGCTGCTTCACCTTTGCGCGTAGCGGAGAAAGAATCGAGAGCAAAGCACGTCGGATGAGTCGATTGTTCCTGAATAAAAGTGTTTAATATTCTATACATTTTTTATATTAGCACCAAAACATTACTACCTATTTCTAGTTTAACAGCTAATGGCAAAAATTTTAATAATTGATGACGAGCGGTCGATCCGTAGCACTCTCCGGGAAATTTTAGAATACGAGGATTATACAGTAGAAGATATCGATAACGGCGTAGACGGGTTGGAACTTATTCGTAAGAACGACTACGACCTGGTGTTGTGCGATATTAAGATGAACCGGATGGACGGTATGGAAGTACTTACTGAAGGACTTTCCATTAAGCCGGACCTTCCGTTTATCATGATATCCGGCCACGGCACTGTAGAAACTGCCGTTGAGGCCAGCAAAAAAGGCGCGTTCGATTTTATATCAAAACCGCCTGATCTGAACCGTTTGCTCATAACCGTACGTAATGCCCTTGACCGCGGTAGCCTGGTTGTTGAGGCTAAGGTTTTAAAACGTAAGGTATCCAAAGTTCGCCCTATTCTCGGCGAATCTCAGGCAATCATTAAAATTAAAGAAACTATAGAACGTGTAGGCCCTACTGACGCCCGCGTACTGGTTACCGGTGCCAATGGTAGCGGTAAGGAGCTGGTTGCACGCTGGCTGCACGAGAAAAGCAATCGCAGCAATGGACCTATAATAGAGGTAAACTGTGCCGCTATCCCTTCAGAACTTATTGAAAGTGAACTGTTTGGTCACGAAAAAGGCTCGTTTACATCAGCTATCAAGCAGCGTATCGGTAAATTCGAGTCTGCAAACGGTGGTACATTGTTTTTGGATGAGATTGGCGACATGAGCCAGTCTGCCCAGGCAAAAGTTCTGCGTGCATTACAGGAAAGCAAAATAACCCGTGTAGGTGGCGAAAAAGAGATAGATGTTGATGTACGCGTAGTAGCGGCAACCAATAAAGACCTGTTAAAGGAGATTGAAGCCGGTAACTTCCGTATGGACCTTTACCACCGTTTAAGTGTGATACTGATACATGTACCGCCATTGGTAGAACGGCGGGATGACATTGCATTGCTAACACAAGCTTTTTTGGAGGAGATATGCAACGAGTACGGCATGCCTACCAAGAAAATATCAGACGCTGCGCTGGAAGCCTTAAAGGCATTGCCATGGACAGGTAACATCCGCGAGCTGCGCAACATGGTAGAACGTTTAATTATATTAAGCGATAAAACGATTACTGATGGTGACGTAAAATCCTTTGCAAATCCATCCGCACCTGTTGCTGCCACAGCCGCTGCCCCTGCCCCGCAGACAGATTTCGATCAGTTTACCAACTTCCAGGAATATAAGGACTTTGCTGAGCGCGAGTACAT
Source organism: Mucilaginibacter sp. 320_HR (assembly GCF_059691875.1). NCBI lineage: Bacteria > Pseudomonadati > Bacteroidota > Sphingobacteriia > Sphingobacteriales > Sphingobacteriaceae > Mucilaginibacter > Mucilaginibacter sp. 320_HR. Next base: position 729,982 of record NZ_JCAWAI010000002.1, read on the forward strand.
CAAATTTAAACTGGAAAAGAACAACTGGAATGTATCTAAAACTGCCGATGATATTGATATTCAGCGCAGTCATCTTTACAGTAAAATAGAAAAATTCGGTTTGAAGCGGGGAGAATAATCTTTCTAATAATATATAGAAATAGGCCGCTGTGAACACTAACGGCGGCCTATTTGTATAAACTTGTTTATGCTAACGTTAAGTTTATATCTTTAATGTTGGCGAGGCGTTAACTACAACGCTTAACTCCAATTTAGTTGATTTTGATAGGTGTTAAATCATAAATCTGATTTATATTTAGGCAATTAATAACAACCTATGCTTATCAATTTCGGAACCGGCTTTTACGGCAAAATAGCCGATCACAAAGGCCATTGGATTGAATCCAAATTCTTTTACATCTTGTTTATCCCATTGTTTCCGGTTGGGTCTATGTTCGTCACAGGCTCTGAGTGGCGTAAGCGGCAAGGAATAGATATTTCCATGCAAACCAAAAGTGTAGTAGCAGTTTACGCTCGTCTGTTTTCCGGGCTCTTCGCGGCAGGCCTACTGTACCTGATCTTTGACCAACTAAATTACCTTCGTTTTGATGAACCGTTTACCTATTTGCTGCTCTTATTAACGGCGGGGATGATAGCTGCCTGGGTGTACTTTTTCTTTTATTTTGGAAAACCAAGCGAAGCAGATATCCTGATGAGGGAAAAAGTTCATAGTGTTAGCGGTGCTTATGCCTTACCGCACTGGCTTGATCACTCGACGCTTTGGAACCTTTTTGAAACCTATGAGAAACGTTACAGGGAGCGTTATCCTGAAGCAGACTGGAGGCAGGACTTGGACGACGCCAACCTTGATCCGGAGCGTAAAAGGATGCTTTATGGTATAGCTTTGTTCAATTGTATGGTTAATAACCTGCCCGAGAACGATGATCTTTTTGCCAAAGCAGATAATTTATATGAGATAACATAACAGCTATTTTTATAAATCCATCTAAGGAGCAGCAAATGCTTACCTTAGCAGCACTAAATTAAACCCATCATGAAAAAAACATTACTGTTAGTTGCCGTTATGGCCTTTACATGCGTATCAGCATTTGCGCAGTTAACAAAAGACCAGATAGTGACCGAGTGGACACGCGCTAAAAATTACACCAAAGCCTATTTGGACGCAATGCCTGTAGATGGTTACGCTTTTAAAGCTACACCAGAGGTACGCAGCTTTGCGGGCCAAATGTTGCACCTTGCCGATGCCAACTACTTTTTTGTAGGTGTAGCAAGTGGCAAAGAAAGCCCGCTGGGCAAAAATGTATCGTTAGAAAAAACGGTCGCCCAAACAAAAGAGGCCACCACTAAAGCGGTGCTGGATAGCTACGATTTTGCTATAGCCGCCATACGGGGAATGACCGAAGCTCAGTTTGCCGAAGTGGTTACGCTGCCAATGGGCAAAGATATGAAAGCCAGCAAAGGCCAGATGCTGGCAAAAGGTTTCGAGCATCAAACTCACCATCGCGGCCAAACTACACCTTACTTAAGGCTTAAAGGTGTTACTCCTCCCCCTGAAATGTTGTTTTAACTATGCATATAAATGAAAAACGGCGAAGGATATTATCCTTCGCCGTTTTTGTTTAATCAGCCCGTGCCAAGTACAATGTTCTTATTGCTCAACATTGTAACCATAGCTTTTAGTTGTATTAAACTATAGCTTAAAACAGCCCAAAATTGGGCATTTACTAAACCATATTTCTGTTTTTACGTATCTTAGGGACGTTTGGTAAACTAGTTTAATGAAGAAATTACTTTTTGTTCTGTTGCTTTTCCCGGCCATGTGCATGGCTCAATCTGCCAGCGATTACCTCACCAGCGGTAACACGAAGGCTAACATGAAAGACTATAAAGAAGCCATTGCAGATTTCAGCAAATCTATTCAGCTGAACCCTGCTGTGGCACGCGCGTACCTTTACCGCGCTAATGCCTACAGCAACCTTGCCGACTACACCAGCGCCGTTGCAGATTTTACAAAAGCCATTCAACTAGACCCACGGCTGCTTGACGCGTGGCATTATCGTGCAAACGCAAAAAGCAACCTGAAGGATTACCAGGGTTCTGTTGATGATTTTACTAAAGCTATATCGCTTAACCCACAGTTTGGAGAGCTTTATAAATACCGTGGCGTTGCAAAAGCAAACCTTAGAGACAATAAAGGTGCAATTGCTGATATGGACATTGCTGCGAAGCTGCTGCCGAACGATGCCGACCTGATATTTTACCGGGCCAACTCAAAGGGCAATATGGGCGATCACAAAGGTGCGATAGCTGATTACAATGAATCTATAAGATTAAAGCCTGAAAATGCCGAAGCATGGTTTTACCGTGGCAACGCTAAAGTAAATCTCCGCGATTATAAAGGTGCGATAGCAGATTACAAGAAAGTTATCGAACTTAATCCGCAAATGCCCCAGTTGTACCAATACCTCGCAAGTGCATCAAGCAATGCAGATGATAGCAAAGGTGCAATCGAGTTTTTTGACAAAGCTATAGAGCAAAGCCCTAAAAAAGCAGATTTATACCTTGGGCGGGGTATCGCAAAAAACAACGCCGGAGAGAAACAGGAAGCGCTTGATGATCTTTCAGCTGCTGTAAGGATGAACCCTAAGTTTGATGAGGCTTACCAGAACCGTGCGGACATCAGAATATCGATGAAGGATTTCAAAGAAGCACTTGCTGACGCGGATACCGCTATAAAAATCAATCCGAAAAATGCTTACGGGTATCTGTCCCGCGCTAAAGCCAAAATAGAACTGAATGACACCACCGGCGCACTTGCCGACTTTGCGACCACCATTAAAATGGAGCCAAAGGCATCCTACGCTTACGTAGGCAGCGGAGACATAAAAGCCTCACAGCGCGATTATGCGGGTGCTATCGCGTTGTATACAAAATCATTAGGTATAGACTCCCGTAATCCGGATGCACTGCTGCACCGGGCTAGGGCAAGGATGAAAAGCGGGGATGTTGAAGGTAGTCTTGCTGATTTTAAAGCCGCTATCGAGTCAACTCCGCAAAACAACGAATTATACATTGCTTACGGTAAAGCGCTGATTGCCAGCGGCAGATATGCTGAAGCCGTAAAACTTTTTGACAACGGCTTGCAGGTAAATGCCAAGAACATCAACTTTTATAGCTGGCGCGGTGTGGCAAAAAGCAAACTGGGAGATCTCACCGGCGCAATGGCAGACCACGACCTTGCTGTTAAGCTTTCACCATCATCTTCAGAGGCTTACGTTAATCGCGGCAACAGCCTGGTAGCGCTGCAAAAGTATGATGAAGCCCTTAAGGACATCAACAAAGGCATCTCTCTTAACGAAACCAATGATGAGGGTTACCTCGCCCGGGCAGAGCTAAAAATGGCTAAAAAGGAATACTTGGGCGCTCAGTATGATTACATTAACACGCTGTTACTCAATCAGAACAATACTAAAGCTTACGCCGGCAAAGCAGTCGCTGAAAGCGCTTTAGGCGACACCCTCGCTATGCGAAAAGACCTAAATACCGCCCTGAAACTTGAACCCAGGAGCGCCGAAGTCATCCTGGCACGCGGCGTAACAAACATGAACTTAAAACACTGGCCCTTAGCTATTAAAGACTTTTCTGCAGTTATTCTGATGGACTCAAAAAATGGCTTGGCCTATCTTAACCGTGGGGTAACCAAAGCACAATCAGGTGATAAAACCGGTGGCTGTGCGGACCTCAACAAGGCATCACAACTTGGTACGCCTGGTGCAAACGAGCAATTGGCTGCGTACTGCAGATAGCGCAGCGTCTAAATTCGTGTTTGAAATGCATGAGCAAAACCTTCAAAAACCACATTTTTTTAAGTGTGGTTTTTGCTTTTAAAAGGAGCCGTGCTAAGTATATTTAAATAGCACCTTTTTTTAGCTCATCAGCGGCAAAGTTAGCGGCACGGGCAGTTAGTGCCATGTAAGTTAGTGAGGGGTTCTGACAGGCAGACGAGGTCATGCAGGCACCATCAGTTACAAAAACATTTGGAGCATCCCACACCTGGTTATGTTTGTTCAGTACAGATGTTTTTGGGTCGAGCCCCATACGCGCGGTGCCCATCTCGTGGATGCCATCACCAACATTATGGCCGGTGTCATGCGTTTCTATATTCTTTACACCGGCTGCTTCCAGCATTGCCTTAGCTTCCTTAACAATATCTATCCGCATTTTGCGCTCATTGTCTTTTATTTCGGCATCCATAGCCAGCACAGGTAAGCCCCACTTGTCTTTGCGGTTCTTATCAAGAGTGATCTTATTCTCATGGTACGGCAGCAGTTCTCCAAAACCACCAATACCTATCTGCCATTCGCCCGGTTCGGCGAGGGCATCTTTATACTTGCCACCTACGCTGTACTCCGCAATCTCCCTTGACCACCCCTGCCTGCTCGCACCACCCTGATAACCAAAGCCACGCAGGTAATCGCGCTTATCGTCAAATAAATTGGCAAAACGTACTACGTATACGCCATTGGGCCGGCGTCCGTAATAATATTTATCTTCATAGCCGTCTACAGTGCCACTGGCACCCAGGTTATAATGGTGATCCATAATGTTATGGCCTAACTCCCCGCTGCTGCTGCCCAGCCCGTCCTGCCAAACATCAGTAGCGCTATTCATCAGTACCCAGGCGCTGTTAAGCGCAGAGGCGTTCAGGAAAACTACTTTAGCATAGTACTCATAAGTTTTATTGGTTTCTGCATCAAGCACCTCCACTCCTGTCGCCCGTTTGGTGTTCTTATCATAAATAACCCGAGTAACTATAGATTGCGGCCGTACAGTAAGGTTACCGGTAGCAAGCGCCGCCGGCAATGTAGATGATTGTGTACTAAAGTACCCGCCAAACGGGCAACCTTCCCAGCACCTGTTGCGATACTGGCAACTCGTACGGCCCGGTATCGGCGCTGTAACATGTGCTACCCTGCCGATAATCATGTGCCTGCCAAATTTCTTTTTAATGCTTGCCGCTACGTCCTTCTCTACGCAGTTCAGATCCATAGGCGGCAAAAAGTGGCCGTCAGGCAGTTGCGAAAGCCCTTCTAAAGACCCACTTATGCCGGCAAATTTTTCTACATGATCGTACCATATAGCCAGGTCTTTGTAGCGGATAGGCCAATCTATGGCCCAGCCATCCTTGGCATTAGCTTCAAAATCATGATCGCTCCAGCGGTAACTTTGCCTGCCCCAAAGGATAGACCTTCCACCCATCTGGTATGACCGCCACCAGTTGAAAGGCTTTATTTCGGTATATGGGGCGGCTTGTTCGTCCGTCCAGTAATCCATTATAGGTTCCACTGCTCCCCACCCACGGGATATTACAGGCCGTTGCTTACGCTGTTCCTGGGTTGGTACCCGTCGATGCGGGAAATCCCAGGGATTGTCCTGAGCTGTTTTGTAATCTTTAATGTGTTCGAAGTTTCGGCCGCGCTCCAGCATCAATGTTTTTAAACCGCGCTCGCTGAGTTCTTTGGCAGCCCAACCTCCGCTGATGCCCGAGCCTACAACAATAGCGTCGTACGTGTTACCGGCCTTAGCCCTAAGATTAAGATTTGGTGCAGTCATAAGTATAGGATTGGCTAGAAAAGATGTAATTGGTTAAACAATACTATCAATTAACAGCCAATAAAACAACCGTATTATTAACATTTATTATTGTTGATATTAAATCGATGCAAAAAATTATTTTTACTGCATGCTTAACGTTAGCGATCTATACATCTATCCCATTAAATCATTAGGTGGTGTTAAGGTAAACTCAGCCGTGCTCACCGACCGGGGCTTACAGCACGATCGCCGATGGATGCTGATTGACGAGAACAATCGCTTTCTGTCCCAACGCGAGAACATACAAATGGCCTTGCTAAAAGCCAGCCTGGTTGCTGAGGGAGTAAAGGTAACTTACACGCCGGATGAAGCTTCTATTGTCATTCCTTTCGAACCTGTAACACAGGCCACCATTGATGTAACCATCTGGGACGACACCTGCAAAGGGCAATTGGTGAGCGAAGAACTGGATAAATGGTTCAGCAATAAATTGGGCATAAACTGCAGATTGGTTCACATGCCGGATGATAGCTTGCGACAAACAGACCTGCGGTATACCAACGAAGGTACCGTTACGTCCTTTTCTGATGCCTATCCTATGCTTATTATCGGGCAGAGTTCGCTTGACGACTTAAACAAACGCTTAGACGAGCCGCTGCCCATGGATCGCTTCCGGCCCAATATTGTGTTTACAGGAGGTGAGCCTTACAGCGAAGATACCATGAAGCACATCCGCATAAACAACATCGACCTTTTTGGTGTGAAGCTTTGCGCCCGGTGTGTAATGACGACGGTAGACCAGACATCGGGCATTAAAGGCAAAGAACCCTTAAAAACTCTGGCCAAGTACCGGCTCAGAAACAATAAAATCTATTTCGGGCAAAACCTTGTATACCTGGGGGACGGAAAACTAAGCGTGGGTGATGAGCTACAGGTTATAGAGGAACATACGGAGGATCGGTTCTTTATCTAACAGATAACCTACTTGTAACTATTATTTTAAGGGACGCATTTTAATTACGTCCCGGTTTATAGATTTACTCATGCAATTGCCTTTTCGGCCTCTTCCATAAATTTTGCCTGCGTTTCGGCAGCATGTTTTATCACGTCATTTCGTTTCGTAAGCAGCTTACGCATGTATGGCTCCAGCAGGAATTTATCGACTATTTTACCCACCCAGCCGAAAGGTGATCTGAAAATGAATTCGTCGCTCATGACAGTTGCACTACCCTTTCGAAAGTATGCAGGTGACGCAACAACTTGAACGGGCCTTTTACTATTTCATCAATAAAGTACTCGGGCCACTTCATCTCACTAATTCTGATCGTCATCCTGAACTTTATTCCAAAATGCCTCGCTTCCCAGGTTACCTGATCATTTAGTTCCATGTGTCCGAATAGCTTGCCTGCTACGGCACGCTCTCCTGTATGCTGCATAGAATTCAGGTGAAGATCTATGCTCCGGGAAAGATCAAAGCAGATATCTGCAGGAGAATTTATGTTGGTGGTTAATTTGATAATAGACATTGTATTAGTTTTTAGTTTACTCACCCCCTGCCCCTCTCTCCCCTATTGCGGAAAGAGGGGGTGCTGTCAGCGGGTCGCTTGTTTTTATGTTCTTGTTCTAAACCCTCTTTCCGCAAAGCGGAGAGAGGGTCGGCCAGCGTAGCGTTGCCGGGGTGAGTCAGCTACACGCGCAGGCTTAACAGATCGTGAACAGCGTGTTCTGCCTTACTGTAGGTGAACACATAGCCACTTTGTAACAGCCTTGTCGGCGCTACCCACCGGCTTTTCAGCACCAGTTCTGTTTCTGAACCGATGATGAACATCCCTATTTCAAGCAGCCACTGCGGTGCCGGTAATCCAAATGGTATTCCGTAAGCTTTGCGGATAATCCGCATCAGGTCCTTGTTCTTTATTGCCTCCGGAGCAGCGCAGTTAATCACACCATCTAGTTCGGGATGATCAAATATGTGTGCTGTTACGCGTGCAGTATCGTGCTCATGTATCCATGATACATATTGTTCCCCGTCGCCCTGTTTGCCGCCAAGCCCAAATTTTGCAAGGTTAAACAACCGCGGAAACGCGCCATCGCCCCTGCCCAGTGCAATTGCATGCCGGAGCGCCACTTTGCGGGTGTTTGGCGTATTAGTATTAAAAAATGCCTTTTCCCATTGTTTACAAACTTCTATAGAAAACCCGGTGCCTATCTCGCCGGTTGCCTCATCCTGCGCATGGTCTTCGGCGTGGCGGTAAATGGTAGATGAAGCCAGGTTGATCCATACCTTGGGTGGATTAGCAAGTTTGCCAATCACCTTCCCTAACAATGTAGTTGGCACCACCCGTGAGCGGACGATCTCTGCTTTGTTCTTTTCGGTATACCTGCAGTTAACGTTTTTACCACACAGGTTAATCAGCATGTCGGCGCCCTCCAGTATAGCGGTCCAGTCACCTTCATTAACTGCGTCCCACACCATCGTCCTGACATTGCTGTCTGTTGACGCCGGTTTGCGGCTCAGCAAAATAACTTCGGTTGCCAAGGGCTTGTAATAGTGAGCAAGCACGGTACCCAGATAACCGTTACCTCCTGCGAGTACTATCTTATGGTATTTCATATCTGTTTAGTTTAAAATAATAGCCAGCAGCGCCAAACGATACACTACCCAACTAATAGTGAGCAGCCAGCCTAGCTGCATTAGTTTTGTACGGCGGATATGCTCTAAAAACATGAGCCCGGCCACTGCTAAAAAGCATAAGGTACATATAAGTGCAGATAAGCCCAGTAGTTTAGCTACGAGTATTACTGGCAGCAGCAATAACGCACCTGCGAAAGAGATGGTCATCATGTTACCCAGGTAGTCCCAGCGTTTGGCAGGCGCATACAGGCTGATAATTATACCCTGAAAGATGATCTGCCCGCCACAGACATAGTATTCCCGCAATGTGTCGCCAAGGGGTACTAAAGGGGTTAAGTAATGGGCGTATACCGTAAGTATACTGCCCACTATTAACCATGTAAACAACAAATAAAACAAACGGTACCCCAGTTTAAAGGCGGGCTGTATGCCATCCTGTGCATGGGTTGCAGGTATAATTACCCTGCGGTTGTAGGATATAAAGGCGTAAACCTTTTTCATGATCCAAATGAACGGAGCAAATGAAAACAGTGGTTTTAAAAATGGTACACTGTTGCCGATAACCTTAAACAAACTGTCTACCCCATAACTAACTTCACCGGTGCGGGTGTCAACCAAAGCTATCTCGTTCACTGCACGCTGCCGGTCAACCATGGGGCAAACCTCTGCAGGCATTTGCTGGTAACTGGCCCTGCCGTTGGCATCAAGCATACCGCTGCGGGTGAACGCTTTTGTGTAAGCCTGGCACATGGGGCACTCGGCATCGTAAAGAATGATGTGGTTATTTAAGGTTTTCATGGCTAATGGTTTGCATGCGTTGTGCCACTGTTAAAGTATGTTGAGCCCTGTTCCTCAGTTTAAAAAAGATAATAAGGTTAAGGAAGTGCATACCGCCAAGAATTAATATGATCCACCCTACTTTATAGCTCAGTACCTCTATCACCATTTGCGTATTAAGGATAATGTTGGTCTCCTTTAACGCCAGGCTCATGTAGCCGATGTTGACAAGATAAAAACCAACTACCAGGAGTTTGTTCACGCTGTCGGCGAGGTCGGTGTTGCCGTGGAAAATGTCGACCAGGAAGATACGCCCGTTCTTGAAAAGTACCTTGGCTACCCAAACAGTTAGCAAAATGCTGGCTAATAAATAAACAAAGTAGGTTAGGATGAAGTAATTCATGACGATTGAAGTTTAAGTGAGTAATTTAATTTTCAGTAAAAAATGAAAGAACAATTTAAAAATAAATGCATTGTGGTGAATGCATGTACAAATATAAAAATACTTTATTGAACTTTCAAAATTTATTGAAATTAAATTTACGTTATCTTATCCCCTATGTTACTTATGTGGAATGATATTTGAAACTGGGAGGATATGCAGCCTAAAAACATTCACTTTATTATCAATCCCGCTTCCGGTAAAGAAGAACCCATCCTTAGTTATATCAACAGTGCCATAAAGGACACCAAAATTGCCTGGCAAGTAACGGTTACCACCCGTGAGGACGATATTTATAATACAGCCAAAAAGCTGGTGGGTAAAACAGATATAGTAGTTGTTTACGGGGGCGATGGCAGTATAACTAAAGTTGCCAGGGCATTGCAGGGCACTCCTACCCCTATGGGCATTATTCCGGGTGGCACGGCAAATGTCATGTCTAAAGAACTGGGCATCCCCCAGGATGCTAAAGAGGCCATAGATATTATTGTAACAGGGAAATATAAAGTTGCAGAGATGGACATGGGCGAAGCCAACGGGGACTCGTTCCTGCTGCGAATTAATCTCGGCATCATGGCAGACATGATCATAAACGCCGATCCTGCTTTAAAAAGCAAGATAGGCCAGGTAGCATATGGTGTAACTGCGGCTAAAACTGCTGCTGCCGCCGAACCGGTAAGCTACAATATGACCGTAGACGGAAAAGAGATAATGGAAAAAGGCGTATCATTAACCGTGACAAACGCCGGTAATATGGGTTTTGGAGACACCAGCCTGGTTGAAGGCATTAGTATATTTGACGGATGGCTGGATGTTGTACTGCTCACCAGCGCCGATCCGCTCTCGTTATTGCAGGCTGCAGGTACAGCTTTCCTGAACATAGATACTGATGTAGTAAAACACTGGAGGGCGAAGGAAGTAATCATCCTGTTAAACAAACCTACCCCGTATATATGCGACGACTGCGAAGAAAAGGCAGAAAAGATTGAAATAAAGCTACTACCTAAAGCGCTGAAGGTGCTGGTACCATCTCAAAAGAACAAATAGATGCTGGAAAAAGTTAAGAGCACGTGGCTTATTGTCGTAATCTTTTTGGAAAAGATGATCGACATTATGCACCGGTATATATTCGGTTTGCCTAACCTTAAACGCAGCCAGATCACAGCCAATCTTTTTCTTGGTAGCCAGTATAATTTAGTTGGCTTGAAAAAGCTTAAAGCACTTGGGGTAACCGCTATAGTAAACATGCGTATCCATTCGGTTTATACTGAAGCACAGTATGAAGGTTTTAAATACCTGCACCTGCCTACAATAGATAATACCCCGCCTGAGCTGGATATGCTGATGAAAGGTGCAAGTTTTATAGAGAACGAAATAAAAGCAGGCGGCAAGGTGTATGTGCATTGCCGGCAAGGGCTTGGCCGTGGGCCTACTATGGCTATTGCATACCTTATAAAAGCCGGTGCTACTTACGAGGACGCTTTTAAATTGGTTAAGAGTGTACGCAGATTTATAAACCCCAGGCCCGGGCAGCGTAAACGCTTGAAAGAACTGGAGCGTGTATGCCGTTTAGCCGACAGCCAGGTTAAAGCATGATCATTACTGTGGCAGCTTAACCTTGTATACTCTAAATGGATAAGCCACCTTATCTTCTCCCCCGTTGTATTTGGGTAACCGGTTCATTTGCGACGCGCTAAAGTACAGGTAACCATCATTGCCAATACCAAATGAATCCGGCCAAATATTACGGTCATCCTGTACCAGCATATGCAGCTTTTTATCCGGGGAAAGATATTGAATAGCATGATTTGGTGAATCGCTCAAGTAAATATTCCCTAACTGATCGCTTATCATACCGTGGCAAATGCCCGTTTCCGCAACCAGCTCAACTTTTCCGGACAGAACTGCATCTGATAATTTTGTGTTAGCCAGCAGGTCTGTTGTTATTCTGTAAAGTTTGGTTTGATTGATGGCGCGAAAATAAAAGTATTTGTAGTCGCGGCTGAGCGCTATACCGTTTACATTAGATACGAACGCGTTTCCCTTTTCGTCAACCACATCTTTGCCATCCAGATGCAGCTTAAAGCCAGGCTCCGCCAGGGTTGCTTTATCGTCCTGCAGCACTACCCGGCTCTTACCTGTATTCAGGTCCAACACAATTATAGCGTGCAAACCGGGGTCAGATAAGTAAGCCAGCTCACGGCTATTGTCTACACAGACGTCGTTGAGTGCACTTTTATCTTTAGGCAGATCATCAAAGGTGTAAATGCGCTTCACAGCATTGTCATCAAGGCTTATCTTCATCAGCTTAAATTGCCCTTGCTTTGATTTTGAATTCCCTATTACAGCAGCACCGCCGGCCGGTGCAGAATCAAGCACCCATAAACAGTTACGGTCATCAGCATACAAATCCTGTACATTAACGAAGTGAGCGTCCGGATTATCAGGTACATAATGGTTCCATGAGGTGTCGGGATAAGGCACTCGTTTGCCGTCAATGATCTCTGTAAGCCCGTACAAAAAAGGCTCGCGGTGCGGAAAGGAGACAAACAGGCGGTTGCTTGATGGCGCAACCGTTACACCGATTGGCTGATTCTGGCCGAAAGATGCCACTTCTATCAGCTTTTCGCTTTTTTGTGCAAAGGCAGGTAGCGAAAACAAACTTATCATCAAAATAACTGGGGCGATGTGTTTCATTTAGATACTTAATGCCGTTTAACTACAAATAGTTTCTCATTTTTTAGCCCTGATTATACTACACGTTAAATGATGGCGAAAAATAATTTAAACTGCACCCTGCTCCTTAAAATTTACTTGTTAAAATTGCGTTGTTTATTTTTATCGGTGCAGTTATGATTTAGCGGCATAAATTTCCATATTTACCCAATGTTCAGCAGTATAAGAAACCGGTTCCTCAGATATCTGATCATCTTTATATATTTTGTTATTATCTTTTTCTGTGCCATTGAGTTAAACTTTTTATGGCTCTTCGGCTACTCGCCGGACATGAACGATATAAAAACGCCTGTGCTCTCCCTCTCATCAGAGGTTTACACGGCTGATGGCAAACTAATCGGCCGCTTTTATAAAGAAAACCGTTCCCCTGTAGATTATAAAGGCATATCCCCTAACCTGATAAATGCGCTTGTAGCAACAGAAGACGCCCGCTTTTACAAGCATCACGGGGTAGACTTCTATGGCTTTATGACGGGCATGCTCTCTACCGCCAAAGGCGATAGGCGCGGTGCAAGTACCATCACCCAACAATTAGCCAAAAACCTTTTTAATACGCGTAAGCGTAAATCTCAGGGTGTAATAAGGCATGTACCCATACTGCGTACTGTAGTGTTCAAGTTTAAAGAGTGGCTTACCGCATTTAAAATAGAACACGTTTACAGCAAGGAGCAGATCCTCACCATGTACTTTAACACCGTTCCGTTTGGCAACAATTCATACGGTATTAAAACGGCAACTTTAAAGTACTTTAACACCACTCCTAACAAGGTTACACCAGCGCAGTCCGCAACACTGGTGGGCATGCTAAAGGCCACATCTACCTACAACCCGGTTACTCATCCTGATCGCGCTTTAGACCGCCGCAACATTGTGCTGGGACAAATGTTAAAATACAACTTTCTAAAAAAACCCGAGTACGACAATTATAGCAAGCAGCCCCTGGCGCTCGATCTTAGCTATGTGGACAACAGCGGACAAGGCGATTCTTACATACGCCGTGCAGTTGAAAAATGGCTTGACAAATGGTGCAAGGACAACAACTATGACCTGTACGAAGACGGCCTGAAGATTTATACTACTATCGACAGCAAACTACAGCAATATGCTGAAGAGGCTGTTGCTGATAAGATGAAAATGCTGCAACGCCGCTTCAATAACCTTTGGGGCAATAAAAACCCCTGGCGCGACAGCAAAGGCGTTGAGATAAAAGACTTCCTGCTGAAAGCAGAGCAACGCTTACCTATATATAAGCTGCTGACCAAAAAGTACAAAGGCGATACCGTAGAGATCAACAAGTACTTTAATGCCAAAAAGCGCATGACCGTGTTCACCTGGAAGGGTGATCAGGATACCACCTTCTCCAGCGCAGATTCGATTAAGTATTACACCAAGATCCTGAATACCGGTATGATGACAATGGAACCATCTACAGGTAAAATAAAGGTATGGGTTGGCGGTATCGATCATCAATACTTTAATTACGACCACGTAAACCAGGCAAAGCGCCAGGCGGGCTCTACTTTCAAGCCGTTCGCCTATGTTACTGCTTTGGATAATGGCTTTACCCCTTGCGACAAGTTTACTGATAAGCCGGTGAGCATCAAATTTAAAGACGAGGGAAAAGATGATATATGGGAGCCCAACAATGCTGACTTTCACTTCTCGTACCGAGAAATGACACTGCGCTGGGCTATGGGAAAATCAGTAAACTCTATTACAGCACAGCTTACCGAGCGTGTTGGTTGGGACAAAATTGTTCAATATGCACATAAACTGGGTATCGAAAGTCCGCTAAAATCTGTACCATCAGTGTCATTAGGATCTAATGATGTTTCGGTGTACGAGATGGTGAGAGCCTATAGCACATTTTTGAATAAGGGAAAAAAGGTTGACCCCTTACTGGTAACCAAAATTACTGACCAGCGCGGCGAACTGATCCAACAGTTTGACTTGAAAGAAGAACAAGTGCTGAGCCCTGAAACGGCATGGCTGATGCTTTATATGTTCCGCGGCGGTATGGAAGAACCTGGCGGTACATCACAGGCGCTTTGGGAATACCCTGGTTTATGGAAGAAGGATAACCAGATAGGCGGCAAAACCGGCACCTCAAGCGATTACGTTGATGGATGGTATATGGGTATAACAAAAGACCTGGTCACAGGTATATGGGTTGGCGCTGATGACCGCAGTGTACACTTCACCACCTCGGAAACAGGCGAAGGATCGCATACGGCGCTGCCAATCTTTGGCGAGTTTATGGAAAAGGTTTACGCAGATGCAAAAACCGGCTATAGCTATGGGCCGTTTCCTAAACCCTGGGTGAAGATCACCAAGGAGTACATGTGCCCTACGCCGCATTACGCTGAGGCGGATACCGCATCGACCGACAGCACTCAAATGCCTGTGGACACATCGACCGTTATACAGGCCCCGGCAACCGAAGAAGCCCCTGAGAACAATCCGCCGCCAGGTAACAAATAACTAGAATAAGGATGCTTATACAAGCATCCTTTAATTATATTAGTACGTATTGTAATAGCTTATGAATAAACGCTACTCCCTCAGTATTAAACTTCCTGTTATTTTACTTTGTATGGTTACGGCATTGCTGTTTAACCATCAGCAAGCCAAAGCACAATATTTCGGGCAAAATAAGGTCCGCTACAAAAACCTCAAGTTCAAGGTTTATAAAACGCCTCACTTCGAGATTTACTATTACATTAAAAACGACAGCTTACTTAAGCGCTTTGCCCAGGAAAGCGAGCTTTGGTACACGTTACACCAACAAGTTTTCAGGGACACCTTTAACAAGCCAAACCCTATAATTGTATACGCCAATCACCCCGATTTTCAGCAAACTACAGCTATAGATGGCGAGATAGGCGTTGGTACGGGCGGTGTTACGGAAGGCCTTAAGAACAGGGTTGTGATGCCATTTATGGAGACTAACCAAACCACCCGCCACGTGCTTGGTCACGAGTTGGTACATGCTTTCCAATACCACACTTTACTTGGTCACGATTCATCCAGTTTTGAAAATATCGGCAACTTGCCTTTATGGATGATTGAAGGTATGGCAGAGTATCTGTCCATAGGTAAAAAGGACGCGTATACCGCAATGTGGATGCGGGACGCTTACCTCAACCACGACATCCCGACTGTAGAAGCACTAACCAACAGCAGTAAATATTTCCCATATAGGTATGGAGAAGCGTTTTGGTCGTTTCTAGGTTCCACTTACGGCGATACTATTATAGTTCCATTCTTTAAGAACACGGCTCGTTTTGGGTTGGAATATGGCATAAGGCGAACTTTTGGGTATGATCATAAAACGCTCTCGCGTCTGTGGAAAAACTCCATTGAGAACACCTACAAACCTTACCTTAAAGATACCGTACAAAAACCTGTAGGTTTAAGGGTAATAGATGACAAGGTAGGCGGCGACCTGACCGTAGCGCCCGCTGTAAGCCCCGATGGCAAGTACATTGCCTTTCTGTCGTCCAAAAGCTTGTTCAGTATCGACCTTTATCTGTCTGATGCACGAACGGGGCGGATAATAACAAGGCTGACCAGTAAAACGGCAAATTCGCATGTTGATGAGTTTAACTTTATAGAATCGGCTGGTGCATGGTCACCGGACGGGAAACGGTTTGCATTCAGCGTATTCAGTAAAGGACGTAACCGCATGCTCGTGGTATCTGTGCCGGATGGGCGAATCCTGAATGATATATCCATGGGCAAGGCTGAGCAGTTTAGCAACCTCACCTGGTCTCCGGACGGCAAAAATATTGCTTTCCAGGGCTTATCAGAAGGGCAAAGCGATCTGTACATGTATAATTTCGATACGAAGTCTGTAAGACAACTTACCAATGATAAATTTTCTGATTATCAGCCAAGCTTCTCCAGGGATGGCAGAAAGATCATCTTCAGCAGCGATCGTACAACTTATGATAAAGTACTATCGCAGGAGATTACCTTTAATTTGGCAGAACTTGACCTCGCAAGCGGTAAGGTAACAGACATTAACGTTTTCAACCACGCCAATAACCTCAACCCTATTTACTCTGCCGATGGTACGCAGGTATTTTTCCTGAGCAACCGCGATGGCTTCCGCAATATGTACCGCTACACTTTGTCAACCGGAAAGCTAGAGCAGATGACAGATTTGTTCACCGGCATTTGCGGTATTACCGAGTATTCTCCCGCGCTAAGCGTATCTGCCAATGACGATGTGGTGTATTCTTACTACCGTGCACAAAAATACAGCATCTATAACGCAAAAGCGTCGGAGTTTAAACCTGTGGTGGTTGATCCAGGAGCAACCAATTTCGAAGTAGCAATGCTGCCGCCAACACGTGCTGTGGGTGTAGATTTGATAAATTCTAATCTGAATAATTACCTGGCGTATCCTAAGATCTCTACAGATTCTATCACTAGCATTGCTTATAAGCCTAAGTTCAAAATGGATTATCTGGCAAGTAATGGTATCGGAGCTTCAGTAGGTTCTTATGGTACAGGGTTGTCAAGCGGTGTACAGGGCGTTTTCAGCGATATACTTGGCCGCAACCAAATTTATGCGGGTGCGGCGGTGAACGGCGAGGTATATGACTTTGGCGGACAAGTAGTTTACATCAATCAGCAAGGCCGCTGGAACTTTGGCGTTGGCGCCTCTCATATACCTTATCAATCCGGCACCTACGGCGTAAGCCAAACCACTAGGCAGTACAACGGTCAAACCGTTAATGTGCTGGACCAGCACACCGATATTATTAGGACGTTTGAAGACGCTTTCCAATTATTTACCTCCTACCCTATATCCCGTTCTACACGTGTGGAACTTGGTACAGGCGCCTCGCGTTATAGCTACCGGGTAGACAGGTACAGTACCTACTACCCTTATGATTCTACAGGAGTTGTATATAACGCCATAGACTTCGAAAAACATAAGATCTCGCGCGAACAATTCAGGGGCGAAACCGGCTATGACCTTGTTCCTTTTACAACCTACCAGGTAAGCACGGCTCTGGTTGGCGATAACTCAGACTTTGGTATAGCTGCGCCGCTAAATGGTTACCGCTACCGTATAGAAGCTCAATACAATCTGGGTACATACAAGTTTTTTGCACCTACTATAGATCTGCGTAAATATGTGCGTGTACAACCCGTAACCTTTGCCGCAAGGTTATATGGTTATGGTCGTTTGGGTGATGAGGCGAGAGGACTTTATCCCCTGTTTGTTGGTTACCCGTTCCTGATACGAGGTTACGAAGCGCAAAGCTTTTACAACTCAGAACGTGTTGGAACTAACAACTTTACTATCGATCAACTCTCAGGAAGCCGTATTGCAGTAGCAAACTTTGAGATGAGGTTACCGTTTACAGGTCCGGAGAAGCTTTCTGTTATAAAATCTAAATTCTTATTCTCTGACCTTAATATATTTTTTGATGCAGGTTTGGCTTGGAACAAAGGTGATAAGGTACAATTTAAAACCAACCCGGAGTTGCTAAGGGTTGCTCCAGTGGTTGACCAAAACGGAGCGCCTGTAATAGATCCCGCAACGGGCAACCAGGCGGTAAGTGCAGTATACAGCCGTGTTCCTGCATTAAGTGCAGGTATATCACTAAGGGTAAACTTCTTCGGGTATTTTGTACTGGAGCCATACTACGCATTTCCGTTCAATCGTACCGATGTTAAAAAACCGGTATTCGGTTTAACCTTCGCGCCGGGCTGGTAACCTCTTTATGTAAGTAAATTGGAGATCGGCTAACGCTGATCCTTTTTTATTTTAAAGATTCTAACGCAGTGTAAGGAATTGTACGATTAAACGACCAATTCATGACAATCGGATCGACATCGAATTCGTAACTTAATAACATCGGACACCAGCGTCCATCATCAATCAGGAAAATAAATGAAAAAGTTAATTTTAGCCGTACTCATGGTAAGCATTTTTGGGCTTATCAGCTGTGAGAATACAAACGGACAAGCAAAAAAACAACAGGCCAACAGGCCAAAAAGTAAACCTGCTGCAGAGTGGAAAAAAACGCTAACGCCAAACCAGTACAATATAATGGTGGAGAGCGGCACAGAGCCACCTTATAAAAACGCTTATTACAACAACCACGAAAAAGGTGTTTACGTAAGCGCTGCTACCGGCGAAGTTTTGTTTACATCTGACGATAAGTTTGACAGCGGAACAGGCTGGCCAAGCTTTGTAAAGCCGGTTGACCCAAGTAAAGTAGAAATAGTACGCGATAACAGCTATGGCCTGTCCCGCGATGAAGTAATTGAGAAAAGCACAGGTTTGCACCTTGGACATGTGTTTGACGACGGCCCCGCCAACCGCGGCGGCAAACGTTACTGCATGAACTCCGGCGCATTAAAGTTTATTAAAAAGTAACCAGCCTGCGCGAAGGTTGAATAGAAGGCCGTCCGTAAAAAGCGGATGGCCTTGTTTTTACCCCGCTTTCGTAGTTTAAACCTATTGTAAGATCCACCCAGTCGGTATTAACCGCCCTTATCATTTTCTCTTTTTGCGGCCTGGTATAAGTGCTCACTTGTTTAAAGCGCTCCATGGCCTGCTCCTCGGTATTAATCTCTTCAAAATAAACCAATCGGTTTAGTTGCTGCGCGCTATCAAAAAATAACGTCGGCATTTCGCTGTAGAACTTAATGGTTTTCAGCAGGTCTGTGCACATTCCTACGTGTAAGTTCTTACGGTTCCTGTCGGTGATGATATAAACAAACCTCTTCATTTGATAAAAAATTTTGCCGGTTTAAAAAATAATTACTAATTTTATGAGCATAAAAATACTAACTATTTTAGCAAAAGCAAATTTTTATGTCAAAAATTTCATCAAATATTAAATTTCTTCGCAAAAAGAAGGGATTAACACAACAGCAGTTCGCCGATCAGGTAGGCATAAAACGTTCTTTAGTAGGGGCTTACGAAGAAGAACGTGCTGAACCAAAGTATGAACTACTAAAATCATTAGCATTATTTTTTGACATATCGATTGATGATTTTATCAATGAAACTATAGATGAAAAATGGGCACCCAAGCCAAAAGGCAACCCAGCAAACCTTAGGGTGCTAAGTATTTCGGTAGATAAAGAGGATAATGAAAACATAGAAATGGTACCAGTGAAAGCGAGTGCAGGGTATCTTAACGGGTATGCCGATCCGGAATATGTTGCCGCCCTGCCTAAATTTTATCTGCCCATGTTTAAAAATGGCACTTTCCGTGCTTTCGAGATCAAAGGTGATTCTATGCTGCCGCTTCCATCCGGTTCTGTTATAATAGCGGAGTACCTGGAGAACTGGGCCGATGTAAAAGCGGGTGAAACCTATATAGTAGTTTCTAAAACTGAGGGAATTGTTTACAAGCGCGCAGGTAACAAGTTTAAGGAGAATAAAAAGCTGAAGCTAATATCTGACAACCAGGTGTATGATCCGTACGAAATAAGCGGCGAAGATATATTGGAGATATGGAAAGCAAAGGCATTTTTATCTACTCAGTTACCCGAGCCTACACCTGAGCCGACTATGGAAAGCCTTACCAGCATGATGGCGCAAATGCAGCGCTCTATAGCCGGGTTGCAAACCAAGAATTAGTATTTTTAGTTGATCTGCTATGATGATTACAGAAATTGGTGATTAGCAACAATTAAGTTACAAGGATGTAATTAAACTAATGCTATTTACCTTTATCAAAACATCAATAAACTAAAAAGAAAAATAATGAAAAAAATTATGTTGATCTGCTGCTTCCTTGTTGGGATCACAGCAGTAAGCCGCGCGCAGGGTGGTATGAGGATGACTGCTGCTGACAGGGTTAAAGCGATGAAAGAATCGTTGAAATTGACTGATGAACAGGTAACCAAAATCACCGCTATCTACGAAGGTCAAACAAAACAAATGGACAGCTTGCGTAACGCAGGTGCCGACAGATCGGCTTTCCGCCCTATGATGCAGGCTACTAACGACAAGGTAAAGGCAGTTTTAACAGCTGAGCAGGCAGCTGCATGGCAGAAAGAAATGGACGAGCGTCGTGCACGTATGCAAAACGGCGGCGGTGCCCCACCACAGAAATAATTCTGTATAAGAATATAAAAGAGCGGCCTTAAGCCGCTTTTTTTATTTTAGCAGAAATTTAAGCCGTTGGATAAAGCACACCAATCTCTTGCCGATAAGCTAAACGAACGTAAAGACGCCGGTATGTACCGGATGTTAAGGCCCGAGAGCAACCTGATAGATGTTTGTTCCAACGACTACCTTGGTTTTGCCCGTTCGTTAGAAATGCGAGACGCCATTTTAATGGAGGTAAATGCTTATGCCCAGAGTTTAAATGGTTCAACTGGTTCAAGATTGTTATCGGGCAATACAGCCTATGCTGAAGACCTGGAGCGAGAGATAGCAAATTGGCACGGCGCGGAAGCAGGTCTCTTATTTAATTCTGGTTACGATGCTAACATTGGCCTGTTTTCGTCAGTACCTCAAAAAGGCAATACGATCATCTGTGATGAACTAATACATGCATCCATCATAGATGGCGCGCGCCTGAGTTATGCTAACCGTTACAGCTTTAAACACAATGATCTGGCAAGCCTGGAGGCAAAGCTCAAAGCAGCTAAAGGCAACTGCTACGTGGTAATAGAAAGTGTATACTCTATGGACGGCGATACCCCTCCAATTGTCCAAATACAGCAGCTAACCGCTAAATATGGTGCAAACCTGATTGTTGATGAGGCACATGCCGTTGGCTTATACCCTAAGGGAATCATTCCAGAACTAGGCTTACAGGATAAGGTATTTGCCAGAGTGGTTACCTTCGGCAAGGCGCTCGGCTGCCATGGCGCGATTGTTTTAGGCAGCGAAACACTGCGTAATTATCTTACTAATTTCGCAAGGTCATTCATATATACAACTGCTGCTTCGTTTCATCAGCTGGCTTCTGTAAAAATCGCTTATCAAATGTTGACTGCGGCGGGTGCTGCTATAGCACCGCTGAAACAAAACATAGCAATATTTAAAGATGGCATAGCCGAAAGCACAAGCTTTCCACTTCTTCCCAGCCCCAGCGCCATCCAGTGTATTGTACTAAACAGTAACGCAAAAGCGCGCGAAGTAGCTGGTGCGTTACAGGAGGCCGGTTTTGATGCACGGCCAATACTCAGTCCAACTGTTCCGAAAGGTTTGGAAAGGATCAGAATATGTCTTCACTCCTACAACACTTCACAGGAGATACAACTACTCACATCAACAATTAACAGTTTATTAGATGAATGATAAACCACTTTTTATAACAGGTATAGGCACAGGAATTGGTAAAACATTGGTATCGGCAATACTGGTAGAAAAACTTAAAGCCGATTACTGGAAACCTGTACAATCAGGGGACCTGGACAACTCTGATACAATGAAGGTGAGCAGCCTGGTGTCGAATACCGAATCCCGTTTCCATGAGGAGGCCTACCGGTTAACTCACCCCTATTCACCTCATAAATCTGCATTATTAGATGGTATCACTATAGATGAGCATAGGCTATTAAAGCCTTCAACAACTAACAAGTTACTTATTGAAGGTGCCGGTGGATTAATGGTACCATTGAACGATCACTTCCTGATGGTTGATCTTATTAAAGCCCTTGAAGCCGAAGTTGTGCTGGTCTCTCAAAACTACCTTGGCAGTATTAACCATACACTATTGTCAATAGAATTACTTAGAGCTCGGAGCATCCCAATTAAAGGCATCATCTTTAACGGCGAACCAAATACCTCATCTGAGGAATACATCCTGAAATACTCGGGCCTTAGTTGCATAGGGCAAATCCCCACGTTAGCGAATATTGACAAGGCTACAGTAGCAGCAGCCGGTAGCAACATCAATCTAGATTGATATAGGTCACTAGCAATATCCTGCTAAAAGTTTCAGAGTACAACTAGTAATATGTGCCTTGATATTGTAAGTTTGCGTACATAGTAAACCAATCTCATGAAAAACATTACGGTTATCGGTTCGGGTACAATGGGCAATGGAATAGCTCATACTTTTGCGCAAAATGGCTTTAACGTATCGCTGGTAGACATCAACGATGCTGCTCTGCAAAAAGCGCTACAAACCATCGCCGGCAACCTGGACAGGCAGATTAAAAAAGGTACAATTGACGAAGCCGCGAAAGCTGCCACGTTACAGAACATAAAAACCTACACTGACGCTATTGAAGGTGCCGGCGATGCAGACCTGGTTGTTGAAGCAGCTACTGAGAACCGTGAGATAAAGCTGAAATTGTTTAAACAACTGAGCGAAGTTTGCAAACCGGGCGCTATCATGGCATCTAATACTTCTTCAATATCAATAACAGAAATAGCATCGGTAACCAAAAACCCCACAAATGTTATAGGGATGCACTTTATGAACCCGGTGCCCGTAATGAAGCTGGTTGAGGTGATACGCGGCTATGCTACCACAGATGAGGTGACCAAAACAATAATGGATCTTTCCATAACGCTCGGCAAGGAACCCGTTGAAGTGAACGATTACCCAGGTTTTGTTGCCAACCGGATATTGATGCCGATGATCAATGAAGCTATTTATACGCTTTTTGAAGGTGTAGCGGGCGTTCACGAGATAGATACAGTTATGAAACTTGGCATGGCTCACCCGATGGGGCCGCTGCAACTAGCTGATTTTATAGGACTGGATGTTTGTTTGGCTATTTTAAAGGTGCTGCACAATGGCTTTGGCAACCCCAAATATGCCCCATGTCCTTTGCTGGTAAATATGGTAACGGCTGGGCATCTTGGTGTAAAAAGTAGTAGTGGTTTTTATAAATACACCGCCGGAAGCAAAGAACTTGTAGTTGCCGATAAGTTTAGATAGCAGATCCTCACATAAAATTAGCAAGCTGAAAACCAACGTGTAAGCGCAAACTTTAACATTTTGTTAACCGAAGCGCATCATTTTCCTATATTTGCGGCGGGTAAGTCTTTTACGGCCAGCTCCTCTTGAACTCCCCCAGGGTGGGAACGCAGCAAGGGTAGAGAGTTGAGCGGCGCGATAAAAGTAGCTTACCCATTTTTTTTGCCTGAAATTTCGGTAGGATAAATGACGGTACAACGTCAAAATACTACAATACTAATACAATAGGAAATTTACCTGTTATCTTAGCCACATGCTAGATATACTTATTATTGGCGGTGGCCCTATTGGTCTTGCATGCGGATTAGCAGCGCAGAAAGCAGGCTTAAGCTTTGTGATATTAGAGAAAGGATGCCTGGTAAATTCCCTTTACAACTATCCTGCAACCATGACATTCTTTTCGACGAGTGACAGGCTCGAAATTGGCGGCGTTCCGTTCATCAGTATTAACAAACAGCCTAACCGTAACGAAGCGTTGGAGTATTATCGCCGTGTAGCTCTGGATAACAAACTACCGATCAAACTTTTTGAGGAAGTCACCGGAGTTGAACGCCATGGTAATAACTTTGTAGTTACATCATGTAAACAAACTTACCAGGCCAGAAAAGTAATACTAAGTACCGGCTTTTACGATATAGCAGTAAATCTTCATATTCCTGGAGAGGATTTGCCTAAAGTAAAACACTACTACAAAGACCCTCACTATTACGCAATGCAAAACGTCGTTGTGGTGGGTAGCAGTAACTCTGCCATAGATGTTGCGTTAGAAACATACCGCAAAGGCGCAAAGGTCACTTTGGTAGTTCGCGGAGATGAGATCAGCAACCGGGTAAAGTATTGGGTAAGGCCAGATATTATCAACCGGATAAAGGAGGGCAATATCAAAGCTTACTTCAACAGCAATTTAGTCGCAGTACGCGAAACTGAGGTGGATATTGACACGCCTAAAGGACAGGTTACTATCCCGAACGACTTTGTAATGGCCATGACCGGTTACAAGCCCAATTTCGAATTTCTAGCGAAGCTCGGCATACACCTTACAAAAGACAAGTTCATTCCTGAATACAACGCCGAAACAATGGAGACTAATTTGCCCGGTATGTATCTCGCGGGTGTGGTATGCGGCGGATTAGACACTCACCTTTGGTTTATTGAGAATTCAAGAATTCACGCGGAGATGATCATAAAAGATATCACTGCAAAGTTTCAGAACTCGCAAAGTTAAAGGCCTGCTGGAAGCGCCATGGCCCATTAAGATATTCCCACAGCACCAACCCTGTAGCGATTGTCTTAAATGGCTCGAAGTCACTGTTAAGCTCATTTTGCAACAGCTTAGCTTTACCCGGATCAACCTTATTCTGAACAGTGATATGCGGCCATAGCTTTTGCTTGTCTTGCGGTATCAGAAACCTGCTCCACTCCTGCTGTAATTGTTTGTGCAGCTGCTGTAGTTGCTCGCTCTCTATTTTGTAAGCAACACCATTACCGATGCTTACTATCGCACTTACCTCAAGCGTAAACCGCATCTCCTTACTTACAACTTCATTTAATACTTCAAAAACAGCAGCGTCATTAGCAGGAAGCTGGTGAAAAAGCGTAAGATGCGCCGCCAGAAAGTTGCGTTCAAGCGGGAAATACCTACTGCGTTTGTTATCAAAAAATTGCTGAGAATCTTTGTCTATCTGTAGTGTTAATATAAGTGGCACAACATGGCTCATTAAGGCAATTTAACCTCAACATCATATTAAAGTTTTTTCTTGCATAAATAAATTATTATGCAATACTTTGCAAAAAATTAAAAAAGGCGTTGCCTTTGTTAAAAATGAATACAGAAAGCTTATATACACGCGTTGCGCGGGCCAACAATGCCCCTGTAGCCACTGCTTTGGTTTCATTTACCCTTCTGTATACACCTTGCCGACGACGGGTATTCATCCCGAGGGTTTGAATTGAGCTTTAGCGCTTAATACAACCACGAAGTTTCGTTTTAAACTTCTCTAACCATTGTCCATCTAATTATTCGAGGTTTAATCTAAGAATAGTTTAAAGGTAATTTTCTACAATAATGACCATACAAGATTTTGATATACAGGTAGCTACAGCACAGCATGCCGATTTCGCCCCTCATATTTGCGAGGAAATGGCCGAATCTGCCAAAGCACGCGGCACTGGTATTGCACAACGCTCTCCTGAATATGTTGCTAATAAGATGCTGGAGGGTAAAGCCGTTATAGCATTGCATAAAGACGGCACCTGGGCCGGATTCTGTTATATTGAGACCTGGAGCCACGGAGATTTTGTGGCCAACTCGGGGCTCATTGTTAATCCGCTTTACAGAAAAGCTGGTTTAGCTAAAGCCATTAAGCACAAAATTTTTGAACTTTCCCGTAAGAAGTACCCTGAGGCTAAGATATTTGGACTAACAACCGGACTAGCAGTAATGAAGATTAACTCGGAATTGGGTTATGAGCCGGTAACTTATTCGGAACTTACCCAGGATGAAGATTTTTGGAAGGGCTGCAGAAGTTGCGTAAACTATGATATCCTGATGAGCAAAGGGCGCAAAAACTGCATGTGTACTGCCATGCTCTTTGATCCGGCAGAGATCCAGAAACAATACGAGGAGAAGATGAAAAAGATCACCAAAAAGGCGACCTTGCTTGAGCGTATAGAAAATGCTATTAAAAAGCGTTTGGAACACTTTGAGCAGAGAGCTGAAAGACTAAAGCACAAAGCTTTTCAAGGAGCTTAAAAAGCTTTGATGCGATGAGAGACTATAGGAAGTTAGAGTTATGGAAAAAAGCGCATGTGATGGTTTTGCATGTCTACAAAAACATTCTGCCACTTCTTCCAAAAGCAGAGCAGTTTGACTTGAAAAGTCAAGCAAAAAGAGCAGCGTATTCGGTACCGATGAACATCGTAGAAGGCAGCGGACGTTTTACAGAAAAGGATTTTGTTCACTTTCTTGACATTGCACTTGGTTCGGCACACGAACTGGAGTATTGTTGTTTACTTTGCAAAGATCTTGGCTACATAGGTGAAGACCTTTATGATGATACTAACAAAATAACTAACGAAGTAAAAGCCATGCTGATTGGCTTAATGAAAAAGCTAAGAGCATAGGGCTTTGGTCTTTTCGCTCTTTGCTTTCAGCTTTATAAAAAGATGAAGAAAAAAGTAGTTTTGGCTTACAGCGGCGGTTTAGATACCTCATTCTGCTGTATTTATTTAACCCGCGATCTTGGTTACGAAGTCCACTCTGTTATTGTTAATACCGGCGGTTTTAGTGAGGAAGAATTAAAGGGTGTTGAAGAACGTGCTTACCAAATGGGCGTTACTTCACACCATGTGGTGGATGAAACTGAAAACTTTTACAATACCTGCGTACGTTACCTTATTTATGGCAACGTATTAAAAAATAACACCTATCCCCTATCGGTTAGCGCCGAACGTGTAAGCCAGGCAACGGCAATTGCCAACTATGCTAAAGAGATTGGTGCTGAATTTGTAGCTCACGGTAGTACAGGCGCCGGTAATGATCAGGTTCGCTTTGACATGATCTTCAACATCCTTGTGCCCGAAGTACAAATCATTACTCCTATACGCGATCTGAAGCTTAGCCGTGAGGAAGAAATAGAATACCTGAAGAAACATGGCGTGGAGATGAACTTCGAAAAAGCCAAATACTCAATCAACAAAGGTATCTGGGGTACATCGGTAGGCGGTAAAGAAACACTAACTTCTAATTTGGGCTTACCGGAAGAGGCCTGGCCAACGCAGGTTACACAATCAGAAGTAAAGAATATAGAACTGACCTTTGAACAGGGCGAATTAGTTGCTATAGATGGTACAACTTATGATCACCCAACCAAAGCTATACAGGCTTTACAAGCAATCGCCCAACCTTATGGTATTGGCAGGGATATACATGTAGGCGATACTATTATTGGTATAAAAGGGCGTGTGGGTTTTGAAGCTGCCGCGCCAATGGTAATCATCAAAGCACACCATACGCTGGAAAAACATGTGCTTACAAAATGGCAGCTCTCATGGAAAGATCAATTATCATCTTTCTACGGCAACTGGTTGCACGAAGGTCAGTTTCACGATCCTATCATGCGCAACATAGAGGCGTTCCTTACAGATACGCAGAAACAAGTAAGCGGTAAAGTGTTTGTTCAGCTGCATCCGTACCGCTTCCAGGTGGTGGGTATCGAGTCTGATCACGACCTCATGTCTAACAAGTTCGGCAGCTATGGCGAAATGAACAATGCGTGGAGCGGCGAAGACGTAAAAGGCTTTAGCAAAATTTTTGGTAACCAGGTTATGATTTACCACAAGGTGAATGCCTCTCATGCCGAAGAAGGAACTAACTAACATTGTATGAACGACCAAAGCAACGATAACAAAGGTTTAGGCGCTACTCCTTTAGAAGAAGCCGGGACTTCTACCCGTTCTTCCGAGGGACAGGACATTGCTCCACTGTCAAAAAAATCCAGTGTTCACTACAAATGGGGCGAGGATTGCGACGGGTGGACCTTTGTTGAAAACGACAGCATGTCTGTAAAGCAGGAGCGCATGCCTCCCGGCAGTTCGGAAACCATGCACTATCATGAGAAGGCAACGCAGTTCTTTTTTATGCTTAAGGGGACAGCAATCTTTACACTTGATGGTACTGTGAAAGTTTTAAATGAGCATGAAGGTATAGAAGTGAAGCCTGGTCAAAAGCACCGCATCACCAACCATAGTGAAGCAGATATCGAGTTTACGTTGTATTCACATCCATCAACCAAAAATGACAGAATTAATGTCGAAAGTTAGAGCAGGTATAGTTGGAGGCGCGGGTTACACCGGCGGCGAAATGTTGCGCATCCTTATCAACCATCCGGATGTAGATATCGTATTTGTACACAGCAATAGTAACGCTGGTAAATACGTATACGAAGTCCATACAGATCTTTTTGGAGATACAGATTTACAGTTTGCTTCAGAACTGGCCTTTAACATTGATGTGCTTTTCCTTTGCGTTGGCCATGGTGATGCTAAGAAGTTTTTAGAGCTTAACGAAATACCCGGCAGCATCAGGATAATTGACCTGAGCCAGGATTTTAGGTTGAACCAAAATGCCAGCTTTAAAAGTAAACACTTTGTTTACGGCTTGCCGGAGTTGAACCGTGAGGATATCCGCAGTGCTGAAAATATTGCTAATCCAGGCTGCTTTGCCACTTGCCTGCAACTTGGTTTGCTGCCACTAGCCGGCAAAGGATTATTAACTCACGAAGTACACGTTACGGCAACTACCGGCTCCACAGGTGCGGGGCAAAGCTTATCGCCCACTTCACACTTTACCTGGCGCAATGATAACTTATCTGTTTATAAGGCATTTAACCACCAGCATCTAAACGAGATAGGGCAATCTTTAAACAAGCTGCAAAGCGGTTTTAACGAAGCAATCAACTTTATTCCTTACCGTGGCGACTTTACCAGAGGTATAATTGCGTCTATTTACACGGAGAGTGATCTTGCAGAAGCAGAGGCCTTACAGTTA
The DNA here is from genome assembly GCF_059691875.1 of Mucilaginibacter sp. 320_HR. Taxonomy (NCBI): domain Bacteria; kingdom Pseudomonadati; phylum Bacteroidota; class Sphingobacteriia; order Sphingobacteriales; family Sphingobacteriaceae; genus Mucilaginibacter; species Mucilaginibacter sp. 320_HR. The sequence goes on from NZ_JCAWAI010000002.1 coordinate 758,637, forward strand.
TATAAAGATTACTATGGCGGCCACCCGTTCACTCACGTAACCAGCAGGGATATAGACCTGAAACAGATAGTAAATACCAATAAATGCTTTATACAAGTTAAAAAGCATGCCAACAAGATATTCATTATAAGCATTATGGACAACTTACTTAAAGGTGCGTCCGGACAAGCCGTACAGAACATGAACCTCATGTTTGGCCTTGACGAACGCTCAGGATTACGACTCAAGGCGACGGCTTTTTAAAAAGTCGTTCGCCACCACCGGTCAACAATCAATTTAAGTCTAATGTACTCCTGATCTTTAAAAAATGAATTTATTCGACGTATACCCAATTAACCCAATCAATGTTGTCAAAGGCGAAGGCAGCTTGGTTTATGATGACAATGGCACCGAATACCTTGATCTTTACGGTGGCCATGCCGTAATATCTATTGGTCACACCAATCCGCATTATGTAAAACGGCTGGAGGACCAACTACATAAAATCGGTTTTTACTCCAACTCAATTGAAATTCCTTTGCAAACGCAATTAGCGGAAAAACTGGGCCATGTATCCGGGAAAGAAGATTACCAGCTTTTTTTGTGCAACTCAGGTGCAGAAGCTAATGAGAATGCTCTTAAGCTTGCTTCTTTCTACAACGGTAAAAAGAAAGTGATCGCATTTCGCAAAGCTTTTCACGGCCGTACATCGCTAGCCGTAGCAGTTACTGATAACCCGAAAATTGTCGCACCTGTAAATGAAACAGATAACGTCATTTTCCTGCCCTGGAATGATGAAGCGGCGCTTGAAGAAGCATTCCGAAACAACGAGATATCTTCCGTTATTATAGAAGGTATACAGGGTGTTGGAGGCATTCAGGTAGCTCCTATCCCGTTTCTGCAAAAGATCCGTTCATTGTGTGATAAGCATAATGCTGTGTTTATAGCAGATTCGGTCCAATGCGGATATGGCCGTACAGGCAAGTTCTTCTCACATGATTTTGCCGGGATAAACGCCGACATCTACTCAATGGCTAAAGGCATGGGTAACGGCTTCCCTATTGGCGGCATTATCATATCGCCAAAAATAAAGCCGGCATATGGCATGCTGGGCACTACCTTCGGCGGCAATCATCTGGCTTGCGCCGCGGGTTTAGCGGTGCTGGAAGTGATAGAACAAGATAGCCTTATGCAAAATGCCGCAAATGTTGGCGGTTATCTTATCGAAGAACTAAAGAAGTTTGATAAAGTAAAGGAAATTCGCGGCCGCGGATTGATGATCGGTATAGAACTGCCGGAAGAATTGCCAAACGTTAAAAAAGACCTGCTGTTTAAACACAACATTTTTACCGGCGAGGCCAAACCGAATGTAGTAAGGCTATTGCCCGCTCTCAACTTGACAATGGCACATGCAGACCGGTTTCTGGACGCTTTCGGTAAAACATTAAATAACTCTTAATAAGCATTGCTCCCTGTTAATGGAGTACTTTATCACGCACATGAAATTATTCTCCTCTGTAAACGATGTTCAGGATGTACCGGCACTGGTAGCTGAGGTATTGCGGCTAAAACAAGATCCCTTTGCTCATAAGCAACTTGGTCTTAATAAAACCATATCGCTGGTATTTTTAAACCCTAGCCTGCGCACACGCATGAGCACGCAAAAAGCTGCCATGAACCTGGGTATGAACGTGATTGTACTTAACATTGATAAAGAAGGCTGGGCGCTGGAGTTGAGAGATGGCGTTGTGATGAACGGTACTACGGTAGAACATATCCGCGAGGCAGCAGCCGTTATGGGCGAGTACTCGGATATTATTGGCGTGCGCTCGTTTCCGGGCCTTAAAGACCGCAATGAAGATTATAGCGAAGCTATCTTCAATAAGTTTGTGGAGTTTTGTAAAGTACCTGTGGTAAGTCTGGAATCTGCAACGCGTCACCCGCTGCAAAGCCTTGCGGATTTGGTAACCATCGAAGAATTTAAAACTACCAACCGCCCCAAGGTGGTGCTCACCTGGGCGCCGCATATTAAGCCTTTGCCGCAAGCTGTACCGAATTCTTTTGCTGAGTGGATGTGCAGGGCCAATGTGGATTTCACAATTGCGCACCCGGCGGGTTACGAGCTTTCTGAGGAATTCACAAAAGGTGCAACCATCACGCATGACCAGGATAAAGCGATAAAAGATGCTGATTTCATTTATGTGAAAAACTGGTCAGCCTATGAGCCTTATGGCAACGTATTGCCCGGCAATGATGATTGGATGTTAACCAACGAAAAGCTCAGTATTGCTCCAAACGCCAAAGTGATGCATTGCCTCCCGGTAAGGCGCGATCTGGAACTATCATCAGAGGTATTGGATGGACTCAAATCCATCGTCATACATGAAGCAGGAAACCGGGTATGGGCTGCGCAGGCAGTGCTAAAAACAATGCTTGAGCATATCATTTAACTATATACTTCCAACTCTGCTTAAATACGCAGGCTGAGAAGATATTCTCGGCCTGCGTTTATATATACGGATAGCAACAACGGTAAATATCAAACATCCGCAAACGAAGCCAAGTACCGGCGCTGCTAACCAGGTCATTGCCCAACCGGAAATGTAAGCGCCCATAACATCACATAAGTTTACCATCGCCATATAAGCAGTAAACTGTGAACCCTCCACTTTATCTCTGCACAAAGCCATTAAAACCGGCATAGCTGCAACACTAAACATCGGGTCTGCAAAATTCCAAAGCACAGCTCCCGTGACGCTTACACTATGGTTCATCCAAAAGCCACCCAATACGTTAAACATAATCAGGAATACGGCAATACATATCATCACCCTTGTTTGTAGTTTGGCAGGCCCCATCCGGTCAGCAATTACACCGCCACCAACAACAACCAGCATAGTTGCAATGGTTCCCCAGCTTCCCTGTAATACCGATACCGCATTATCTGCCCAGTGAAGGGTATGGATTAAGTGGAAGGAGAACGACCTGATGAAAATACTATTGCAAGTATATACCAAGGCAATAACAGCAAAGGTTTGCAGGCTTTGCCTTTCAATAAAGCCTTCGTAAAGCTGTTTAAACAACCATCTAAGGCTGGGATTATCTTCTCCAGGCTTATAGTGAGAGCTCCCGGACCCGATAGTAAGTTTTGGTATGTACGTATCAAACCTGTCAAATTTGATAAAGTACGTAAGCATGGTCATAATCAATAGTAGTAGCGACTGCGCGAGTGCCGCATAGAAAAACCCGAAGCTATGCAGCACTGTTGATAGCCCGGCAGAGCCTGCCGCAATGCCCAGCAGATAACCACCTCTCATGAAAGCATTAATCCGGCCACGCTCCTGCTCAGGTACAACAGATATCGCAATTGCGTCAACGCTGGCATCTTGTACACTGGCGAAATTGCTATGAATAAAAAACACCACAGACATAAGCGTAAGCTGCTTTACCGGATCATGTATAACCAACAACGTTAACGACGCTAAAAAGGCAAACAATTGAGTTAATACCACCCAATGCTTTCGGTGGCCAATTACAGAGAACTGATATCTATCTATTATAGGCCCCCAGATAAATTGAATAATCCATGGTATACCTACAATGGCCACAAAAGTACCAACTGAGTGGGAAGACAATCCTTTTGCTGTTAGGTAATTGGCAACAGCAGTCAAGGCAAAGCCCGAGGGAATGCCCTGCATAACATAAAGGTAGAAAAATGTAAAGTACCTCAAGCGGGCACTTTCTTTAAGTACAGGGAATTGGTACGGCAATTGTAGGTTTTAAAGCAAAATACCCATTACAAGTATTTTGTTTAGTATTATTTATTCCAAACAGCTATAGTTAACATCATTAAGGCACAAAAAAAGCCATGACAAACGTCACGGCTTTTTTATGGTTAAAGTAAAATGAGAATTACTGCCCCTGAGCCAAAGTGTAGCCTATTTTGCCACCAAACTTCATCAGGAACTCCACCGAGCAAACTTTTAGGCTTTCTGATAGATCTGCCGCAATGTGCAGTATCTCTTTTTGGGTGATCTCGATGCCTTCCTTCTTTTCAAAACGAATACGATATTCGTTTACAAGTTCCGTAAAGATGGAGCCTGTAGGCCAAACCTGCGTACCGCGGTTGGATATCATTATTAGTTCAAAGTTGTCTGTCAGCTTGGTTTGCGCTATAGCGGCCAGCTCAGATGGTTGCAGGTTAGACTCTACAAACACGTCAACTCCGATCATTTCTTCTGTGACGTTACTGTTGGTAACGGTAAGCTTATTTTTAGCCGGGTGATCCTGGTTGGCTTTATTTGGAACATCGGGCTGTGCAATTACACCATCTTTGAAAGGTATTTTGCCCAAATTGTTGATAATCGCATCAGCAAAGGTGTCCGTGTTTGATGCAGGAACAGATTTGTCACCAAAATCTCCGGTATGAATTCCTTGCTCGAGTGTGTATAGCAATGCATTCTCGATCTTTGCAGCCGTCATGGTAAACCCTAAATAACGCAGCATTAGTATGCCGGAAAGCAGTAGTGCCGTAGGATTTGCGATACCCCTACCCGCGATATCTGGTGCGGTACCATGAACGGCTTCAAAAATAGATATGTTATCGCCAATGTTAGCCGACGGAGCGAAACCCAAGCCGCCCACTAATCCGGCGCAAAGGTCAGATACAATATCGCCTTGCAGATTGGTAAGTACAATAGCCTGAAACATCTCTGGACGGGAAACCAACTTCATGCAAAGGTCATCCACAATAATGTCGCTCGACTGAATGTCTGGGTACTCCTGCGCAATTTCATAAAAGGTTTCCAGGAAGAGGCCGTCAGTAAGTTTCATAATATTAGCCTTGTGACCGCAGGCTAGCTTACTATAGCCTTTACGGCGCGCCATTTCAAAAGCATACCTAATTACTTGTGCCGATCCGGGGCGGGTGATAATACGACGACCTACGGCTACATCATTTGTTAACAAGTGCTCTATACCACCATAAGTGTCTTCGATATTTTCGCGAACAATGGTCAGGTTTATCGGAATGCCCGCTTTAGAGAACACGGTATCTACTCCATTTAAAGAGCGGAAATCACGTTGGTTGGCATAAGTGTTCCATACCTTGCGGGCGGTAACGTTGATACTTTTAACACCCTTACCTTTGGGTGTTTCCATTGGACCTTTAAACAAGATACCCAAACGCTCTATAGTTTCCTTAGCTTCAGCGGTCATCCCTGTAGAATGTCCCGCGTCGAAATACGATTTACCCATTTCTACGTACTCGTAACCTAACTGCACTTCAGCTGCGTCAAAAATCCGCAACACGGCTGCCATTATTTCCGGGCCAATACCATCACCCTTTGCTACTGCTATATTAAACTTCATGTAATTAAATAAGATGTAAAAAACGGGGCAAAGGTACGTTTTTGCGGTTTCATTTTCTACCGTTTAACAGCCTTTACCGTTGTGTGTAAACTAAACAGCGCTTTGTAAATCTTGTTTGTGGACGTGTTTGTGAATAGTATGTAAGTGTTTGAAAGAAAACCCTAAATTTGTCAGCTACATGAAAGCATTCTACGGCGATCTCAGATTAGGCATTTTAGGCGGGGGCCAGTTGGGCCGCATGCTTATTCAACAAGCTATAAATTACAACGTTACCATTAAAGTTTTGGATCCGGACCGGGAGGCACCCTGTCGCCGTCTATGCAACGAGTTTGTAGTGGGCTCATTAAGTGATTACGAGACCGTATACATTTTTGGCAAAAAGGTAGACCTGCTTACTATTGAAATTGAAAAGGTTAACGTAGACGCCCTGGAACAGCTGGAGAAAGAAGGCGTGTTGGTTTATCCGCAAAGCCGGATTATCCGGTTAATACAGGATAAAGGGTTGCAAAAACAATTCTTCAAAGAAAACGACATCCCAACCGCTGAATTCCAGATCATATCATCGGCTCAGCAGTTAAGGGAGAGCCATATTCCATTTCCATATATCCAAAAACTTCGTCGTGATGGTTACGACGGCAAAGGTGTGTATAAGGTTGTGGACGAAAGCTACCTTGAAAATGCATTCACCGAACCAAGCCTGATAGAACGTTGGGTTGATCTCGAAAAGGAAATTGCTGTTATAGTGGCCAGAAACGAGGCAGGCGATGTTAAAACCTTTCCGTTGGTAGAAATGGAGTTTAATCCCGAAGCTAACCTGGTGGAGTTCCTGATCTCGCCGTCTACCCTGCCGTTTGAGGTACAGCAAGATGCGGAGCAAATAGCTAAGAAGATTGCTGAAACACTAAACATTGTAGGCCTGCTCGCGGTGGAAATGTTCCTGGACAAAAGCGGTAAAATACTGGTGAACGAACTTGCTCCAAGACCGCACAATAGCGGTCACCAGAGTATTGAGGGAAATGTTGTTTCACAGTTTGAGCAGCACCTTAGGGCGATATTCAACCAGCCACTTGGTGATACTAATTGCCTCAGCAATGCCATCATGATTAATGTCTTGGGTGAGGCTGGCTATGAAGGTCCTGCAGTTTACCAGGGCATAGAAAAGGTACTCAAATGCGCAGGCGTTTACGTTCACTTGTATGGGAAAGCTTTAACTAAGCCTTTTCGTAAGATGGGTCACGTAACCATCATCGACAGCGATCGCGAGAAAGCTATAGAAACAGCACGATATGTACAACAAACACTTAAAGTGATTGCATAACTCTATGAACACTCCTCAACCTAAAATAGCTATTATCATGGGCAGCAAGTCTGACCTGCATATTATGCAGGATGCTGCTGACGTACTGAAAGAACTTGGTGTAGATTATGAGATCACCGTAGTGTCGGCGCACCGCACACCAGATCGCATGTTCAACTTTGCGCGGGCAGCTGCTGACAGGGGCATTAAAGTGATTATAGCAGGCGCTGGTGGCGCAGCGCACTTGCCGGGCATGGTTGCATCGCTTACACATTTACCCGTAATTGGCGTACCTGTAAAATCAAGCAACTCTATTGATGGCTGGGACTCTATCCTCTCCATACTCCAAATGCCCAACGGCATCCCTGTGGCTACAGTGGCTTTAAACGCTGCAAAAAACGCAGGCATTTTAGCAGCACAAATACTTTCCACCGGAGATGAAACCATAACCGGAAACCTTATTAACTATAAGCAGGAGCTTGCCCGTAAAGTAGAAGAATCTGCAAAGGAAATGGAAGGTTAGTTTAGCTGAGGTGTCCCGCTTTGAGAGTGGGACACGTGGGACAGCTAAAACAGTTAAGTGTCTGTATAAAAGCTATTTACCTGATTAAAGCGGGACACCCCGGGACAGTACAAAAGGTTTAGGTCATTTGATTTAATGACCTAAATGACAATAGTTTATATCATTTTCGCATAGTGTCAAATGCGAACCTTGGGACAGCTGAAATACTCCAGAGCGGGACACTTATAATATCTTATAAACTGGCGGCAATTTGTCTGCTAAGTTGCCGGATGTCTTACCCAGACTAACATAATTTTAAACTTAAAAAGAAAGAGCGCTTACAAGTACTGCAAGCGCTCTTCATTATGTCTACGGGAAAAAGATTAAGCCGTTACTACGTGCTCTTTTGCAGCAAGGTAACGTTCGGCATCAATGGCTGCCATACAACCTGTACCCGCTGCAGTAACCGCCTGCCGGTAAATGTGGTCTTGTGCATCGCCGCAGCAAAACACACCTTCCACGTTGGTTACAGTTGATCCGGGATGTGTAATAATGTATCCAGTCTCGTCCATCTTTAACCAGCCTCTGAATATGTCGGTATTAGGTTTGTGGCCGATGGCAACAAAAAAGCCGGTAACATCAAGTGTGCGGGTCTCGTTAGATTGGTTATTAATAACTTCGACGCCGGTAACACTTTGTCCATCACCAAGTATTTCTTTAGTTTCAGTGTTATAAAGCACTTCAATATTCGGGGTGTTTAACACGCGGTGAACCATTGCTCTTGAAGCGCGGAAGTCATCACGACGAACAATCATGTAAACCTTACGGCACATTTTGGCAAGATAAGTAGCTTCTTCAGCTGCGGTATCTCCCGCCCCCACAATAGCTACGTCTTGTCCTTTAAAGAAAAATCCGTCGCAAACGGCGCAGGCAGATACACCAAAACCGCTATATTTTTGCTCAGACTCTAAACCCAGCCATTTAGCAGATGCACCTGTAGAAATGATTACGGTATCAGCGAGAATGGTTTTGCTTTCATCAACTACCACTTTATGGGGCAGAGAAGTAAAATCAACAGAGCTAACGTAACCAAAACGGATATCCGTGCCTAAACGTTCCGCCTGTTTACGAAAATCTTCCATCATTTCCGGCCCCATAATACCGGCCGGATAACCCGGGAAATTTTCCACCTCGGTAGTTTGGGTAAGCTGACCGCCGGCCAGCATACCAGTATACATTACCGGTTTAAGGTCTGCGCGTGAAGCATATATTGCGGCTGTGTACCCTGCAGGGCCAGAGCCTATAATTAAACATTTTACGTGTTCGGTATCTTGTGACATCAGTATCAAAAATATTGAATACAAAGGTAATAAAAAGATGCACGGGCATGGTCAAACGGCAGTAAAACTTATCAACCAAGGCATATTTACACACACTTCCAGCGCTACTTTCCGTTATTCGCTTTCAGTACCCTTATAAAGTTTTCGCCCATAATTTTCCGTAGGTCCTTTTCGCTATAACCCAGCTTCAGCAGTTCGGCAGTTACCTTGGGGTAATCAGTTACGCTATCCAGGCCCAATGGGTATGATTCTGCGCCGTCAAAGTCCGACCCGATACCCACATGGTCTACCCCCATCAGCTTAACCATGTAATCAATATGTTTAATAAGCATGCTCAACGGCGGTCGCAGCTGGTCGGCTTCCTTTTTGTTGATAACGTTCAACCTAATGCTGGCGAGGTCATAGTCATTATATACTTTAATCAACGAATCCAGTTCCGGTTTATGCCTGGCCAGGTAAGCCTCGTGTTTGGCATCATACGTACTATCTATAAAGCCGCTGTAAAAATTTACAAACACCACTCCCCCGTTTTTGGCAATAGCTTTTAACTGATAATCTTTAAGATTGCGACGGTGTGGGCACAGCGCATAAGCACAACTGTGCGATGCAATAACCGGCTTTGTAGTTATTGCCATTACATCTTTAAAGGTTTGCTCGCCCGGGTGCGACAGGTCTATCATAATGCCCATATCGTTCAGCTTGTGTACCACCTGCCTGCCAAAGTCGGCAAGGCCTGTTTGCTTCAGCCTTTCTTTATGCAATACTTCGTCGCGGGCAGAACTTGCCCAACTCGTACTATTGTTCCATGTCAGGGTAAGGTAACACATGCCCCGTTTGGCAAGACTGTCTATATAGTCGAGCCGGTCTTCTATCATGTGGCCGCCCTCTACACCCAACATAGCGGCCATTTTACCCTGTTTTACAGCTTTCTTCAGATCTTTGGCTGTGCGTACCAGCACTGTTCTGTCCGGGTTACGGTTGATGAGCGCCATTACCGAATCTATCTCCCTGTTGGCAAAGGCGTATGCGGTGCCATTGCTGTATTGATCGCCACACCAAATAGAAAACACCTGCACATCCAGTCCCGCCTGCTTTGCCCTAACCAGGTCAAAGTTGCCCGTAGTTTGCAACTTGCCGAGGTCGTTCTTAGTAATAAGTTCGTTGGAAATAGCGTCGTTATGGGTATCTATTAGGATTGCATTCTGATGAATTTTATTGACGTCCTGAGCCGCTAAATGAAGCGATAAAAATAACAGCGCCGGTATTAAGAATTTCTTCATAGTTCAATGTACGTCATTTTTAATTACCAGGTAGTAAATGTACGCGCCGGTAAACAGCACTGTTCCTGCTATCATGAAAATAACACCCAGGTATTTTGTGGTTTTATTGTCCAGGATAAAGCTTGAGGTATTATCGGGATCATAAATAACCTCTACTTTTTGACCTTCTGAATACTTGTCTGCTGAACTTACCGCAACGTCGTACTGTTCGGTTAGTACCTTCTTATCCGCAGTAACATACCTTATCAGTGGTATCGGCAAACTATCAGCATCTGCACGGGGCGCAAAACCGGCTACCGTACCAACCACCCTTATGCCCGAACGCAGCAACTTTTTACGTTTAAGATATACAATGCAGCCCGCGGCAAAAATCAACCCGCCTAAGCCGGCAGTAAACAACTCGTTATTCATTAACTAACTTAAGTTTGAATTATCCCGACATTAAACTGTTTCTCTATTGGCGAATGATTGGCCGCTTCTATCCCCATGGATATTACTTTTCGTGTTTCCAGCGGATCTATTATACCATCCACCCAAAGCCTTGCCGCTGCATAGTATGGCGTAGTTTGGGCATTATAACGTTCGGTCGTTTGTTTTAACAGTTCGGCCTCTTTAACGCTGTCAACCTCCTCGCCTTTTGCCTTTAAACCGGCTGCCTGCATTTGCACCAGCACCTTGGCCGCTTGTGCACCACCCATTACCGCTATTTTAGCTGATGGCCACGCGTAAATAAGCCTTGGATCGTACGCCTTGCCACACATAGCGTAATTACCGGCACCATATGAATTACCTATAACAATGGTAAACTTCGGCACAACCGAGTTAGACACCGCGTTCACCATTTTGGCTCCATCTTTAATGATCCCGCCATGTTCGCTACGGCTGCCTACCATAAAGCCGGTAACGTCCTGCAGGAAAACTAAAGGAATCTTCTTTTGGTTACAGTTCATAATAAAGCGTGTGGCCTTATCTGCCGAGTCGGAATAAATTACGCCGCCAAACTGCATTTCTCCTTTTTTGCTTTTAACCACTTTGCGTTGGTTAGCTACAATACCAACCGCCCATCCGTCCACACGGCCCAATCCGCAGATAATGGTTTGCCCGTAGCCCTCTTTGTATTCTTCAAAATCAGAATCGTCCAGCAAGCGGAGGATGATCTCCTTCATATCGTAAGCTTTCTCACGATTATCGGGCAGTATGCCGTAAATATCCTTTTCGTTTAGTTTTGGTGCGGATGGCTTTATACGGTCAAACCCGGCCTTGTTATAATCACCCACCTTGTTCATAATCTTTCGGATGGAGTCGAGGCAAGCCTTATCGTTGGGGTGCTTATAATCTGTAACACCAGATATTTCGCATTGAGTAGTTGCGCCGCCAAGTGTTTCATTGTCTACATCCTCTCCTATGGCCGACTTTACAAGGTAAGATCCCGCCAGGAAAACCGACCCTGTACCGTCCACGATCATCGCTTCATCACTCATGATAGGCAGATAAGCGCCACCAGCTACACAAGAACCCATAATGGCGGCTATCTGGATAATTCCCATGCTGCTCATGAGCGCATTGTTGCGGAAGATGCGGCCAAAATGTTCCTTATCCGGAAATATCTCGTCCTGTAGTGGCAGGTATACGCCTGCAGAATCAACCAGGTAGATAATAGGCAAGCGATTTTCCATGGCAATCTCCTGTGCACGCAAATTCTTTTTTGCTGTTATCGGGAACCACGCACCGGCCTTTACAGTAGCATCATTAGCTACCACCACGCATTGTCTGCCACTTACGTAGCCAATACCGCAAACCACGCCACCACCGGGACAGCCCCCGTGCTCAGCATACATGCCTTCAGCAACAAAGGCTCCTACTTCCAGCCAGGGCTTGTCGTCATCAACAAGGTAAGCTATGCGCTCCCGGGCAAGCAGCTTGCCTTTTTCCTTTTGTTTGGCAGCAGCTTTTTCGCCGCCGCCGGCGTATATCTTTTTAAGCCGTGTAGTTACATCAAAGGCGAGTTGCTTGTTAACATCCTCGTTTTTATTAAATTCCAGATCCATAATTGTTTATAATAGGTGCTGTAAGTTTAGGAAAATTTGCCCATTAAACCTGCCCATGCAATTAATGTTTAATTTAGCGCACTGCCGGATTAATACCCGCGTTTATTGCTATACATTATGATAAAGCAGATACTTACAACCGTAATTTTCTTTATAGCCGTTAATTGCGCTGCTTACGCGCAGATCATTTTTGATGTTAAGGGAAAAACAATGGAGTATGTAAAGGGATTTGAGAAAGCAGCCAAAAGCACGCCTGTGTTTTTGGAGAACACCTACTTAAACGCGCCGGGGGTTGGGCAGCCCGTGGTATACCTCCGCGAAGAAAAGCTACTTCCGAATGTGCTGGTGTACTATTTCCCAAATACAAGAGATTCCACCATCAACTATATTTTGTACGAACTGGACGAAAGTAATTTTGGGAAAGACCAGCAAGCTATAAAACGCCCGGTAGAGGACCTCTTGCCGTTTATAGACCGTTACAAGAAGTTTCTTACACAAGCACAAGCAATATTTGGCGCGGGAGAAAGCAGCGGATCTTTAGATGACACGTCGGCAATCGAAAGCGGCAGATTTAAGCGAACAGATAAGTTTTCTAAAAATGGTGTTGAGGTGGAGATGTACATTGTGCTCTCCAATAAACAAGAGACCAACGGGATTGTGAGCATTACGCCAACACACCGGCTAAGAGTATATGTAAGAAATAAAACTGGTGGTAAATAAAAGCTAGCTGAGATTACGATCGTGGAACCATACTTCGTCCGGTTTTATCTCGATCTCATCCATTAAATTCACCAACTCTACAGCATCAGCCGACGAAAGCACCAATTTACGGTTGGCGGGTTTAAGGTAGCGCTGTTCCACCATTACATCCATTTGCATCAGCAAATGATCGTAAAAGCCGCCAACATTGAGTATACCCACCGGATGATTATGCAAGCCCAATTGCAGCCAGGTAAGCACTTCAAAAAACTCTTCCAGGGTACCAAAACCGCCCGGCAGCATAATAATAGCGTCGCACAGATCGTTCATCATTTGCTTGCGCTGGTGCATATTTTCTACTACGTGAAGTTCAGTAATACCGGTGTGGCCTACTTCTTTATCAAGCAAAAACTGCGGGATAACGCCTACCACCCTGCCGCCGCGCTTCAGCACCGCATCAGCCAATAAGCCCATCACACCGACCTTGCCACCGCCATAAACCAGTTGGATGCCGCGGCTCACCATTATTTCAGCAAGCTGCTCAACGGCGTTAGCCAGCGCAGCGTCACCATTAAAATTTGCTCCGCAAAAAACGCAAATGCTTTTCATAGTTGTAAGTAAGGTAAGTCGGAAAGTCCGGAAGTCCGAAGAATGTGTTCTCTATGACCCGGACTCCTGGACTCCCCGACCTTCGGACCTTTTTATCCCCTGCTGGTGTAGTTAGGTGCTTCTTTAGTTATAGTAATATCATGTGGATGGCTTTCGCGCATGCCGGCTGCTGTTATACGTACAAACTTGGCTTTCTGAAGATCTTCGATGGTTGCAGCGCCGCAGTAGTGCATACCTGCACGCAGGCCGCCTATGTACTGGAAGATAACCTCGGCCATGTTGCCCTTGAAAGGTACACGGCCAACAATACCTTCCGGAACAAGTTTAGTAACCACGTCGGTCTCGTCCTGGAAATAACGGTCTTTGGAACCCTTGGCCATTGCCTCTACTGAGCCCATACCACGGTACGATTTAAACTTACGGCCTTCGTAAATAATGGTTTCACCTGGTGATTCTTCAACACCGGCAAACAACGAACCCGCCATAATAGAACTTGCACCGGCAGCAATGGCCTTTACAATATCGCCGGTTTGTTTAATACCACCATCTGCAATTACCGGTATACCACGGCTTTCCATTGCTTTAGCGCACTCGTAAACAGCGTATAACTGTGGTACACCAACACCCGCTATGATACGTGTGGTACAAATAGAACCCGGGCCGATACCTACCTTAACTGCATCAGCACCTGCATCTGCAAGGGCATTGGCAGCATCAGCTGTAGCAATATTACCAGCTATCACCTGCAGGTCGGGGAACTCAGCCTTAACCGCTTTCACCATCTCAATAACTCCCCTGGAGTGGCCGTGAGCTGTATCAACCGTAATTGCGTCAACACCGGCGGCAACTAGCGCCCTTACACGGTCAATGTTATCAGCGGCAACGCCTACAGCCGCGCCAACACGCAGCCGGCCAAATTCGTCTTTACAGGCGTTAGGGAAATTTTTTACTTTTTGGATGTCTTTATAGGTGATAAGACCCACCAGTTTACCTTCATCATTTACAACAGGCAGCTTCTCGATCTTGTTATCCTGAAGGATAGAAGCAGCTTCGGTAAGTGTGGTGCCCTGTGGGGCGGTAATAAGGTTGGACTTGGTCATGATGTCACTCACCGGCAAGCTCAGGTCCTTTTGGAAACGAAGGTCGCGGTTGGTGATAATACCCTTCAGTTTGTGGTCGGCATCAATAACGGGGATTCCCCCGATGCCATACTCCCGCATAATATTTACGGCGTCAGACAGTAGTGCATCTTTATCAAGCGTCACCGGGTCCTGTATCATCCCGCTTTCAGAACGTTTAACCTTGCGTACCTCATCAGCCTGCGCCTGTATAGTCATGTTCTTGTGGAGTATACCAATACCACCAGCCTGGGCAATGGCAATAGCCAGTCCAGCTTCGGTAACGGTGTCCATAGCGGCAGAAATAATGGGGATGTTCAGCCTTATCTTTTTTGTCAGATAAGTGCCGGTATTAACTTCGCGTGGTAAAACTTCGGAGTAAGCCGGGAGGAGCAGAACGTCGTCGTAAGTTAATCCTTCGGCGACAAATTTAGATGGGTCTAACTGCATAGCAAATAATTATTTGGAGTTATTATTTGCCGGGCAAAGGTATGCTTTTAATTCGATTAAAAGAATTGCGTTTTGATATTTGTTTAATGTGACACTAGGTTGATCTAAGATCAACCTAGTGTCACAGGGTACTGTTAATACTTCCCTACAATCACTTTGTAGAACTCATCGAAGTTCCAGTACTTTTGAGCCAACTGTTGCAGTTCCTCAGCAGTGATGTTTTTTACCGTGTTGGTGTAACGCTCGTAATAGTCATAATCCAAATTGGAGAAGTAGAGGTTCTTGAACTTGTCAGCATGAGAAAAAACGTTCTCGAGACTGCCCAATAGTGAGCCAAGCATAAAGTTGCGCACAAGGGATAGCTCTTCTTCGGCTACTAACTCGTTTTTCAGCAGGTTCACTTCTTTTTCTATCTCTGATACGGCTGCCTTACATACGTCTGCACCAACTTCTGAAGCGATAAAAAACGAGCCACCCTGCTTAAAGGACGACACACCCGAGCCAATGCCATAGGTATAGCCTTTATCCTCACGAATGTTTGCCATTAAGCGCGAGCCAAAGTAGCCGCCTAAAAGCGTGTTGAGCACCTGCATGCCCGGAAAGTCCGGATGGGTGCGGTTGATGAATGGCATGCCAATTCTAATTGCCGATTGCAGCGCACCTTCCTTTTGCGTATAATAGAACTTTTCTGCCGACGGTTTAAGCCCTTCTTGCACAGCATCGGCAGTTTTAGCGCCATTCTCCCAACCTTTCTCAAAATGTTCAGTCAGCAGGTCGATGTGCAGTTTTTCTATTTTGCCGGCAAGAATAATAGTACAATTGCCAGGTTGGTACATTTCTTTGAAGTGCGCCAGCAAATCTTCCCTTACAATGCTGCGATAATGTTCCGGCTCAGCAGTAAGGCCGTAAATATTGTCGCCGTTTACCGCACGGTTAAAAATACGACGTGCAACAAAATCGTTCTTTTGCAAGCTTACTGCAAGTTTCTGCTGCTGGTTGCGTATGTAGGTTACCAGTTCCTTTTCAGGGAAGACAGAATCAGTTATTACATCCCTGATTATCGGCAATATCTGCGGCAAATGCTTGGTTAATGAATACAGCGTAACCTGCGAAGTATCGTAGCTATAATCTACCTGCAAAAATGCGCCATAGAAATCTACTTTGTCTGCAATCTCAGCTGAAGTAAGTGTGCTTGTGCCCTCGGTTAGCATGGTGTTTACCGCTACGTTAAGCAGCGGCTTAGCCGGGTTAAACCGAAGATTGTTGAATATCCATTCTATACGTACCAGCTCCTGGCCACCTGAATTAAATGAATATAAATTGCAGCCGTTGGCAAAGGCGGTATGTTCCGGACGAATGAGGTTTATGGCTTCCACCCCGTTAAACGCTGGTGGTATTGTTCTGTTTAATGTCATGTGCTTGGTTTTGAGTTCTTAACAAGAACTGCTCAGCATTTTTTTAATTCTCTAGTTCTGAAAACTCCTGTTCCGATGGTACAACCTTTTCAGCAAGGTATATCAGTGTTGATGAGTTCTCTTTTCTGAATATCTTTATTGCCTGCTGCTGTATCTGCGCAGGCGTTACAGCCAGGTATTTAGCTGTTTCCTGGTTCAGCTCCTCTGCATCGCCCATTAGCTCATAGTAGGCCAGGTTCATGGCCTTGTCCAGCAGGGACATTTCTGAAAACGCCATGGTCGACTCAGTCTTATTCTTCACCTTGGTAAGCTCGTCGGCAGGTACGGGTTCGGTTTTCAGTCGTTCTAACTCAGCCCAAAGCTCCTGTTCGGCTTGCTCTATGCTGATGCCTTCTGTAGGTTTACCCTCAAGTAAAAACATTCCTTTATCTAAGCTGCCGGTGATGTAGGCATGAACTTCGCTTAAAATTTGCTTGTCCTTTACCAGGCTTTTGTAAAGGCGCGACGAATTCCCCCGCGACAATATGTCGGATATTAGTTCGACTGCATAATAGCCGGGGTCTGCACGATTACTCATTTGAAAAGCGATGTATACATCGTCCAACGGTACTTTGGCCGTAACTGTATCGCGTCGTTCTTCGTTCTGCGGCTGCTCGATAAGTAATTTGCGGTTGTACTTCTCACCTGCCGGTATTGGTCCGAACCATTTCTCGGCAAGTTCCCTGACCTGCTCTGTTTTCACATCACCACCAACAACCATTATAGCGTTGCTGGGGTTGTAATGCTTTTGAAAGAAGGCTTTTACGTCTTCTATTTTAGCGTCTTCTATATGCTTTATAGTTTTACCAATGGTTGCCCACTGGTAAGGGTGTTGTTTGTATACCATTGGTCGCAACCTTAACCACACGTCACCGTATGGCTGGTTTAAGTAGCGCTGCTTAAACTCTTCTATCACAACGTTGCGCTGCACCTCCAGGCTTTTCTCACTAAAGGCCAAGCTCAACATACGGTCGCTCTCCAGCCAAAAGGCAGTTTCGATATTTGCCGAAGGTAGCGTTATGTAGTAGTTTGTAATATCGTTGCTGGTGAAGGCGTTATTTTCGCCGCCGACCCGCTGAAGCGGCCCATCGTAATTGGGGATGTTAACCGATCCGCCGAACATTAGGTGCTCAAACAAGTGCGCAAAACCGGTCTGATCCGGGTTTTCGTCACGTGCACCTACATCGTAAAGTATATTTAATACGGCCATTGGCGTGGTGCTATCTTCATGTACCAGCACCCTGAGGCCATTTTCCAGTGTAAATCGGTTGAATTTAACCATGTAATAACAAGTGTTTAACCTGACAAATGTATAATTTTTGTGTATCCGTAAGTATCAATACACCTATTATGTTGTAAGGCTCATGTCAGTTTATTGTTTTACCTGGCGGTAATTACAAAGCAAAGTGTCCCGCTTTAAAAGCGGGACACCCCGGGACAGCTAGAATAGTTAAGTAGCTGTATAATAAGTACTTACCTGGAGTAAGCGGGACACCCCGGGACAGTACAAAAAGTTCATATGGTTGGTATAAATATCTGTATATTAATGCAATAAACAGATTTAAGATGATTTACCATCTAAAGAATTTCGACACTTGGGACACCCTTAATCAGTCATCAATTTTCTTCAGATTTCGCACTTTTACTTACACCAAAGCTTTCAACTTTACGTCTCATCTTTGATAGTAACTCAAATGTTATAATGCGGTTAACCTAAACACCTATTCACAACAACTTACTCTGCAGACTGCTCTTCAGCAGACTCATCGCCCGGCTCCCAAAGCTCTATAATGTTTCCTTCAGGGTCCAGTATATGAACAAATTTACCGTAATCGTACTCAGCAATCTGATCAACAATCGTTACGTTTTCTTTTTTTAGTTCTTCTACTAAGGCAGTTAAATTCTCTACACGATAGTTAATCATATAAGGCTTGGTCGACGGATCAAAGTTCTTTGCATCGTTTGGAAAAGCGCACCAGGTTGTAGAACCCATCTTTGATTGATCATCAGCATGCCGCCATTCAAACGTTGTTCCGTACGCGCTGGTCTCCAAGCCCAGGTTTTTCGCATACCACTCGTTCATGCTTTTCGCGTCATCGCATTTAAAAAAAATCCCACCAATACCAGTTACTTTCTTCATAATGTATATTTATTTATATTAATAATCACTTCAATTACGGTGTATAGCTTGTGACGATATCGTTTTAACGGCACATCAAAATTGCCATAATTGGCCGACAATTGCCTCATACTTAAGGATGATTTTTGCAAAACGTGTTTAATTTTAGCTGCTACATTGGTGTAATGGCATTTTACGCTAACCTGACCCTTACATCACGTTTAAACACTTATCTTTGCAGCTATAATGAGTAAGCACGGAAGAATATTAGTGGCCATGAGCGGCGGGGTTGATAGTTCGGTAGCAGCGGTAATGCTGCACGAGCAGGGCTACGAGGTTATTGGCCTAACCATGAAAACATGGGATTATGCCTCTTCCGGCGGCAGCTCAAAAGAAACAGGTTGCTGCAGTCTCGACAGTATCAACGATGCCAGGGCGCTTGCTGTTGGCTATGGTTTCCCGCATTATATACTGGATATCCGCAACGAATTCGGCGATTTTGTGATCGACAACTTTGTTGACGAATACCTGGCAGGCCGCACCCCAAACCCCTGCGTACTTTGCAACACCCACATTAAATGGGAGGCATTGCTTAAACGCGCCGATAAGCTGGACTGCGAATTTATTGCAACAGGCCACTACGCCAACATTCGTCTTCAGGATAACGGCAGGTACGTTATATCTAAAGGTAAGGACGAAAATAAAGATCAGTCTTACGTGTTGTGGGGCGTATCGCAAAAGAACCTGGCCCGGACAAAGTTCCCGCTGGGAAGCTTTTCCAAGCCCGAAATACGCCAAATGGCA
This sequence comes from Mucilaginibacter sp. 320_HR, assembly GCF_059691875.1. Classification (NCBI taxonomy): domain Bacteria; kingdom Pseudomonadati; phylum Bacteroidota; class Sphingobacteriia; order Sphingobacteriales; family Sphingobacteriaceae; genus Mucilaginibacter; species Mucilaginibacter sp. 320_HR. Next base: position 777,706 of record NZ_JCAWAI010000002.1, read on the forward strand.
GTAGAAATGGGCCAGTTAGAGCTTGCCGGTAAAAGCGAAAGCTATGAGATTTGCTTTGTACCCGATAATGACTATCGTTCTTTTTTACGCCATAAGGTAGAAGACCTGGACGAACGTGTTGGCCCGGGTAACTTTGTACTTACCGATGGTACCGTAGTGGGCAAACACCAGGGCTATCCTTTTTATACTATCGGCCAGCGTAAAGGCCTGGGCATTGCTTTAGGCAAGCCGATGTTTGTTACCCAGATACAGGCAGATACCAACACCGTGGTATTGGGTACAGCTGAAGAATTGGAACGTAAAGAAGCCTGGGTACGTAATCTTAACCTGATAAAGTACGACAGCATTACCGAGCCGCTTGAGGCTATTACCAAAATACGTTATAAAGACGTTGGTGCCCAAAGCAAAATTGTGCAAATAGGCGATCACATGAAGGTATCTTTTGACCACATGGTTTCCGGCATTGCACCCGGCCAGTCTGCTGTTTTTTACGAAGGCAGCGATTTACTGGGTGGCGGCTTTTTACTGTAATTAAACCAATTTGGCGGGAGTTTTTTCCTGCTCGCCAAAACAACATTACCATATTATATCTTACAACTGTGCAGAGCTGTAGCGGAAAAAACATTTGTGTTTCTGTTACTTTATAGTTTCTTTGCAGAAAAATACCGTTAATGGCTAAAAATTTATTGATAGTGGAGTCGCCGGCGAAAGCCAAAACCATAGAAGGATATCTCGGGAAAGATTTTACCGTTAAGTCCAGCTATGGCCATATACGCGACCTTGTAAAGTCCGAAGATGCCATTGACATTAACAACAACTTTCAGCAACGGTATGAAGTACCGGCTGATAAGAAACAGGTAGTAAGCGAATTAAAGAAATTAGCTAAAGAAGCCGACATGGTTTGGCTGGCATCGGACGAGGACCGCGAAGGAGAAGCCATCTCATGGCACCTTTTTGAGACCCTTGGCCTTAAGGAAGCCGACACCAAGCGCATTGTTTTTCATGAGATAACCAAGCCCGCTATTTTAAAGGCTATTGAAAACCCCCGCAAAATAGATTACCACCTGGTAAATGCACAACAGGCACGCCGTGTTCTGGACAGGCTGGTGGGCTTTGAGCTCTCCCCCGTTCTTTGGAAAAAGGTTAAGCCCTCTTTATCTGCAGGCAGGGTACAATCGGTGGCGGTACGCCTAATAGTAGACCGCGAGCGGGAAATAAATAAGTTTACATCAGAGGCCGCTTTTAAAATAGTGGCGCTGTTTGGCAAAGGACGCGACGCGTTTAAAGCTGAACTGGCAGAACGTTTTAGCAAACAAGAGGATGCCGAAAAGTTTCTTCAGGACTGCGTAAGTGCAACTTTCGAGATTAAATCCCTGGAGACCAGGCCAACCAAACGTTCACCGGCCGCACCGTTCACTACCTCTACCCTGCAGCAGGAAGCAAGCCGCAAACTGGGTTTCTCGGTAGCGCGTACCATGCAGGTTGCTCAAAAGCTTTACGAAAGCGGTAACATTACCTATATGCGTACCGACTCGGTAAACTTGTCTGACACAGCTTTAGCTGCAGCCGCAAGCGAGATTAACAGTGCATGGGGTGATAAATACCACCAGCAGCGTAAGTATAAAACTAAGAGTGCCGGTGCGCAGGAAGCTCACGAAGCCATACGCCCCACTTATTTTAATAAGCATACTATTGAAGGCGACAACTCCGAAAAGCGTTTGTATGACCTGATTTGGAAACGTGCAATAGCATCGCAAATGAGCGAAGCACAGTTTGAGAAAACTGTTGCTAAAATTGGCATCTCTACCCGTAAAGAAGATTTGGTTGCCAACGGCGAAGTAATGAAGTTTGATGGCTTCCTGAAAGTTTACCTGGAAAGCAGCGACGACGATGACGATAACCAAACAGCAGATGGCGAGAACGCCATACTGCCGCCGTTAACAAAAGGGCAGGTATTGCAGCTACAGGAGATGAACGCGACTGAAAGGTTTTCGCGCCCGCCTGCACGTTACACAGAAGCCAGTCTGGTTAAAAAACTGGAAGAATTAGGTATCGGCAGACCATCTACATATGCTCCTACCATCTCTACCATCCAAAACCGTGGTTACGTGGTTAAGGAAGAACGCGAGGGCCGTCAAAGGAACTTCCGCGTATTAACCCTTAAGGGTGGGAATATCAGCAAAGAGGAAAAGACAGAAAATACCGGTGCCGAGCGCGGGAAATTGTTCCCAACCGATATTGGTGCCGTGGTAAACGACTTTTTGGTACAGCACTTTAAAGGCATTGTAGACTTTAACTTTACCGCCAGCGTTGAAAAACAGTTTGACGAGATTGCCCAGGGTTTGCAGGAATGGACTAAAATGATCCGCACCTTTTACGATCCTTTCCATAAGGATGTAGAGAGCACCATACAAACAGCAGACAAAGCCACCGGCGAACGTGAATTGGGCGTACACCCGGAAACCGGCGAAAAGATATCTGTACGTATAGGCCGCTTTGGGCCATTTGTGCAAATTGGCGAACAAACCGAAGATAAGAAGCCACTGTATGCAAGTTTGCGTACCGGGCAAAGCATAGAGACCATATCGCTTGAAGAAGCGCTGGAGTTATTTAAGCTGCCAAAAGTTGTTGGCGAATACGAAGGTAAGGTAATGAAAGTGGCCATAGGCCGTTTTGGGCCATACATTAGCCACAACAGCGGCTTTATCTCATTGCCGAAAGAAATTGACCCGCACGATGTTACCGAGGAAAAGGCAATAGAGCTGATTAACGAAAAGCGTAAAAAGGATGCCGAAAAGCTAATTAAGAGTTTCCCTGAAGATGAAACTGTAAAGGTGCTGAATGGCCGCTTTGGTCCGTATATTGAATTCGGAAAACAAAACGTTAAAATACCTAAAGATAAGGACCCAAAATCACTCACCTACGAAGAGTGTAAAGCACTGGCCGATGCTGCACCGAAAGATGTGAAGAAAGGCCGGTTTGGAAAAGCTGCAGCTGCAAAGCCCGCTGCTAAAACGCCTGCAAAGAAAAAAGCGGCACCAAAAAAGAAGTAACCAGAGGTAATGCATAAATGTAGCTGCAATGGCAATCAGCGGCAACATTTATGCGTTACAATCTTGAAACTTTTTAATAACAAAACATGATCAAGGACCTTCCCCAGAATGTAGTTAAGGATATAGCCATAGCTGTGGCATTGGAGAGTGAGAATGCGGAGAGCAAGGTGTGGTATGTATACCTGATCAATCTTAAAAACATCCCGCTGGAGACGATACTGATCACCTCTAAAGGTTACGGTGAGAAAGACGGAGAACAGGTTAAAACATCCGTGCTAAGGCATGCATTTCCAACAATACCTGCCAACTCCTTTAAACTGATAGAGCCGATAGATGAGCAAACCTTTGGGCTTACCAACGAGTACTGGCTCAGCTACTACATCGGTAAGGAAATCTTCGACAAAAAATTCATCTTCCTGCCAGAAAGTATAATCGACGATAATTTTATTAAACTCCCGGTTGTTAACAAGCCCGGGGTGATGATCTTATAGATCAAGGTCGTGCAGTTTATGCATTGCCGATCTTACATCACCGTATAATTGCCTGTAAACGGCAAACACCCTGGTATAAGTTTGATGTGCGTCCGGGTTAGGGTTTATAACTGTTGCCTTCTCATCCGCTTTGGTCAATATTGGCGCTATATCAATCCCTAAAGCTTCCATTGCCAGGTAAATAGCACCAAGTGCAGATGAGTCGCCGCCTTCTTGCAGTACCAGTTTTTTTCCGGTGATGTCCGCAAGTATCTGTACCCAAACCGGTGAGGAAATGAACCCGCCGCTTGCCACAATCTCGTTTACCTTACTGGATGATTCTTCTACAGCATTAAGCACGTCGTTCAGCGCAAAGCATACACCCTCCAGCGCGGCCCGAAGAAAATGTGCTTGCGTATGCTTAGGTCGAATGTTGAGGAACGCTCCGGAACTTTTCGCATCCCACACCGGCGCACGCTCGGCATACAGGTATGGCAAAAACACCAGTCCTTCGCTACCCGCAGGTATAAGTTCAATAGTTTTAAATAGTTGGTTGTAAGCCACACCGGATACCGGCTCCAGACCAAGAAAATCCTTCAACAACCAGTCAATTGCAGCCCCGCCGTTGTTTACCGCACCACCGCAAATAAACGTTTGCTCGTTAAGCAAATAGTTAAAGGTCATTGCCTTGTGATTATAGGCAGGTTTATCTGACCCTACCCTAACCGCTCCGCTGGTACCAATTGTTAATGCGCCCACGCCAGGCCTAATGGCATTGCCCCCGAGATTGGCGCAGCAACCGTCGCTGGCACCTATTACAAAGGCGGTCTCTTCTGATATGCCCGAAAACGACCCGTTTGTAATACGCCGTATATAGGTAGTGCTTACCGGTACAGATAGTTGGCCGCTGTCTATAGCTGCCAGTTCTAAAGCTTTGGGATGCCACGTGCGCTGGAGAATATCAAACATGCCGGTTGCTGAGGCAATGGAATGATCTACTTCGTACACGCCGAACAGTTTATACCATATATATTCTTTAATAGATATGAACTTGTAAGTTGCAGCAAATAATTCGGGCCTGTTTTCGCGCAGCCAGATGATCTTACAAAGCGGCGACATGGCGTATATGGCTGTACCCGTTGTGCGGTACAAGTTTTCACCATCTATAGATTCTCTTAACGACTGTGCTATTTCGCCGCTTCGCGCGTCTGACCAAATCATCGCGTTGGCTAATGGGTTGCTGTTGGCGTCTACCGGCATTATGCTGTGCATAGCACTGCTGAACGAAACCGCCGCAGGCGATTGTTCGAAATATGCGATAACATCATTAAGGCACGTTTTAAACGCTTGCCAAATCAGGCTGACATCTTGTTCGTTAAAAGCAATATTTGAAGTGATAGTGGGGTAATGTTGCTGCGTTGTGTAGATGGTGTTCCCCAATTCGTCAGTCGCCACGGCCTTGGTACTGCCGGTTCCTAAATCAATCCCAACAAAATATGCTTTCAAACGTAGTAGTGACATATGATAGCTAAGGTAATTACACGTACTCAAATAATGGCAAATAATCCACAATTGTACAATTTGCTAACAAATGCATCGGGCTGCTCCCGGCAAATTTATCCGTAGACGAAATCGTTTAATTTTACGGTAAATATCGGCACGATATTTTATCACAACTTATAGTTGTTAATCATCGTACAATTGACAATATCGCTGTAAAACACCGATTGCATTATTTTTTTGACACAAATTTTTCAATAAAAAGTGCCATATTTATAGCACTAACTACCACAGTTAACGGATGAAGAAAACATTACTAATTGTTGACGACGACCTGAGTATACTTAAACTTCTCAGTTTCATCCTATCTAAGGACTACGATATTGTTGTGAAAAACAACGGTATAGATGCTTTTAGCTGGTTGGAAGATGGTAACAGACCAAAGCTCATTATATCTGACCTCCAGATGCCGTATTTTGATGGTCAATCTTTCATAAAAAACGTAAAGATCAGCGGTTTTTACCGCAATATACCGGTGATAGTACTTTCGGCAGCTCATGACCTGGAAGAACAGGTTGCAAACATGCCGTTTAAATTAGACGCCTATATACATAAGCCCTTTAACCCTACTGTTTTAAAATCCGCAATCAACCAAGCCCTGGAAGTTTATGATGAATCAGACAGCAACTAACTGGAACGAGAACTCGGGCTCGCAAATAAACGTTGCCTATGCGGGTTTGGAACTGAGGGAACTAATAGCTAAGGACCTGGGAGATAGCTTTCACTTTGCCTTTAACGACACCGTAGAACAATTGGGCGAGTACCTGGGCAATCAGTCTATACTTACCATACCGGAAATTGTGCTGATGGAGGTAGATAAGGAAGAGAAATGCTTTGCGATGGTGGAGACACTGCGCAAAAACTTCCTCATGAACGGGGTTATTATTGTAATGCTTTCTACCCGTGCAGACAGGCGTTTGGTGCAAACCGCCATAAAGCTGAAACTGCATGACTTTTATACCTACCCTTTTGCAACGTCAGACCTCCGCGAACGGCTTAACTTCCTGGTGAGGTTTAAGCTGATAAAACCAAAATTGCTGGAGATTGGCAAAGAGGTAGATACCACCTACAAAATGCCTGCCGGTAAACGGTTTCTGGACCTTTTTATATCCATAACCATGCTTATTTGCTTATCGCCAATAATGCTGATTGTAGCGCTGGCAATAAAGCTTGATTCCAAAGGCCCCATTTTTTATAAAAGTAAGCGTGTTGGTACCGGTTACAAAGTATTTGACTTCTACAAGTTTAGGTCTATGCGTACCGATGCGGATCAGTTACTGGCAAAGCTTTCCGAGACCAACAATCAATATGCGGCTGAAGAAACTGGTGTGGCAAAATCAGCTTTTGTGAAGATCAAGAACGACCCGAGGATTACTAAACTGGGTAATTTCCTGCGAAACAGCAGTCTTGACGAGCTTCCGCAACTATTTAATATCTTGCGCGGCGATATGTCCGTAGTTGGTAACCGCCCATTGCCTGTTTACGAAGCAGAGATGCTTACATCTAACGAGTGGTCTATGCGCTTTTTGGGCCCTGCCGGATTAACCGGGCTATGGCAAATAAGCAAACGTGGTAAAGAGGACATGAGTGAACGCGAACGAAAAAAACTTGATAATTTTTACGCTCAAAAATATTCTTTCTGGCTTGACCTTAAGATCATATTTGGTACTATCCCGGCCATGCTCCAGAAAGAAAAAGTTTAAACTATGTACATTAAATTAAAGCTGTTCGTTTTTGTTTTATTTTTCGGACTATTCTGCTCATCATCGCTCCGCGCACAGGAGACGATGATTAACGACATCAATTATCAATACCTGGAGAAATTAATTGCCACGGCAAAAAAGAATTACCCCCAGGTAAAGCTAATGGAGTCAAATTTAATAATTGCTAAAACAGGTGTAAGCCAGGCAACTGTAGGTTGGTTGGATGCCTTTACCGCCTCTTACATATATAGCCCGAGGAATTCACTAAACCTCATTACACCTAATATTTTTAACGGTTACCAGTTAAGTATATCTGTTAACATAGGCCAATTTTTGAGAAAGCCGTTCGCTGTAAAAAGCGCCAAAGAATCGGTAAACATCGCCCGCTACCAAAAAGAGGAGTACGATTTAAGCCTAACGGCGCAAGTAAAAAGACTGTATTTCTCGTACCTTAGCGCCCAGGCCGAATTACGGTTGCGTTCTGGTGCTATAGTAGATGGAGAAACCGCTGTTAAACAGCTAAAATATTCCTTTCAAAAAGGGGAAACAACATTCCAGAACTATAATGAGGCTTTAACAAGCCTTTACCAGCAAGGTGGTTACAAGGTACAGGCAGAACTATCTCTGTTAACTGCTAAAACTAATCTTGAGGAGTTGCTGGGCGTTAAATTAGAAGATATAAAGTAAAATGGAGTTTGCGAGTTTTCTGAAGGTATTATGGAAAAATAAAAACCTGCTAATTATAATTCCGCTTGTTACTATTATCGTGTCGTACTTTTTGGTAAAAAACCTGCCGGACAAGTACCTTTCTTACGCCCATATTGCCACTGGTATTGTTGATGAATCTCGTCATTTGCTCGACAACGACAATAACCAGGTACAGCGGCAGCAGATAACCCAGAACTTTAGTAATTTGATTGAGATGATGAAGCTGAGCAAGCTTTACAATCAGGTATCTTATCGTTTAATTCTGCACGACCTTACGCAACCTACTCCTTTTAAACCCTATAGCAAGCTGTTCATGACCATGAACGACGCTGCTAAAAAACACGCTATTGTTGTATATACCGACAAACTAAAGCGCATGGAACCGCTGGATACCTACGACAAAGACCAGAGAGGACTTAACAACCTCCTTAACTCAATGTGGTATGACGAGCGGAGCCTAAGGGGTATACTTTGGGCAGAGCGTGATGGTGACAGCGACTTTATAACGGTAACCAGCGAATCTTCAAACCCACAAATGTCTGCATTTGTGGTAAATGCACTATGCGAGGAGTTCATAAGTTATTACACCCATACGGTTCGCCAGAATGAGACTGATGCGGTTACATTTTTGGCCAGCCTGCTTAATGAGAAACGAGAAGCCCTTAACAGGAAAACGGCACAGCTGCAGCAGTACAAAATAGAACATGGCGTGCTTAACATTGATGAACAGTCAAGGGGTATCTTTAGCCAGATAATGACGTACAACGACCGCAGGCTATCTGCGGAGAAAGATGTTGCTTCTTATGAAGGTACAATAAAAAACATCAACGGAAAGTTTGACCCTAAGGACAGGCAGTACATAGAGGCATCTCTTAATAAATACAACACCTCGGTAACTGCAACACAAGATGAACTGCACGCGTTAACTAACAAGTACGTAAGGGGTAACTTTGATCCCGCGGTAAAAGCACAGATAGATTCAGTGACCAAAACACTGTCTCAGCAGATAGCGCTAACGTCGGACAAGTACCTTACAAACCCGTTGGCAACAAAGGAAAACCTTGTTACCCAAAAAATAAATCTTGAGATCTCCCGTGATATCGCCAAGTATAGTATCAAGGAGATTGACAAGGCACTTGCTGGCCTAAATGCTAAATTCCAGCAGCTGGTACCATTTGATGCCACTGTAAAAACGTACAACTTTGAACTTGATATAGCAAGCAAAGAATACCTGGATGTATTAAACAAGTATAACGAGACTAACCTGCAGTCCACCTTTTCGGTAAAGCTGCAACAGGTTGAGCAAGCCACTCCGCAGGGTGCCGAGCCGTCAAAGAAAATGCTGCTGATTATCCTGAGTGGTATAATTGCTTTTGCATTCTGCGTAGTTATACTCTTCATCAGGTTCTTCCTCGACGATTCCATTAAAGCCCCTGCCGACTTGGTTAGACAAACTAACCTGCCTTTATTAGGCTACCTTAATACAGTGAGCGGCGGTTCATTAGACCTGAGGAAACTTTGGGATGTGGAACACCGCGAAAAAATGAAGCACTTTAAGGAACTTATCCGTTCGATAAGGTTTGAGATAGACCAGGAACTTAAAGGCGACAAGGTTTTAGCCATCACTAGTTTGGTACCTGACGAAGGAAAGACCGTGCTGGCAATAAGCCTGGCATATTCTTATGCCATGATCAATAAAAAAGTATTGCTTATTGATGGTAATTTCTCACATCCTACAATCACCAGCACGGCTCAGCCAAGGCTGTTTGTGGAGGACTACTTTAAGAACAATCCTGATAATTATGAAGCGTTCTCAGGCGCTACCACAGTATTAGGGAACCATGGTGATGATGTTACGCCGCTGGAAGTAAGTGACGAAATTTTTATACGAAACAGGTTTGCAGAACTTAAAACCAAGTACGACATTATTATTATTGAAACTCCTGCCCTGTCCTCGCTAAATAAATCAAAAGAGTGGATGCTGTTTGCCAACAAAGTAGTTGCGGTTTATGGCGCCAGAAAGAGTGTCAAAAGTTCGCAAAAAGAGAACTTAAACTTTTTGCGCAGCCTTGACAACAAATTTGCAGGGTGGATATTAAACAAAGCAGCTATTCCTGAAGATTAATTCGAACATTCTTTCGGACAAATACTCCGGCTACATGAAAATAGTTCCTCAAGATAAAACCAAGCAAGACCCTTACGCACAGCTTTCCCCTTTGGAGAAGCGTACACGCACTGCGGCTATATGGTTTGTTTTTGTTGGTGTATTTTTTTGGGCGGTAAAAATATTGTTCTTAGCGTAAGCAATTTAACTATGCTTAATAACCGGGTCCGTAATAGCAGGTTTAAAGGTCTCCGCGATAAGCTCGCGCCCGCTAACTGGACACCGGGCACCCTTATAATCTTGCTCATCCCTTTTGCCTTGCTTATTAGCTTTATAGTTGTTAAAGGGGGCATTATTGGTGCAGCCGGTATTTTAGCAGTTGTTGTGGGCCTGCCTATAGTTTACGGGATAATTGCTTATCCGGAATTTGGTATAACGGTACTGGTCATTGCTTCGTTCCTGCTCAACTACGTCTCGGAGTTTTTACCCAATGGAACACCAACGGGTATATTGCTGGATGCGATCACCTACATGCTAATCTTCGGTTTTTTTCTTAAGAAGAAGTACGATAACAGTTGGGATTATTTTAAGAATCCCATCAGCTATCTTGTACTGGCATGGCTGGCTTATAACTTTTTAGAAGCCATTAATCCGGTATCACCATCCATACTTGCATGGGTGTATACCGTGCGTACTGTAGGCTTTATTATGCTGATGTACTTTATTTTCCTCTACCAAATACAAAGAATAGAGTTTATAAAGTTCCTTTTTAAACTGTGGCTGGGCTTGTGTTTGCTTGCGGCCATATCCGGTTTTCAGCAGGAGAACTTTGGCTTTCTCAGTTTTGAAAAAACCTGGTATTACTCAGATCCGGCGAGGGTTAAGTTTTGGTTCATTAATGGACACTGGCGTAAAACGGCAATTTTTGCCGACCCGGTTACCTTTTCTTACAATATGGTTGTTGCAGTAACTATGTGCATATCCTTTGTGATGTTGAAAATCAGCAGCTGGAAAAAGGTGCTGATGGTGCTGCTAATTCCGTTCTACATCTTAGCGATGTTGTATTCCGGTACCAGGGGTGCTTATGTACTTTTACCGGCAGCGCTGGCCTTACTCGCAATACTTAAGTTTGACAAAAAGATAGTAACAGGGGTTGTAGCGGCAGGCTTTTTGTTGCTTATAGTTATATTTATGCCGACTTCTAATCCAACAATAAAGCGTTTTCAATCTGCCTTTAACCCTTCTAAAGATGCATCATTTAACGTGCGTGCAGAAAATCAGCGACGCATAAAGCCTTACATACTTTCTCACCCAATTGGTGGTGGCTTGGGTTCTGTAGGTGTTTGGGGTAGACGGTTTGCGCCAAACTCTTTTCTTGCAAATTTCCCACCAGACAGCGGCTACGTGAGGGTAGCCGTTGAGATGGGCTATATAGGTTTGATACTATTTTGTACGCTGATGTTCGTCATTTTAAAAACGGGCATAAACAATTATTATCTTATACAGGATCCTGAGCTTAAGAACTACTGCCTGGCAATGATATTGGTAATATTTGTTTACAATGTAGGCAATTACCCACAGCAAGCCTTAGTACAGTACCCATCCAACATACTGTTTTATTTGGCAAGCGCATTACTTAGCATTACTCTAAGGTTAGATATTGAAAAAAGAAAAGGATTAGCAGATACAACGGCGAAGTCGTTAAAAGATTAATTTTTAAGGATGTCGTTAGGAGAATTTATTAAATCGAGGCCCAGGCTAAAAAAGTTTGTGCATAAAATGTTGGTGCGGTCGGGTCACTCCCGCCCACGCTTTTGGACGCGCTGGTTTGTAAACCCTTTTTTTCACAAGTATGAAAAAAGCGTCAGGATAGGTTTTTACTCCCGAATGGATATTTTCCCATTTAATAGATTCATTATAGGGCATCACAGCATAGTTGAAGATTTTGCGGCCATTAACAACGGTGTTGGCGACGTTATCATCGGCCATAATGTAGGTGTTGGGCTGAGCAACATAATAATTGGCCCGGTAACTTTGGGCAACTATGTAATGGCCGGGCAAAATGTTGTATTTTCGGGATTGAACCATGGTTTTGAAGACATTACCATCCCGCCACGGTTACAAAAGGTTAACACCAGCAAAATTACAGTTGAGGATAACGTTTGGATAGGTGCTAATACTGTAATTACCGCCGGCGTTACAATTGGTAAACATGCTATAATTGGGGCCGGAAGTGTAGTAACAAAAGATGTCCCGGGCTATAGCGTTGCTGTAGGCAACCCTGCAAAAGTGATAAAAATGTATAACTTCGAATCTGGTACCTGGGAAGCTGTTTAACCGGAAATATCATAAACCAATATCCTTGTTAAAAAAGATCGTAAACAAACACACTATCAGTCTTGCAAGCAGCGCTGCTATGCCTGTAATTGGCTTGCTGGTACTGTCGCAATTAACGCGCAAACTGGGCAAGGTTGACTTTGGAAATTACATTTTCTTTCTCCAGACATTCCTGCTGGCGGATATGTTCCGCACGGGTTTCCTACAAACGTCTCTAATTAAATTTTATGCAGGGGCACCTAAAGAACGTGCTGCAAAGGTGGCGGGTTCCGCTTGGTCGGTGGGGTTTATATTAACCTTCGGGTTGGCTACTATTGATTTGCTTGCCTTTATATTTTACAAAGGCGCTGATGCTAACCTTACAGCAACACTAAAGTGGTTTGGGCTTATCTATGTTTCTACCCTTCCTTCGGCCATTGCAGGCTGGATGTTGCAGGCCGACGGCAGGTTCGACAAGATGTTCATCATCCAGATCACTAACCAGGGCGGGTTTTTGTTACTTGTACTGGCAACCATATATTTGAAGACCATCGACTTTGAAACGGTAATACATTGCTACCTGGGAGCTAATGTATTTACAAGTTTAATGTGCCTGTTTACAGGCTGGTCGCAAGCGCATACCATAAGGCATAAAAGCGTAGAGGCCATGAAAGAGCTTGCCAACTTTGGCAAGTACAGTGTAGGTACCTCGCTTGGTTCTATTCTACTTAGGAGTTCAGACATCTTTATCATCAAATGGATGTTCCCCACGGAATTGGTTGGCGTGTATTACATTCCGCAGCGTTTAATGGAATTTTTTGAGATACCTATGCGCAGTTTTGTGGCAACTGCCCTGCCGGAACTTTCCGCAGCATCGCAAAACGACAACAAGCCCTTAGTAGCCACCATCATGAAAAAGTATGCGTCGTTACTTACGGTTTTACTCCTGCCAATTGCTGTAGGCGGCTTTCTGTTGGGAGGCTTAGTAATTCACATATTGACGGGTGAGAAATACGCGGGATCAGATGCATTTAACATCTTCCGCATCTTCTTGTGCTACGTAATCATCATGCCTGTAGATAGGTTTCTGGGCGTAACTCTCGATATATTAAACAAGCCGCATCTAAACATGATGAAGGTTTTCCTGATGCTTACCGTTAACGTCGTAGCCGATTTCCTTGGCATTGCTATTTTTCATAATCTGTATGGTGTAGCAATAGCATCGTTGTTCACCTACTACTCCGGACTAATATTTGGCTATGTGCAATTAAAAAAGAATCTGAACTTTAGATTTAACGATATTCTTAGTGTAGGTTACGGAGAATTAAAGAAGATGATACAACATCTTCTTCACAAAAAAGCTCCACAACAAGGCAATGTCTGATCTGCCATCAAAGATATAAGCCGAAATAGTTGATCAGCAATTGCACAATAAACTACTTTTAGGGGGAACTTTAGCTATGCTAATACGTATAAGCTTAGGTGTTTTTGTAAAACATAATATTAAGTTATGGTAAATGTTGCTAAGTTTACGTTAGAACACGAAGGCGATGTTACTTTACAATTGAACTGACCAAAAGCTCGCTTAGCCTGTAAACTTATGATAGAACTAATACGATTTATTTTCTGGCTTTTATTTTCGCTGGTGTTCATCTATCTGGGTGTTTACAGCTTATACCTATTCGTATTCTCAGTTACCGGGAAGCTAATCATCAAAAAGGCACCACCGGTTGCACCCGGATTTAAAAAGTTTGTGATTTATATCTGCGCCTATAAAGAAGACGCTATAATACTGAATTCTGCAGCACAGGCACTTACAATTGATTATCCCAAGGACAAGTTCCATGTCTGTGTGATAGCTGATTCTATGCAGCCGGAGACCATTGTAAAGCTTAAAGAGATGCCGTTGCAAGTGGTTGAGGTAGTTTTTGAGAGTAGCACCAAGTCAAAAGCATTGCACAAAGGCATAGCTAACACGGAAGAAGGGTTTGATGCAGCGGTGGTATTTGACATTGACAATATTGCCGCGCCGGATTATCTGCGTCATATCAACAATTATCTGTATGCCGGCGATGTAGTAATACAGGGACACCGTGTAGCCAAGAACACAGAGACACCTGTAGCTATATTGGACGCAATAAGCGAAGAGGTGAACAATCACATTTTCCGTAAAGCACAGCGTGTGTTTAATTTATCGGCGGCTATAATAGGATCGGGTATGGCGCTTGAGTACAGGTTATTTAAGGACACCATGGCCAAAATAGATGCTGTGGGTGGTTTTGACAAAGAAATGGGCCTTGTGCTTACCCGTCAGAAAATACATGTAGCGTATGCTGACGCCGCGCTTGTTTATGATGAAAAAGTAAGTAACCCCGAGGTATTTAAGAAACAACGTCGGAGGTGGTTGTCAGCGCAGTTTAACTTGCTGAAGACCTATGGTGCTACCGGCTTCACAGAGCTATTTAGACGCGGTAATTTCGACTATTTTAACGAAATTTATCAAACAGCAATATTGCCCAGGATATTGATGCTTGGCTTAATGCCCTTTATGCTGCTGGTGTCTATCATCTTCCCCGGCGTCGGCCCTTCCTGGCAGGCCTGGGCTACTGCAACTGCATTATGCTACATTGGCATCTTAGTGGCTATACCAGGACAATTTTTTAACGGTAAACTGTTAGGCGCTGTAATGAAGCTCCCTTTGATCTTCTTCACTATGGTCATGCTGTTGTTCAAGCTTAAGGGTGCCAACAAAAAGTTTATCCATACACCACACAACCCTACAAGCCACTGATTCTATTACAGCTCTTGCTGGTCAGCAAAAAAAAGATCATTAAAGTTGACAAGGAATAGCTCATCGGTAGCCCTGGTACAAGCCGTGTAGAACCACCTGAGGAAATCAGTGTTCACCATCTCCTCTGTTAAGTAACCCTGATCAACAAAAACAGCACCCCATTGGCCTCCTTGCGCTTTATGGCAGGTGATGGCATAAGCAAACTTCACTTGCAGCGCATTGTAGTACGGGTTCTTTTTTAGTTCATCGTGCTTGCTCTTTTTACTGGGTATGTGTTCATAGTCCTTCATTGCTTCCATATAAAGGCGCTTTTGCTCAGCAGGAGGCAATGCAGGCGCATCGGTGTACATAGTGTCGAGCAAAATCTTGCAATCCATAATTGGATCTTCTGCATAGTCTATAAACTCTAACTGCACATCAGCAAAACGAAAGCCGTACATATCTTCAATCCTTCGCACCTTTCTCACGCGAGCTATATCGCCGTTGGCAATAAATCCTGTACTTCCCTCCTCCTGATCCTGCAACCAGAAGTAGTTGTTGCGTACAATCATCAGTTGGTCGCCGCCGGTAAGTTCTTCTTCGCGGTATAAAATCCGTCCACGTATCTGGCGGTTATACAGGTTAGCATTCTTGTTGCTGCGGCATATTACCAGCGCCCCATCATATCCATACTTGCGGTAGGCATAGTTAAGGCCTTCTTCCAGCATGTCGCCGCGCATGCGGTAAACATCCTTGTAACCTTTGGTTTGTATCCTCGGCATTTGCTCCAGCCCTTCGCGTATCATATCGCGCACTTTGGTTACGTTAAACAGTATCCCCGAGTCTTGCTGCTGTCGCAGCACGTGGGTCATCTCGTAACTATAAATATCCAGCATAAACTGGTCTTTCATTAAAGCAGCGTCCAGCGCCGGGCTTTCATCCGTTCCTACAGGCGGGAGCTGGGCGGTATCGCCCACCAGCATCAGCTTGCAATTTCGTGTATTGTAAACGTAATTAACCAGATCCTTTAGTAAACTGGAAATATTGTGGCCATTTATATCGTCTGATATCATTGATGCTTCATCAATGATAAATAACGTATTGGCATGCATGTTTTCGTTCAGCAGAAATGCCTCATCCATATTCATGGCCGAGCGCTTACGATATATTTTTTTATGGATTGTAAATGCCTTACGGCCCGAGTAGTTGGTTATTACCTTGGCCGCGCGGCCCGTAGGTGCGAGCAGCACCGACTTGTAGTTATATGCGGCCAACGCTTTTACCAGCGCGCTCACAACCGTTGTTTTACCGGTACCGGCGTATCCTCTCAGAATAAAGCACTCGTCGCCGTCATCACTTAACAGAAAGGTATGTAGCTTTGTAAATAGTTCCTGCTGCTGCGGTGTAGGTTCAAATGGAAACGCTTTGCTGATCTGCTCAGATGTAGGCATATGCAAAAATGATGATAATTAAGCAGATCAACTATGGCAAATTATATTACTTTTGTTTACCTGAATGAGCGAGCACAACTATAAATATACCGACGAAAGCCTTGATTTAGGCGCCGCGCGCGACTATGTTTTGTTGTTGCAAATAGATGCCGCCAGCTTTTCTTACATTATATTACACAATAGGCAGCTATTGGCTTGGGCAGAGAATTGCCCGCTTGCCGAATTGACCAACCCACAAGAACTGGCAGAAATTTTAACAGCAGAATATCAGCAAGTAATTACAGGCGTTACCGACACCGGGTTCACGTTGGTTCCAAAAAGTTTGTACGATGATGAGTACGCAGTTAATATTGCGCGTTTGTTAAATGTGTCGGCAGAGGATAATGTTTACGCTCAGGACTTTGATGGCCATAATGTTATCGTATATAAAACGCAAATCGGCACACTGGCTTCATCAGGGCTCTCTGCTGTGGATAAACAAATAACGGTTCATCGTGCAAAAGGCTGGATAAGTGCTGTAGCTAACAACTTTCCTACTAGTACCGACATATTTCTGAACGTAGAGAACAGCGTAGTAGAAGTGCTTAATTTTAACTATAACCGTTTACGTTACTTCAATTCATTCACTTATAAAAATCATGAGGAGCTTGGCTACTTTGTGGCCCTGGTTGCCAGTGAACTAAAGCTTAAACCAGCGGATATTACATTGGTATTTAGTGGTGATATCAATGCTGCCGATATAAGCTTTAGCTACCTTGCAGACTTTTTTGGCCATGTTAAGCTGAATACCATTCAAACGCTGGACTTACCCGAAGCTATAGTCCCTCACAAAATTCTTAGCCTCGCAGCTCTTTCGCTATGCGCATCATCGGAGGAAAATTAAAAGGATTGCGGCTCAACCCGCCTAAAAACCTTCCTGTACGCCCCACTACTGATCTTGCCAAGGAAGCACTGTTTAACATCTTGCAAAACCACATTGAATTTGATGAAATTGCCGTACTTGATCTTTTTAGCGGTACCGGAAATATCTCAATGGAATTTGCATCACGTGGTGCAGCCCAAGTTACAAGTGTTGACCGTAGCCAGCAATGCGTATACTACCTGAAAGACACCTCCCGTCAGCACGGGCTGGATCAGATAAAAACCTACAAGGCCGACGTATTCAAATACTTGCAGGCCGAAACGGAGCAATACGACCTGATATTTGCTGACCCACCGTATGATCTTAACAGGATACCTGAAATACCTAAAACAGTCTTCGAAAGAGGATTACTAAAAGATGGCGGCCTGCTTATTGTAGAGCATCAAAGCATGCAAAACCTAAGCAACCACTCAGCTTTTGTTGAACAGCGTAAATACGGTCATTCATCCTTTTCTTTTTTTAAGAAAATATCATAGATATATCGAGCTAAAAAGCATTGTATTATTAGTTAAGTGCAAGTAACCTTTATGCAATTTTTCAGATGACATTTAATTATTGTTTATTATATTCGTTTAAATAAATATTAATAAACAAATCTTATCACATGAAAAAAAAATTGCTATTAGCAGGGGCATTGCTCTTGTTTTTTGGATCCTCGTGCCAAAAAAATTCAGAAACTCATTCAAGTAGCGAAAGCCAAAAACCTAATGTTTCTGAAGAGATCACAAAATTTTATGATTACAATCTTCAGCAAAGGCAAAGTAGTGCCGGTACTACGTCAGGTTCGTTAAGTAAAGCTGAAGAAAGCTTTTCTTCTTATGTCAATGGTAAAGCAGAAAAAGTAAAACTGTTCAACTCATTGGTAGCTGAGCTTTCAGGGAAATTTATTAATCCGGATAAAAGTGTTAAAAGCATTTTAAAGCCCAACCTATTGAATCCCAACCCGAGTGATCCGCCAACTCCGGTTACACTTTTCTCTGACTATATGGCGCAAGCATCTACTGTTCCAGCAGAAATGCAATCTAACATACCGACTGCCTCATATTCATATTTAGACAACTTAAACAGGTCGTTCATTTCAGCAAGTGAAACCGCCTTTTCTACATACAGCAATCAGACAAGCTTCACGGTAACGGATGTAAGTAATATTAAAAGGCGTTATACCAACATAATATCAAATACCCAGTCACAGGTAGAGACTGATTTTTCATTACCTAGTGATCAAAAGACAGCTATGGTAAATTCACTAATAGCTATTAAAGCTTATATCAACAGCTCTGATTTCGACTATAATTTTAGTAGCCTGATTAATGCACCGCTTGCTGTAGATAATGTAAAACACTTATCTACAAACGCCCTACAAAACCAATCGTTGTGGAGTGCGCTGGCATCTATTGGCAAGGCAATTGTTGCTGTAGTAGTAGTAGTAAGTTGCATAGCAATTGGCGCTGCAATTGGTAGTCAAATCAATCCGCTTTACGGTGGAATTATTGGTGGAGTATCCGGATATACTGTAGGGGGCTACCTGGCTGAAAAATGGTTTGGCGTAAATTTCCTACCGGGAGGTATTGATTAAACATTTGGAATTTAATAAAATAACAGGATGCTTAACAGCATTCTGTTATTTTATTATAGAAAACTACTTAGCTATACTTATAATTGTACATCCATAATTATGAAAATAGCGCTCTTTCCTGGTTCGTTCGATCCTATTACAAAGGCCCATGTGGACATAGTACGCCGGTCGGTTGGTCTTTTCGATAAATACTACATTGGTATTGGTGTAAACAGTACCAAGCAGGGATTACTAAGTGTTGGTAAAAGGGAGGAGATGATACGTGCTGTATTTGACAACGATCCGAAAATACACGTTGTTGCTTATGAGGGGCTTACTGTGAATTTTTGCAAGAGCATAGGCGCGGAGTATATGATACGGGGCATACGAACTGTGTCAGACTTTGAATATGAAAAAGCCATCGCTCAGATGAACCATGCGCTGGAGCCCGAAATTGAAAGCATTTTTATTGTGAGCAAGCCAGGTTATTCTTCTATTAGTTCAAGCATCGTCCGCGAGATCATCCGTTACAATGGAGATGTAACGCAATTTATCCCTAAGGAAGCTTTACCCTATCTGTAAGGAGTTCTGCTTTCTCCAGCACATCCATAATAGACGGAAAGGTATTTTTAACAATAGCCGCTATCTGGGTTTTGTCAAACCAGCGCACATCGGTAATACCTTCTTCAAGCTGCGGCACTAGTTTCGCCTTGCCTTTATGGCTCATGAGGTACCAATATGTTTTTTTGACAACCGTTTTGCCTTTCCAGGTGTACATGTGGTACGTTCTGCAGAGCTTTTCTTCAAGCTTATTTACTTTTATACCACACTCCTCTTCTACCTCGCGTACGGCAGCTTCTTTCTTTTTTTCGTTTTTCTCTAATTTTCCCTTAGGCAGGTCCCACTTTTCGTTACGATAGATGAACAGGTAGGTGCCATCGTCATTCTGTACTAAGCCTCCCGCCGCCTCAATTAACGTAGCTGTTTTTAATGCCTTCTTTAAAAAGGCTTTAGGATCGTTGACTCTAACGTAAAAGTACTTCCCCGGCTGTGCATCTACCCACGGATAAATAATTTTCAGGTCAAAATGCTCAGCATCAATTCTTTGAAACTTATTAGCCTGTTTAGGGGCAGTGTTGGTTATCAACACTACTTTTTCGTTTATATAAATTCTGTATTTTTGAGACATGTTAACCTATAGTGAGACCGAGCAGCAGGTGGCCGAATTTCTGCTGCAAATTAAAGCAATAAAATTACAACCTAATAATCCTTTTACATGGGCTTCGGGCTGGAAGTCACCTATTTATTGCGATAACCGAATAACGCTCTCCTATCCTACTATCCGTACATACATCAGGCAGCAGCTATCTTCGTACATACAGGAGAAATTTGGTGCTGTTGGCTGCATTGCTGGTGTTGCTACCGCCGGCATACCACAGGGTGTACTGGTGGCACAGGAACTTGGTTTACCTTTTATATACGTTAGGGCAAAGCCTAAAGAACATGGCACAGGTAGCCTTATAGAAGGCGAAATATCCACAGACAAACGTGTTGTTGTTGTTGAGGATCTTATATCTACCGGCAAAAGCAGCTTACAAGCTGTAAACGCGTTGCGTGATGCAGGGTATAATGTAGCAGGGCTTGCAGCTATTTTCAGCTACGGGTTTGATGTTGCCGAAGAGAACTTCAAAAATGCTAAATGCCCGTATGTAACATTATCTAACTACAACGCGTTAATTAAATACGCCAGCGATAAACAATACATTTCTGAAGCGGATACTGATATGTTAAGGAAGTGGCGTGAAGAGCCGTCTACATGGGGAAAATAGTATGAGTGTTTTTGAGAGTACAGTCCAGGTAAATCAACCAGTAGAGCCGGTGTATAACTTTCTGGCCGACATGAATAATCATAGTCGGCTGATGCCTGATAACATCATCAACTGGCAATCTAACGCTGAAGAAGCAAGCTTTGAGATACAAAACATCACCAAACTCAGCCTAAAGATTAATTCGCGTCAGCCTAATTCTGAGATCACGATCATCCCGGCAGAAAAACCTCCGTTTGATATGGAGTTGAAATGGAAATTAGAGGCTGATGGCAATAATACTCAAGCGACATTTACAATAACAGCCAGCCTTAGCATGATGATGAAAATGCTAGCCTCCAGCCAACTACAAAAGCTTACAGAAAACGAAACCCAAAGACTTACTGAGGTTTTCAGCTGATCTTTGGGTTAAGCCGGGGAAGCGTTTATATATTTATTTTTAATAAATTTTTCTTTCCTCCACGTTACGCAATGCCGTTGCAATATTAACGACAACCAAACAGATTATTACGGATCCCATAACTAAAATATAAAAGGTTTAAAGAGTACGTTTTAGTAAATGCTAGTCAAAGGGCGTTCCAAAAGGTAGTAGCGGCTGTAAATCGGTTAATTACTCATAAATAACGCATTGGATAATCGGTTAGTTTGTTTTCAAATGTAATTTATGGGTACTACAATCCCCAATTTTTTTAAACTTTTGGGGAATTTTTAATGTTAGTGTAGAAACTCCATTTTCTTAATAATCAACCACCTTTATTCATGCTAAAAAACTAAGTTTTAAAGCGTATTTTTGCAGAAATTACAAGTAAATGATTACGGTATCTAATTTATCTTTACGTTACGGAAAGAGAACGCTGTTCGAAGACGTTAACCTTAAGTTTACACAGGGAAATTGTTATGGTATTATTGGTGCAAATGGTGCTGGTAAATCTACCTTCTTAAAAATATTATCAAAAGAAATTGATCCTACCAGTGGGTCTGTTAGCTTCACTCCAGGCGAGCGCATGGCGGTACTTAGCCAAAATCACTACGCCTTTGATGAGTTCACCGTTCTCGAGACCGTTATGATGGGTCATAAAGAGATGTACGCGGTAATGAAGGAGAAGGACGCTATTTACCTGAAGGAAGATTTTAGCGATGCTGATGGTGAACGTGCCGGCGAACTGGAAAACCTTTTTGCTGAAATGGATGGCTGGAACGCGGAAAGCAATGCTGCTACCCTGCTGAGCAATCTCGGCATCAAAGAAGAGTTCCATTATAAAATGGTGAAGGAACTTGATAACACCCAGAAGGTACGCGTATTACTTGCACAGGCACTTTTCGGCAAGCCCGACATCCTATTACTGGATGAGCCCACCAACGACTTGGATATACATACAGTAACCTGGCTGGAAGATTTCCTTGCGTCCTACGAGGCTATTGTATTGGTGGTATCGCACGACAGGCACTTTCTGGACACCGTATGTACCCACGTAGTAGATATCGACTTCAGTAAGATGACCACCTACACCGGTAACTACACTTTCTGGTACGAATCAAGCCAATTGGCTTTAAAACAACGTGCTGAGCAGAACAAGAAAGCAGAAGATAAAGTAAAAGAACTACAAGAGTTCATCCGTCGATTTAGCGCAAACGCTTCCAAATCCAAACAAGCTACCAGCCGTAAAAAGGCGTTGGATAAGATAAATCTGGACGAGATACAGCCATCTAACAGAAAATACCCTGGTATCATTTTCAACAATCAGGGCCGAGAGGCTGGCGACCAGGTGCTGCAAACAGAGAAACTTAGCAAAACCCTTAACGGTGAGTTGCTCTTTTCTGATGTAAATCTACACGTAAATAAAGGTGACAAAATTGCTATCCTGTCCAACAACAGTTTGGCCACTACCGCCTTTTACGACATCCTTACCGGTCGAGATGCTGACTATAAAGGCTCATTTAAATGGGGAGTTACGATCAACTGGGCTGATATTCCAATCGATAACGCAGAATACTTTAAAGGCAAAGATCTTAATCTGATTGATTGGCTGCGCGAGTACTCTCCTGGCGAAAAAGATGACCAGTTTATTCGAGGCTTCCTGGGGAGGATGCTGTTCAGCGGCGAAGAGGTGTTAAAGAAGAGCAACGTACTATCAGGCGGTGAAAAAATGCGCTGCATGTTCAGTCGCATGATGTTGCAGCAGGCTAACTTACTGATGTTTGACGAGCCTACTAACCACCTGGATCTGGAATCTATCACAGCCCTTAACAACGGCATGAAAGACTTCCGTGGCACTATCCTGTTCACTTCGCGAGATCATGAACTGGTGGAAACCGTAGCTAACCGTATAGTGGAAATTACCCCGGGTGGCACCATAGATAAGCTGATGACGTACGACGAGTACATCAACAGCGACGTGGTACAGAAGCAGCGCGAGGAAATGTACGCAATGGCGTAATGCACTCCTTGCAGAGTATTGACACAAACCTGTTTGTAAAATCACATAAAGCTGTATATTTGCAGCCCCGACTCGGTAGCTCAGCTGGTAGAGCAAATGACTCTTAATCATTGGGTCGAGAGTTCGAATCTCTCCCGGGTCACGTTTTAAGTAGAAAGCCTCAGGTCGAAAGTCCTGGGGCTTTTTTGTTTTGGCGCTATTCTCCCCCCTTTTACTGTCGCATTTGCCCCTCAATTTTCCCTGTTTTATTGTTGATGTTTGTAATAATTAATCACAAGCAAAGCAAAAGCTATGAGAAAAATAATCGTGCTAACATTCATCACACTGGATGGTGTGATGCAGGCGCCCGGCGCACCCCAGGAAGACATATCAGGGGGCTTTGAATACGGCGGGTGGTCGGCGCCTTATAATGATGAAGTTTCCGGGCAGATGATGCGGAAGCAAATGAAACCTGCAGACCTCCTCCTCGGCAGGAAAACGTACGACATTTTCGCCGGCTACTGGCCGCAGCATGCGCAATACTGGCCCGGTATAAACGAGGCCACAAAATATGTACTGTCTAACACGCTGGAACAATCTGACTGGAGCAACACCATTTTTCTCAAAAACGTTGAAGACATCGAAAAGCTTAAAAATACCAACGGTCCCGACCTCAAAGTTTGGGGCAGCGGTGAACTTGCCCGGCTGTTGCTTAAACACGACCTGGCAGACGAGCTTTGGCTCAAGATCTACCCGGTATTGCTGGGCAAAGGTAAACGCCTCTTTGATAACACCATCATCCCTGCGGCGTTCACCCTGGTTGAAAATACGGTTACCCCAAGCGGTGTAATCTTTGCCAATTACAAACGTGCAGGTGAGGTGAAAACAGGTACCATCGGCGGGTAGACGGACGTAATTTCTAATGCAGTACGAGCGGAACAAGTAAAATTGTTCCGCTTTTTTGGTGTCGAAGTGTCCCGCTTCGAGAGCGGGACACCCGGGACACCTATTTTAATCAACAAACTGTACACCAGCAACTTACACAACTCAAGCGGGACACCCCGGGACAGTACAAATACTTTAGATAATCATACTTAATGGTTTATTGTAAAGCTAGTTAAGCTATTTTCAGACTGTATGTCTTGCGAGCGGTGGGACACTTCGGGACGCTGAGGTTGGGACACCTACTGACAAAACAGTGTCAGCACTTCTCATTTTAATTATGGGTAAATTTGTAATACAAATCCCACAAATTTCATGACCTATTACCCATCCTATCACACGGCCGAACGCCCTATGGAGATCGAGCTGATACGTTCCATGATCCGCGGCGACATCACTTCCGACGAAGCTTTTGAACTGAAGCGAAAACACGACGAGGACAAAGAGATAAACACCGACGACGCATTTATTTCTAAAACAGCTACCGAATGGCTTAACGTGCCCAAAGAAGAGCTGTCTTTCAACCGGCTCTTTGGCACCTTTTGGAGCATGGGTGAACTGTGCATTCTGTTTGCAGACACCAACGTAGGCAAGTCCATCCTCGCCGTACAGATCGGCAATTCCATCACCAGAGGTGAAATGATCGGCGGCTTGTCGTGTACAAAGCAGGCAGACCCTGTGCTGTACTTTGATTTTGAACTTACCGCTGCCCAGTTCGCGCTGCGGTACAGCAACCGCGGCTACAACACGTACGAGTTTGCCCCGCAGTTTCACCGCTTGGTGATCAACCCCGATGCCGGCCGCGAACGCAAGTTTGCCAGCTTTCATGATTACATTATTAATGCTTTTGAGAACGTGCTGGTAACTACAAAGGCACGAACGATAATCATCGACAACATTACCTGCCTCCGCACCAGTACCGAATCCGGCGCCGGGGCCATAAAGCTGATGCAGAGCCTGCAGCGCATAAAGCAGAAGTACAACTTGTCTATGCTGGTGCTGGCGCATACGCCAAAGCGTAACCCTGCCCGGCCTATTACCCGTAACGACCTGCAGGGCAGTAAGATGCTGCTGAACTTTGCCGACAGTGCCTTTGCCATGGGCGAGAGCCACACCTCCCCCGGCATGCGCTACCTTAAACAGATAAAAGCCCGTAACGATGAGGTGGAATTTGGCGCGGACAGCGTAATGCTGTGCCGCATAGTAAAGCCATACAGCTTTTTAAAGTTCGAGCTGACCACCAGGGAACCGGAGGCGGCCCACCTGCTTACCCATACCGAGCAGATGCGTAAAACCAACGAAGATACCATAAGCAAGCTGCACGCCGAAGGCCGAAGCGTACGCCAGATAGCCGCCGAAGTAGGCCAATCACGCCAGGCAGTGTTCAGAGTGTTGAAAAAGTTGGAGAGAACTGAGAGCGCAAATACCACATCTGCTGACCAGCAACCTTAACGCAGTATTCAACTGCATGGCTACGAAACAAACATTATCGGTTTGTTTCGCAATGATATTTGGTATATTGGTTTACGAAACCAAGCTTGCCAGAACAAATTATATGTTTAACAATGCAACACAACCCTTATCTGCAGTTATGAAAAGAACGCTTGTTTTTTTATTAGTTATACTAGCAGTTACTGCCTGTAACAATGCTAAACAAACGGTAGCAAACCCCAATGTACAGCTAATTAAGAAGTACTTTTCGACATTTAACAAGCACGACTGGACAGCGCTGGCTAACTTTTATACAGACACTGCCGACTTTAAAGATCCATCACTTGGTAAAGGCATAGTTAAGCAAACACGGCAGCAAACCACCAAAAAGTATACAGACCTGAACGCCACCTTTGCAGATATAAACGATCAGCTTGTAAACATCTACCCTGCCGGGGAAAAGAACATCGTAGTGGAGTTTGTATCCCGTGGTACCGCTCCAGACAATACAAAGTTCGAGCTGCCAATCTGCACCATCTTTACCATTGAGAACGGCAAGATCACTAAGGATTACACGTACTATGATAACTTTTAAGTCAATTATTGTGTAGAGAAGGCTAGGTATACAAAGCTGCAAGGTTAATGCCTATCTTCGGTTTGTTGGTGACAACACTAACAAAGGCGAAACTTGAATATCAACTTTTTCCCTAATCTTAATCGACGTCAACCTACAAATAGGTATATTTCCCTTATGATAAAAACCTTCGCGTTCATCCTGTTTTGCTGTGTTTATAGCTTCACTTTTGCTCAAAAAACTATTGTGCTGGTACATGGTGCCTGGAGCAACGCATCCGTATGGTATGCGGTTGCGCCAGCATTAAAAGCGAGGGGCTACACGGTAATCACTGTTGATCTGCCCGGGCGCGGTGCGGATACATTGTCACTTAAAAGTTTAACGCTTCAACAGTACGCAGTTGCAGTGGAGAAAGCCATAGGCAACCATACTGATATTGTATTGCTCGGCCACAGCATGGGCGGACTTGTAATAAGCCAGGTTGCTGAAGACATGCCCGATAAAATCAGCAAGCTGATCTACCTCACAGCTTTTGTACCTAAAGATGGAGACAGTTTTTTTTCTGTGGCCGAAAGCGAAAAAGACAATCAGCTAAGTAAATTTTTGACAATTGATCAACTGTCCGGCTCGGTAAAAGTTTCGGCTGAAGGAGTGCTAAACTATTTTGCAGAAGATGCACTACCTGCTTTAAAAGAGTTCCTGGTCAAAAACATCCAGCCCGAACCGATGGCTCCGTTGGACGATAAAGTGAGCCTTAGTAAAGCAAAATTTGGTAAAGTAAAGAAGTCATTTATATTTGCGCTGAACGACAAAGCAATAACATATCCTTACCAAAAGAAAATGGCAGATGCTGCAGGCATAACCAAAACAGATTTAATAAGTACAAGCCACTGCCCTATGTTTTCGCAACCCACTCAGTTAGCTGCACTCATTGCTAAGCAGGCTCAATAATTTACGGACTTGCTATGGTTGGACAGGCTTACCACGGCATGTTCGTTATCCCGTCGGTCTGAGCTTTCGCCCTTGTTGGTGTTGCCACCAACAAGTACTCTACTTTTTGAATGTTAACCGGCACCGCAGCCACGGCAAAGGGACTTTTAGTAGGTGTACCAATATCAATAAGCCTTCCCAACATTTGTTGCTCCCGGATATAAAATTAGCAACAGCTGTTTCACATCATGTTTTTTAGGCGTAATATATCTTAAAACCTAAAACGCTCAAATGAGAATCATTTACCTTCTAACGGCTATTGCCTTGCTGATGGTCTCCTGCAAAAAAGAAAACACCAGTCCAAAGTCGGGAACCATCACATCGGGTTCAAAATGGGGTATTAGCATAGGCAGTTCGCCGCAAGAGGTATATGCTCAGTTACAGCAAGCGGGTACGCGGTATGATTTTAATACGGTTGCGGTAGCGAACCGGCCGGTTTATACTAAACCCGAACAGGTAAAAGACTTGCTTCCTTTGTACCAGTCGGTAATCTTGCAAAGTAATGCATCGTTGCCTGCCGGCGCTTACATACAATTCCCGGGCGATAAGGTTACTTCTATAGTTCAATTTCCTAACAACAACGTACAAGCAACCAAATGGCCGCTGGATTTGCCTGATGATGCAGCCATCCACATAAACGACGCAGTGACCAGCCTTTACAATAAATTGGTTGCCATATACCAGGTGTCGGCGTATAGTAACTATCAGTTGGTTTTACCCGATAAAACACTGGCAAAACCTTACGACACCGATATGGCTAATTATGAGGAATGGGCTTTTTCGTTCTCTAAAGATGTAAAAGCAGGGCTAACCGGTACAACTTCTGCCAGGCTCATCTTTAAAAACAAGAAGCTGGTATCAATAAAGTACGACTATTCAGAAAACATTTTAGCTATTTAGCTCCCGCTAAACGAGCCTATACACATTTAAAGCATAGTTTAAACTTAACACCAGCTTGTTGGTGACAACACCAACAAAGTCGAGACAAATAGAGGGCCTAATATTAAATTACTGTACTGATGTGCATTCATACTAATGACTGGTACCGCCAGCACGCTTTGTGCGGCACCGGTCAGAGCAATACTTTACATCGTCCCAAACCTTTTCCCACTTTTTGCGCCAGGTAAATGGCCGTCCGCAGGTCACGCATATTTTTTGTGGGAGATGTTGCTTTTTAACCCCTTTCATGTTTCCATTGTTTTTTCATTGTACTGTAAACCGGGTTTGCCTCTGCGGCCTTCCATTGTTGGTAAAATATAGCCGCAGCTTCGGCTTTCTCCTGCTCGCCGGTCCCGCGTTCCAGTAAGCGATAGTTGTCTGTCTCGTCGTACTTTTTACCGCCCTTGTAATTGGCATAACGCCGGGCCCGGGTGTAGCCCATTTGCAGGTACTTACGGGCCATATCTGCACCAACAAAGTCACCTGCTTCTACATAACTGCAAAACATGGCGTAGATAGCCGCGCTGCTTTCCAGTGCTATTTCCCTGGTTTTAAAGCGCCAGTGTTGGCCTATCTCGCTTTTGTAGGGCTCGCAAATCAGCACGCCCTGTTCACCCTTGCCTACCCTGTATAGCTCGGGGTGGTCGCGATAGTTAATGTCCGGTTTCCAGGCATAACTTGTCAGGTCAAAATTAAGGTAAGATGGTTTGTCGGGCATATGTTAGGCAGCAAAAACTTTAACAACAAAAAAGGCCTTCCAGTTTGGAAGGCCTTTTTCTATTGCAATGAGCCGGTTTATTT
Source organism: Mucilaginibacter sp. 320_HR (assembly GCF_059691875.1). Taxonomy (NCBI): domain Bacteria; kingdom Pseudomonadati; phylum Bacteroidota; class Sphingobacteriia; order Sphingobacteriales; family Sphingobacteriaceae; genus Mucilaginibacter; species Mucilaginibacter sp. 320_HR. The sequence goes on from NZ_JCAWAI010000002.1 coordinate 806,238, forward strand.
TACCGCATCAACAATCGCTTTGAAAGCGTCTGGGTTGTTCATCGCCAAATCAGCTAATACCTTACGGTTAAGGCCGATTTCTTTAGCTGCAAGTTTACCCATCAATTGTGAGTAAGAAATGCCGTGCTGGCGTGCACCTGCGTTGATACGTTGTATCCACAACGCTCTGAATTCTCTTTTCTTGGTTTTACGGTCGCGGTAAGCATACTGTAAACCTTTTTCTACTGTGTTTTTAGCAACGGTGTAAACCTTGCTGCGTGAACCCCAATAACCTTTGGCGAGGTTCATGATCCTTTTGCGGCGCCTTCTCGAAGCTACTGCATTTACTGAACGTGGCATTTTTGATTGTTTTTGGTAGTGAGTGTCCCCTGCGGGCGCTTTAGTACTCTAATACCTGGTTAAAAAATTAATTTGATTACTTCCCGATACAAAGCATACGTTTAACGTTACCCATGTCCGCATCAGATACTAAGCTGGTGTGGCCTAAGGCACGCTTACGTTTTGTAGACATCTTGGTTAAGATGTGGCTTTTGTATGCGTTCTTACGTGCAATTTTACCTGTTCCAGTAAGCTTGAAGCGCTTTTTTGCACTGGAATTGGTTTTCATTTTTGGCATAACTCTATTTGTTTGTTTTTAGATATTTACGTTTCGCAACGTTTTATTTTCAATGTACAAGCACTTTTCAGGTGCTGCACGTAATTACTTTTTAGCTGCCTTTGGCGCCACTGTCAGGAACATGCGTTTACCTTCCAGCTTTGGCAATTGCTCTACTTTGCCTACCTCTTCCAGTGCCTGCGCAAAACGAAGAAGCAATATCTCGCCCTGCTCTTTATAAACAATGGCGCGGCCCTTAAAGTGTACATAAGCCCTTACCTTTTCGCCGGATTCCAAAAACTTTGTAGCGTGTTTCAGCTTAAATTCAAAGTCGTGGTCATCGGTGTTCGGCCCGAAGCGTATTTCTTTAATTACCGTTTGTTTGGCATTGCTCTTTATCTCCTTCAGCTTTTTCTTCTGCTCGTAAATAAATTTGTTGTAGTCTGTTACCTTACAAACGGGCGGATTGGCGTTGGGAGATATCTCTACCAGGTCAAGTTCCAGTTGCTGAGCAATAGCTAAAGCTTCTTTAAGCGGATAAACGCCCTGCTCTATATTGTCGCCAACAAGGCGCACTTCCTGTGCCCTGATGAACTGATTAATATTATGTTCGGCTTCCTTTTTCTTAAATGGTAGCCTGGGTCCCCGGTTGAAAGGTTTGTTTAATGCCAAGTTATACTGTTATTTCTTTAATTATTTGTTGTTTAAATTCCTCTATGCTCATGCTTCCTAAATCGCCCTGTCCGTGTTTACGAACAGAAACCATGCCCTCGGCAGCTTCTTTCTCGCCCACTATAAGCATATATGGGATCTTTTTAACCTCAGCGTCGCGGATTTTACGCCCGATTTTCTCGTCCCTGAAGTCAATTAGCCCGCAAATATCGGAATTTTTTAACACATCAGAAACATTTTTTGCATAATCTTCATACTTTTCAGATATAGGCAAAATAATAAATTGCTCGGGCGACAACCACAGCGGGAAGTTACCTGCGCAATGCTCTATCAGCACCGCAACAAAACGTTCCATTGAGCCAAACGGCGCACGGTGAATCATTACCGGGCGGTGTTTTTGATTATCAGCACCGGTATATTCCAGTTCGAAACGCTCGGGCAGGTTATAATCAACCTGTATGGTACCCAACTGCCATTTACGGCCAAGGGCGTCTTTAACCATAAAGTCAAGCTTAGGACCGTAGAAAGCGGCTTCACCTGTTTCTATTACTGTACGCAAGCCTTTTTCTTCGGCGGCTTCAATAATAGCAGATTCTGCTAGCGCCCAGTTCTCATCGGTACCAATATACTTGGCCTTGTTGTTAGGATCACGTAGAGATACCTGCGCAATGTAATCGTCGAAACCAAGCGCGGCAAACACGTAAAGTACCAGGTCGATTACTTTCTTAAACTCTTCCTTTACCTGGTCCGGACGGCAGAACAAGTGTGCGTCGTCCTGAGTAAAGCCACGTACGCGTGTAAGGCCGTGCAGTTCGCCGCTTTGTTCGTAACGATAAACGGTACCAAACTCCGCTAGCCGTACAGGAAGGTCCTTGTATGAGCGTGGCTTTGTTTTGTATATCTCGCAGTGATGCGGGCAGTTCATCGGCTTCAGGAAGAACTCCTCTCCTTCCTGCGGCGTTTTGATCGGCTGGAAAGAATCCGCGCCATATTTCTCATAGTGCCCCGATGTTACATACAGGTTTTTGTGCCCGATGTGAGGGGTAATTACCTGCTCGTAACCGGCCTTTACCTGCGCTTTTTGCAGGAAATTAGTTAAACGTTCGCGCAGTGCGGCACCTTTTGGCAGCCATAATGGCAAGCCCATACCAACCTTCTCGCTAAAAGCAAAAAGTTCCAGTTCTTTACCCAGCTTACGGTGATCGCGCTTTTTAGCTTCTTCAATCACGTGCAGGTATTCGGTCAGTTCGCTTGCTTTCGGGAAAGTAACGCCATAAATGCGTGTAAGCTGCTTACGGCTTTCGTCGCCACGCCAGTATGCACCGGCAAGGCTCATAAGCTTAGCGGCCTTTATAAAGCCTGTGTTAGGGATATGCGGTCCGCGGCACAGGTCGGTAAAGTTGCCTTGTGTATAAAAGGTAATGCTGCCATCAGGCAGATCTTTTATCAGGTCGAGTTTGTACTCGTCGCCTTTTTCGGTAAAGTAAGATATCGCATCCGATTTGCTTACCGGTTTGCGTATGTACTCGCTTTTAGCTTTGGCAAGTTCTATCATCTTGTCCTCGATCTTCTTGAAATCGTCGGACGAGAGGGTCTTGTCGCCAAAATCTACATCGTAGTAAAAGCCGGTCTCTATTGCCGGGCCAATACCAAACTTAGTACCCGGGTACAACGCTTCCAGCGCCTCGGCCATCAAGTGGGCAGAGGAGTGCCAATAGGTTGATTTACCTTTAGCGTCGTTCCAGGTTAACAGTTTTACGGATGAGTCTTGTTCGATGGGGCGGCTAGCGTCCCATACTTCGCCGTCCACTTCGGCGGCTAACACATTACGGGCAAGGCCCTCGGAGATAGACTGCGCTATCTGCATAGAAGTGATCCCTTTGTCATACTGACGAACGGAACCATCAGGGAGTGTAATATTGATCATATACAACTATGATTTGGCTTTTTTTGCCGGGTTGCTACAGCGCAGCCTGCTTAAAAGCCGGTTTTAAATTTGTTTGTTAGTCGATCACCTACTACTGTGATCTTCATTTTGTGGAGACAAAAATAGAATAATTTGGCAATTATCCTGCAATCTCAAAGTAAATCCTCAGCGAAGTCGCTTTTAGTCCAGCGATCCTTGTAGTTGTTGCGTACATCTTCATGCTGACTAATGTAGGTACTAAGCCCCTCTCCTTTCTTGGCGAGTGCTATCATCTTCTTAACGTGCTGCAAACCGGGCTTGTCGCTGTTGTACAGGTAGTAATGATCATCCCTAAAAACCAGTAAAATGCTTGTTTTATCAAACGCGTAAGCTACCACACCGCTGTTGTGGCCAGACTTGCCATAAGGATGCATTTTTATGGACGACATGCTTTTGTAAAAGCAAATTGACTGCCAAATAGGTGTATGTTGTTAAACGTTACCCCAGCCATTTGCCAGCACATCGGCAATGTGATAGGTTTTAATCGGAAGATTGTTCTTGTCAATATAGCTCTGCAAGTGCAACAGGCAAGATGTATCCGTAGAGATGATGTAATCGGCTTTTGCATCCAGTGCGTGGTTAACCTTTTGCTGAGCCATGGCGGTGGAAATACCATCAAATTTCACAGCAAATGTACCACCAAACCCACAACAAGTTTCACCATCTTTAAGGTCAACAAGTTCCAATCCTAATACTTTGGACAGAAGCTGCCTTGGCTCTTCTTTGATCTTGCATTCGCGCAGACCGCTGCAGCTGTCATGATAAACTGCCCTGCCATCCAACTCGGCACCAAAGTAATCTACGCCGAGTATATTCACCAGAAAATCGCTTAGTTCGTAGATATTACTTTGGATGTTACGGCACTTATTATGCAAAATGGTATTGGTGAACAAATCGTTATAATAGTTGCGCACCATACCTGTACAGGAGGCAGATGGCGAAACAATTACGCTATCTTCCTTAAAGTCGTTCAGAAACTTGGTACCGACGGTTTTGGCATCGTCCCAAAAACCGGCGTTGAAAGCAGGCTGACCACAGCACGTTTGCTCGGGATTGTAGTTTACTGTACAGCCGGCTTTCTCCAGTACCTTTACGGTGTTGAAGGCAGTATCAGGGTACAGCTGATCGATAAAACAGGGTATGAACAAATCTACAGTCATCAGCACAAAATTATCCGCCGCTAAAATCTTAAATTTTCTGCACTTTACGCTCTGTTCTTAATAAAGAAACCAGCAATAGTAAACCTACTACGAAAAACCCGCACAATGCGAGTGTAGAATTACGCATGCTCCCGGTAAGTTCTTCTATAAATGCGAAGCTAAACAAGCCGCCAACTATTGCCAGCTTTTCCGTTACATCATAAAAGCTAAAGAATGATGCCGTGTCGGTAGTATTTTGCGGCAAATATTTGGAGTAGGTTGACCGGGATAAAGATTGTATGCCACCCATTACCAGCCCAACTACAACCGCAATAATGTAGAATTGCGTTTGTGTAGTTGTAAAGTAAGCAGCTAAACACACCCCTATCCATATTACAACTACAAATATCAGCACCCTGATATTACCGTACTTGTCAGACAACCGCGACATCAGCATGGCGCCAAATATGGCGATGATCTGAATAATAAGGATAATAGTTATAAGGGCTGAGGTATCCATATGCAGTTCCTTAGCAGCAAAGGCCGTGGCCGCAAGCATTATGGTTTGCACACCCATAGAGTAAAAGAAAAATGCAGGCAGGTAGCCCCGCAGCATTGGCAACGCTTTTATCTTCTGCCAAACCTTACCAAGTTCAATAAAACCACCCTTTATTATGTTTTGATGATGTGATGTTGCGTTAGGGTTGCCTTTTGGCAGCCTTGAGAAGGGGATCATAGCAAAACCAATCCACCAAATCCCTACAAGTAGAAACGATAATTGCGCGGCAGATGATTTGTTTAAGCCAAACGTCTCTGGCATAAGCACGAACACAAAGCAGATAAGCTGAAGCAAAACACTGCCTACATAGCCAAAAGTAAAGCCTTTGGCGCTAACACGGTCCTGCATGTCGAGTGTGGCTATCTCAGGCAAATAGGAGTTGTAGAATACAAATCCTCCGCTATAACCTATAGCCGCTATCGCAAAGCAGATAATGCCACGTTCGATGTGTGCTGCATCGAAGAAAAAAAGACCACAACAAGCCAGCGATCCTATTATGGTGAAAAATTGCATGAAAACTTTTTTGTTACCCCGGTAGTCGGCAATAGAACTAAGCACGGGCAGCATTAAGACCATTATCAGATAAGCAAAAGATAGTGAATAGTTCTGCAATGCTGTATTTATAAAGCTGTGCCCAAAGAACTGCACCCTGTTACCGTTTGCAGCATTCTCTGTTATGGCGACATAGTAGGCCGGAAATATGGTAGTGGTGATGACCAGGTTATAAGCCGAATTGGCCCAGTCGAACATGGCCCAGGCATTAATTATTTTCTTGTCGTTCTTTTCAGGCATGGTGGCTTAAAAGTAACTAAATTTTAGAAACGACAAAATGTAAGTAGCAATGGTGCAGTGAGCATCAGCCCTTAAAAAATGCCTAAAAACTTCTTACGTTTCTTTTTAGGTTTTTCCGGTTGGAAGATCACAGGCGGAGTATATCTATACCTTTCCGCTGATACAGCAGCACGCCACTTGGCAATCGAATCAGCCTTCATACGAGCGAACTGCTGGGTATGAACCAAACTATCATAGTTATAAGGTGTTAACAATAAAACGGATTTATAGGGTTTAAGCGGTACTCCGTCAGCGCCATATTGTGCGGAGTTGCTGTTCCCGGCTTTCGAAACGGCAAATAGTACCATAAATAACGCTACCAGGAAAACAAGCCCTGCAAATACACTTTTTTGCATGTGTACTACGTCTTTATCCATCCTGAGAATGCCAACCTTCTCCGGATCGCTGCGTTCCTGTAGTTTAGTTTGCAGTTTTTCGTTTTCGCCTAGTAAGGTAGATGCTCCTATGTTCACCTGTTCTCCAGCTGTCGACAAGGTTCCGTTAACAATTGCGTCGTGTAAAGCCTGACCGTCCGGAAAACGATCCTCAGGTTTTTTTTGGAGGCATTTATCAATCAGCGCCAGCAGCCAGGCAGGTACCTGCATTTCCATATCACGTTTGTCACTTCCCCAATTTTCGGGTAGTGCTGCTTTGCGTAATGGAAGCGGATCAGGCACCTTGCCCTCCAGGTGTCCCATCATCACATTGTTTCGTCCGGTGTCTCCACTTCCATTTAGGGGAAAAGGCACTTGTCCGGTAAGTAGCTCATACATGATTACGCCATAGCTGTAAACATCAGTCTGCATGAGCATTTTACCATCCGATTGTTCGGGTGCCATAAACTCCACCGCGCCGGCATTGCGTATACTGCTTCGGCGTTGTTCCTCACTCATGATGGCCAGGCCAAAATCCAGGAGTACGTAGTTACCGGTGTTTATATTGTACTTAACGTTATTACTTTTTATATCGCCGTGCTTTACTCCTACTTTATGGCAATGGGCAAGCGCGCAGGCAAGCTGATCAGCTACTTTAAGCAGCTCCTTCAACATGAAAATTTTCTCATGCGGCGGCTGCAATAATTCACTTAGGTCGGGGCCATCTATATACTCCATTTCTATAAATGGAAATGAACCGCTTTCGGTAACACCGAAACTTAATATTTTAACAACGTTCGGGTTTGGTATTTCGTTAACCTTCTGCAACTTAGCTACTTCATTTTGGAAGTTACGGTAGTTTTTATCTTCACCGCTCTCAGAATAAACCGGTGTCGGGATCATTTTAACCGCTGAGTAGATAACACCGGTCCTGCGGCCTTTGTATACCGAACCTTGTCCGCCAGTACGCAGCGCCCCCAAATTTTCTAAACCTTCGGCTATTGTAAAAACCTTACTCATTTACTCATCGGTTGATAACTGAACTCTAACACGGCAGATTCGCCAAGTATAACCTGGTCACCTTCCGCAAGCGGATGGCCTATCGTTGTAGAATGCAGTTTTATAACGTTGTCGCTTTTATCAGCACGTATCTTAATCTTGTTTCTTGGAGGAATGCCGCCATCATCAGCAAACAGCATAAAGCGCTGAGTATCTACACTCCACTCAATGTGTGCATGCTGGCGGCTTATATATTTGTTTGCTGCGTTGCCGCTGTCGGATGGAAATGCTATTTGGTTGGTACGGAAAAATCCATCATCGGCCTGGGCCCGTTTATCGCGACCTATATTAACCTTATCGCCGCCGGAATGTATCTCGTATTCAGCCTGCTCGGTCTCGCCATTTAATACTCTTATATAGCCAATTGCTTTTTGCTGAATAAAGTGTTTACCCGTTTTAATAAAAAACGCGGCATCAACGTTAAGGGCCTGTACTGCTTCTTCGGGTTTGTCATCATCAAAAAATATGTCCAGCGACCAGCGTTCCGGCAAACCGAGGTCATAGTCGTCTGCTATCTTTTGTATCTCGTCCCTAAAAAGATCGGGCGTCTCCGCGTAAACCGCGGCCTCGTACATGTGCCGGTCGGCCTCACTACAATTAATGTAAAGGCTTAAGCCTTTAATGTTTGAACCTTCACCACCTTCCGCTTTCTGAAGTTCCTGCTTTATAAACTGTAACAGCGCGTGGCGTACGCCCTTTACGTCTTCGGGCTTGTCCTTTTCGCTTCCACCGAACAAATTAAAAATCATGTATCTAAAAGTATTATATAACGTGTATACGGACCTTTTTTAAACCCGTTGGTTTATTCAATTGTTTGCTGCGCAATCCCTTTAATATACCCCTTTTTCAGCAAAAATGGTATTACGTGCTTGCCGGCTAGCTTAACCGCGTCTGACGAGCCCTTTGTGGCTTCTACACGTACGCACGTTACAATGTAACCCGGGCCTTTTTGCTTGGGCGCGAAAAACACGTACCAACCATCGTTTATCTGCTGCCCTTTCCAGATACGTTCTGGTGTACCGGTTTTACCCGCTACGGGGATACCGAGGGTATATGTTTTGGCTTCGCTTTGCTCTATCATGTACTTACGCATCAACTGAGCGTATTTAGGATCGTTCGCCAGTTTTACTCCCGGCTTAACTGAAGTTGCAGAATCACTAAATTTAAGCACGTAACGGTTATTAGGCATAGTTCCATTGTTTGCAATGCCTGCAGCCATACGCGCTACTGCGGCGGGGGTAGCAATTAACTCGCCCTGCCCCCATGACATACCCGATATGCCTTTGGCCCGTGTACGCCTGATGTTATTAGGATCATACCGTGGTTTGGTGTTAAATTCCGTTTTACGCCATAACTCGCGCCATTTGTCTTCCTGTGCAGGGTTCAACTGTTCGCGCCCGTAGTAATAACCGCCCACACCATGCAGGAACATGCCGGTTTTAAGATAAACCGTAGCCATATCTTCTTGCAAGTGCTGATCGTTGGCTAGTTTTATGAAGTACACGTTGTTAGACTTTACTACCGCACGTTCAAGCGTTATAACACCTGTTTCGTCAGGTTCCAGTCCTTTGGTACGGATGCGTTCATAAGAGGCAACAGGGTACGTTTTATTGGCCGCCGACAAACCTAACTTGTTAAAGGATGCTAAGGATGTAGCAAGCTTTGCAGTTGAGCCAGGCTGCGTTGCCAGGGTAAAGCCCAGGTCGCTTGTGGTCATCCATCCGGCAAGCTGGTTTTGGTCGGCATTGCTCATTGTTAGCTTTTCCCAATCTTTTACCGGTGGCAGCGGGTAAACCGACGATGCCAGGACGTCGCCTGTGTTAGATTCCATCACAACGACCGATACACGATTGTCAAGCAAAGAGGTATCGGTGCCCATGGAGCGTTGTATATTGGTTTGTAAGCCGGCATCAAGGGTAAGCCTTACATCACGATTGCGGTTCTTGAAAGAGTCCACAGCCATGCTGTTTATACCCGCCAACAACAATGGTGAAAGCGCACTGTAGTCTTTCCGCACAACAGTCATTTCCTTTACGCCACGCGCCAGGAACCTGTCTTCCCGATAACGGTTGGCTGTCACATTAAAGTTGGTGGTCGGCAACTTGAATCCCCTTAATTCCGCAGCGTGTTCGTACTCGGCAAAGTAGCCGTTAGGACTTCCGTTGAAAACACCTGTGTTGTTATCACCCACCCAAAAGAACATCTGCTCTGCAAATGGATAATAACGATCGAGCCGTTTGTGCATAGCCGAATCGATATTGTAGTTACCCGCTCCGGATTGTGCCAGCTTGCCCATTTGCTTTTTCACCAGGTCCGGCTTGCTGGTAGCCAGCAATACACCGTCACGGTCATAAAGGTTACCAGCTTGTAGTCGGTTCATCAATATAGCGATACGGGGGTTGTAGCTAAACATGCGCGCACCGCCTTTATCTGCAACAAGCGCGGGTTGTACCACCCATTTTTTGTTATTGAACAAATAACGGGAAACACTCACTGTAAGTAAGGCAACGCCCATTACCGCTGCAATGAGTGCAGGCACGAGGTTCTTATCCTGCTGGCCTGAGATGTACTTCATTTGTATAGCTGTACCTTTTACCCGTGAGGCCGACATTAAAAAACCAGAAGCCAATAAGTTGGCCACCAATGATGACCCGCCATAGCTTTGAAATGGCAACGACACGCCCGAAAGCGGCAATGCACCGGTAGAACCGCCTGCAATAAGCAGGAACTGCACGAACGTGGATATACCTACGCCCGCACACAAATAAAACAGGAACGGTGTACCCGTTCGCCGACCTATTATGATTGACCGGTGCAAGTAAAGGAGGAACAGGATGAAAATACAAACTATGCCTGTCCAGCCAAATTCTTCGCCCATTGACGGGAGAATCATATCGGTGTGGGCTTCGGGGATGGTTTTAGCAAAACCCTCACCTACGCCCTGCCCGGATACGCCACCGCTTGACATTGCCCAAAGGCCATTCGCTACCTGGTCACCACCATAAACCTCATTGTTCCACGGATCAGTCCAGATGGCTTTGCGGTCCACCAAACGTTGTACCGGGCCTGGGAACAGCTTACCTAAATACGGGATCTGGTCAATGGTAAGGAATGCAGCCATGATCACGAGTACCATAACGGCAGATTCGCTGAGCTTACGACGCTGGAACAACATGAGCAATGCCACTATCCCGGCAGTTACCGCAGCTGAAAGCCACACGTTCTTTAATGTCCAGGAGGCGATAACGTAAATCACTACAGATATGGCCATAAACATAAAGTCGCCACGGGAGAACGAGAACAAAGCAATAAAAGTAAAACATACCACCATGGCCGGCCCAAGGTCGCCTAGTAGTAAGAATAGCATCAATGTAACGAGTATTGCTATAAGTGCAAAAGCAAAGAAAGACCAACGTTTTGTCCAGCTGGTGTATTCGCTTATTAGTTTTTCATTAGCAGCAAAGAAGCCGGCCAAGAAAAGAATAATAAGGTACTTTACAATCTCGCTCGGTTGAAAACCAAACAAGTTCACCTTAACACCACTGCCTTCCGGTCCAGTTCCAAACTTAATGGTCATGGCTAGTAAACCTGCAGCTATCACTACCCACGGCCAGCCATTGGCGGCTTTTTGGTTGTTTTTGAACACTAACAAACGGTACAGATTAGAATCTGCGGTAAAACGGCGCATTTTAATGAACAGCATTACCAGGAATGCTACCATCCCAATGCCTAAATACACCAGTGAGTCTTTTGCCAGGAACCGGTCACGTAAAGGATCCTGAAGGCTAAGCAGTGTCAGGAAAGATAGACCTGTCAGGATCATTACTACAGGCAAAATCAACTGGTCGCTATCACTGAAGAACAGCGTGAGTATGATGTGCATCAGCAGGTAAGCACCAATGAAAGTTGCGGCTATTATCCAGAACCAATGATTAAACTCCGCAGGTGTGCGTATGATCAACGACTTCTCCTTTTTCAGTATGTTGAAATCTCTTGTAGAAAATAGTTTAATGGTATGCGGCGCCTGGCGAAAACTGAATACAGCATCTTCGTCCAAGTTTTCAGTACCCTGCGATGTTCCGAACTGGAAGCCGGGCTGCAGCGGCAGTATTTTAAATGCTTTACCATCAGGTAATCCTTTGAAGTGATAGTTACCTGAACCATCCGTACGTGCATAAGCGGTAAGCTCCTGAAGTTTTAACTTACCGGCGCTATCCGGATAAAGCACTTTTTTGAATCCTTCACCCTGTTCTGTCAGCGGCTTTGTATCCTCTGTGAGTTCATCACTAAAAAGGCTGTCTTGCGGTAGTATCATCTGCAGCCTCACTAATACGCCTGGCACGGGTTCTTCATCATGTAAAATGCTGCCGCTGATGCCGTACGTGCCCATAGCCATATCTGTAACCTGTGGCAGCTTCATTGGCGATTGTTTTTCACTCACGAAAAGCAATGAGTCCGCACCGGTATAGCCCAGTAAAGATCGTGACGCTTCTACACGTTTTTTGAACGACTCGCCGCCTTTTGCAAAAGCATCATCCGCAACCACGTAGTACTTACGCTTGTTCAGTTCACCTACGTTATCAATCTTTTGGCCTACGCCAATGTTATCGGCTACTGTTTTTGTGATAAGTTCGATATCGCGCTTATCGTCGAAGTAGTACCCCTTGGTAAGCAGCTGATGTATGCCCTGTGCGGGATCCTTATCATTAAGGTTCACCATGGTGCCGTCCGCAAGGCGTTTATCCACATCAGCAAAGCGGAGCTGCACAACTTCGTACAACCTGTAGAACAACAAAGAAAAGAGGACCGTGATGAGCAGGAGAAAAATCCTTTCTTTACCCCTGCCTGTTTTTTGCACCTTATCTGCTTCCATTTTGGGGCTTAACAGTTTTATTAACGGAATCGGCATAAAGCGCCGCTGCAGGGAATATTTCCGTTACGGATTTGCCACTTGGCAATCCATAATTCTTTTGTACAGGTGTTTTACAGTCGGTAAACTCCACATTACGCAGGTACAACGGTATATTGCCGGATGCTATACCTGTAGTAAAACCCTTTAACTTTAAGTTGGTAAAGCCAGCAGCCTTAACTCCGCTTTTGAGTATAAATGCAGGCGCGTTATAAGCTGTGTCGGCCTGTATGGCTAGATTACCTTTTACACGAATGAAAAACTTAGCGCGGCTGATATCTAATGTATCGCTGATGATCAAGGGCTGTTTAAAAGATGTGTCGGACAATACAAGCGTATCTGTCTTCATCATGTTAATGGCATTTTGCAGTTTGATCTCTTCAGAATTGCGTGGCGACTTCTCCTTTGTTACGGCAATAGCCTCCGGCTTGGTTACACCTTTGTTAATTTCCTTTTGCCATTGCAGGTAGTAATAAACAGAAGCACCTATAAAGAACAGGCACAAGATGCTGATGATCACAGCGTACAAATTGCTTTTTTTTTCAGGCATTGGTTTTTGTTGCTTTTCTTTAATCGCCGAGGTTACATTTTGATATTCTTTCTTTACCTCTGGCGGCGGTTCGGTATTTTCCTTAAACTCAACAACTGGTATTGTTGCTGCTTGCGGCTGAGACTTCTTGTCGTTCTGCACCAGCACTACGGTTATGTTATCGTGACCGCCATTTTTGTTGGCAGCTTGTATAAGTTTACCAGCCTTTTCAGCTAAGGTAATTGGCTGTGTTATAATATTGGTGATCTCTCCCTTATCCACCATATCGGTAAGCCCATCGCTGCACAGCAGCAGCATATCTCCGGGCAGAAATGGCGATTGACCTGTCTCGATAAAACTATCGTCAGCATCTATCTGGCTGGAAAAACCCAGCGCTTTGTTGATCTCATTACGCTTTGGGTGACTCATTGCCTCGCGCTCGCTTATGCGTCCTGAGTCTTCAAGAAAGCCTACAAAAGAATGATCTTTGGATATTTTAACCAACGAGCCATCGCGCAGCAGGTATAAGCGAGTGTCGCCTACATGTGCATAGTAGAACAAGTTATTAGGGATGTCGGTAACAGCTAGAGTAGCTACACAAGCCATGCTGTCCAACTCTTTAACTTCTTGTTTTTTAGCAGTAATGGCGCTATTCGCTTTGCGTATAGCCTCTATCATTGCAAATACAAAGTTCTCTTTGGTTTCGCTCAGGTGATCCAGTATCTGCTCGCGTGCAATGGATGCTGCTACTTCGCCGCCATTATACCCCCCAACACCGTCTATAACACTTGCCAGTACAAGGCTCTTGTCCAGCCGCGTAGCAATAAAGGTATCCTCGTTATTGCTGCGCACCTTACCGGTGTCTGTTAGTCCAAAAAAGTTTTCAGCCATTGTGTTTGCCCGAGTTTTTAATATCTACAAAGTGCGTTGCCAACAGGCAAACCACCATCACTAACAAGCTTATTGATAATATCTGCGACATACCCTTAAGACTTAAATAGATTAAGGCCCACTATACCGTTTAACAACATACGCGAGTTTACGGGCAGTTCAACCCACTTGGGTGCATTAATATCACTGGTGGGCACTGCCATTTCATTAAGTGTTGTCATTTCCCCAAACGATGCCAGGTAGAATTTACCATCCGCCTTATTAAAGCGCACCTGCAAATGCGGCGTGTTAACCCACTCCGAAGGTATCTTGAATATATTTGGCTCATCGCGTTCTTCGTCGTTCCCGGAGACAATTACATCGTCATCCTTCATTAGAAACTCTACCTTTTTACCGGCAAACTGCTTATCGGGAATAATGGTTTCGAAACGGGCAACGCTCTTGCTTTCCTTTTGAATCGCCTCCTTTTCGCTGTACTCCAGATCTTCCTGGTAAGGGATTTCAAAGTAACCTTCGCTGTAATAGATAAAGCCTTTAAGAATATCCTGATTCACATCGAATGTCTGCGCAATACCTGTTTGGCGCGGAATAAAGGTTACCCGTAAGTTCTCTTCCTTTTTGGTGGGTTGACTGTTATCCGGAAGCAACTTCCCGATAAAGCCTTTATCGCCGCGTTGATAATCCGGATGCGATACCAGCCTGAACACCCATTTGGATCCGGATGGTTCTACGCGTTTACCATCCTGCCGGTATTCCTTAAGTATTTCGTAAAACTTTTTAACAGTCTCCTGTACTATTAAGCCAAACAATCCCTGCTTGTTCTCGATAAACTCACGGTAATCATCAGCATTAAAACTGATGATGAATTCGTGATAAAAAACTACCCGGCCCGCAAACGAGAGGTCCTTAATAGATTCACGAAACTGGTCTACAATATAACTATAAACGCTCTCAGGCGTGAGTGGCGGTATTTTACCATTTACGCCGGTACTTTCTGTGGTCAAGAACCAATCTTGTATACCAATGCGCTGCCAAAAACTGGGTTTGGTTTCCATCTATAAATAGTAAACTTCAAAATATGACTATTGAACATTAAACCTTAGCAGATGTTTTCAACATCCGCCGGTTTGGATATGAGCACTGTTAAAACGGCGATTCGTTAGCTGTATCTGCCCTGCTACTGTCTACAGCAACGCTATCTATAGAAGCTTTAATAATGCTGTCTCTTCTACGTTTGATAGAGTCGCGGCGTAACTTCAAAACACGCTTCCGTTCTGTTTCCAATCTTGCAGAGTCCTCGTATTGCGGATTACTCATCAACGTAGTATCTGAATTAGTTTGAACAGAGTCTTGAGTAGTGGTGTTGTTAGGCAGTCGCGCATCCTTTTTAATGAATACCGAATACACAGAGAAGAGTACAAACAGCACCAGCAATGCTACAAGTGCGTTGAAGCCGAGTTTAGAAACAACCATCTTAGAGTTATCTAAGGGCTCTGCCAGTTCCTGATCTGTTACGGGTTGCGCGTTTTGAAGTTCAAGCAATTGTTGCTGCAGTTTTTGGTTATCCGCTTTTAACGCCGCAACACTCTCTGTAGCAGTAGCAGCTCCAACGGCAACATTCCCGTTTGTAGATGATAAGCTACCCGCAACTATTGCATCGTGCAGTTCAGAACCATCTTTAAAACGGTCATCAGGATTCTTTTGAAGACATTTGTTGATGAGGTTAAGCAACCACGCAGGAACCTGCATCTCCTGTCGGATCTTCTTTTCGTCCCACTCCTCAGGCATGTTTAACTTGCGGGTACGTATCGGATCCGGTATTTCGGTCTCCATATGATTCACCATAACAGAGTTCCGCCCGGTATCGCCGTTTCCTGACAGAGGAAAGGGTACCTGACCGGTAAGCAATTCATAAAGGATAACACCGTAACTGTAAACATCTGTCTGCAGCAGCATTTTCCCTTCGTGTTGCTCCGGCGCCATAAACTCAACCGCGCCGGCATGACGTATGCTACTGCGGCGTTGTTCTTCGCTCATGATAGCCAAACCAAAGTCGAGCAACACGTAATTGCCTGTATGTATGTTGTATTTAACGTTATTACTTTTAATGTCGCCATGCTTTACGCCAACTTTATGGCAATGGGCAAGTGCACAAGCTAATTGATCAGCAACCTTTATAAGCTCTTTAAGCATGAATATTTTATCATGCGGCGGCTGCAAAAGTTCGCTAAGATCCGGGCCCTCAATGTATTCCATCTCAATGAAAGGAAACGAGCCAGTATCCGTTACACCAGAGCTGAGTATCTTTACTATGTTTGGATTTGGAATTTCATTTACCTTTTGCAGTTTAGCAACTTCGTTTAAAAAGTTGCGGTAGTTTTTATCGTCTCCGCTTTCGTTAAGGATGGGTGTCGGTATGAGTTTTACGGCCGAATAGATGGTACCTGTCCGCTTTCCTTTATACACCGAGCCTTGACCGCCGGTACGCAAAGCGCCTAAATTTTCTAATCCTTCTGCAATGGTAAATACTTTACTCATGTATCTTTCTAAAAGTTGAGGTTGTACGGTAAACGGGAACGCGCCCCTGAAATTACAATAAACACCGCCGTTTGTTGTACGGAAATGAAAATTTGTGTCCAAAGCGTTCGACGAACATTTAATTGGAACCGAATAAAAGTTTTAGAAATGCCCTTATATAAGCTTAAACAACACATTCTATAAGGTTGTAAAACATTTGGCTTTAAAGGTTGTCCTTTATGTAATTTATGAATATAGCTGATCAAAAACCCGCCCCCAGGCCACGCAAGGAACTAACTTATATAGAAAAGGTGTGGCACACCGTAGCCATAGTGGCATTGCTGGTGGTAGTGATACTTATAGCAAGGGTGGCTTTCAATGTGCTATTGATGGTGCTTGCCGCAACACTTATCTCTACTTACTTCCATGGGTTAGGCAACATTATCCAACGCAAAACGGGCTGGAACCGGAAAGTAGCCATGTCCATATCTGTTGGCGGTTCTTTTGCCATTGTTGGGGTATTGCTCTGGTTTATTGGTGCACGCCTGCAAATGCAGGTAGCTCAGTTAAGTCATACCCTGCCTAATACCATTAGTGCCGCCCGCGCTAAGTTGTCGGAAACACCTATTGGCCAGCAGGTACTTACTTATTTTGATGATAACTCCGGCAAGATATTTATTACTGCCCAACATTTTTTCAGTACCAGCTTTGGGGTACTTGGCAACATTTACATCATTGTTTTTCTCGCGTTATTCTTCACTGCAAGCCCGTCTGTGTACAAGGATGGATTTATGATATTAATCCCCGAAGAAAAAAAAGAATTGTGGCAATGTATTATGAACAGGATAAACGTATCCTTAAAGGGATGGCTTAAGGGCATGCTGCTATCTATGGTGCTCATATTTGTGATGCTCACAATAGGCCTTACAATCATGGGAATTCCCGCTGTGCTTGTATTAGCACTATTTGCCGGCATGCTCAAGATCATACCTAACTTTGGGTCGCTCGTGGCCATGATACCCGGCGTACTACTTGCATTAACCGTTAGTACAAATACAGCAGTTATTGTGGCGCTTATCTACATTATCTCGCAAACCATAGTCAGCAATATCGTAACCCCCATTATTCAGAACAAGATCATTAATCTTCCGCCTGCGTTAACCATCATTAGTCAGGTAATAATGGGAACGTTATCTGGCGCGCTAGGCATTATTCTGGCAGTTCCGTTGCTTGCGATAACCGTAATACTGGCAGACGAGCTTTACGTTAAAAAGATTAATGCAGTAAAACGTGAAGTTAAAGCTGATGATGTCCCACTGACGGATTAACTTAGGTAAGCAACATATCGTCCTTACTCAAGTACCTGGTAAATGGTTACTAATTTTGCTTTGTTCTTGAGGGTCACCTCTCCTATTCTCTCACATTTAAAAGACTCTTTGGCTTTGTGGAACGTTTCTTCGGATATAATAATCTGACCAGCCTTTGCTGAAGATTGTAAACGTTGCGCAAGGTTAACAGAATCGCCTATTACGGTATAATCCAGTCGTTTCAAAGATGCAGAACCAATGTTTCCCGATACCATTTCGCCGGAGTTGATGCCGACTGATATTTCGGGTTTAAAGGTTTTTTCACCGGCTGTAAATTCTTTAACTCCGGCTAATTGATGCCTTGCCGCGAGCGCGGCATCAATCGCCCTATCCAGGTGGTACTCTCCTCGGAAAACAGCCATTACCGCATCGCCCATGAATTTATCTACATGCCCGCCCTGAGCAACAACTTCTTTTACAATTTTGTCAAATAATCCGTTTATAAGCTCAACTACTGTGTTGGCAGGTACATTCTCGGTAATAGATGTGAAGCCGCATACATCTACAAACATCACCGTAGCGTCTATAAGTTCGTTCTTTAACAGACTATTTTCAAATTCTTTATGTGTCATAAAGTTGAGCACATTCTCATCCACATACATTTTTAGTATGTTGTTTTCTTTAATTGCCTTTATGGTTTCCTGAAGCTGCTTTACGTGCTCAATGGTCTTCTGCATGGTTAGGTCCAGGTCGTCGAAATCCACCGGCTTGCACACAAAATCAAAGGCGCCGCGGTTCATAGCAGTACGGATGTTTTGCATATCGCCATAAGCGCTAACTACTACCGCTTTTACCATGGGATTGGCTTCCGGCAATCGGCTCAATAAAGTAAGTCCGTCCATTACAGGCATGTTTATATCGCTTAGGATTATATCAAGATCGGGATGTTCTTTAACTTTTTCTAAAGCTTCTTCGCCGTTTTGAGCAAACACAAACTCGTAGATATTTTCCCTTATCTTCTTCCGGAACTTTTGCTTCACAAGTAATTCCAGGTCCGCCTCATCATCTACAACTAATATCTTGGCCATTACAATTGTTCCCCGGTGTAGGTTTTTAGTTTTTCTTTTAGCACGCCAAAGTCAAGCGGCTTTGTTAGAAAGTCGTTGGCACCTTTCTCCATAGCCTGGCGGTGGTTCTCTTCGTCACCGTAAGCCGTTATCATCATTACCACGGGCGGTGGTGGTGCCGTGTAATCTTCGCGGATATGTGTTAGTAACTCAATGCCGCTCATGCCAGGCATGTTAATATCGCTAAGTATAAGTACAACCTCAGAGTGCTTTTCTTCAAGGTAATGAAGCGCTTCCTCCCCTGACTGTGCAAAGCTAAACTCAATTTCATTATTTTTTATCTCTTTGCGAAAACGTTGCAGGAATAGTGGTTGTACATCTGCTTCGTCGTCAACTACCAGTATTTTCATATGCTGTGTAAATATAGGCCTTTTAAGTTTGGGCAGGGAGTGAAATTATAAACTTGGTATACTGCCCCTCTACCGTCTCGACATCTATCTTGCCGCCATGACCCTTTACTACAATATCGTAGCTGAGAGATAAGCCGAGCCCTGTACCTTCACCGGTTGGCTTGGTGGTGAAAAATGGTTGCATGATCTTGTCTCGTATTTCAGTTGGTATGCCTGTGCCGTTATCCGCAACTGAAACTACACAGCCGCCGGAAGGTGTACTGTATGTTTTAACTTTAACCTGGGGTTTGTAACCGCTGTCCGAAACTTTTGCTTTTTGTTGCGTAGCATAAAAGGCATTGGTAAACAGGTTTAGTAATACACGCCCTACATCTTGCGGAACGGTATTTACTGCTGGCAAACTTTCTTCATAGTCCATTACAAGTTCGGCGTTAAATGATTTATCCTTTGCCCGTAAACCATGATAGGCAAGCCGCAGGTATTCGTCAACCAGCTTATTAAGATCAGTTGGCTCCTTCTGTCCAGACGTAGCTCGGCTATGCTGAAGCATGCCTTTAACAATGCTATCCGCGCGTTTGCCATGATGTCTTATTTTCTCCAAATTTTGCTTCACGTCGCTGGCAATAGCAATTGCCTCCTCCTTGTCTCCGTTGGCAAGTTCTATTTCCATTTCGTCAATTAGTTCAATACTTACTTCTGAAAAGTTGTTCACAAAATTTAACGGGTTTTGAATTTCATGAGCAATACCGGCAGTGAGTTCGCCCAGCGAAGCCATCTTTTCTGACTGTATAAGCTGAGATTGTGTTTGTTTAAGTTCTGTAAGCGACTGGTTGAGTGCCGCGGTACGCTCGGTAACTTCTATCTCCAGCCATTCATTTTGTTCCGCAATCAGCTTTGCCTTCTGCTGTTCCGCTTCCCTCGCAATTCGTTCGTTTTCCAGAATTTGTAAGGTATTCTGTTGTTCAATGTCCTTAAAACGACCGAATAACGACCATGACAAAGCAATTACTGCCCATAAAAGAGAAAAGTTGGTGAAATACTCCATGACGGATGTATTTTGGTTAAGCACGAGGCCAACTACTATCACCGTTATAAAACAAAATATGAATGGAGATACAGCCAGCACAAAAAGCCTGGTTGTGGCGCGTTGTTTAATAATGTCGGTAACTATTGTAACTACAATACCCACAGCTATAACTGCAGTGATCAACGCGAGCGTTACAGTCAAAACGCCGCGAACGAGATTAGATGCATTAAGCAGTAAATAGTTCAGGGTAGCAACTGCTGCAAAACAATGGCAGAGCGGCATAAATATTTTGTTCCACTTGGGGTAATTTTCTGACGTGCGCAGGAACATCCCACTCAAAATAAAACCTAGATAGAAAACAAACACTAAAATAATACCTGAAACCCGGTCGCTCAGGGTAGGGTACTCGCGAAGTGCCAGGTACTCCAACGGTCGGGAAATGCTTGAGATTGCTACAAGCACTAGCAAGACCGCATAGTAGAGGTAAACTTTTTCACGAACGGTATAGTAGAAAAAGAAATTAAATATCGCGGCAAACAGTAAAAATCCGCACACCGTCGAATTGATTATTATATCAGATAAAAATTTATCATTATTGATGTATTCAGCAGCAACTACCCTGTCTGCAAAGCCAATGAACAGTGCACTCGGCGTGCCATTAAAACGTGGCTCATCCCGGCGGTAAAAGGTAACACTATCACCAGGCGGTATCACGTAAATAGTGTTATTAATTCGTTTAAGACCGCTTTTTAGGCTCCAGGGCACACTAATACCCGTTATATAGCGATGCCATTTACCATCGGGCAACTTCGCGAATATCTCTGATGTTTTCGCCTGTCCTTTAAGGGTGATTTTAACAGGATACCTCAAATCGTTGACTATGCCGAATCTTAACCAATAGACCAGATTACCTTTTATGTTCTGCCGTTTACCTTCTTTTACATATTTGAAACGGCTTTCTAATTCTTTTACGGCTGGGAATTGAAGCACCTCACCTTCACGTTCCGTTAAATACTGCCAGCTGCTTGCCGGTACTTTCACGTAAGTACCCGTATCTGCCTTGATATGAAAAGCTGATGGAAATCCGGAATCTTGCCCTACCGCAAAGCGGCACAATAGCAACATAAAAAACAACAGGTAGCCAGATCTTCTCATACTATTGTTGCTTGCTTTCTATTGGCAGTGTGATGGTGAACTTTGTCCACTCGCCTTCTTTACTGTCGATATCTATTGTACCACCATGTGCCTTCACTATTATATCATAGCTAAGCGACAAACCAAGCCCTGTGCCTTCACCGGTAGGTTTTGTGGTGAAAAAAGGCTGTAAAATCTTGTCTTTAATATCTTCGGGAATGCCTGTGCCATTATCCTTAACCGTAATAATTATGGAGGAGTGGCCACCTGAATGCGATACACCTGTTGTTAACTCTACTATTGGCTTAAACCCTTCCAAGCCGAGCTTTTGTTTTTGCTGAACGGCGTAAAATGCGTTGTTAAACAAGTTTAACAATACCCGCCCTACATCCTGCGGAACTATGTTTACAAGTGGCAGCGTTGGGGCAAAGTTGGTCACCAGCTCGGAATTAAAGCTTTTATCCTTTGCACGCAGCCCATGATATGCCAGGCGCAGGTATTCGTCGGCAAGGGTATTTACATTAGTAGCTTCTTTTGTGTTGCTGCTTGCACGGCTGTGCTGTAGCATACCTTTTACGATGCCATCAGCGCGTTTACCATGATGACGGATCTTCTCCAGATTTTGCTTGATATCCGTGGCTATCGCAATAGCCTCTTCAGTGTCCCCCTTAGTAAGTTCTTCGGCCATTTCATCTATAAGTTCCATACTTACGTCCGAAAAGTTGTTAACAAAGTTGAGTGGGTTTTGTATCTCATGCGCTATACCAGCAGTTAGCTCACCTAATGAAGCGAGCTTTTCGCTTTGGATAAGCTGCTGCTGAGTAGTTTTAAGCTGTTGAAGCGCATCCTGCAACTCGTTACGCTGGTTGGTGAGCTCGGCTGTACGCTCGGCTACAAGCCTGTCCAGTTCCAGGTTTTGCATGCTTACCATACGCATTTCCTGCTCTTGCTTTCTGGAATTGGCCCAACGGGCAAATATCCAGGCAAAACCCAGCAGTATAGCCGTACCAGTCCAGTTATTGTAGCGTCCACCAAACTTGGGCGCTATAAGATCTATAAGTGCTACTACAATCGTGATGGCTGCTAAAGGATAATGCACCTTGATAAAGGAATGCATCGGTTTAAAATCTTCCTGATTTAGAAAATAATAAACAATCCCCAGCAGCACAAACGCTCCCAAGAACAAATTGTAGGTATCTTCAAACTGATCCTCAGCAACAACATATACTATCCAAACGCCAACACTGGCAGTATTAAGCACCAGCTTCCATTTGGGGCCCAGCGGTGTGAACTTGGTTGAACTGAGCAGTCGCCTTATCAGTAAAAAAGAAGCGATGTATAAAAATATTTCCATGTGTAGGGTATCAGGGTAAATTGATGCTAATCAGAATAGCAACAATCGGTTAATTAATTGGTTAAGTAACTAAAATTAGTGTTAATAATCAAATAGCATATTCAAGCTTAGCGGCGTCAAACTTGTTAAGGACTTTATCTGGCAACTTAGCCCTGCAAAGCAGTAAACATTTAATATATTTAGCCGACAATAAGTTGTTACTGGTATCTACACCGTCAACATTGACAATCAGGTTATTAAATGAAAGACTTAGCTATACCACACTGGGTAAGAGATTGGGGATACACATTAATGGGAATACTTTTTTGCGGTTTCGCGCTAAAAAGCTTCCTGATACCCAATTCCTTTTTTGATGGTGGCGTAACCGGTATTTCGCTCCTTATTCACGAACTATACCATTTTAACATTGGGTGGATCATCGTACTCGCAAATATCCCGTTCATAATCATGGGGGCTTTTCAGGTGAACCGCCGCTTTGCTTACAAAACCCTTGCGGCAGTGGTATTGCTTGGATTATGCCTGCAATTTCTGCCATACCCTGATCGTATCACTACCGACAAGTTACTTGTCTCCATATTTGGTGGCGTGTTTATGGGCATAGGTGTAGGCCTTGCTATTAGAGGCGGCTGCGCGCTTGACGGTATAGAGGTGCTGGCATTGTACACCGGCAAGCGTATAAGCTTCACAATCAGTGAGATCATTCTGGGAATAAACATAATTATATTTCTCATTGCTGCATTCGACCTGGGATTGCCTACAGCACTGTATTCTATCATCACCTATTATGCAGCTTCAAAAACAATAAGTTTTGTTATTGAAGGGCTTGAAGAATATACCGGCGTTACTATCATATCTGGCGAAAATCAGTTGATAAAAGAACGTTTGGTAAAAGAACTTGGCCGTGGCATAACTGTTTACAAAGGAGAGCGTGGTTTCCTTAAAGAAAGTTTTGATGTAAGCCAACCGGTTGATATCGTATTTACTGTAATTACCCGTTTAGAAGTACGCAGGCTGCGTAACCTGGTACATGATATAGACCCCAAAGCATTTGTGTTTACCAGCACTATAAAAGAAGCCGCTGGCGGTGTACTAAAGAAAAGAGCCCGGCACTAAGTACTGTTGGTGTAACTTTTTCATCGCAATGTTTACTGATGATGCGAAATTTAGCATATTTAGGGATTACCGCCTGTTTATGAAAAAATTTCTACTTCCAGTTATGGCACTGTTTGCCCTAAATGTTTCTGCACAAAAAATAGCTAAAAAGTCGCTCGATCACTCCGTTTACGATGGCTGGCAGAGCATAGCGAACGAACGCATCAGCAATGATGGAAAAAAGGTTATGTACGTGGTAAAACCGCAACAGGGCGATGCTGACCTGGTTTTAACTGACATAAAGAATAGTAAACCCTTTCACATATCCCGGGCAGATACCGCACGTTTTACATCCGACTCCAGGTATGCCTTGGCCATGATCCGCCCATTTTACAAGGATGTTAGGCAGGCTAAGATCAAGAAGAAAAAGCCGGCGGAGTTCCCAAAAGATACACTTGCGATAATTTTATTAGGCAAAAACACTGTAGAAAAGATCCCTGCTATACGATTATTTAAGATAGCAGATAGAGCATCAGTAGTGGCCTACCTTGCTCCTGCCGATACCGTTAAGAAACCGGAAGTAAGCGACACATCTAAAAAGGCAGTAGCAACAACTATAGCCCCGCCCACCCGCGATGGTGCCGAACTTACAGTTAGGCAACTGCACAACGGCAAGTCGAGGACTTTTAAATACGTAACCGACTATGTATTGAGCAAAAACGGAAAACTCCTCGCCTACTCGGTAACAGCTCCAAAAAAGTTAAAAAATGTCACGTCCGGGCTTTTCCTGTACGATATTGAAAGGGATACTTTAAAGCCGGTAAGTACCGGCCGTGGTAATTACCGCAATATAATTTTTGACGATGCCGGCAAACAACTGGCTTTTACTGCCGAAAAAAATCCGGAGAAAGCCTTAGTAAAGCCGTTTAAACTATACTACTACACTTTAGGAAAAGATAGTGCTAATGTAATAGCTGCAGAAAACTCCAACGGCATGACG
The DNA here is from genome assembly GCF_059691875.1 of Mucilaginibacter sp. 320_HR. Classification (NCBI taxonomy): domain Bacteria; kingdom Pseudomonadati; phylum Bacteroidota; class Sphingobacteriia; order Sphingobacteriales; family Sphingobacteriaceae; genus Mucilaginibacter; species Mucilaginibacter sp. 320_HR. The sequence goes on from NZ_JCAWAI010000002.1 coordinate 830,670, forward strand.
CCTAAATGGGCGGTAAGTGGCGACGGAAGGGTTTATTTTAGTAAAACAGGAGAAAATCTGTTCTTTGGTACTGCGCCTATACCCAAGCCGGCAGACACTACCATAGTTGATTTTGAAGTTGCGCGGCTAGACATCTGGAACTATAAGGACGACTACCTGCAGCCTCAGCAATTAAAGAACCTTCAGCGAGATTTGAAACGCAGCTACCTTGCCGTTATCCGCCCTGCAGAACAACACAGGCTGGTGCAACTGGGTGACGAGAACATCCGCGATATAGTGGTATCTGACAATAGCGATGCTGATTACGTGTTAGGATTAAGCGACACCGGTGCACGCGTACAAACACAGTGGGCAGGTGGCGGAGTGCAGGAAGCTTATCTTATAAATACACACACAGGACATCGCACACGCATCAACACTAGGCTTAAAGCCGATTACCGTATATCGCCGAGGGGAAATTACATCATTTGGTTCGATTCAAAAGAGCAGCAATGGCACAGCTACAGCATAGCTACGGGCAAAAAAACAAACCTTACCCTTGGCTTGGGCGCTAAAATGGGAAATGAAGATAATGACGTTCCGGATGATCCGTCGCCTTACGGCATAGCTGGATGGGAACAGGACGACAAGCGGGTGCTTATATACGATCGCTACGACATCTGGAGCATTGATCCGGCAACCAGAAAAGCCATCAACCTGACCAATGGTCTGGGGCGCAGGAACAAGCTAGAATTAAGATATGTGGTCGCAGACAACGACGAAAAGTTTATTCCGTCTAAAAAGAAGATGTGGCTTATAGCACAAAACGAAAAGAATAAGCAATGGGGTTATTACACTAAGCAAATAGATGGAGCAGGTGATCCGCAAAAAGTACTGATGGCGCCGATGGGGTACAGCAGCTTGCAAAAAGCTAAGAACAGCGATGTTTATATTTACACAAAATACAGCTACACCGCCTCTCCTGACTTATATGTGTCTGGAGATCTTAAAAAAGAAACAAAGCTCAGTGCTACAAACCCGCAACAGGCGCAGTATAACTGGGGAACAGCAGAATTAGTTGAGTGGACAACACCAAAGGGATATAAATCTAAAGGCATTTTGTATAAACCTGAAAACTTTGATCCTAATAAAAAGTACCCAATGATCGCCTACTTCTATGAAAAGCTAAGCGAGGGATTGTACAATTATATGGCTCCGGCACCAACCCCGTCAAGGTTGCCCATCACCTACTTTGTGAGTAATGGTTATTTAGTATTTGCACCGGACATTAGCTATATAAATGGCCATCCCGGAGCTTCAGCAGTAGAGTTTGTAAACTCAGGCGTGGAGGCGTTGAAGAAAAATCCCTGGGTTGACGGGGCGCATATAGGCATACAAGGCCAAAGCTGGGGTGGTTACCAGGTTGCATACTTGATAACGCAAACAAACATGTACGCAGCCGCGTGGGCCGGCGCCCCGGTAGCCAACATGACATCTGCTTACGGCGGTATTCGCTGGGAGAGCGGCCTTAACAGACAGTTTCAGTACGAAAAAACACAAAGCCGTATAGGTGCAACGTTGTGGGAAAAACCGGAGTTGTACATCGAGAACTCTCCCCTTTTTCAGTTCCCTAAAGTACAAACACCTGTAGTTGTCATGAGTAACGATGCAGACGGCGCTGTACCATGGTATCAGGGCATAGAAATGTTTACCGCTCTAAGAAGGCTGGGCAAACCAGTTTGGCTGCTCCAGTATAACGACGAAGCACACAACCTTGTTAAGCGCCAGAATCGGATGGATATCACCATCCGCGAAGCACAATTCTTTGATCACTTTCTAAAAGGCGCGCCAATGCCGGTTTGGATGGACAAGGGCGTACCCGCTGTAAATAAAGGGAAAGACTGGGGGTTTGCGCTAAACGGAGAGTAGTTACTCCAGGTAGTAGTGCCTGATGCTATTGAGGCGATCGTCAAGCTCGTAAACCCATGGCGTTGCCGTGGGTATGTCCAATTTAGTCACCTCCTCATCGCTCAGGTTCTCTATGTACTGGATTAATGCCCTCAGGCTGTTTCCATGCGCACAAATAATAACTTTCTTGTGCTCCCTAATGGCAGGCACAATGTGCTCGTGCCAAAAAGGCAAAGCGCGGGTCATGGTCTCACTTAGATTTTCGGTAAGTGGCAGTTCACGGTAAGTGAGGTCGCTGTAACGAAGGTAATGTCCCGGGAAACGTTCGTCCTGCTCAGTTATAGCAGGGGGATGCTCATGCGGATCGCGCCGCCACTTGTGTACTTGCTCCTCACCGTATTGCGCAACTGTTTCAGCTTTGTTTAATCCCTGCAGCGCCCCGTAAAAACGTTCATTCAGCCGCCAGGATTTATGTACGGGTATCCACAAGTGTTCTAATTCCTCCAATACAAAGTGCATGGTTTTAATCGACCGCTTTAAAACGGAGGTAAAGCCTTCATCAAAGGTGTATCCGTTCTTGGCGAGCAAACGCCCAGCCCTTCTTGCTTGTTCCAGCCCTTCGTCAGATAGGTCTACGTCGGCCCAGCCGGTAAATCGGTTCTCTTTGTTCCACACACTTTCTCCGTGACGAATTAAAACTAACTTTTGCATATCTGAGGTAATAACGTGAGCGACTTATTTCAGTTTAAATATATTGCTATTTAACAGTAATTAATTAGCTTGCATAAACCAATAAACCCATTAACACATGATACCTACCACTCCGGTTGTGGTTAAGGATGGCATTGCCAATCCAGCACCTCTAGGCCTTTGCGCTTTCGGGCTTACCACAGTACTGCTTAATATTCATAATGCCGGCTTCTTCGAAATGAATACGATGATACTCGCAATGGGCATCTTTTACGGCGGATTGGCACAGGTTATTGCCGGTGTTATTGAGGCGAAAAAGAACAATACATTCGGGCTAACTGCATTTACATCTTACGGCTTCTTTTGGCTCTCGCTTGTTGGCTTAATTGTGATGCCGAAACTAGGTTGGGGAACTAAACCAAGTGAAGGTGCCATGTGCGCCTACCTGGGCGTTTGGGGAGTATTTACTTTCTGCTTATTCTTTGGCACCTTAAAATTGAACCGTGCGCTCCAGTTTGTTTTTGCATCACTAACAATTCTCTTTTTTTTATTGGTAGCAGGTGATGCTACAGGTAACGAGAACGTTAAACACTTTGCAGGTTATGAAGGAATATTATGCGGAGCATCTGCCATATACACTGGCATAGCCAACGTGCTAAATGAAGTATATGGACGCGAAGTGTTGCCCATTGGTACCGTTAACAAGTAAAACGATAAGAGAAACGGTTGGGAATTACTAACTTCACCTCGTGAAAGATTTCAAAAAGTATTACGTTATCCCGGCATCTCCTGAGGAGCTTTACCTTGCACTTACTAATCCTATAACCATCCAGTTGTGGACAGGGGAAGAAGCAGAAATGTCTACAATCCCTGGTTCAGAGTTCTCTATGTGGGAAGGCAGTATAGTTGGGAAAAACCTGGAGTTTGAGGAAAACAAAAAACTCGTGCAGCAATGGTATTTCGACGGGCAGTCTGACGAATCCATAGTCACCATTAAACTCCATGCAGATAAGCATGGATCTTCAGTAGAATTACGCCATACAAACATTCCGGATGCGGATTATGACGACATTGTTGAAGGCTGGAATGATGCTTACTTTGGTAGTCTGATCGATTTTTTTTCGTTCTAAAATTAAAATAATCCAGCTTCTTAGTTATTAATAGGCTTAAAATAAAGAGGCCCGGTAATGTACCGGGCCTCTTCTATTCAATGTCAGAGATTAATTTATCTCCAAATACTATTAATATAATGTGAACTCAACCCTGCGGTTAGCCTGACGGCCTGCAGCTGTTGCGTTAGTAGCTATTGGCTGGCTTTCACCGTAACCAGTTGCTTCTACACGTGATGGGTTAGCACCTTTGCTTACCAGGTAAGACTTGATAGACTCTGCACGATCTTTAGATAATTTCAGGTTAAGAGCATCTGAACCTACATTATCAGTATGGCCGGCAAGTTTCAGGCTGAAATTCTTTTCAACCAAAAGGTTAGCAACACGGTCAAGGCTAGAGTATGATTTAGAACGGATAGTTGCTTTACCTGTGTCGAACTCAAGATTTGCAATTGCATCACGAACAACACGTTTGTCCTCTTCAGTTACAACTAACACGCGTTTTTCTAAAGGACAGCCAGAACCATCAACCTTTGTACCAGCTGGTGTATTAGGGCATTTGTCGTAAAAATCCGGTACACCGTCAGCATCACTGTCTGCAGCAAACTTAGCAAGGTTAGCGTTGGTTGTAGCCAGATCACTTTGCAGTTTTGCGTTAGCTGCTTTTTGCTCATCTATTTGAGCCTGTAGCTGATTTTTGGTGTTCATATTCTCCCACATGTACTCAGTACGCATACTTGACACAGGGTTGTGTGTAGCTAATTGTGGTTTCGAGCTTTTGCCAAGTGCAAATTCTAAACCGATGTGAGCGTAAGAGAACCGGTCATTTCCTGAACCGTAGTTATAACCGTCAAAGTTGTCGGACGATACAAAGTTAACCTGGTAACCCAGATCAAGGTTAACACCAGAACCAAGGTTAAATTTCAAGCCTGCACCAAGTGGGATAAAAAATTCTTCGATGTTGCCGTTAGTTTTATATTCTGTAGATGTTCCTGCGGTTGTTGTTAACACGGGTTTGTAGCTCATTATACCGCCACCAAACGTCACATATGGCTGTATAACACCTTTCTGATGACGCCAGTTGATGTTGGCAAGTGTTAGGTTACCGCTTAATGCAGCTGACCAGTGCATTTTTGTTTCGAAGCTGTTGTAACCAGTTACGTTAGGCTGTGCATCTTTACCTTTTACCTTACCACCAAGGTAATCTGCCTGTATAGCAAAAGATGGCAATATTTGTTTTTTGATGTAAGCACCGTAGCCAATTTCCGCTTGTGGTGTTCTGAAGTCCTGACGGCCGTTAGTGCCGAAGATGGTGAACGGTGTTAACACACCTCCATTAATACCTATAGACCAGGTGCGGAAAGCGCCGCCGCCTGAGAATGGTTTTACGTAGTCCTTAGTGCTGATAGAATCGGGGGTTTGGGCTAATAATTTACCGCCTACCAGCAAGGAGGTAAACAGCACAGAAGCTTTTTTTAAAGTTGGTTTCATAGTAATGAGTTTTATACAAGCCGCTTAATTTTTTGCCGGCTTACAACGGGTTAGGCAACATTGATGCCAACAGGTATTAAAGAAATATAACAGGAATTTTACAGAAGGATAACGATACTAAAAGTATTAGCTAGAGATGTATCCATCAGCTAGTTACAAGGTTGAGAGAAACCGTATACTATAGCGAAGAGTTTAAATTGCTTGAAAAGTAGCTCTGTTTACTTTATGAATAGAATTTAGTACAATATTGGCCTACGCCATTCCTGCTACTCTATTTAAACATTGATTTCCGACATAGTATAACCATAAACCAACGTTGTTTGCACCCCAAGTTACAGTTATGATAGCGACCAGCCGGTGGTAGTAAGGATGCAAGTAATTCCAACATCATTAGATCCAGCACCTTTAAACGTGCGCGGTGATAGTGGAATTACTTACTTCTATAGATGTTAAACAGCGCTTTTTTCCAGCGCCTGAGTGATATCGGCCAATACGTCATCAACTTTTTCCAATCCGGCCGATATGCGTATCAAACCCGGAGTGATACCTACAGATGCACGTTCCTGGTCGGTTAGCTTAGAATGTGTTGTACTTGCCGGGTGTGAAGCAATACTACGGCTATCACCCAGGTTGGCAGTCACGGAAAGCAATTCCAGACTATCTAAAAACTTACGCCCCGCTTCTACCCCGCCTTTGATCTCAAAACAAAGCACACCACCTCCGGCCTTCATTTGCTTTTTAGCTATCTCGTACTGTGGATGGTTTGGCAGAAAAGGATATTTTACCCAGGCAACATTAGGATCGCTTTGCAGCACCTCTGCTATCTTAAGCGCGTTCTCGCAGTGGCGTTGTAAACGTACATCAAGCGTCTCCAGGCTTTTGCTAAGCACCCAGGCATTGAACGGCGACATTGCCGGACCAGTATTCCTACAGAAAAGGTATATCTCGTGAATCAGATCCTTGCGGCCAGTAATCACACCGCCCAACACCCTACCCTGACCATCAATCCATTTTGTGGCGGAGTGAACAATTAAATCAGCACCAAAATCTACAGGCCGTTGTAGTAATGGCGTAGCGAAGCAATTATCTACATTGAAGATAAGGTTATGTTTTTTAGTGAACTGCCCCGCCCATTCCAGGTCTATCACTTCCAACTGGGGGTTGGTTGGGGTTTCCAGGTAAAGCATTTTCGTGTTCGACTGTACCGCTGCTTCCCATGCTTCCTTGTCATTAGCAGGTATAAGCGTACAGGTTATACCCCATCTTGGCAGATATTTGTTTACAATAGTGAAGGTGCTGCCAAATACCGAGCTGCAGCATAGCAGGTGATCTCCGCTTTTAAGCAGGCCCATAAAGGTAGAGAAGATAGCGCTCATACCCGTTGAAGTGGCAAAACCATCCTCACAGCCTTCTAAAGCACACATTTTGGCCACAAATTCATCAACTGTAGGGTTGCTGAAACGGCTGTAAATGTTTTCGTCGTTCTCGTCAGCAAACGCGGCACGCATGGTTTCGGCCTCGTCAAAAGTAAAACTGCTGGTAAGATATAATGGCGACGAATGTTCGTTTTGAAGCGTTTTTGGCGCACGGATGCGTACCGCCTGGGTTATAGGGTCTAGTTCCTTTGACATTTGTAATCTTTGTAGTAGTATATTTATTATTTAGCAGGGTGAATGAACACCTGCCATTTTATATCTGCCTCGGCCTTGTAAAGTGTAGCTGCTACCGAGCAGTATTTTCCAAGGGATAACTCAACCGCCTTTTTAGCTTTTTCCTCATCTACTGTGCCGTAGAGATGAAACTCCAGGTTTATGGTTTGCCATAGAGAGGGTTCTTTATTAGGCTCACGCTCGCCGCTGATTACCATTTCATAATCAACTACATCCTGGCGCTGCTTGCGCAGAATGGCAATTACATCGATAGCCGAGCAGCCTCCGAGACCCATCAGCAACATTTGCATAGGGCGTACACCAAAGTTTGCGCCTCCGCTTTCTGCACTGCTGTCCATCCTTACAGTGTGGCCATATTCGTCGTGGGCTTCAAAGCCGTATTCTCCGCTTACGCGGGCTAGTTTTATAGTAGGCATGATAATGTAATAATTATGCTAAGGTAGCTTTTTTGGAGAATTTAGCTTAAAATGGATAAGTAAAAACCATTACTTTGATGCTGGAAATCCTAAAATGAAACTTTGATGAGAAAATTACTGCTTACCGCAGCCTTGTTCTTTACTGCAGTTGCGGTTTTTGGCCAAAGCAAACTGGTATCTTACGACGACCTTGGCTACCTGCTCCGAAACAACATTACTAAGGCGGATACCTTTTTCGTTTCTAAAGGCTATACGCTGGCCGAAAAGAACCTGAAAAAGAATACCCGCAAATACACTCTGGCTTTACCCGGCGGCACTTACAACAATGTAAACCTGCGTACCGATGGCAAGCGCATGTTTATGGACATTGAAACCAATGAACTGCAGCAATACAATCTTTTATACAACTCTATAGCCGACTACCTCAACAAAAGCGTAACTACAGCAGATGTGCAGGCCTTTACCGTTAAAGACCTCGGCAGTATCTACATTATGGTGAATGACGCCGTTCCCTATGATGCTATGAAACGTATTTACGATATCCAGATCGTATCAGACAAGGGCATTACAGCCTACAACTAACACTGCAAGTGTCCCGCTTTGAAAGCGGGACAACCGGGACACCTGCAATATTTAATCAATTGCAAGTCAATATATTAGCATATAAGAGCGGGACACACCGGGACAGTACAAATACTTTAAGTAATTAATCGTAAATTATTGAAATAAAGGCTATTATTAATCATTTACATTTTTCAGAAGAAAAACTCCGGGACACTTTTTGGAAGGCGTTTGGGACACTTCTTTTGAGTTTATGCTGAATGCTATTTCTTCAATTCCCGAAACCTTAATCAGCAAGTTTTCATATTTTTATTGATGATGCTTACCGAGGAAACCATCATTAAACAACTTAATGACAATCATACTAAGGGCTTTGTACAACATTTAGCTGCACAACTGCTCAAAGAGAACTTTGACCTTAACCGCCTCGTCGACCTTACCTTCCACCCCGATGTGCAAACGGGCTTTAGGGTGGCTTGGCTGCTGGACACCGCCATACTGGCCAACCCCGAACTATATACAACCACTATCACTTACCTCATGCAGCGCATGCCGCAGGTTACCAATGCCAGCTGCAAACGGCATTACGCCCGTGTGATGATGCATCTCACTGATGCAAAAGCTCCCCTTAACGTGCGTGAAACCATTGCCGGAGCCGATCTTGATAGCTTAGTAGAAACCTGCTTCGACTGGATGATAGACCCGGAAACAAAAGTTGCTGTACAGGTATGTGCAGCCGATACGCTTTTTAATCTTATCCCCCGCTTTGACTGGATTAAAGACGAACTGGAGAACCAGGTAAGATTTATGATGCGTACCGGCACAGCAGCCATGCAGGCCCGGGGTAAAAAGCTACTCGCTAAACTGGAGAAATTTCAAGTCCTGTTAAGGCTTTAAGCAAGAAACCTTTAATAAACTCAATTATTTACACGGAAAACCAGCATCATTTTTCACTTCATCAATTTGCTGCGTATGCCGGTTGGTATGTGCCGCAATAAGCAAGATAAATTGATAAGCATCATACGTACCAATAGGTAAAACTGATACATGATTGCGTAGGTCTTCGTGTGTGCTTTCAACAAAAGCTATCAACTTTTCTCGGTTCTTTTTAAATGAGGCAAGTGCTTCTACAGCTGAATGATCTGGAGAATTTGCAGGCTCCAGGGCAGCGAAAGTTTTTGATTTTTGTGAACGGTTTTCTACGGCTTTTATCAATTCCTCATCAGTAAACTTTATACCTGTTCTTTGTTCAGGGTTAGCCTGCTGCTTTAAAGATGCATCTACCATAGCCCAAAGATTACTCTCCGCTGCTGCAATGTGTTTAAGGCAATCTCCTACACTCCACTTGTCAGGTGCAGGTTTAAATGTAAGTTGCGCTTCGGTCAGGTCTTTCGCGGCGTTAAAAACGTCCGCCTCTGTTTTCTTAAGAAATTCCATCGCATACTCCCTTTCTACTTGAGTTAGCTCCTTTGCTTTTGTTGTTGTATTTGAGATGTTCATAGCATTATTTTTTGTTTTTTTCTTTTGCTGTGCATTGCTCTGGAAAAAAATAGTGCTGAGCAATGCCATCAGCGTGCAGGATAGTAATTGTTTCATGTGATAAAGTTGATATTGAGAGACCAGTTAAATGTGATTTAAAACAAAGGTGTTAACGATTGTGAAGCTACAACGCTTTTAGTTAGTTGCTCCAGGTTGTTATAAGTTGCGCGGTAAGCATGCACAGCCATGCTAATCCTTTTAACGCCTGCATCTGCCATCAGTTTAACTGAAGATAGGTTGGCATTACCTACTACATTTACCGGCAGTTGTACAGCTGCTGTAATCTCTTTTATTATTGCTGCATCTGTTACACCTGTAACAAAAAGGCCATTGGCACCCTCGGAATGGTAAGTTTTAGCCCAGTTGATAACCGTTTGCAATGGCTGCGGTAATTTTTGCAGGAATACGTCTGTACGGGCGTTGATGAAAAGTTGCTGATTGGTTTTTACGAGATAGCTTTTTATACCGCTTAACTTTTTTAGGTAAACAGCCTTACCTTCGGCATCCTCTAAGTTTATACCTGCCACACCGATATCAAGCAGCCGCTGAATATGATCATTTATAACCGCCTGATCGCTGCTGTAGCCCCTTTCAAAGTCTATGGATAGCGGAACATCTACTGATGATCTTATCCTTTGTACAATGTACAACAGCTCGCTAAAAGGGATCTTCTCACCATCGGCATATCCCAAAGAATCTGCGATAGCTCCGCTCGACGTACCTATTGCCAAAAAGCCGGCCTTTTGCATCAATTGGGCACTTTTCACGTTCCATGCATTTGCCAGCAGAAATGGCCTTTCCTGGCTATGTAATTGATTGAATTTCTCGTAATCTGTCATGTCAATAGAATGAGGTAGTATGGTTAAGCAGGTGTATTAAGCCGGTGTTATTTCCCAGCCCAAAAAGTTGTCTAAGTATTGCCGCCAACCCTTGGAACAATCGCCATAACACTGTATCTCAGGAACAAGGCCCAGATGAGTAAACTTCACAACCGACTTGTTTCCCTGTTGAGATATCTCAAAGCAAATTTTGGTTCCTGTCCATTCACTCTCCTGCTCTACAAAAGTCAGCCGGCTTTCTGTCACTTCCCAGGTAATTTTGCTCACAGGTACTAGTTCTACCAACTTTTGCCTGGAATAGTGTACCCCGTCACCAGCCTTAAACGTGAACTCATCACCAACTTTTTCTGAGCTGCCTTCAATTGTTTCGCCATATATACCCGACCACCAACCACGTACATTAACCAGTAGGGTAAATACTTCCGTCGGGGATTTATCCGTCAGGTAAGTAACGGAGTAACTTTCATTAACCATAGGTTTTGCTTTTGTTTAAACAAAGCTATAGTCAATACTACACTCATGAAGGGTGCTATTAAGACTTTATAATGGGTTGATTTGGACATTACTTTCCCATAGCTTTGTTAAAAAAGCTTATGGAGCAAATTACTGTATTATACCCGGAAGAGTTGTGCCTGTTAAGTACAGTAGCCTGCATACTAGGTACTGTAGAGATGTTTTCGCAGGCCGAGCGCTTCTGGACAAGCCGGGGCCGTACTCCTAAATACCAACTGCTGGTGGCAGGCACATCCGGTAAAAAGGAGTATGTCAGGAACCTGGTCTCTATAAAAACTGATGCCCATATAGCTGAAATCCGTAAGACAAAGCTCATTATTATACCGTCTGCCTTACCCCCGAAAGATACTGAGGATAATGCTGTGATGACGGACTGGATAGCAAAGCAGTACAAGGCAGGCGCCGATATTGCAAGTATGTGTTCAGGCGCCTTTATATTGGCCGCTACCGGCATCCTGGATGGAAAAAACTGTTCTACACACTGGACACACGCAGACAAGTTCAGGCAGTTGTACCCAAACGTAAATTTACAAGCCAACCAACTGATCACCGATGAAAACGGCATTTACACTAACGGCGGAGCGTACTCGTTTTTGAATCTTTTGATTTATTTAATTCAAAAGTATTACGACCGTGAGACCGCTATTTACTGTTCCAAATACTTGCAGATTGAGATTGACAGAAACACCCAATCGGTGTTCAGCATTTTTTCCGGCCAAAAGCAACATGGCGATGAAATTGTGCAACAGGCACAGGAGTTTATTGAGAGTAACGTTGACGCTAAAATATTTATAGAAGACCTGTCATCTAAATTTGCAATTGGCCGTAGAAACTTTGATCGCAGATTTATTAAAGCGACGGGCAACACGCCTATTGAATATGCACAGCGGGTAAAAATTGAAACCGCCAAAAAAGCGTTCGAAACAACCCGAAAGACAGTTAACGAAGTTATGTACGAAGTAGGTTACAACGATGTAAAAGCTTTCAGAGAGGTGTTCAGGAAAATTACCGGGATGGCGCCGCTTGCCTACCGCGCAAAATACAATAACACGCTTTAGCTATTGACCAGGGGGAAGTAACCTCTTACTCTATAAAAAACAACAAAGGCCAGGATTCGAAAACAAGGAATTTACCCTTGTGTGAGCTTTCGAACCCCGGCCTTTATACCTTTAAATTGTTGCTATTATTCGCTCGGCCTGTCACTGCCATGCAGTTGGTCGCTTACCTGACCATGGTGGAGCTTTGCCTGCAATGCTGAAGAGCTATCGTTAGCGTAAGCGCCGTAGGCATTCACCAATATACCCTTTAAGTTATATTTTGCTGAACTAATTGCATAAACTATAGACATATCTGAAGGATTACTTTGTCCCTCGAAGCGATAGAACTCGTCTATTTCAAAGTCTTCGGCAGCCATATGTATGTCCTTGGATTTATCGTCAATGGTATCGCCTTCAAGACTGAGGTTGGCCTCATAACCGCGTTTCATCAGGTCGTTAGTGGCGTCAACTAGTGTTTCAAAATTTTTCATCGGTAGTAGTTTTGTTGCTGTGATAAATGATCAACTGAATAACTCAAAAATCCTGCCGTTTGTTTGCAGCAAATTGCCTGTTGTTTCAGCCCGCTACACAGTGCGGTTTAGCCGCTCTGCCACTTTACCAATTGTTAAACCCTGTACCAGTATAGAAAAAACCACTATCATGTAAGTAATCAGCACAAACTCGTCGCGGTACATGGTACTGCTTAACGACAGCGCAAGCGCAACTGAAATGCCGCCACGCAGCCCCCCCCAGGTAAGTATAGCTATGGCATTCTTCTCGAATTTAATAGTATACCGCAGGAACAATACCGGTATGGCTACTGATATCCAGCGGGCCACAAGGGCGGTAAGTATAGAAATGGCTCCAATGATCATAATGGTTGTATCCACCTTGATGATCAGCACCTCCAATCCCATCAGCAGGAACAGGATAGCGTTGAGAATTTCGTCAATCAGCTCCCAAAACTTACCTAAGTAATCGAGTGATACATCAGACATGCCATCCTGCTTCGCCTTATTGCCGGTGATGATACCTGCAACAACCATTGCCAATGGTCCGGACACATGCAGGTGACCGGCAACGTAATAACCTCCCATCACAATAGCCAGTGTTATAAGCACCTCTACTTTATAATCGTCTATAGAACGCAGTGCAAGGAACCCGGCGTAACCTAAAACTGCACCGAAAAGCAATCCACCAACGGCTTCCTGTAAAAACAACTTTCCTACACTTAATATTGAAATATCGGCTCCGCCGGAATTAGCTACCTCAGCAATGGTGATAAAGACGACTACAGCTACCCCATCGTTAAAAAGGGACTCACCGGATATTTTTAGTTCTAAAGACGAGGGTATGCCTGCCCTCTTAAGCAAGGCCAGCACCGCTATTGGATCTGTAGCAGAAATAAGCGAGCCAAAAAGCAAACAGTAGATAAATGGCACTGCCAGCCCGAATGCCCCAAAAAGCAGCCATGTTAACGCGCCAACAACAAATGTTGATATAAGTATCCCTACCGTGGCCAGCACAATTACGGGCAGCTGCTCCTGCCTTAATTTGGCAGCATCTATATGTATAGCGCCTGCAAACAGCAGAAAGCTCAGCATAAAATTAAGCAGCACATCCCTGAAATCTATTGAAGACACCAGTTCTACAGCTTTGGACGACAGCAGTGATTGAGAGCTGCCCAATAAAGCTAACAGCAAGGACGTTACCAGCGACAAAATCATGATGCCTATAGTGGGCGGCCACTTTATAAAGCGATGATTGCTGTAAGCAAACAGTGCTGCCAGCACTATGGTAATACTCAGAATTTCGTTGATGCCCATAAGATGATGTTTTGCCTTAGCTACAAAATAATAAAATTTTGCCAGTTTCCATGCCCTTTAATCAAGTTAATTCACCTAAAAAGCAAACGGCAGCCTTTTCGGACCGCCGCTGCTAACTATAAACAAAACTGATCTTAGAAGCGCTATTGTGCTTTTGCTGCCCAAAGCGAAGCATTTAGGTGCAGCGCAGGGTGCGATGTGTAGCCGGACGGAGCATCACCGCTCCAACCATTGAACAGGTTGTCGGCAGTATCGCCTGTGCCATCATCCGATGGTGAACTGTCGCCGATGAAGAATATACGGCCGGTACCATAAGTGGCAAGCAATGCCATTACACCATTGTTACCGCCGTTTGTTACACTATTGCGCCAGAACAAGCCTTGCACGCTGGAGTTTGTAGAAGGCGAAAGCGTAGCAACCGAACCATTGTAGAAAGCCAGTTTAGATGCATTACCCGCAGCGCCGTTAAGTACAATAGCTGCATTGGCATTAGTGCCGGTATATACATTAGTAGACGGACCTTCGCTGATGTCTACATAGTTCACGGTGAAACCAAAAGGACTGTTATTGTTGATACCGTTATTAGTCATCAAATCGTTCCACACACGTGGTGAGTCGTATCCATCACCGTCACGGTCTGATGGGTTGTAGCCATTAGCATCGGTACCCGCTGTTGTTGCTGCGGTATGATCGGCTACCATTACCAGGCCGCCACCTGCATTTACATAATTCATAATAGCCGTTTTTTCTGCGGCGGTAAACAGGCGGTTAGGTTCTATTACAACAAACACGTCGTAATTGCCCAAGTCCTGCGGATTACTTGAATCACCGTAAGTGATGGCTGTGCCAACAGGTAAAGATTCTACCAATTCGCCTTTTTTAACCAGTTCTACCGCCCAGGCAGACATGGCACCTTTCCAGTAAGTCTCGGCTGTGGTTGATGTTATGCCGGTGTATGACGGTGTTGGGTAACGTTGTGCTTTAGTCTCTACAGTAGTACCGCCGGTGTAAGATGCAACGTTTTCAGTACCGTCGGCATCTATCTGCCAGTCAGCACTGCCCGCGTTTTCCAGGTGACTGGCGTCAAACAGGAATTTTTTACCCGTGATTACCGTTCCGCCACCTCCAGGATTACCGCCGCCCGCGTTATCGTTAACAGTTATGTCATCAATATTAATGCGGTTACTGCCACCATCAAGTTTGCGAATCTCCAGCCTTACCGTACCAGATACTGTAAAGGTGAAGGTTTGCGTCGCCAGGGTTGAACCGGAGGTTACATTACTGCCGGCTTGTGTCCAGCTGCTGCCGCTGTTTGTGGAGTAGAACAAACCCCAGGTGCTGGCAGCATCTCCTGTATAGGTAGCGTGCTTTACGGTAACACTGCTGATGCCGGTTGTGAGATTGTACAGCATGGTAATTTTACCGGTATTACGTATGCGGGCCGACCATGAACCTGCTTTTTTATCGCCCGACAGGTTGCCGATCAAGGCGTCGTAAAGGTTCCAGCTGTTGCCGGAGAGCGTTACATTGTCGCCGCTGGAGGATCCTGTTGGCGACACGTCATAAGCAGTTTTGGGGCTTGTAGCGCCAACCTCAAAACCTTGCGTAAGCGTTACAGCCTGCGTTGCCAGGGTGGCTGTTGCTTCTTTTTTGGTTTCCGGCAGCTTTAAACTGTCGTTCTTTTGGCATCCTGTGGCCAGCAGCGCCGTTACCGCTAATGAAACCAGCGGCAACCTCATTGTAAAGAAAAATTTCATAATGGATTGTAAGTGGTAGTTAAGTGTGGTTAATTATACGTTCAAAGCTGTGCATTAGGTTTCAATTAGTTATGCACAACGTATTATCTAATTGTTAATAAAGTTAAATTGGGTGAAAACACCCGGCAGGGTGTGCAGAAATGCCCATAAACAAAAAGAGCCGCCCTAAGGCAGCTCTTCTGTTCTGAATTATATCTGAAGCTCTGGTTCGTCACTCATCAACCACAATTCAACCATCACAAATCACACTCACGCGTTCAGGAACACAAAGTTGTTGTCAAACATATCCAGTTTTATCTTGCTGTCGCGATCTACCTTACCGGCCAGTATCTGCTTCGACAGCTCGTTCATTATCTTTTTTTGTATCACACGTTTCAGTGGCCTTGCACCAAACTGCGGGTCGTAACCCAACTGAGCAAGCCAGTCCAAAGCTTCTTCCGTCGCTTCAATAGTGATGCCTAACTCGGCCAGTGTATGCTGCAACTGAGCAAACTGCAGTCTAACAATATCGGTGATCTCGTCTCTGCTCAGCGGTGTGAACATGATGATCTCGTCTATCCTGTTCAGGAACTCCGGCCTGATGGTCTGCCTCAACAGGTTAAACAGCTCGTTCTTGGTTTTTGCTATCACCTGCTCTTTGTCGCTGTCCTCAAAGTTTTGGAAGTTATCCTGAATGAGGTTAGAGCCAATGTTAGACGTCATGATGATGATTGTGTTTTTAAAATTCACTACCCGGCCTTTGTTATCGGTTAAATGGCCATCATCCAGAACCTGCAGCAAAATATTAAACACATCCGGGTGAGCTTTCTCAATCTCGTCCAGCAGTACTACGCTATAGGGTTTACGGCGAACAGCTTCAGTTAACTGACCGCCTTCATCATACCCCACATAGCCCGGAGGCGCTCCTATCAGGCGTGACACGGCGTGACGTTCCTGGTACTCACTCATGTCTATACGCACCATGGAGTTCTCGTCATTAAACAAGTACTCGGCAAGCGCTTTAGCCAGCTCGGTTTTACCAACACCAGTAGTACCCAGGAAAATGAATGAACCTATCGGTTTGCGTTTATCCTGTAACCCTGCTCTGCTGCGGCGTATAGCGTCGCTAATGGCCTCTATAGCCTCCTGCTGACCGGCAACACGTTTGTGCAGTTCCTCTTCCAGGTTCAGCAGCTTTTCGCGTTCGCTCTGGATCATTTTGCTAACCGGAATGCCTGTCCAGCGGCTTACTACACCGGCAATATCGTCGGCTGTAACCTCTTCCTTCAGCATCCGGTTGTCGTCCTTATTAGCTTCTAAAGCTGCCTTAAGTTGGTCTACTTCAGCTTGTGCCTCGCGGATCTTACCGTAACGCAATTCGGCTACTTTGCCGTAATCACCGGCACGTTCGGCTTGTTCGGCTTCCAGCTTGTAATTCTCTATCTGCTCAACCTTCTGGTTAATGCCATCTACCAAGTCCTTTTCGCCCTGCCATTTAGCACGGAGCGAATCACGTTCAGATGAAAGATTAGCAATTTCTTTGCTGAGTTCTTCAACCTTGCGATCGTCTTTCTCGCGCTTGATAGCCTCACGCTCAATCTCCAGCTGCATTATGCGGCGCTCCAGTTCGTCAACAGCTTCAGGTACGGAGTCCATTTCCAGCCGAAGTTTGGAAGCAGCCTCGTCCATGAGGTCGATAGCTTTATCAGGTAGAAACCTGTCAGATATGTATCGCTGCGACATTTCTACTGAGGCAATAATCGCTTCGTCTTTAATGCGCACCTTGTGGTGTGCTTCGTAGCGTTCCTTCAGGCCACGCAGGATAGATATAGCGTCGGCAGTGTCTGGTTCGTCCACCATAACCTTCTGGAAACGACGTTCAAGCGCTTTGTCCTTCTCAATATACTTCTGGTACTCGTTAAGCGTGGTGGCTCCAATTGCTCTTAACTCGCCACGTGCAAGTGCCGGTTTCAGGATGTTGGCAGCGTCCATGGCGCCTTCGCCCCCGCCTGCACCAACCAGGGTATGTATCTCGTCTATAAACAATACTATCTCGCCATCACTCTGTATCACTTCTTTAATTACGGCTTTCAAGCGTTCTTCAAACTCGCCCTTGTATTTAGCACCTGCAACCAAGGCACCCATGTCCAGCGAGTACACGGTTTTAGTCTTTAAACTTTCGGGAACGTCACCTTTGATAATGCGAAACGCGATGCCTTCAGCAATGGCGGTTTTACCTACGCCTGGCTCACCAACTAAAATAGGGTTGTTCTTGGTACGACGGGATAATATCTGTATTACCCTGCGAATCTCCTCATCGCGGCCAATCACCGGGTCCAGTTTGCCCGAAGCGGCGTAATCATTAAGGTCGCGGGCATATTTGTTAAGCGCGTTATAAGTAGCTTCGGCGTTTTGGTCGGTAACTTTGTTGTCACCGCGAAGTTCTACAATGGCCTTCTTGAGGTCTTTCTCGTTCACACCCGCGTCTTTCAAAGCGGAAGCTGTTTTATCGCCCGAAGATAAAATGCCCAGCAGGATATGCTCGACAGATACAAATTCATCCTTAAATTCTTTGAGGTATGATTGTGCTTTCTGCAGCGATGAGTTAGTAGCTGAGGATAAATATATATTGCTGCCGCTTACTTTAGGGTACGATGCTATCTGGGCGTCCAGCGTATCGTTAAGGCGGTTGATATTTACGTTTAGTTTTTTTAACAGGTAGCTTATTACGTTCTCATCAACCAACAATAAGCCTTTCAGCAAGTGAGCGGGCTCAATAGCCTGCTGCTGATTGCCGGTGGCAATTTCAGAAGCCTTTTGCACAGCTTCCTGTGCTTTTATGGTGTAGTTGTTAAAATTCATAGTACTAAGTTGTTAACAAATGCTCTGCCATATACTACATTCAGAAGTTTTGACATTTAGCCAACAGCTTTACAGTCAATTTGTCGGCTGATCTGGAAAAAACATGCCTTAACAGCAGGTTAGTGCGTTAGTTTATTTGCTGCTGATATCTTATTTTTGGTGAACCCTTACTAATTCATCTAAACTTTGGATACGCACTATTTTTCGAGATTGCCCGGCAAGTATGTATTTGCTTACCGCAACTATTACACTTACCGCAATTTGCTGAGCGTGCGTACCGCCAGCCTTGTATTTTTTGCGCTTAACGCGGTTATTCGCATTTTGTACCACGTTTTTCCGGAGAGCCTTACCAAAGCTGAAAACTTCCCTGAGTTTAGCTCCACCAATTGGATATTTATAATTGTAACCCCTATATTTTACTTGCTGAGCTATTTAGCGATAGAAAGCTTCAAGGCCACCAAGCGGGGCACAACAGCAATGGCATTGCTGGTATTTGTATTCTCCCTGTACATTATTATGTGTGGCATGTACAGCAGTTTTATTACCACTGGCGATCCCAGCAACGCGCTCACCCTATACCTCGTGGCGTTGAGTATGGTAAGTGTGCTGTTTGTGTTTGAGTATTACGAAACCATTTTGCTGCTGGTCAGCGTGGAGCTTATGTTCGCCATCTTACTGTTTCACGCGGGTGCCGGAGCAACGGAAATGACCTACAACCAAATGATCTCGGCAATTTTGCTTTCAGGCTTTTATCTCACTTCAAGATACTTCTTTTCGTATAAAGCCAGCTATTATGGGCAGATTGTAGAGATCCGCGAAAAAACTGCCGAAATTGAAAAGGCCAACCAGTTTAAGAACGAGGTTTTGGGCATGGTAGCTCATGATTTGCGCAACCCTATTGCGGCTGTTGAGTCATTAGCGATGGTGATGGAAATGGAAGATATAGACGAGGAAACACAGGAAAATCTCACCCTTATGCGTCAGTCGTGCGTTAAAGCGCGCACCATTATAGACGACCTGCTGGAAGCTGCTAAAAACGAGAACGCGGGCCTTGACACCAAACGAACCGACATGAACGTGTTCTTAAAGAATATAGCTGGCGGATGGAAGGTACAGCTGGGTGGTAAAGATACGGTTGTATTTAAAAGTGAGGCTCCGGAAGTATTTGCAAAGATCAACCACGAAAAGTTTCCCAGAGTGATTGACAACCTGATTAGTAATGCGCTTAAATTTTCAAAAGAAAACGATTCTGTTGAGTTGGCACTAAACGTAGTAAAGAATCGCGTAGTGATCCGGGTAACAGATCACGGCATGGGAATTCCTAAAGAAATGCTGCCGCGGTTGTTTGAACGTTTCTCAGGCGCTGGCCGGACAGGTCTGCGCGGTGAGCAGTCTACAGGCATCGGACTTAGCATCGTTAAGCAAATAGTGGAGAGCCACCAGGGCAAAATCAATGTTAAAAGTATTGAGGGCAAGGGCAGCACTTTTACTATTGACCTTCCTATTGTAGCTTAACAAACAGGCCAACAACAACTTGCCTTTACATACACGCAATGTTGCCTGAGTAGAAAAATATTTGCCTATTTTACATAAATTATCAAACTATTATTACCTAAATTCATAGGCAAATTTAACCTACCTATGAATTACATCTATCGCCTTTTCTATTCAAGAAGAGGCCAGGTAACCTTAGCCGTATCACTTATACTTGTTGCAGCCGTTGTTTACTTTGCGAGAAGTAACCATCGAAGCACACCTTCCGCTGAATTCAGCCGCTATATCGAATCTTACACCACCGGTGTTATCTCCCGCCAGGGCGCCATCAGGGTAAAGCTGGCCGGCGAGGTTCAGGTGACGCACGCCCAGGGCGAAGAAGTAAACAGCAAATTGTTCGACCTATCTCCTTCTGTAAAAGGAAAAGCTTACTGGATAGACGAGCGTACCATTGAGTTTAAACCCGACGGCAAGCTGGATGCTGATAAAAAATATGATGTAGATTTTGAACTGGGCAAACTGATAAAGGTTGACGGTGAGTACGAACACTTCAAGTTTGATTTCCAGACGATCAAGCCGGACTTCAGCGTGTCGTTCTTTGGTTTAACAAGCGCTACAAACCGGTCGTCCGACGAGATGAAGCTGACCGGCACAATACAAACCGCCGACTATGAAGACGCCGCAAATGTAGAAAAGATTATAAGCGCCAGCTATGAACAACCTGTTAAATTGAGCTGGCAGCACGATGATGTAAAAAAGAAACACAAGTTTGTTATTTCCTCCATCAAACGGGTCCGCATATCAAAACCGGTTGATGTTAAATGGGATGGCAGCAGCCTTGAGGTAGATAAAACCGGCAACCAGACCTTTGATGTGCCTGCAGTAGGCGACTTTAAGGTGCTTGACATTAAGGCCGTTCAGGAGAATGACCAGTACGTTGCGGTTCAGTTCTCTGATCCCATTATGGTAGGCCAGGAACTTAACGGACTGATAAGCATCGGCGAACTTACAGACCCTGCTTACACTATTGATGGCAGTGTGGTAAAGGTTTATGCACCACAACGGCTGGAAGGCAACTTTAGCGTTACCGTTAACGAAGGTGTAGAAAGTGTATTTCATAAAAAAATCAGCAAAAGCTATAGCGCCAACGTGTTTTTTGAGAACCGTTTGCCTGCCGTTACCATACCCGGTAAAGGTGTTATCCTTCCCGACTCGGGTAAATTGCTAATGCCTTTTGAAGCAGTGAACCTGAAAGCCGTAGACGTAAGTATCATAAAAATATACGAGAATAACGTACCGCAGTATTTCCAAACAAACGGCTTTGATGGCGGCGCTGAATTGCGGCAGGTGGGCAAGCCTGTGTTACAGAAAACAATATCGTTAACTGAAGATAAATCGCTCAACCTGCATAAAAAGAACCGCTTTATGCTGGATGTGGATAAGCTGTTCCGTGCTGAACCAGGTGCTATATACCGTGTGATTATA
The DNA here is from genome assembly GCF_059691875.1 of Mucilaginibacter sp. 320_HR. Classification (NCBI taxonomy): domain Bacteria; kingdom Pseudomonadati; phylum Bacteroidota; class Sphingobacteriia; order Sphingobacteriales; family Sphingobacteriaceae; genus Mucilaginibacter; species Mucilaginibacter sp. 320_HR. The sequence goes on from NZ_JCAWAI010000002.1 coordinate 851,825, forward strand.
GGGTACAGACAAGAATACTCTTTGTACAATTGCTCAGCAGGTACTGCTGTCCTTAAAGCAAACAACAACGAAGAGGATGGTGGTGATGAATACGACGACGGCGGCGAATACGGCGGAAATACAGGCGGTGTTAGCGACGAAGACGATGATTTTTGGGCTAAGTATGACAACTACTATCCCGAAGGTTTTGAGTGGGACAAACGCGATGACCCTTGCAACAACTCCTACTTTAACAAGGAGCGCTGGGCAACCCGCAACATTATAGCTTCGAACATTGGACTCATCGCTAAACGTGGCGCCGATAACACCACGCTGGTGGCTGTTACCAACCTGCTTACGGCCGAACCAATGAAAGGTGTTGACCTGGAACTATTGGATTATCAGAAACAGGTTATTGTAAAAGGCACATCGGACGGCGACGGTTTAATGCGTTTTGAGAACAAGCGCAAGCCTTACCTTTTAGTTGCTAAAAACGGCAAGGAGCGTGGATATCTGAAGCTGGACGACGGTAGCTCGTTACCGTTATCACGGTTCAACGTGGGCGGCGAACAGGTACAGAATGGCTTAAAAGGTTTCATATACGGAGAACGCGGTGTTTGGCGTCCAGGCGATTCTATATTCGTGACCTTTATACTGGAAGATAAACTTAAGGCACTGCCTGCAGATCATCCTGTAGAGTTTGAATTATATAATCCGAACGGGCAGCTTTACAAGAAGCTTACCCGCACAAGTTCAGTAGATGGTTTTTACAGCTTCCATGTTGCAACAGAGACTTCATCTCCTACGGGTAACTGGTCGGCAACTATAAAAGTAGGTGGTGCATCGTTCCAAAAGAACCTTAAGGTAGAAACCGTTATGCCTAACCGCTTGAAAGTTAAGCTGGACTTTGGCGGTGCGGCTGCAGTAACAAAAGGAAGTGGTGTAAACGGCAGGTTGAGCGCGCAGTGGCTGTTTGGTGGTGCTGCACAGAACTTAAAAGCTAAAGTAGATGCATTCTTATCTGCAAAAAACACATCTTTTAAGGGTTTCGAAGACTATGTATTTGACGACCCTACCCTTGCCTTTAATACGCAAACCCAAACCGTTTTTGAAGGAAACTTAAATGAGAACGGGCTTGCAGATGTGAACGCGGACATCAATGTAGAAAAACAGGCGCCGGGGCAGTTACGTGCCAACTTTGTAGTGAAAGTGTTTGAGCCCGGTGGCAACTTCAGCCTGCAGCAAGCCGGTGTCGACTATAACGTGTACCCGGGTTATGTGGGAATTAAAACGCCTGAAGGTGCTGCTATGTCGGGCATGCTGGTGACTGATAAAGACCACAACATACAAATTGCCGACGTAGATACCAAAGGCAACCCGCTTGCAGGGTCGCGTTATGTAACAGTTGAACTTTATAAGATACAATGGCGCTGGTGGTGGGACCAAACCGGCAATGAAATGAGCAACTTTACGCAGGACCAGTATAACAAGCTAATCTCTACCGAGAACGTGCTTGTTCAAAACGGTCGCGGTAATTGGAAAATGCACATTAAACAAGCGGACTGGGGCCGTTACCTCATCCGGGTACGTGATGAAGCAACAGGGCACTCCACCGGTAAGATCATTTATGTAGACTGGCCAAACTGGTCGTCGCGCTTGCAGGAAACTAATCCTACTGACGCATCAATGTTATCGTTCACATCAGACAAAAAGAATTATAAAGTTGGTGAGGATGTTACCCTTACTATTCCTACTATGAACGACGGCCACGCGCTGGTAAGTTTTGAAAACGGCAGCAAGGTACTTAAGACTGTTTGGATAGATACTAAAAAGGGACAAACGCGCTATACGTTTAAGGCAGACGAGACAATGGCACCCAACGTTTTTGTGAATGTAACGTTGTTGCAGCGGCATTCGCAAACCCGCAATGATTTGCCTATCCGCATGTACGGGGCAATCCCGCTAACGGTGGAGAACCCTGAAACCGTGGTAAGGCCGGTAATAGGCATGCCAGACAAGATAAAACCAGAAACAACGACCTCCATTGATGTATCAGAAGCATATGGTAAGGAAATGACCTACACGATTGCCGTTGTTGATGAAGGGTTACTGGATATCACCAACTTCAAGGTACAAGATCCACACGAAGCATTTTACGCGCGTGAAGCCTTGGGCGTTAAGACCTGGGACTTATACGACTATGTAATGGGTGCTTTTGGAGGCGGCCTGGAGCGCATTCTCAGCATTGGTGGTGACGGCACCGGGGGCGTGAACAAGAATGTCACTGTTAACCGGTTTAAGCCCGTGGTGAAATTCCTGGGGCCGTTCCGGTTAGGTAAAGGTGAAAAACAAACCAGAAAGTTCACCTTGCCGCAATACGTAGGTTCAGTAAAGGTGATGATAGTTGCCGGCCATGATGGGGCTTACGGCATTGCGGAAAAGACGGTGGCTGTTAAAAAGCCATTAATGATACTCGCTACACTTCCGCGCGTGCTTGGCCCGTCAGAAAAGGTGCAGTTGCCTGTAACCGTTTTTGCGATGGAAAACAACATCAAAAACGTAACGGTGCAGGTGCAGTCGAACGCATTCAATAATTTGGGTGGCAACACCCGCACGATTAGGTTTGACAAACCCGGTGATCAGTTGGTGACCTTCGACCTGGATGTGAAGGATTTTGTGGGCATAGGTAAAGTGCGCATTATTGCTAAAGCAGGGACTGAAACAGCAGTAAACGATGTTGAGCTAAATGTGCGTAATCCTAATCCGCCGGTAACCAGAATCATCGACAAGGAGTTAAGACCAGGCGAAAGTTGGTCTACACCTTACACCGCTTTGGGTATAAATGGAACAAACAAAGCCACGCTTGAAGTTGCCAGCATTCCGCCGCTCAATCTTGGCAAACGACTGGATTATCTTATTACTTACCCGCACGGCTGTGTGGAACAGACCACCTCGGCAGGCTTCCCGCAACTATACTTAAATCAGTTGCTTGACTTGTCAGGCAGGCAAAAAGCCGAAGCTGATCGTAATATCAAAACGGCTATTAACCGCCTGAATGGTTTCCGTGTACCGGGTGGCGGTTTAAGTTACTGGCCGGGCCAGGGCGATGCTGATGAGTGGGGAACCAACTATGCAGGGCACTTCCTGCTGTCGGCACAGGCAAAAGGCTACAGCCTACCCGCGGGTATGCTGAACGAATGGAAGCGTTATCAAAAGCAGAAGGCCGTGAACTGGTCGCCTGACCCACGTACCAACATACACGACTATTACTATTATACAGACCTGGTGCAGGCCTATCGACTGTACCTGCTGGCACTTGCCGGTGCACCTGAACTAGGTGCCATGAACCGCTTAAAAGAATACCAGTACATAAGTAATGAAGCACGCTGGAGACTTGCCGCCGCCTACAAACTGGCAGGGCAACCGGAGGTTGGTTTGCGCATGATCCGCGGGTTGTCTACAGATGTTAAACCTTACAAAGTGATGTACGGCACGTACGGTTCTGACCTCCGCGACGAAGCCATGATACTGGAAACACTAACACTGCTTGGGCAGCAGCAAAAAGCAGCTGGTTTACTGCGCAGCGTAGCTGCAAGGCTTTCTCAGGATAGCTGGTACAGCACTCAAACTACGGCTTATTCGCTGGTGGCTATTGCTCAATACTGTGGCAGTAATAAAACAGGTGCTAAATTAATGTTCAACTACAAGGCAACCGGGGGCAACGGGAATGTAAATTCAGGCTCGTACATGTGGCAGCAGGCGCTGGCATCTAACGGTGGTAACGTTACTATGAAAAATACAGGTGCCAATCGCCTATACGTCCGGCTTATCCAACGCGGGCAGCCATCATCCGGACAAGACGTAAAAACGTATGTTAATCCCGATGTAATGACCATGCGTGTTGGATACTTTACACTGGGCGGTAAACCGTTGGACGTAAGCTCCCTTAAACAAGGCAGCGACTTTGTTGCCCAGGTAACCATCAGGAACCCTGGTAAACGCGGCAGGTACGATAATCTGGCGCTTACGCAAATATTCCCGTCGGGATGGGAGATATTGAATATCAGGATGCTGAATAACGATGAAGCATTTAAATCTTCGATATCAGATTACCGCGACATACGTGATGACAGGGTAAATACCTACTTCCGTTTGAACGAGGGCCAGGAAGTAACCTACTATGTAATGCTGAATGCCGCATATGCGGGTAAATACTATTTACCGGCTACTTACTGTGAGGCAATGTATAACCATGACATTAACGCGCTGATTAAAGGGCAGTGGGTTGAGGTAGTAAAGTAAAGATGGATTGTAAAGGAGCGCTATTTCAACAATGGATCGCGCTCCTTTGCAAATACGTTATAAACCATTTTGTCCAGCAACGCCGGGAAGAACTTGCTCATGAGAACGGTGAGCTTACCTTGGCGAGTCATGATTAGCGTACGTTTACGGGCTTCTATACCATTTAATATAATGGTAGCTACCTCGTCGGACGTCATCATTTTATCTTCTTCAAGGGTGCTTTCGCCTTGTGGTGTACCTTTTTGGTTAAGTGCAGTATTACGGATATTTGATGCTGTAAAACCCGGACAGGCCACCATTACGTGTACGCCCGTTTTAAGGTTTTCCTCACGCAACGAGTCCATAAAGCCATTCATGGCAAACTTGCTTGCTGAATAACCTGATCTTCCCGGGAGCCCTTTGTAACCAGCTATAGATGATACAGCAACAATACTTCCTTGTGTTTTTAATATCTCCGGCAATGCGTACTTTGTGCAATAAACCGTTCCCCAGAAGTTAACATCCATCAGGCTTTTTAGAACACTGAGGTCGGCGTCTTTAAAAAGAGCGCGCATAGATATTCCGGCATTGTTAATTAACACATCTACCCTGCCGAACGTGAGCACCGCTTGTTTGATCAGCATGGCGCAATCATCGGCGAGGGTCACGTCACACTGAACTGCAACTGCACGAACATGATGCTGCGTTTCGATGTTTTGCGCTAAAGTACATAATGTTACATACTGGCGTGCGCCCAACACCAGGTTAGCGCCGCGTTTGGCAAGTTCTATAGCTAAGGATTTCCCGATGCCGGAAGAGGCACCGGTAATAACAACTACTTTATCTTTCAACTTCATATTTCGGGGCAAATAGCTGCGGCACACCCGGAAGTTTTATCTCCGGCATGCTGAACATATATTTGCCGGCGAATATAAACATAGCGCCGTAAAAGTGCCTGATGTAGCTCCATGTAAATTTGGACTGCACCTGTTTCCTGAAGTTGATGATATAGGTTTTTGGAAAGTAATAATTCTTGTATCCCGCAAGCCTGATCCTGTAAGAAAGGTCAATATCATGGCCAAAGTAAGTGAAACGTTCATCTAAGCCACCTACCTGCTGTAGTACAGAACTGCGTAATAACATGAATGCGCCGTTTACTACGTCTACTTCGGCGGTTTCAAATTCATCTACCCAGTTATCTTTACGGTGCTTATATATTCTTGATTTAGGGAACTGTTTAGCTAGTCCGGTAATGCTGAAAAACCCTTCCCAGGCACGATTAAAGCCTCTCCGCGCGATGTGCAAAAAACGGCCCTGAGGTGTAAGCATCCTAACTCCTAGTGCTCCTGCATCCTGGTGCATCTCCATAAAGGATAATGTGCTTTCCAGCGTATTGCTGGCGGTTATTGTATCCGCATTGACCAGTAAAACATACTCGCCTCTTGCCCGGCTTAACGCCAGGTTGCGACTTTTGGCTACGCCAAGGGTTTTCTCATTCACAATCAGCTCGTTGTCTGCAAACTCTTTATGGACCATGGCAACAGACCTGTCTGAAGACGCATCATCAACTATAATTAACTCATAGTCAATATTATTACATGCAGTAGTTAAAGAATTTAACGATTGTTTTAGCAGCGCGCACATATTGTAGTTAACTACAATAACCGAGAGTTTCATAAGCGTCAGGATAATGAATTTTCGTACGGTACACGGGTCACTATAGATCGTCCTAAAGTGATCTCGTCCACGTACTCTAATTCACCTCCAAACGCTATGCCACGCGCTATAGTGGAGATATTTATACTGAATTGCTTCAATTTTTTATGCAGGTAAAATATGGTGGTATCACCCTCCATGGTTGCGCTTAACGCAAAGATAACTTCTTTAACGCCACCGTCCTTTAGTCGCTCTACCAGAGTATCAATCTCAAGATCTGCCGGGCCTATGCCGTCCATAGGTGATATAAGGCCGCCCAAAACATGGTACACACCATTATACTGGCTGGTGTTTTCTATCGCCATAACGTCGCGGGTGTCTTCTACAACGCAGATAATCGAATGATCGCGCTTTGGTGAAGCGCAGATCTCACAAACCGCCTGGTCTGATATATTATGGCAGGTTAGGCAAAACTGGATCTCGTTGCGAAGCCGGCTTATTGCGCTGCTGAAACGCGCCACTTCTTCCTTGTCGCGGTTAAGCAAATGCAGCACCAGCCTAAGGGCTGTCTTCTGCCCTACGCCCGGCAATTTAGAAAACTCAGCAACGGCATCCTCCAGCAGTTTTGACGAAAAATTCATTACGCGAAGTTAAACGTTTTAATAGATAAATGACCCGATCCGGAGCAACACCATAGTCATATTTCATTATGTAAATTCCGGCTGCACGTGTCCCGGGTGTCCCGCTTAATAAGCGGGACACCCGGGACAGCTAAAATACGTAACTAACAGGTCTACAGTTGAATGTCAGTATCAAGCGGGACACCCCGGGACAGTACAAATACTTTATGTAAAATTTGTAATTAGCTAAATTTTAATAAGATGTGGTTTTAACGCCATTTGTCGACATAATAATTGGGACACTTAATGCGGGACACTTTTAAATGCTATAGAGCAAGCAATCTTCTGCAGATATATTACCTACATAACAAGAAGAGGCACCTTAAAGCGCCTCTTTCTGATACATTGTTAAAGAGGTGGCTACTCGCTTCTCAGGCTCTTTACAGGATTGCTCAACGCCGCTTTTATAGCCTGCCAGCTAACGGTGGTGAGCGTAACCAATAAGCTGATAAGTATAGTTGCCGCAAACACCCAGGGGCTGATATCCGTATGGTAGGTGTACCGGCTAAGCCAATCACTCATGAAGTAATAGCTTACACCTGCCCCTATTACAAAAGCAATAAGTACCAGCACTACAAATTCTTTTGAAAGGCTATACCATAAATGCGCAGTTGTGGCGCCAAGCACTTTACGGATGCCTATCTCTTTACGACGCTGTTCTGCCGAGAATGATGCCAACCCGAACAAACCTAAACATGATATGACAATTGCCAGCACCGTAAACGAATTTGCAAGCGTTCCCAGCAATTGCTCGGTACGGAACTTCTCGCCGTACAGCTCATCTAAAAACTTGTATTCAAACGGGTACTCAGGGTTGTACTTTTTGTAAACAGCTTCCAGTTTGCTTAATGCTGATGACACAGAGATACGCGGATTAAGCCGCAGATTTGCTGTACCATTCCAGTCTTTCATAAAGCCCACTATTAAAGGATTTATTGGTTCGGATGGGCTGCCTTGTATAAAGTCCTTCATAATCCCTATAACTACCCTGTCCTGCCCCTGCCACTTTACTTTTGTACCTAAAGGATTCTTGAGGCGCATAAGCTTAACGGCGGCCTGGTTCATAAGAATAGCGAGGGTATCACTTGGCCTGCCTTCTTCAAAGTCGCGTCCTTCCGCCATTTTCACGCCAAAAGTATTGGTAAAATGGTAAGTGGTTACAATCTGGTCTATAGGTGTTTTATCTTCTCCCGGGAGCTGCCCTGGCCACGTAATGCCCCATGACGAGCTGTTGCGGGTGGAAATTGTGCCTGATGTTGCAGAGCCATCTACAATGGCACCGGCTTCAATAGCGTCGCGCCTGAACAGTTCAAACTTGTCGTATAACTTCCCTTCCTGTGAAACTTCTATAACGCCATTCCTGTCGTATCCTGCGGGCTTGTTTTTTATGTATTGTATTTGCTTGTAAATAAGAATGGTAGAAAGGATAAGGCAGGTGGCAAATACAAACTGCAGGGTAACCAGTACCTGCCTGGGCCGTAACGTTGCATTACCGGTTTTATTAAGCCCTTTAAGCACCTTAACCGGCTTAAATGATGAAAGGAACAAGGCTGGGTAACTGCCCGCTATAATGCCGGTTATCAGTATAATGCCTGTTGCTGCTATCCAAAATTGTGGCAGTTGGTAAGGTATTGCCAGGTTTTTGTGAATAATGCTGTTGAAGTAATCTAACAAAATGGTCACCAAAACAATTGCAAAAACAAAGGATACTGCCGACATAAGCAGCGACTCGCCCAAAAACTGTTTTACAATGGCGAATCGCCTGGCGCCAACTACTTTACGTACACCAACTTCGCGGGCCCGGTTTTCTGACCGGGCGGTGGACAGGTTCATAAAATTAATACAGGCAATAAGCAGGATGCCCAATGCCAGGAACATAAAAAGCCGTACATATTGTATTGCACCGCCAACGCTAACCCCATTCTTAAATTCGCTATACAGGTGTAAACGCTCAAAATGATATAAGAAAAGCTTATTCTCTTTGTCGGCACTGTTATACTTCTCTATGGTGCCGGCAAGTTTAGCATTTAAACGGGCTACATTAATACCTGGCTTTACAAGCGCATAGGTTTTAAAAGAAAAGTTTCCCCACGAGTAGTTTTTCACCCAGGGTTGGTTTGCTTCCAGCCCGGCCCATGATCCAAAAACCTTAAACTTAAATGAGCCGTTTTCTGGCAAATCTTTATACATGCCGGATACCATTACCGTACCTGTCGTGTTAAATTTGAGTGTTTTACCTATCGGATCTTCCGTGCCAAACAAAGCTTTAGCCGCCGACTCGGAAACAATTACCGACTGAACGTTGCTAAAAACATACTGTCGTTTGCCTTTTAGAAGTTTTATAGTAAAGATATCCAAAAAGTCAGGATCAGCAGAGATCATCTCCAGCTTCAACGATTTGTTCTTGTAGCCAAAAAGGTTGTCATAGGCCCAGTTTGTCCTTGCAACTTTTTCAAGCTCCGGAAAATCTTTGCGTATAGCTGCCGCAATTGGTACGGACATGCCGTTGGTGGTAATTAATTCGCCGTTTGCTGCCTGGTTGCGGAATAACTGATAGATGCGATCGCCTTTCTCGTGGTACTTGTTAAGAGTAAATTCGTTATACACATACAACAGCAGCATAAAACTTACCGCCATACCAATGCCCAGCCCGCCTATGTTTATAAAGCTATATAGTTTATGCCTGGTAATATTGCGCCAGGCTATTTTAAAGTAATTCGTCAGCATAAATTTTGCTAGTCCTTTTATTCTGCAATCTCAGGAGTTAGATTACCCCCTTTTATTCCGTTTTTAAACTTTTAACCGGGTTTGCTGCTGCAGCTTTTACCGTTTGAAAACTTGATGTAAACAACGCTGCTACAAGCATACCTGCGCCGCTAAGCACAAATACCCACCAACTGATTGGCGTACGGTCCACAAAGTTCTCAGTCCATTTCTGCATAGCGTAATAAGCAATTGGTGTAACCAGTACAAATGCAAGCACAATAAGCCAAATTAATTCTTTAGATAATAAAGCAACAATTTGCCCTACGGAAGCACCCAGCACCTTACGTACGCCTATTTCTTTAGTACGTTGGCCGGTAGTATACATAGCAAGGCCAAGCAGGCCAAGGCAGCTTATGAATACTGATAACCCGGTTGCCCATGTTAGCAGCCTGGTTGTATTTTGTTCCGCAGTATAAAATTTCGCTATCGCTTCATCATAAAACGTATACTCGAAATCATCTTCCGGGTATATGTTTTTCCATGTGGAGCCTATTTTATCCAGCGCAGTTGTCCATTCTGTTCCACCGGCAGTTTGCGGTTTTAAAGCAATATGCAGAGTACGATTATTCCATTTGTTACGGAAAGGTTGTAAAATGACCAGCGGGCGGATAGCCGAGTGAAGGGATTTCTGATAAAAGTCATTCGCCACACCTATTATTTCCATTTTTCTGTCGTTATAGTCTATTACCTTGCCTATCGCATCAGCCGGATTTCTGAAGCCGAGCGTCTTGGCGTAAGTATTATTAATTACGAATGCTCTGCCGGTATCTGCAGGCTGCAAGCTGCGACCGGCCAATAGTTTGATGTTATAAAGTTTGATATAGTTCTCGTCGCCAAACTTTTGTTCAACATCGGTTTTTACTTCTTTTTTGCCGTCGGTATACTTTGCCGTGGTAGAGTTTGTATTGGATGATGAAGGCGCCGCGCCGCCAACGCTTACCATTTGTACCTGGGGCATGTTGCGCACGGCATTTAAAAATACCTGCTGTTTATCTGTACCAAGGCTCTTAAACGGCGTGGAGATATTTACAATAGCATCTTTCTTAAAGCCCAGGTCCTTATTCAGCGCGTAATAAATCTGCTTACTTACCAGTACTGTAGCCATAATAAAGAACTGCGCAATAACAAACTGCGTAACCGTTAACGATTTCCGCAATACAGCGTTGCGGGTTTTGCCGGCCATGCTGTTTGCCTGGGTTTTTAGCACAGCCACAGGCTTATAGCCTGAAAGGACCATGGCAGGATAAAAGCCAGATAAAAGGCTTACTACTAGAGTTAGAACAAGTAGGAAAATGACAAGATCTGGCTGATGAATTAAGTTTGCACTGATACCCGGCGGAATGAAATCTGCAAAAAGTTTTAGAATTACCGGTGCTATGCCAACAGATATAATAACAGCGAGCAACGTTACCAGGAAAGTTTCACTTAAAAACTGCAGAATAAGCTGGCTGCGCGTACTACCCATTGTTTTGCGTATACCAATTTCCTTAGCTCTCTGTGATGCCTGCGCAGTAGTAAGGTTAATAAAGTTGATGCAACCAAGCACCAGAAGAAACGCACCAATAACAAGCAAGCCATACAAAGTAGTGAGGCTTACCGTGCTGCCGTTATCAAACGGAAAGTACTGCTGACTAAAGTGCAGATCGGCAAGTGGCTGCAAGCTGAACGACTGTGAATTGCCCTTATCTTCAGCCTTCGGCGGATTGTACTTTTTCAGCAGATCATTAACCTTGCGGGTAATAACCTGTGGCGACACTCTTGGGTTAAGTTTAACAAACAGCTGAGATGCAGATGTAGTACTCCCCCATTCGGTAAGCTGCATATTATCTTTCCAGGCAGGCACGGTAGTACCGGATGAATAAGATATGAAATCTGTGAAAGCAAAGTCGGTATTCGCCGGCAGGCTTTGTACAACGCCGCTCACTGTAGTTTTAATGGTATCCTCATAAATTACTTCCCTGCCAATTATACGGTCATAAGGCACATTGGGGAAATAAAGCTGCGCCCTTTGCGATGTGATTACTAGTTGGTTAGGCCTATTTAGCGCTGTTTTCGCCGAGCCTGCCAGCCAGTTGTAATGAAACAGGTTAAAGTACTGCCCGTCAGCAAGAACGATGTTCTTTTCTTTCTTTAGCGTTAGCTCTGCCCCATGCTCACCGGGTACGTTCACCTTAGTTTCCCATAAAGTGAAAAATGGTGCAGACTGATCTACACCCGGCACCTGGTTTTTTACAGCTACTGTTAAAGGACCGCATACACCACCGTTGTACCCCGGGTTACCCGCAAACGAATAGTTGGTAACAATGCGGTACACGTTACTGGTATCGTTGTCAAACCGGTTAAAGTTTAAATCAAAATGCACAATGAGGTAGATGACTACTGCAGCACTAATACCAATGGATAAGCCTACCACATTTATAAACGTGAATAGTTTGTGTTTGCGGAAGCTCCTGAGAGCTATTTTGAAGTAGTTCTTTATCATTACCGATGGATATATTTATGTTGTTACGAGATCCTGGCGCAATTCCCCCAGCTTCTTAAAAGCCGTGTCGTACTTTACTCTGTTTTTAAACTTTTTACCGGATTAGCGATGGCAGCTTTTACCGATTGGAAGCTGATGGTTACAAAAGCAATTAGTATTGCTCCGCCACCGGCTACGGCAAACACCCACCACTTTACATTATCATGGTAAGCAAAGCCCTGTAAAAACCATTGTTGCATAAATAACCAGGCAAGCGGTGATGCCACCAGTATAGAAATAATTACCAGTTTAATAAAATCGCGGGATAACATACCCACTATTATAGATGTGCTTGCACCCAGTACCTTGCGGATGCCTATCTCTTTAGTACGCTGCTCTGCGGCATAGGCTGCCAAACCGAATAACCCCAGGCAGGCGATAATGATAGCCATTGAAGTAAACGCGATGAATATGCCCCCCATGCGCTGCTCTGTACGGTAAGTACGGTCGAAGTCTTCATCCATAAACGAATAGCTAAACTCCTGGTTAGGCGATACCGATTGCCACTTAGATTTTATCTGCTTCATTACGCTGCCTACGTCAGCAGCACCAATACGCACAGCCAGGGCTCCGCGGTTTTCATTTAACTTGAACAATAATGGCGAAATGTTCTCGCGCAGCGAATTGAAATTAAAATCTTTAACCACACCCACAATAGTATAGCGCTTTAGTACTTTACCCATATTGTCCTGAACACCTACAATTTCTTTGTTGGATGCATCACGCCAGCCAAGTAATCTCGCCGCAGCTTCGTTAATGATCACTGCCGCAGTGTCGGTCTTCATCTCTTTAGAGAAATTACGGCCGTAAATTATTTTCATCCCCATGGTTGGTATGTAATCTTCGTCAATATCCCATACCTGTGAGGTAACTGCCTCCTTCATGTTTAAAGATGCATCCTTGAAAAACGTTGTACTGTTTCGCCAGCTGTTCGTCGGTATAAAGCCTGTCATGGTAGAACTTATTACACCGGGTAACGTCCTTACTTCCTGTTTAAAAACTTTACTGTTGTTGCCAAGAATATCCGTATCATGAACTACCAGTACCTGGTCGCGGTTAAAGCCGAGGTCTTTACTTTGGATATACTTTAGTTGATGATAAATTACCAGCGTACCGATAATGAGGAAAACGGAAATTGAAAACTGGAAAACCACCAGAAAGCTGCGCAGGAACCCACCTTTAAAACCTGATGACAATTTACCCTTAAGCACCTGCACAGGCTGAAAAGCGGAAAGGAAGAACGCCGGGTAAGAACCGGCCAAGCAGCCAATTACCAGCACCACAACCAGTAAGGATGGCAGCAGCCATATCACGGTATTTGTATCTATTAGCAGTTGTTTATCCGCCATTTGGTTGAACAGCGGCAGTAAAGCCCAAGCCCCCGCCAGTGCAATTAATGTCGCAAAAAATGTTACAATTACAGACTCCGACAAAAACTGCGATATCAATTGCTTGCGGGATGACCCCAGCACCTTGCGCACACCAACCTCACGCGCCCGGTTTGCCGAACGTGCTGTAGAAAGGTTCATGAAGTTTACACATGCGATAAGCAAGATGAATATTGCAACTGCAGAAAATATGTACACGTATTGTATGTTGCCATTTGCCGATAGTTCGGCAATGTCGCTGGAGTACAAGTGGATTTTTTTTAACGGCATCAGCTGGAGATGGAAGTAGTCGCCATTAGCCTCGAATTTATCATAATCCATGTGCACAGCCGCTTGTAGCTGCCCACCCACGTATTTACGTACCATGGACGGAAACTTGGCAGCCATGCGGTTTACATCGGTGCCTTGTTTTACCAGCACATAAGTGTTGAAGTTGTTGCTAAGCCATGCACCATTTTTACTCTCGTCCAGGCCGCTCATGGCCAAAAAGAAATCATAGTTAAAGTGCGATCGCCTGGGCACATCTTTAATCACAGCGCTTACTTTGTACAGCAGGGTATCATTAAGGGTAAGCGTTTTGCCTACAGCATTCGCGGTTGCAAAGTATTTAACCGCCATACTCTCAGTTATTACAGCGTTCTTAGGCTCAGCAAGCGCTTTTACGGGATTGCCGTATAATGCAGGTAGCGTAAATACATTAAAGATGGAAGGGTCCGCAAACACAAAATGCGCCTCCTGGATGTTGTGATCGCCTTTACGAACTTTATATCCACCGCGGTCCCTAAAGCGTGCAATGTCCTCAACCTCGGGAAGGTCATGCCTGAATGCCTCTGCCAGGGGCGCGGGAGATACGGCGTAGTTATTTACCGAACCGCCAAACTTTATATCATTGTTCACCCGGTAAATGCGATTTGCATTGGTGTTGTAGCTATCGTAACCGAGTTCATCTACCACGTAAAACACGATGAGCATACATACACAGAGGCCAAGCGCAAGGCCCAAAATGTTAATTGCGGTAAATCCTTTATTTTTTGTAAGGCTTCGTAAAGCACTTTTTAAATAGTTTTTAAACATTGCCTATAAAACTGAATTGTGATAAATATTTATGTTATTTAGGTTTGGCATTACTCGCTTCTTAAACTCTTTACCGGATTAGCCAACGCCGCCTTAACCGACTGGAAGCTTACCGTGATAAACGCAACCATAAGCGCTATTGCTCCTGCAAGCGCAAACACCCACCAGGAGATTTCCACCCTGTACGCAAACTCTTGCAGCCACTTGCTCATGGCATACCACGTTACCGGTACAGAGATTACAATGGCTATTGCAACCAGCTTTAAAAATTGCGCAGACAGCATTCCTGTTATAGAGCCTGATGACGCACCCAGCACCTTTCGAATACCTATTTCCTTCACCCGCTGGCGTATACTGAATGCAGACAGCCCGAATAAGCCAAGGCTCGCAATAATTACAGCCAACACTGCAAACGAGGTGAATATTTTACCTGTACGTTCTTCGGAACTGTAAAGTGAAGCGAACTGGTCATCAAGAAAGCTGTAGCTGAAGGGGCCGTCCGCATGGTAGCTGTCCCATTGTCCTTTTAGGTAGGCTATTAGGCCTTTCAGGTCGGCGGTTTTTACTTTAACCATAATGGTACCATTGCTATGGCCGTAAAGCATCATCAATGGCGCTATTTTCTCTTTGGCAGATGAGTAATGGAAATCTTTCATTACACCTATGATGTTAAACTCACGCTGACCAGAACGCACTATTGTACGCCCGATTGGGTCGGTGTTGGCCAGGCCAAGTTCTTTTATGGCAGCCTCGTTAACAATTACAGCTGATGAATCGGATTTTGACGCAGGCATAAAGTTGCGTCCTTTAGCCATCTTGATGCCCATAGTTGGCAGGTAATCTTCGTCGATATGATAAATATTGGCATGTACCTCCGAGTGTTCCTGCCCGGCTGTTGTAGGCTTTAAATAGATCTGAGTACCATCTGAAGTGCGGATAGGCACATCGCTGCTGATGGTAGCTTTTACCACCCGTTTGTCTCGCATTAACTGATCTTTAAACGGAACAAGATTGTTGCTCAGCGTATAGGTATCGTTAATTACCAGCACCTGTTCTTTGTCGTAGCCAAGCTTTTGGTTCTGCATAAAACTTAATTGCTGGTATACCACTATAGTTGCAATAATGAACGCCGTAGATATGAAGAACTGTACCACAATCAAACCGCTGCGGAGCATACTTTTGCTGCTTTTGATTGTAGCACCTTTGAGCACCGTCAGTACCTGGAAAGATGAAAGGAAAAAAGCCGGATAAATACCTGCAGCTACACCAACTATAAGTGCAATCACAAGTTCTACAGCTATGGCTTTGTAGTTGAGGTAAAACAACATGCCAATGTTTTTGCCGGATACCTCGTTAAAGTAGGGCAGCAACATATACACCAAGCCTAAGCCAATGGCCATTGCCAGTAAGGTGAGCAGTACACTTTCGGTAAGAAATTGAGAAATAAGGTTACCCTTTAACGACCCCAGCACTTTACGGATGCCGACCTCTTTACCCCGTCTTGAAGACGCCGCCGTAGACAGATTGGTAAAGTTTATGCCAGCCAGTACAAGTATAAACGCCGCCAACGCACCAAATATGTAAACGTATGCGATGTCGCCGTTGCCCTCACGTTCGAATTTGGTGTGCGAATGCAGGTGGATATCAGTAACCGGCTGCAGGCTGAACAGAAATGTATTCACCGCCTTCTGTGCTTCCGCAAGGCTTACGCCCATGTCATGCTGTGTTTCGGGTACTACGTATTTAGCTACCAGTTGTGGAAATTTTGCTTCCAGAGATTTAACGTTGGTGCCGGGGCGCAACAAAAGGTAGGTGTAATAACCAATATTGCTCCAGGTTTGCCGCCGCCCTGCGGTGTAGGTGATGCTACTAATAATTGCATCTGCGTGGAAGTGTGTATTATCCGGAACTTTGTTAATGATACCGGTTACCTTGGTTGGTTTTTTACTAACGAGCAGGGTTTTGCCTAATGCCGATTCATCACCAAAATACTTTTTAGCCATTTCCTTTGTCAGCACAATGCTGTTTGGCTCGGCAAGGGCGCGTTTGCTATCGCCCTCTATTAATGGCAGACCAAACAATTCGGTAAAGTTTGCATCGGCCATAATTAAACCGCCCTCTTTAAATTGCTTGTTGTTATATTCTACAAATATGGAAGGCAAGCCAGACATACGGGTAAAATCTTTAACGTCGCTAAAAGCATTTTTCATCCCCTCGCCTACAGCAATATCAACTAAGGGGTATTCGTCTGAACCGCCGTTAGACAGGGTTGTGAGGTTTACGCGGTAGAGCTGTTTGGAATTGGGCGAGTACGTATCGTAAGTAAGCTCTTGGTAAAGGTAACCGGCAATAAGCATGCAGCAGGCCAATCCTACCGCAAGGCCGAAAGTATTTATAAAAGAGAAAACCTTGTTTTTGGTCAGGCTTCTCCAGGCAATAACTATATAATTTTTTATCATGGTAGTATAGGGTCTCCCTTCAACATGTAAAAGCAATACCAAAATCACAATAGTCTGATTTATAATATATTATGATAAATAAATCACCTTGTAGTGTTCGCAAGTGTAACAGCCTATGTACGGTTATGATACAGTACGAAGGGGTTGTCGCATGCCCATGTTTGCGGGTTGAAACAGCTTTAGGTCCACGTACAAAAAAGTCCCGCACAAAACTGCACGGGACCCCTGTTGACATGAACTTGAAAACTTATTTTCCTTACGGAAGAAGAGCTACTCTGATCGTAAGCTCTTCACCGGGTTAGCAAGCGCGGCCTTCACCGCCTGGAAACTTACGGTACTTATAGCAATAAACACCGTGATAATGCCGGATAAAGCCACCATCCACCAGCTAAGGGTTATGCGGTATTCAAATTTTTGCAGCCAGCCGTGCATTGCCCATACCGATACAGGGCCCGCCAATACTATAGCTATCGCAACCAGTATCATGAAATCTTTAGACAGCAATGTTGTTAGATTGAATACCGACGCACCAAGAACTTTCCTCACTCCTATTTCTTTTACGCGCTGTTCTGCGGCGTAAGCAGCCAGGCCGAAAAGGCCAAGGCAGGAGATAACAATAGCCAAGCCGCCAAACAGATTGGCCAGCGTAGCCAACAAATTCTCATCTGCAAATTTCTTTTCAAAATCTGCATCAACAAAGCGGATATCAGCAGGATAATTAGGGTTCACGGCTTTAAGTCCTTTTGTAACCGCTTCTATATTAGCAGTAATGCTGCGGGTCGGGTTCAATCGCAGGTTTATAAAGTTGCCATTGTCTCCCGAGTACTGGGTGATCATCGGGCGGCGTTTGTCATAAGGCGAACCCCATACAAAGTCTTTATATACCCCAACTACCGTCATTGGGCTATCTCCCCATTTGATGATAGTCCCTACAGGATTTTTTATATTCATTACAGCAACGGCGCTTTCGTTAATAAGCACTGTTTTACGTGCAGTATCCAGCGGGTTTCCTTCAGAAAACTCCCTACCCTGCAGCAACTTTACCCCGGCTGTTTTTGTAAAATCGTTCCCGGCTGCAAACACATCAAACAAAATGGTTTGGTCGTCGCGTTTGCCCGGCCAGCTTATTCCCCAAGTATTATTTCCTGATTCGGTGATACCGGCTGAAAAAACTGTACCTGCCGTTATTGCTCCGGAATTTCTCAACTGTGTAATAAAAACCCCTGCATTCTTCTTCAGGTCGCCCTCGATAGGTATTTCTATCAGGTTGTTCTTATCAAAACCTGTGGGTTTGTTCTGCACATACTTTAATTGCGTATAAATAACTATGGTAGCTGTTATCAGGAACACGGCAAAGCCAAACTGTACCACCACTAAAACTTTACGCAATGGCAGTGCCGCACTGCCACCTTTAAACATGCCCTTTAATACTTTTATTGGCTCAAAAGAGGAAAGATAAAAGGCAGGGTAACTGCCGGCTAAAAGCCCTGTAATAAGCCCTATGCCTAACAGCACAACCCAGGCAAGCGGCTGCCCGTAAGGTAACTGAAGCTTTATCCCCAAAACATCGTTAAAGAACGGCAAACAAGCGAGCACGATAATAAGCGCCCCAACTGTTGATATAAATGATAGTATGACGGACTCGGTAATGAACTGGCTGATGAGTGAGCCCCTGCCTGAACCGATTGCCTTACGGATGCCTACTTCTTTAGCACGTTCTTCAGAACGCGCGGTAGACAAGTTCATGAAATTAACACAGGCAACCAGCAGTATGCAAATGGCCAGGGTAATAAACAGGTGGATGTTCTCTATCATGCCGCCAACTACCTTGCCATCTTCAAATTTTGAATACAAGTGCATTTTAGAGAACGGATACAGGAACAGCTGATTTTTATTGCCATTATTATGACGGCCCACCATGCCTGCCATTACGCGGTTAGCGCGATCAGGTGCAACACCATCTTTTAATTGCACAATGGTACGGGCAAAGTTGCTGCCCCAACCCGAGTTTTTTGCCCAGGCGTTCGCGTCTTCAAACATCGCCCATGGCAAAACAAACTCAAATTGAAAAGATGCGTTTGCGGGTACATCTTCTATAACGCCGGTAACTTTAAGCGGCAGTTGTCCGTTGCGTTTTACCACCTTGTTCATCGGGTCCTCGTTGCCAAACAGCGTTTTGGCCAACGATTGTGTAACTATTATAGAGTTGGGGAGCTTAAGCGCCTCACCTGCATTACCCTCAATAAAGTGGTAAGAAAATATGTTAAAGAAGCCGTTATCAGCAAACATGCCTTTCTTTTTAAAGCTGTTGTCTTTGTAAGTAAGCAATCCTTCGGCAGTGTAGGTTATTGTCCTTACAGAACGTACAGCATCGGGCACCTCAGACTTTATTGCAGCAGAAAGCTCACCTGGCGTTGAAGCAAAGGTGTATATTTTACCATCGCCCGGCTGGTTGTTCTCAACTATGTAAATGTTGTCCAGGTTGTCAAACTGCTTATCATAGTTAAGATGATAAGTTACATAAAGGGTGAGCAGCAAACAGCTGGCAATACCAAGCGCAAGCCCGCCCGCGTTTAACAGTGAAAAACCTTTGTGCTTAACAATGCTTCGCCACGAAATCTTGAGGTAATTTTTTAACATATTGATGAGGGTTGATGTTTATGCCAAAAACCGAACGGCGATAACCGTACGGTTGTAATATTCTCACGCGAAGCCGAATCGGGGCGCAAAATACCTGTCATAATGCTTTGCGCTTTAGCTTACTCCGCGTGAAAATATTTGAATGCTTTACTGCGATACGCTAACGCTGCCGTTACCGCGCACCTCTACAGGTGAGCCGCCACCGTTAACCTTACCTACTACGCGTTCTTTATCTTTTTCTCCCTGGAAACCGCTGCCATTGTAGCTTACACGGTCGCCGCGCACGTCAAGGTCAACACCTTGCGAAGATGGCAAACGCAGGTCTACATGGCCTGAACTGGCATCTATCTTCACGTATTTGCCCACTTTTACCATGGAAGCATGTATGCTGCCCGCGCTGGTAGAGGCATCTAAACTGCCGGACATGTTGTTGATGTTGACACTGCCACCGCTGGTGCCGGTAACCAGTTCGCCATCAATGTCGCTGGCGCTTATGCTGCCGCCGCTTGTGCTTGCGTTTATGGTACCTTTCAGGTCGTTTAGCTTCAACGAGCCACCGCTGGTTACCAGCCTTATCCTGCCATCGCAGTTACTCGCGCTGATGCTTCCGCCGCTGGTTACCAATTCAATATCTTGCTTAGAGTTGCTCACGTGAATACTGCCACCGCTGGTAGTACCTTTTATAGCACCAATCACATTATCTACATGCAGGCTGCCACCGCTGGTGGTAAAGTTTTGACTGCCGGTAAGGTTATCCAGGTGGATACTGCCGCCGCTGGTGGTCAAATTAGTTGCCGACTGTTTATTAACGTATATGCGAAAGCCAATGCTTAATGATTTACGCCAGTCTATATTGTTGCGCTTGTTTCTGGCGGTTGCATGCAATTCTCCGTCGTGCACATCAATATCTAATGTGTAGTTTTCCTCAAGGCGTTTTTGTATTTCGTCTTTACTCAGGTCGTTGTTGCCGTTGTTGCCATTAATATAAACTTCTATCCGGGGTTCTTGCCCTGTAGCACCGCTAACCGTGATGCTGCCGCCGCTTGTGCGTACAAATACATCCTTTACAGCTGAAGCTGATAGCGACTTGGTTAAAAATGGGGTTTTATTATCCTGTGCTGAGGCCAGGAAAGCAGGTGTTGCAAGTAACAACAGCAATAAGGTCTTTTTCATAATGTTTAAGTTTATATCTATGAGACGTTCTGATTTTTTAAATAGTTGCATCACCATGCAATTTCTTTTTATTCGCTTTTCAGGCTTTTTGCAGGGTTTGCCAGCGCTGCCTTAATTGATTGGATGCTGATGGTTGCCAGTGCAATAAGCGCTGCAACAACACCTGCAAGCAGGAATACCCACCAGCTTACGTTTATGCGGTATTCAAAATCCTGCAGCCATTTGTTCATAGCAAACCAAGCTATTGGCGTAGCAATCAGCGTAGCTATAACTACAAGCTTTACCAGATCAGCCGATAGCAGGCGCACAATGCTGGCAACACTCGCGCCTAAAACCTTGCGAATGCCTATCTCTTTCACCCGCTGCTCTGCTGTGAACGTTACGAGACCAAACAGGCCCAGGCAAGCTATGCTGATTGCAAGTATGGTGAATATCAGCAATATAGAGCCTTGCTTTTCCTCAGTTTGATATTGTGCAGCGAAGTTCTGATCAAGAAAATGGAACTCCGGTTTGTCTTCTACATCGAAATTTCGGTAAGTGCGGGCAATAAAATCGAGCGAGGCCTTTACGTTGTTCTTGCCAACACGCACATACAGGTTATCCTTATCGTTAACGTCTGAAGGCATGGTCATGATCATAGGCATGATCTTATGCTGCAGCGAATAGGTATTGAAATCTTTCACCACACCTATAATAGTGCGCCTTATAGGTTCGCCATTATCGTTTTTACCTATGTAAACGCGACGGCCAACAGCATCCTTCCACCCCATTTTATCTACCAGGGTTTGGTTTATTACGAGCGCGTCGTTTACGTCGTTGGTTATCTGCTTAGAAAAATTACGACCCTTGTTCATCTTTACTTCCAGTGTAGGCAACAGGTCTTCATCCACCATTAACGACTGCACCAAAATGCCATCCTGTGTTTCGGAACCATCAGGAGCGGTATTGAAACCTCTGCTGCCCATATTATTATTACCGATGGGATTACCTGCGGCTCCAACTGCTTCAATATTCCTGTTCTGCAGCAACTGCTGTTTTAAAGCCTCAATCTTCGTGCGTGCAGATTGGCTTAAATGGAACGTTAAAGTTTGTTCTTTATTAAAGCCCAGGTCGCGGGTCATGGCGTAACGCAACTGCTGGTAAATGATGCACGAACCAACTATCATGACAACGGTAACCACAAACTGGAACACCACAAGCGACTTGCGAAACAATATGGTAGAAAGCTGATTGCCGAGTTGGCCTTTCATAGTGCTGATTGTACCAAATCCCGAGAGGAAGAACGCCGGGTAAGCACCGCTAAGCAAGCCCACCACCAGGCCAAATGCTGCAAAAAGCAAAACAGTTGTCACCTTACCGAATTGCAGCAACACCAGTGACTTGCCCGATAGCTGATTAAAGTATGGCAAAGCAAATTGTATAATTACGGCAGCCATTAACATGGCTATAAAAGCAAGCAGTACAGATTCAGCGAAGAACATGATCATTAGCTGAGCCCTGTCACTACCGATTACGCGGCGTACCCCTATTTCCTTGAGCCTGATAGACGAGCGGGCTGTTGCCAGGTTTACGTAGTTGATAACCGCAATTACCAGAATGAGTAAAGCTGTAATACCAAATACATAGATGTAGGTAATATTACCATTGGCCCCCAACTCGTAACCCAAATTAGAGTGCAGGTGTATAGATGTTACAGGTTGTAACTCCATACTGAATGCCACATTGCTGAAATCTTTTTTGAGGTATTTATTATAGAATTTGACCGAAGATGCTTCAATAGCTTTGTTGTCGCCGGCATGTTTCAGCAATACGTACGTGTATAGGAATGAATTACTCCACGGACCAGTAAAGTCGGCCGGCATTGACCGCAGTGCTTTAAACGAAAAGTGCGTATTTTCGGGTACGTCAGCAATCACGCCTGTAACTGCAGTAGCAGTGCCATCTATAGCGATATTTTGATCGATCGCATTTGCAGCTGTCCCAAATACAGCTTCCGCCAAGGTTTTGGTCAGCACAATGCTTTGAGGTTTGCTTAAAGCATTCTTCGGATCGCCATAAAGGAATTGATGTGTAAATACCTTGAAGAAGCCCGGGTCAGTAAACAACATGCTGCCTTCGTTTACCTGTTTGCTGCCAAACGTTATCTTTCCGCCGCCCTCAGCATCAATACGAACAGCCTCTTCTACATTGGCAAAGTCGTTCTTTAATGCATCGGCATATGGGGGTGCGGTGATTACCAGATCAAACTGTCCACCGTTCCATTTACCGTGCTGTACCACACGATAGATGCGGTCTGCCTTGGTGTTGTAGCGGTCATAACTTAACTCATTAGTTACGTATAGGGTTATCAGCCAGAAAGCGGCCATACCTACAGCAAGGCCAAATATATTTATGAAAGAGAATGCCCTGTGTTTCCGGACATTCCTCCAGGCTATTTTGAAGTAGTTTCTCAACATGGTAGTGTAATTTAGTACTTACTGTCTAAATTACATACCAAACATATAAAATGCTGTTTACTAGCAAGTTATCTATTAGAACAAAACACCCGCTGTACGCCTGTGTTACAGCGGGGTGTTCGGTTGCGATACATCTAGTGAGCGGCAGATAACCTCAACAAATATCAAGTGATTATCTGACTACTACTCCTACTCGCTTCGTAAACTCTTTACCGGGTTTATCATGGCAGCCTTAACTGCCTGGAAGCTGATGGTAACAAATGCTATCATCACGGCTATTACGCCGGCTCCAAGATACATCCACCATTGTATGCTGATGCGGTAAGCAAAGTTTTCCAGCCACTTACCCATGAGCCATCCGCCTAGCGGTGCTGCAATTACCAGTGCAACAAGCACCAGCAAAATAAAGTCGCGTGACAGCAGTGTAACTATGCCCGACACAGATGCACCCAGCACCTTGCGGATGCCGATCTCTTTCCCTCTCTGCTCGGCAGTAAATGCTGCAAGACCAAATAGCCCAAGTGAGGAGATAATGATCGCTACAATGGCAAATACCGTCATTAAGCCGGATGTTTTTGCATCGTCATGGTATAACTTATCAAACTCCTGATCCAGAAAGGTGTATTCAAGCGGCTCTCCGGGAAAATATTGGTTCCAAACTATTTTAAGCTGCGCAGCAATGTCGTTTTGACGGCCAGGCGATACACCCACCAGGAAGGTGCTCGCGTAATCAGAGCGATTTTTGAAAATGGCAGGCCCAATCTTATCGTGCATGCTCCGGAAGTTGAAGTCTTTAACTATGCCTATCACCTTACCCGTATCATCCTGCGATATAAAGCGCTGTCCAATATAGGGCTTGTGCAATCCGAGTTCTTTAGCTGCCGTCTCGTTCAGTATAGAATTGTGCTTATCAGACGGATCGTCTTTCCTGAACCATCTTCCCTGCACCAGCTTAACTTTAACTATTTTTGCGTAATCCGGGTCGATGTTAAAGTAAGCCAGGGCGGGATCAAAATCTTTTTCGCGACCATCCCAGTCAGCACCGCCTGATGATTGGTTTTGGTTATCCTGTATAGAACGGGCACCAAGAAGTGACACCGCGCTTATTGCGGGCCTGGTTAGCAGCGACTGTTTGATGCTGGCGGCCAGCGCATCACGTTCCTTGTCTTTATACTTATAGTAAACTTTGATAGGCATGCTGAATGTAAGCACCTGATCGCGCTTGTAACCTGGGTCTTGTGAGTTTATAAAGTTAAGCTGCCTGTAGATGGTGATAACACCAATGATCAAGAATATAGAGAAGGTGAACTGAACCACCACCAGGCCTTTTCTTAATGAGCTATCCTTTACGAACAACACACTGCTGCCTCTAAAAATATTCATCGGCTTAAAGGAAGATAGCAGTACGGCGGGGTAAATGCTGTTCAGGACAACAGCAATCAGCAAAGTGCCAAACAGTATAGACCAGACGTAAAATGATCCTATAGACAGGACGAAGTTACGGCCGGTGAAATTGTTAAATGCCGGCAAACTTACCCAGATGATAAAAACCGTTAGTATAAGCGAAAACAAGCTGATCAATCCCGATTCAGCAATAAACTGAGCAAATAACTGGCTGCGCCCTGCTCCTACTATTTTCTTTACGCTTACCTCTTTAGCGCGCAGGCTGGCGCGTGCGGTGGTAAGGTTAACATAGTTTATGCAGGCAATAAGCAGCAGCAAAATTCCCAACGCCACAAATATGTAAGTGACACGCTCGTTGCCATGTGTTAGAGAGGAACTTTGCAGGTCATTTTCGAAGTGTAGTGCGGCAAGGTTGGTAAGCCCTATCTGCAGATCGTCTTTATCTCTGTTCTTACGGATGATGGCCTTTATCTTCTTAGATACTGCCTTAAGGTTAGCACCCGGATTCAGTTTAACAAACGTTAAATAGTTGAAGTTTCCCCACTTCAAGTCATTATCCTTTTCTCGTTTGTTGGCTTGTTTTGCAGCAACGGGCATCAGTATGTCAAACGTAAAGCTGCTGCTTGCGGGTATATCCTTTATAACGCCTTGTACCTGATAATTAAGGGTGTCTACCTTAATCACTTTACCAACAGCGTTCGTTGTGTTGAAGTATTTTCTGGCCTTGCTTTCTGTAAGAATGATGCTGTAGGGGTTGGCGTTGAAAGCATTTGCATTTCCGCTCACAAATTTATAGTCAAACACCTTGAACCAGTCGCCGTCAACGTAAGCGGTTGTTTTTTCGGGAAAAAATTCGCCGTTTACGTTAAAGTAAATTGGCCGCCAAATGTTAGGTGCCATACGAGCAAGCGCAACAATCTCCGGCACATCCTTTTTTGCGTGTTCACCAAGCACATAAGGTGTGTGCTCCCATACCCAGGTGGTTTTTTTATCAACCGCCAGATAGCTTTTTATGCGAAAGATATTTG
This sequence comes from Mucilaginibacter sp. 320_HR, assembly GCF_059691875.1. Classification (NCBI taxonomy): domain Bacteria; kingdom Pseudomonadati; phylum Bacteroidota; class Sphingobacteriia; order Sphingobacteriales; family Sphingobacteriaceae; genus Mucilaginibacter; species Mucilaginibacter sp. 320_HR. The sequence continues at coordinate 877,330 of NZ_JCAWAI010000002.1, forward strand.
CTTGGTCGGGCTGCTCTTTGTCAAAGTTAAACTCATTTTGCACCCATATAAATATGAGCACTGCAGCAGCCATGCCCACTGCCAACCCGCCAATGTTAATAATGGTTGTTGCTTTGTGGCTGCGCATATTGCGCCACGCTATTTTAAAATAGTTTTTTATCATTCGGACACTTATTATGAAGTTTATTGAATCACTAAACAATCTTCTAAAAAAGCTAATGAGACCCTACTCGCTCCGTAAACTTTTAACCGGGTTTGCGATGGCGGCTTTGATAGCGTGATAACTAATAGTTGCCACAGCAGTAATAACTGCAATCGTTCCCGCGGCAACAAACATCCACCAGGAGATGTCTATTCTGTAAGCAAAGTTTTGTAGCCAGCTATGCATGGCCCACCAGGCGACAGGTGAAGCTAAAACTACCGATAGGGTAACAAGCTTTACCAGGTCTGCTGAAAGCAGCGATGTAATAGTACTTACACTTGCACCGAGCACCTTACGTATGCTGATCTCTTTGCTACGCTGCTGTATGGTGAACGCCGTAAGACCAAACAAGCCCATTGCTGCAAGTGCAACAGTTATGTAGGTAAAAATGCTGAATATAGATGCCAGCCTGTCTTCTGCCTTGTATTGCTCGTTAAAGGCATCGTCCATGAAAGTGTAGCTAAACGGGGTTTCGCTGTCATATTTTTTATAGATGGACTGCAGACGTTCTAAAAGTGTGGGTAAATTGGTATTGGGTTTAACTTTTGCAAACAACTCACACCTTACCTTTGCCCAAACTTTTGTGGTATCAGGTGCTATAAATAACCCCAAAGGTTGAATAGCAGATTGCATGGAACTGAAGTTGAAGTTCTTCAGTACGCCGGTGACCTCAAACCTTTCATCGCCCGACTCAATAAAGCTACCAACAGGGTTAGCCTTTAAATGCAGCTCATTAATTGCTCGTTCATTTATTACCACCTTGTTTTTTCCCGTAAGCGCAGTTGGTGATATAGGCGGTATCTTCCATTTAAGGTTGAGGGTATTTACGTAATTCTCGTCGACTGTTAAATTTGCTAGTGCTACATTCTCCTCCTTAGTCTTTCCACTTATAAAAAGCATATCATACCCTTTAAACATAGCGTAGTGAGATGTTGCAGTATTTGCAATTCCAGCTAATGATTGCACATCGCGTTTAAATGCGGGGTAATTGCTGCCAAAACTATTAGTTACCGGAATCATCAGTACATTCTCGCGGTTTACACCAGTATCAGTATGCCTGAAAAAGTAAAGCTGCCGGTCGATTATTATTCCACATACAATTAAACCTACTGAAATAGCAAACTGAAAAGCAGTAAACACCTTGCGAACGGTTGCACCGCCGGTTTTCAGGCTCATTTTTCCTTTTAATGTATCAGCCGGTTTAAAGGCAGAAAGCACAAGCGAAGGGTATCCACCCGCTATTACAACAGTAACTACAAACAAAGCTGCTAGTAACGAAAGCACAAGGGGGCTGTACAGGAAACTGCTATCTATCTGTAGTTGCAAAACATTGGTGAACCAGGGCCTTAGGGCATAGCAGAGCACATAACCCATTATGAATGCTATAAGCGTAAATATTGCCGATTCTATATAAAATTGTATCGCAATGGTTTTTCTGCCGGCTCCGGATACCTTGCGTACCCCAACTTCTTTAGCGCGCAGTGTAGAACGTGCTGTAGATAAACTCATGTAATTTACCAGTGCAAGCAACAAAATCAGCACAGCTACCAGCGGGAATATTTTTAGGTATTTAGTATTTGATGAGTCTCCGAAATTACTTTTAAGGTGCATGTTCGGCAGTGCAGTTAAACTAAAGGTTAAGCCTTCAAAAACCTTGTTATTTTTGGCAAGTGTTTCAAGGCCTCTTTTTACACCGGCAGTATCACTAATGTTTTTCAGTTTTAAATATACACCGTGAGATCCTGGTCCAACTGCCGAACCCTGAACCGCATTTTTGCCTTCTTTGATTATAGGCAGCGTTTGATTAGATACAATAAAGTTGTACTTAATAGAGGAGTTTGAGGGGCTGTTCTCCGCCACTCCTGTCACCTGGTAAGTGTAAGTGCTATCCGTTTTGATGGTGATGGTTTTACCTACCGGGTTCTCCTTTCCGAAATACTTGTTTGCCATATTCTTTGAGATCACCACAGAAAATGGCTTGATAAGCACATCCTTTTTGCTGCCCGCAAGAAGTTTGTAGGAGAAGAAATCAAAAAATCCGGCATCGGCAAACAGTAAATCCTGCTCAATTATCTTTTGTTGCGGTAACTGCGGCATAGTTACCACAAGCGGCTTATAGTAGAGCATCGTGCGCAGGTAACTTTCCACCCCAGGCTGAGTTTGTTGGGCAACAGGGCCGGTAGCATAGCTCATATAAGCTACGTTCATCTTATTACCACCCATATTAAGCGTGGCCTGCAAACCAAATATACGCTCGCCATCTTTCTGGAACCTGTCGTAGGTCATTTCATGCGATACATACATCATTATGGTAATGCAAACACCCAGACCAATAGCTAGTCCGCCGATATTAATAGCGCTGTACATTTTCTGCCTGATAATGTTCCTGAACGCAATTTTTATATAATTCTTTATCATGTTGTACTATTGACTGGGTTTACTTATTACGACAACTGGGTCACACCTGAGCTTACTCGCTTCTTAAACTTTTCACCGGGTTTGCTAATGCTGCCTTCATGGTATTGAGGCTCACGACTACAAGCGTCAATAGCAGTATTAGCGCACCTACAGCGGCAAACAGCCAAATGCTGATGCTGATGTGATAGTTATACTTGTTTAGCCAATCGCTCATGAACCACCAGGTAAGCGGCACGGCAATTAAAAACGCAACTGCTACCAGCTTCAGGAACTCTGTTGATATCAACATCAGCAACTGCTGAACGGATGCGCCCAACACCTTACGTACCCCAATTTCGCGGAAACGTTTTTCTATGGTGAACGATGCCAATCCGGCCAGGCCAATACAGCAGATGAATATGGCGAGGCCTGCAAAAATGTTGGTGATACGACTAATCAGTTCTTCGGTTACGAACTTCTTGCCAAACTCCTGGTCCATAAACTGGTACTCGAATATACTCTGCGGATCAAACTTTTTGAAAATACCTTCCATAGCTTTTACAGCTTGCTGAGGCTGAGCAGTGCTCTTTAGACGTATATTAACCACGTTTGTATTTTGCGGGTTATAGTATACCATTAGCGGGTCGACCGGATCGAATGGAGATGCCATTACTATATTGTCTATTACCCCCGCAACAGTGTATTTTTTTGGGCCGTAACGCATTACCATGCCTACAGGGTTCTTCAGATGCATGGCATCTACAGCCGCCTTATTGAGTAACATTACAGCCGAGTCACCCGGCATTGCATTAAAGTCGCGCCCCTGCAAAACTTTAGTACCAACTGTTTTGGTAAAGTCCGCATCTACAGACATCCCGGCAAATATTATGCTGGCATCGGCCGGTTTTCCATCGTAATCGGGTGATGGCGATTTCCACCAGATCTCTGTCATTGGTGAGAACGTGCGGGTTACCGAACTTATCATGCCTGTATTTAACAGCTCTTGTTTAATGGCAGCGTAGTTTTTGCTCACATCGCCCGAGGAAGGTACTGTAATAAGATTATTAGGATCATATCCTATTTTACGGTCTTTAATGTGCTGAATTTGCTGGTAAACGATAATGGTTGCGGAAATTAGCAGTATAGACATCACGAATTGCCCAACAACCAGTATACGCCGTGGCAGCACAGCGCTTTTACCCGCAGCGAAGGTTCCTTTTAACACTTTGACAGGATTAAACGACGATAGGTACAAAGCAGGATAACTGCCTGCAACAACACCTGTGAACAGGATGATCAGAAGTGCACCGATAAGGAAGTAAGGTTGAAACAAGCTTAGATGAAGCTGCTTGTTAACCAATGTATTAAACGATGGCATAAGCAGGAACACGAAACCTATTGCCAAAACAAATGCGATAAGCGCTAATATAATAGACTCAAAAAAGAATTGCGTGATAAGCTGCTTTTTGTCGGACCCAAGGGTTTTCCTTATACCAACTTCCTTAGCACGTTTTTCTGAACGCGCGGTGCTCAGGTTCATAAAGTTGACACAAGCGATCAGCAATATAATAATAGCTATAACAGTAAATAACCGCACATACTCTATCATCCCTCCTACGTTTTTGCCATCTTTAAACTCGCTGTACAAATGCCACTTGCTCATCGGGAATGTGAAGTAGGTACTAATCTGATCGTGTACGTCGTGCTGATGTTTAACGTCATTAATATATTTGTCAACCGCAGCTATGTCAGCACCCGGGGTGGTTTGTACAAAAACACTCCATGAGGAGTTTGTCCATTCCTTCATTTGATCTTGTGCCTGTTTTGATGAAAAATCATAAGGTAGTATGAAATCAAACTTGAAAGTGGAGTTTGTGGGCATATCTGCTACAACAGCAACTACTGTGTGATTTTCCTGATTATCCAGTTTAATCACCTTACCTATAGGATCATCGCTGCCAAAAAATGCTTTTGCCGCAGCTTCGGTTATCACCATTGCTTTAGGGTCGCTTAATGCAGTCGCCTTGTTGCCTTTAATAAACTTGTAAGTAAATACATTAAAAAACTGGTCGCTTACCTGGTATAAATCTTTTTTAAGCTTGGTGTTGTTGTATTGCGCCAGGTGTGATTCCTGGTGTGAGGTTACCACTGTTTTTAAGATCTGCGGATTACCGTTCTCCAGCGCTTTAGCCAGCGGAAACACCATGTTAGGATCTGTAAAAACATTGTTTTTGAAATCCCGTGTGGCCATTACCTGGTGAATGTTGTTGTAGTTCTCGTTCGCCTTGTCAAACGAAAGTTCATCCTTTACCCATAAGAAGATGAAGATGGTGCACACCATACCAATGGTTAAGCCCAGAATGTTGGTGGCCGAGAAACCTTTATTCCTGATGAGGTTCCTCCAGGCTATTTTAAAGTAGTTTTTAATCATGGTTAATTGCGATTTATGATGGTTGGTTTTTTTATTTGTGACGTAGAACGTTTAAATCAGGTTACTCTTCCTTTAAACTCTTCACCGGGTTTGCCAATGCAGCTTTTACCGATTGTATGCTAATTGTTGTTAAAGCAATTGCTGTTGCTCCAAGGCCGGCTATCAGGAAAGCGCTCCAGCCAATGTTTACCTTATAAGCAAAGTCTTGCAGCCAGTGATTCATGGCATACCATGCTATTGGAACAGCAATAAGTATGGCGATAGTGATAAGTACCATAAACTCAGTGGCCAGCAAGGCTATAATCCGGCTGATGCTTGCACCCAGAACTTTACGTATACCAATCTCGCGGGTTTTAACCTGCGCCGAGTAAGTAGCTAAACCAAATAAGCCGAGGCAGGAGATAACAATAGCTATAGCAGAAAATATGTTGAAGAGTTCGCTCTGCCGCTCATCATCGCTATATAGTTTTTTTACACTATCATCAAGAAATGCGTAGTTAAAAGGTATACCGTTGCTGTGGTAAGTAGTCCACTGTTTTTGTGCGGCCTGCACGGCGCGTTGCGCATTTTTATTGGTGGTTTTAATATAAATTCTCCAGCAGCTTTCGGGCTTGTATTGAAAAACCATTGGCTCAATAGTTTGGTGCAGGCTGGCGAAGTGAAAATCTTTTACAACACCAATTATGGTTCCGTTAACTGTTTGTATACGGAGGCGCTTGCCAACTACAGGCTCGTGTAAGCCCATTTCTTTAACTGCGGTTTCGTTTACCAGGAAATGAGATGAATCTGCTACGGTGCCTGTGAAGCCAGCGCCCTCTTTTATTTTAAGGTTAAAGAATTTAATAAAGTTCTCATCTGCATGTAACTGGTTAAACCAAAGGTTGTCACCTTTTGGTTTACCGTCCCAGTCGTTATCTCCTGTAGAGGGGCCTCCGGTGAGTACGCTGCGGCTTGCGCGGGTTACCGCGGTTATGCTTGCATCTTTAAGCAACTCATTTTTGATGCTGTTAAAGTTACTGTGCATGTCATCATTCATATTGAAGGTAAGCGTGTTTTCGCGGTTGTAGCCAAGATCTTTATTCAGCATAAAATTTAGCTGACGCCCAATAATGATTGTGCCGATAATTAGTACTACCGATACAGAAAACTGTACCACCACCAGCACGCGGCGAAAAGCTACATTACCGATACTTGCCGAAATTTTGCCCTTAAGCGCCTTTAGCGGCTCAAATGACGACAGTAGCAAGGCGGGATATATACTGGAAGCCGCCAGTGTACCCGCCAGCGTGGCCGCGATACACAGCCAAACATTATAGTTTGACAAACTAAAAGTAATTTGCTTGCCGCTGAAGCTATTGAATTGCGGCAGCAGTAAAAACATCAGCACAAAAGCAAATACCGCAGCTATAACAAACAGCAAAGCTGTTTCGGCCATGAACTGCATGAACAACTGAAACTTATTTGCGCCGATGATCTTACGCATGCTTACTTCCTTAGCACGCAGCATAGAGCGTGCTGTTGACAGGTTCACGTAGTTGATACAAGCGATAACCAGTATCATTAAAGCTACAATAGCAAACGTGCGTACGGTAGAAAAACCTGCATCGCTTCCGTCGGCTTTATACAGGTGCATGGCGGGCAGCTGCTGTGCCAGGTATGGCACCGGCGCATCTTCCGGCTTTTGGCGTTCATGTACTGCCTGCAGCTTCTTTTTCAATACCTCAATATTGGTATTCGGTTTCACGAGCACGTAAGTTTGAAAAGCAAACTGGCTCCAGTCTGCATCCATGCTGGCAACGCGGGTTTTTCCATCGTAACTGGTGCTGTTCTTAATGTAGGCGAAGTAATTATACCTGGCCATAGGTAATAACACATCAAACTTAAAGCTGGAGTTTTCAGGATAATCGGGGATAACACCGGTAACTTTTACAAGTTCATCTTTACCGGCCGTTATCGTCTTCCCTACCGCTTCCTCATTACCAAAAAGTTTACGGGCCGTTTTCTGGGAGATCACCACTGAGTTGATATCCGGAAATGGATTATTTTTATTTCCTTGAAGCAACGGAAAATCCAGCATACTGAAATATGATGGATCAGTAAAACATGCATTGTCTTCAACAAAAACCTTGTCCTTGTAGCTTAGGGGAGCCCCACCAAACGTATTAATGCGCATGGCGTCCTTTACCTCAGGTATCTCGTTTTTAGCAAATGGTGCTACCGGCGCTATAATGTTATTGAAAATCTGTTTGCTTAGGCCTGTACCGGCTTCAATAGCTACTTTGTAAATGTTATCAGACCGCTTATTGAACCTGTCAAAGCTCAGCTCATCCTGCACCCACAGCAGCATAAACAAGCCGACTACCAACCCTACAGTCAGGCCGGTAACATTAATTGCGGCGTAGAACTTATTACTAAGAATGTTGCGCCATGCTGTTTTGAAATAGTTACGTATCATAATACTTTGACTTTACAGGTTATTACTATCTTATTACTCGCTTCTTAAACTCTTTACCGGGTTGGCCAAAGCGGCTTTAACAGATTGAAAGCTTATGGTTAAAACAGCGATAATTACGGCAGCCGCTCCCGCCGCAGCAAACACCCACAGCTGTATTTCTATGCGGTACTGGTATGCTTTAAGCCAGTTCTGCATCAGGTAATAAGCTATTGGGAAAGCCATAAGGCACGACACCATTACCAGCTTCAGGAAATCTTTTGAAAGCAGCCCGGTGACACTGGAGACACTTGCGCCTAAAACCTTACGGATACCAATCTCTTTTACCCTGCGTTCGGCGGTGTAAGCTGCCAGGCCAAATAGCCCCAGGCACGAAATAATGATTGCGAGCGAAGCAAATACCTGCGAAAGCCTGCTTACCAGCATCTCTGACGAGAACATCTGGGCAAACTGATCATCCACAAAGCGGTAATTGAAAGGGTATGCAGGGTTGTATTTTTTTAATACGCCTTGCAATCCGGATAATGTTGCCTCTATGCTTTTACCGCCTTTAATGCGTACGTACATCATGGTGGTGTGCGCAGTACCTGCCGCGATAAATATGACAGGATCGGGCGTTCCGTACATGTTGCCGTAAACATAGTCGTTCACTACTCCTACTACCGTTGCGCTTGTAGTGTCGCCATCACCATGTAAGCGTTTACCCAAAGCGCTGCCTTTGCCCATCAGGTTGGCAAGGCTTTTTGTGATCACCACATTCAGGTGCTTAAAGCCGGTATCCGCCATAGTGAGGCTCCTGCCCTCCTGAAGCTTAAGATCAGCTGCATCTAAAAAGTCGTTATCAACGTACCGTGTAGATATGAGCACCTGCGAACCGGCGGGTTTACCGTCCCACGTGAGGCTTGATGTATTGTTACCACCGTATATAATAGAATGATCCGACAGGGCAACGTTTTGCACATTGCCGCTGTTAAGCAGTTCTTGTTTTACAGGTTCAAAATTCCTGCCTAGGTCTCCCTGCAAATCAACTTCCAACAACCTGTCCTTATTAAAGCCGAGATTACGGCTTTTTACATGCTGTATCTGCTGATAAACGATAACCGTACTAATAATGAGTACAACAGACGCGGTGAATTGCAGTACCACCAGCCCCTTGCGGATATAAGCCGCGCCACTATCTTTAAGCTTAATACCTTTTAATACAGCAACGGGGTTAAATGATGAAAGGTATAATGACGGATAACTGCCCGCTATAAGTCCGGATGCCAAAGTAAGCAGCAAAAGCGCTGTAATATGCAACGGGTTGGCGAGACCTAAAGCCAATTGCTTTTGTACAAGTATGTTAAAGGCAGGCAAGGCAAAGCTTATGATTACAAGCGCCAGCACAGCCGCCACAGCAGACATAAATATGGCCTCGCCAATGAACTGAATGGCCAGCATATTTTTGCCTGCACCCAGCACCTTTCGTACGCCAACCTCGCGTGCACGCTTTTGGCTGCGTGCGGTTGCCAGGTTCATGAAGTTTATACACGCTATAAATAGGATGATCCACGCTATTACCGTAAACAAGCGCACATATTCTATCTGCCCGCCGCCGGTTCTTATGCCATCCTTAAAGCTATCATAAAGGTGCCAGTCGTTCATGGCAAACAGAAATAATTTGCCTAAGCTCCTGGGTTCACGCTGGTGTACAAAGTTGTATAGTTGCTTATTTACTTTAGTAACATCGGTACCGGGATTTAATTCTACAAAAGTGCTGATAGAGTTATTGCCCCACTTGTTAAGCCATGGTCGTTCGTCAAAATAGATCTGAAAAGGCATCAGCCATTCAAATTTCACAGTGGTATTCTCAGGAAGGTCTTTCACAACGCCGGACACAATGTAGTCCTGCTTGTTGTCTACCCGAACGGTTTTGCCCACGACATCGGTAACATTGCCAAAAAATTTCTTCGCGGTACTTTGCGTGACTACTACCGACCGCAGCTGCCTAAACGCGTTGGCCGCGTTACCCTGTAAAAAGCGCAGACTAAAAATGTTAAAGAAAGAAGGCTCGACATACTTGCCGCTTGCAAAAACCGAGTTAGCTCCTTTAGCAAATAAAAGCGTAACAGCATCGTCGCTGCTGCGGCAGGTATTAGCTATACCTGAGATTTCCTGCTTGATAGCTGGCCCAAGAAGCGCCGGTGTCGACGAGTGGGTAAACACGTAGGTGTCGTACTTTTGGTTCTCCCGAACCAGGTAAATGTTGTCCTTTTTGGTATGTACCGCATCAAAGTTGAGTTCATCCTCTACCCATAAGAAAATGAGTGCCGCGCAGGCTATACCCACTGCAAGTCCGAAAATATTCAGGAAGCTATATGCCTTATTTTTAGTAAGGCTGCGGAACATCGTTTTTATAAAGTTTTTGAACATGATCTTAATATTCGAGCCAATGCATTTTACTGCGATGGCGTTAACCTAACTTATATTTACTACTCACTCCTTAAACTCTTCACAGGATTGCTCAAGGCGGCTTTTACCGACTGGAAGCTTACTGTTATTACCGCTATCAAGATGGATGCGGCTCCCGCCAGCACAAATACCCACCAGCTTATGGCTATTTTATAGGTATACCCTTGCAACCACCTGCTCATGCCATACCACGCAAGAGGCGAGGCAATTGCTATAGAAATAATTACAAGCTTTAGGAAGTCTTTTGATAACAGCGCAGCTATACTGGCCGATGACGCGCCGAGCACCTTTCGTACACCAATCTCCTTGATGCGGCTTTCGGCCATGTATGCAGAGAGGCCAAATAACCCCATGCACGAAATAATGATGGTGAGTGAAGAGAACAAACCGGCCAGTGTGCGGGTACGCTGCTCGTTGAAGAATTTGTCTTTGTATTCCGCGTCTGTAAAGTAGTACTCAAATGGATAGTCGGGATTGTATTTCTTAAACACAGCTTCAGCCTTTTTCATTGCTTCGGCTGTACTGATGCCTGGGTTTAGTTTAAAGTTGATAACATTGAACCATCCCTTTGGCCCCTGTATAACCATTGGCTGTATGGGCTCATACGGTGATTCCATTATAAAATCTTTCACCACACCTACTACATGCCATACTTGCGGCTTAGCAGGATCTGGCAGGGTGATGTTTTGACCAACAGCATCCTTAAAGCCCATTGCTTTAACTGCCGTTTCGTTGATAAGCGCGGCTGTTGAGTCTGACGGGTACCTACTTACATCAATATCCCTGCCTTCTGCTATCTTCAGCCCCATGGTTTTGGTAAAGTCGCCTTCGGTGTTAAACATGCGCACTTCCAGCTTGGCCGATGGGTCTTTACCCTGCCAGGTATAATCGTTGGTGCTGCTCCAGCTTTGCGTCATAGGCGCGCTGGTTTTTGTAACAGCTGTGGCTGCGCCGCTGCTAATCAACTCGGTTTTTATCGGCCCGTAGTTTTTGTCGGCTGTACCGGTCATGCTGGTATACACCAGATTGCTGTTGTTGTAGCCCAAATTGCGGCTTTGCGCAAAATTTATCTGTCGTTGCACTATAATGGTGCAAATAACCATTACAATAGCGAAGGTAAACTGGACCACAACCAGCGCCTTGCGTGGCGTAATCAAAGCGTTGGCCGACTTAATTGAGCCCTTCAAAACGCTGACTGCTTTAAAAGATGAGAGGAAGAACGCGGGATAGCTACCGGCCAAAACGCCGGTAAAAACAACGAACGCCGTGCAGGCGAACCAAAACGCTGGTGCGCTGTATGGTATAAACAGTTGTTTATTGGTTAGTATGTTAAATGCCGGAAAGCTGTAGTTTACTATACAAAGCGCAATGATACCCGCTCCTGCAGAAATGAGTACTGACTCTATCAAGAACTGCAGCACGAGTGAACCCTTTAATGCGCCGGACACCTTGCGAATGCCAACCTCTTTAGCCCGTTTCTCACTGCGGGCGGTACTCAGGTTCATGAAATTAATGCATGCAATGAGCAGTAGGAAGCCAGCTATTACACCAAAAAGCCTTACAGAATCAATGTTGCCGCCGCTCGGTACGCCGTTCTCAAACTTGGCATACAAGTGCCACTGCGATGCCGGGTAAAGGAAGGTTTCGGTATCCTTTCTTTCTATGTGAGGGTTTACAATGTTTTTAATTTTAGCATTAGCTGCCTGCAGCGAAACGCCCGGTTTAAGGAGCACATATGTAAAGCACGAATTGTTGCCCCAGTTGTTATCATCCTTATTTATCTGTTTCAGGTAACCCCATGGCAATAGATACTCAAAGCTAAACTTGGTATTATTTGGAAGATCTTTCAGTACTGCGGTAACCTTAAAGCGGTCCACACTATCAATCCTTACTTCTTGACCTATTGCATTCTCTTTACCAAAGAGCTTTAAGGCAAGTTTGCGGGTGATAACAATGGTGTGCGGTTCTGTCAACGCGTTATTGCTGTTGCCATACAATGCCGGAAACGTAAAGATGTTAAGGAAGCCGTTGTCGGTAAAGTTACCGTGTACGTTAAGGTGCTTTTCGCCCGAGCTAAGCAAAAAGTTGGCGTCGTACGTTCGGGCGCTTTGTTCTATCTCTGGGTGTTGGGCACGCAGTTCGTCTGCAAGAGGTTTAGAGGTCAACGCCCAGGTATCTATCCTGCCGCCAAACGCCGACCGGTTGTAAACCTCGTATATGCGGTCGGCTTTGTCATGAAAACGATCAAAGCTTACCTCATTCTGTATCCACAGCAATATCAACACGGCGCTGGCCATACCCACCGCTAAACCGGTGATGTTGATCAAAGAAAAAGTCTTGTTCTTGATCAGATTACGAAAGCCGATCTTAAGGTAGTTTTTGAACATTTTTTAATTAACTGAATTGTTCCGATACATAATTACGCTAATAACTATCTTGCTATCAGTGACTTATTAACTTTTCAGCTCGTATAAATCACCAATCAACTTTCAAAAAAAAGCACATTCCAAGCCAACCCTGCCGCCAATTAGGTTGACGGCAGGTATAGCTGGAGGCACACATTAAACTATATATTAACTGAAGGTCTTTGTATTGTATATACTTACACCATAATGTTCTCCATTACGGTTTGGCCGTCTAACAGCCTTATAATGCGGTGGCTGTAACGGGCGTCGTGCTCAGAGTGGGTTACCATTATAATGGTTGTGCCCTGTTCGTTAAGGTCGGTTAGCAGTTCCATTACATCATTACCATTGCTGCTATCCAGGTTACCGGTAGGCTCATCCGCAAGTATTAGTTTTGGCTTGTTTACAACGGCACGGGCAATTGCAACACGCTGTTGCTGACCGCCTGATAATTGCTGCGGGTAGTGGTTGCGGCGGTGCATGATCTGCATCTTGTCCAGAACTTCTTCTACCCTTTTTACGCGGTCGGCACTGCTTACGCCGGTGTATATCAGTGGGAGCTCAACGTTCTCAAATACGGTAAGCTCGTCTATAAGGTTAAAGCTCTGGAATACGAATCCAATATTGTGCTTGCGCAGGTCGGCGCGTTTGCGCTCGTTAAAGTGGGCTATCTCAGTTCCGTTAAAAACGTAGCTGCCGGCATCCGGATCATCAAGCATGCCTAAAATGTTCAGCAGGGTTGATTTGCCGCAACCCGAAGGGCCCATTATAGCAACAAACTCCCCGGTGTTAACTTCCATCGACAATTTGTTTAACGCAATGGTCTCTACCTCTTCGGTACGGTAGAACTTCTCAAGATTAGTAATTTTTATCATTTGGCCTCCTTTAAAGCTCCCAGCCTTTCGGCTTAGGAGCTTTGTTTTGATTTAATTGTGATTTGTATATTTTAATGTTTAAACTATCTATTTACTGTGCCCATTTCCTGTTTCCGTTCAGGGAGTTAGGGGGCTACTTCTTCAGCACCAGTTCCTGTATGTCACCGTAGTTCTCGTAGCTGGATGTTATAACCTTGTCGCCGGGCTGCAAACCGTTTGTCAGCTCGTAATAGTCGGGGCTTTGGCGGTTTATCTGTATATCTACCCTATAAGCTGTTTTACCATCTTCACTTACTTTGAATATCCAGTTGCCACCGGTTTGCTGGTAAAAGCCACCTTTTGGTAATAGCAATGCTTTTGTTGGGTCGCTCAGCGCCAGTCTAATCTGTAAGGTTTGCCCTTTACGTATGCCCTTTGGCACTTGGCCAACAAACTGCATATCTACCTGGAAACGGCCGTTAGTAACCTGCGTATACACCTTTTTAATAACCAGGTTGTAAGTTTTATCTGCAAATTGAAAATCGCCTTTAAGGCCTGTGTAAATGCGCGATAAGTAATGCTCTTCTACATCCACCCTTACCTTAAAGCCGCTTTGCGCGTCAATCTGTCCCAGGTGCTCGCCTTTATTTTTGTTTTGGCCAACCTCGGCATCCATTGATGTTAATTGCCCGTCTATAGGTGCACGCACGGTAAGGTCGGCTACTTTTTTGCGCATTAACTCCAGTGTGCTCTTCATGTGCGCGTATTGCTCACGGGCCTGCACACCCTCCTGCTTAGTAAGACTGGTATCTTGTTTTAATATTTGGGTGGTAAGCTTTTTACGCCTAACCTGGTAATTGTAGTTGTTTTCGGCAGCCTTAAATTCCTGCAGGCCTATGGCTTTCTGGTCAAGTAGTTTCTTGTCCAGCATGTACACGCGTTCGGCTTCTTTATAAGCGTTATCTACGTCGGCCATTTGATTCAGCTTGGTAACTGTATTTTGCTGTGCAGCGTTGTGTGATATTTGCATTTGTGTTTGTGCCGCGTAAACTGCTGTTTCCTGGTTAGCCAGGTTCAGTTCAAGATCGGTGTTTGCCAGCTTTATGATCGGATCACCTTTTTTCAGGTTGGCGCCGTCTTCAACATACTTTTCTTCAACACGGCCGCCTTCAACAGCATCAAGGTAAATAGTGGTTAGTGGCATTACTACACCATTAACCGGTATATTCTCCTGGAAGTCGCCTTTCTTTATCTCACTAATAGTAATGCGCTCCAGGTCAACGTTCAGCTTGCTTTTTCCGGAGGTGAACATCACGCTGCCGGCAACCAGTAATACCACTCCTGCTACACCTGCTATGGTCATCAGGCGCTTATTACTCCATTTCTTTTTTTGTATAACTCTGTCCACTGTATTTATCTATGTTTGGTATACCTATACAAAATCACATGCCACAAATTAAACAACTGTATTTCAGTTAATTAAACCATATTATCGTATTTTCACCGTACGCTATTGTTACATCATGTGTTCGGTATTGATACAATGGTAAAAACGTGTGCGGATAAGGCTATTTATGATGTACAACTGATAATCAAACACATAGCTATTATAACATAAATGGTATGATATTTAGCGATCAAATATTAAATTGCAGGGTATTTTCATACACTAAACCACGACCCATTACACCAGATGATATTAAAGAAAGCTACCGTTTTAATTGTTGATGACGATCCGGATGTGTTAACGGCTGTTAAGTTATTGCTGAAACCGGAAACACAGGAAATAATTACCGAAAAAAATCCTGAAAACCTGAACTGGCTGCTGCAACGTAATCAGGTGGATTTGGTATTGCTGGACATGAACTTTAATAGTGCCATTAACACCGGCAACGAGGGCATTTACTGGCTGCGCAAAATAAAAGAATGGAAGCCGAACGTCTGCGTGATCATGATAACCGCTTACGGCGATATTGACCTGGCAGTGCGTTCCCTTAAAGAAGGTGCTAACGACTTTGTGGTAAAGCCGTGGCACAACGAGAAACTGATAGAAACCATTAAAGACCTCCTCGACAAAAAAGAAGGCAACAGCAAAAGCACCAAGCCTTCGGCAAAAGGTGGTGCGGGGCAAACCAATATCCTTGGCGAATCTGAGGTAATGGAGGATATCTTCCACAAAGTAAATAAGATTGCTCCTACCGATGCCAACATTTTGATACTAGGCGAGAACGGTACTGGTAAGGACCTGATGGCAAAGGCTATACATGAACGATCATTAAGGGCAGATAAACCATTTGTAAAGGTGGACGTAGGCGCTCTTACCGACAGCCTATTCGAAAGCGAACTGTTCGGTCATAAAAAAGGTGCGTATACCGATGCCCGTGAAGACCGTATGGGTCGCTTTGAAGAAGCGCACGGCGGCACCCTGTTCCTGGATGAAATTGGCAACATCAGCCTGCAGCAGCAGGCCAAACTGCTCACCATACTACAGAACCGTCAGGTAACCCGTTTAGGCACCAACAAGGCGGTAGATGTAGACATACGCCTGATATGCGCAACCAACGTTCCGCTGAGTGAACTGGCCAACGAGAACCGTTTCCGTAAGGATTTGATCTATCGTATAAACACGGTAGAGATAAACATGCCGCCATTGCGCCGCCGGGCCGAAGACATAGTGTTATTGGCAAGGCACTTCGCAAAGATGTACGCAGGTAAATACTTAAAGCCAAGCATGGACTTTGATAATACTGCGGTACAAAAGCTAAAATCATACAATTTCCCCGGTAACGTACGGGAACTGCAGTACACCATAGAACGTGCTGTGATTATGGCCGACGATCATGTACTCCGTGCCGATGATCTTATCTTCTCTATACTGGAAGCACCCGGAGAGCAAACTACGGAAAACGACAGCAACATCCCGCTGAGCGCTATGGAAAAGAACGCTATCCTTCGCGTGATAGAAAAACATAACGGCAACATCACCCGTGCCGCTAAAGAACTTGGTTTAACACGTACGGCACTTTACCGCCGCCTGAGCAAGTATGACATTTAACCGTTACGAATGGCGGCTGCTGCTGCGTATTTTCCTGCTGTTTATTGCTATTACTGCCACATCTATTGTAGTGGTAGAGGAGCGTTATATGTATGGTGTTATTACCGTTCCGCTGGTGATTTACTCCGTGCTGGACCTTATCCGGTTTCAGCGGAAGGCCATGGACGAGGTA
Source organism: Mucilaginibacter sp. 320_HR (assembly GCF_059691875.1). Classification (NCBI taxonomy): domain Bacteria; kingdom Pseudomonadati; phylum Bacteroidota; class Sphingobacteriia; order Sphingobacteriales; family Sphingobacteriaceae; genus Mucilaginibacter; species Mucilaginibacter sp. 320_HR. The sequence goes on from NZ_JCAWAI010000002.1 coordinate 893,749, forward strand.
GACCAGTTTGTCGAATCTATCCACTATCGCGACTTCAGCCGGCATTTTGATGTACGCCGCGCGCCAAATGAATTGAAGCCGCTGCGTAAGGGGTTCAACGAGATCAACAGCACTTTTAAGCTCATCAGCCGTGAACGTGAAACCCAATACCACTACCTGCAAAAGATACTGGAACTGGTAGATACCGGCCTGCTCTCCTTTGAATTGGAGACCGGCGAAACCGGTTGGATAAACGAGGCCTTCAAAAACCTTATTGGTGTACCGTATCTGAAAACCATTCACTCCCTCGAAAAACGCGAACCTTTGCTATATGCTGACCTGATGCAGCTGAAGCCCGGTGAAGCAAAGGTTATGGCCATCACACGCAACCAGCAACAGGTAAAAATGCTGGTAAGCGCCAGTATTATGCGCAGTGATGGCAAGATGTACAAGCTGGTTGCTTTTCAAAACGTAAGCGAGGCGCTGGACGAAACGGAATCAAAAGCATGGTCGAAACTGCTGAACGTAATGACGCACGAGATCATGAACTCTGTTGCGCCGATATCATCTCTTGCGGATACCCTTAAGAACCGCCTGAAAAGCCCAGACATCACCGAAAACCTGCACAATGTGGACCTGGAGGATATCGAGCTTGGCGTAGACACCATTAAACGCCGCAGCGAAGGCCTGCTCAAATTTACCGAGAGTTACCGCAGCCTCAACAAGATCACGAAACTTGACCTGGATAAGATGCTGGTGCGCGATATGTTCGAGAACCTGAACAGCCTGATGACGCCAACGCTGGAAAAGAAGAACATCGAGCTGGACATTATCCTGCGCGACCCGGCGCTTGCCATTGAAGCCGACATCAACCTGCTGGACCAGGTAATGATAAACCTGCTGGTGAACGCCATTGAAGCGGTGAAAGACCGGCCTGAGCCGCAGATCACCCTATCTGCCGAGATGGCAAATAACAAACTGGTGGTGAAAGTGATTGATAACGGCGTGGGCATGCCGCCCGAGTTGCTGGACAAGATCTTTATCCCATTTTTCAGTACGCGTAAAACCGGCAGCGGTATTGGCCTTAGCCTCTGCAAGCAAATTATGCTGCTGCATAAAGGCAATATACAGGTACAGTCTACCGAGGGTAAGGGCTCAGCATTTATCCTGACGCTTAACCCCGCTACGCCAAAAGCCGAAGCAGGTGTCGCTCAGGAATTGAAACAGGCAACTATTTGATCTAAGCTCAAGATATCTAACCAAAATCAGAACCAACACCTAAATGACTGCCTTTTTGTAAGAGAACGGCCAATCAAATACCATATTGTGCTTGAAAAAATATAGTTAAAATTCAGGTTTTTAACGGTTTACGTAGCTTAATTTTGATTTTAAATCAACAAAAAACCACTATGAGCAAGTCACCTGAATCTGTTAACAACCCGGCTACGCAACAATTTTTTCACGGCACAAAGGCGCAGCTGAAGCCAGGTGATCTCATTTCGCCCGGCTTCAGGTCTAACTACGGGAAGCAAAAACAGGCTTTATATGTGTACTTATCGGCTACGCTGGATGCTGCTATTTGGGGAGCCGAATTAGCTTTGGGCGATGCACCGGAAAGAATATATGTAGTGGAGCCAACAGGGAGCATAGAGGATGATCCTAATCTTACGGACAAGAAATTTCCCGGGAACCCAACCAAATCTTACCGCACGCGGCAACCGCTGTTAATCGTTGGTGAAATAACAGATTGGCAGGGGCATCCACATGAACAGCTAACAGAAATGAAACAAAATATTGCTCGGCTTAAGAAACTTGGCATTGAGGCGATAGAAGATTGATGGTGCAAGAAAATATTACGAAGCTCTTTCCCGCGTGTCTAAAATAAAGCATTCGCTGTTGTGTAACCAAACTGCTTTTAGTTGATAAATATCCTTATCTTACAGTATCAAATACATCACCATCATGAAAAAAGCCTTGTTCATTTTCACCGCTATTATTTTCACTGGCATAACCAACAGCTTCGCGCAGACCACACCTGCAGCTATGCCTGCATCTGAAGCTGTTTTAAAAGAAGCTTATACCAAAGCCGCTAAAGAGAACAAGAAAGTGATGCTGATATTCCATGCCTCGTGGTGCGGATGGTGCAAAAAGATGGAAGCATCGTTGGCTGATCCAACTGTTAAAAAGAGCATAGATGATAACTATGTGATAGCAACGCTTGATGTACAGGAACAACCGGCAAAAAAGAACCTGGAAAACCCGGGTGCCATGGAGATTATGACCAAACTAAAAGGTGATAAAGCAGGCTTGCCCTTCTGGGTTGTACTTGACCCGAAAGGAACCGTATTGGCCGACAGCCAGGTGAGGCCTGCCGGCGCGTCATTAAACACCTATGGTGAAAACGTTGGCTGCCCGGCGAGCGACAGCGAGGTGGCTTTCTTCGCCGGAATACTGAAAGCCACATCAAAAATAAATGATGAGCAACTCGCCCTTATCTGCAAGCGCTTTGCGATGAACAGGCCTGCTCCCGCCCCGGCGAAAACGGCTGCAGTTCCGGCAGGTACCAATTAACAGGTTTTTATATGTTGCAAATTGTTAGTTTGGAGAGCACCTAAGCCTATCCAGCCAGTCTATGCGCTCGAACGCCGGATTTTATTATGATTGTAGAAATTGTTTATAAATGCATTCACAACACCAAAATTTCGAAGAGTTTAAAGACCAATGTGTGGACGATCTAATGTCTTTACAGCCCGAATTTATGAAGTTGTATGACATAGATACTTATGAAGAATGGTTTTATGACCACAGCATTGGTGCTTTCCATTTTAAATCAAGCGACGGTAGAAATTTGTTTTTCAAATATGTTGATGTTGGTTCGTTTTCTACAAAAACGGACACATGGAATTGGGGTTGGGCCAACACGAGTACGCCAAAACACGTTACCAGGCCTCTTGAGAAAGTAAGACAAATCGGATCAACAAATAATTTTGAAGAATTAACATCCGGTTTATATAAGGGAGATGAATTTACCGGGTGGGCAATGACGGCGATTTCAGCTAATATATTAAACGCTATAGGCTCTTACCGCATCCCTCACAAACATCTTTTTGTTTACTTTATTTTCACTAACGAACTTACGCTGGAGGAGTATAATGAATTGAAAGATAAATATGTGGACTGCGCCAGTCATGTAGCAGACCGTACCGCTTTTGTTTGTCAGCATTTACTTGATGAAAAATCCATTGGTTTCAACGAGGCTTTCGAAACAGACCCTTCAATTGAAGATGATAACGATTGCCAAGCATGGTGCGACGAATGTGAAAAGGTTAGACTTAAAGAGGGCGAATGGACAGATAATGCGGTTGTTTTTGCAAATATTAAGGTGGTTTGCAATCAGTGCTATTTCGATATTAAGGATAAGAAGCTGAAGGCATGAGAATTAACAAACTAGATATAAGATCTCTCTTACAGTACTCCGTTTAATACAGAATTATTTGCATGCAAAGCTTAATTCAACCATAAGATTTGCTAATCACATACAAGCTTAGCCCAGTTCTGTTCATTCTCAAATTCTGAAAATTCTGATTCAGACACCTCCTCTGCCAATTTGTCAACGCATTGTTGTTTGGAACGGGCATTGTTCATTGCCCTGTGAACGATCACAAAAACTTATAAACTACTATAACAATGCAAGAAAAAGGCACCATTTCGATACACACTGAGAACATTTTTCCTATCATTAAAAAATTCTTATATTCTGATAATGAGATATTTCTGCGCGAGCTGGTATCCAACGCGGTAGATGCTACACAGAAGATAAAGCGCCTTGCCTCACTTGGCCAGTACAATGGCGAACTGGGCGACCTGCGTGTTGAAGTGGCATTTGATGCCGACAAAAAGACCATTACCATTTCTGATAACGGTATTGGTATGACCGCGGATGAAATAAAGAAATACATCAACCAGATAGCTTTCTCCGGCGCTACCGAGTTTATGGAGAAATTTAAGGAAGCTAAGGATGCAAATGAGATCATCGGCCGTTTTGGTTTGGGTTTCTACTCTGCATTTATGGTTGCCGACCGAGTTGAAATTGAAACCCTGAGCTACCAGGATGGTGCCGAACCTGCGCACTGGACCTGCGACGGCAGCACCGAGTTTGAGATCACCGAAGGCTCGCTGGCTGAGCGCGGTACCGAGATAACCCTGCACATTAATGCGGAAAGCGAAGAGTTCCTGAGCGAACATAAACTACGCGAGATACTTGATAAGTATTGCAAGTTTCTGCCGGTTCCTATCAAATTTGGTACAAAAACCGAAAGTGAAGAAGACGGTGTTGACGAAGAAGGCAAAACCAAATACACATCTTTTGAGGTTGACAACATTATTAACGATACTACCCCGATCTGGACAAAGTCGCCAAATGAACTTACTGATGAGGACTACCTGAAGTTCTACAAAGAGCTTTATCCGTTCAGCGAAGATCCCCTGTTTTGGATCCACCTAAATGTAGATTATCCTTTTAACCTTACCGGTGTACTTTACTTCCCTAAGGTGAAGAACGATTTCGAGTTCCAGAAGAACAAGATCAAATTGTTCTCGCGCCAGGTATTCATTACCGACGAGGTAAAGGATATTGTGCCCGAGTTCCTGATGTTGCTGCATGGCGTTATCGACTCACCAGACATTCCGTTGAACGTTTCCAGGAGCTTCCTGCAGGCCGACAGCAACGTTAAAAAGATAAACAGCTACATCACCAAAAAAGTGGCTGATAAACTTGCCGAGCTGTTTAAGAACGACCGCAAAGCGTATGAAGACAAATGGACCGATATTGGCCTGTTTGTAAAGTACGGCATGATCAGCGAAGACAAATTCTATGACAAGGCTAAAGACTTTGTTTTGGTGACCAACACCAAAAAGGAGAACTTCACCCTGCCGGAATACAAAGAGAAGATAGAATCTACCCAAACCGACAAGGACGGGCAGCTGGTGTACATTTACACCAACAATGCCGAAAAGCAGGACGCTTTCATCCAGTCGGCCAACAAAAAGGGCTATGATGTATTGGTGATGGACTCTCCTATTGATACGCACTTCATAAGTCAGTTAGAGCAGAAGCTGGAGAAAACCTCGCTTAAACGCGTGGATGCTGATGTTGCAGATAAACTGATAAAGAAGGACGATGCGCCGGAGCATGTATTAACCGAAGAGCAATCGACCAAAATAAAAGAGATATTTGATAAGGCCATTAACAAGCCAGCCTACAAAGTGGAGCTGGAAAGCCTTAGCCCGGATGAGTTGCCGGTAACCGTTACCATGGACGAGTTTATGCGCCGAATGAAAGACATGGCAGCCATGGGCGGCGGTATGAGCTTTTATGGCAGCATGCCAGACAATTACAAGGTAATTGTGAATGGCAATCACAAACTAATTAGCCGCATACTGGAGAACGACAATACCGATGCGCAGGCACAGCTAGCAAAACAAGCTTTTGACCTGGCATTGCTGTCGCAGGGCTTGTTAACCGGTGCGGAACTTACCGAATTTGTTAACCGCAGCGTTAGCCTCATATAAGCTTCTAAATATTTGTTATGAAAGCCGCCTATTAAATGGGCGGCTTTTGTGTTTTTGGAGGATTTTTTGCTACAGTTTATGGAAAATTGCTGATGCCGACATCATAGTTGCGAGATTAAAAATAAAGGAGATAAACAGGCCATGAAAACATCAGCAAACAGCAACGTAAATGCACGTTGCGTTAAACCATCAAGTAGTTATTTAAGTCTAATAACTACAACAGAAAATTTTAATAGTACACTAAAAATGAAAGCTTTAATAAAGTATTTATTCATAACGCTATTTGTTGCCGGGAGCTGGCAAACAACACTGGCGCAAAGTTCTAAAGCCGCAAAGCGGGCTGCGAAAGAAGCAGCTGTAAAACAAATGATAGAAGCGAAAGATTTTGTTTTTACCGCTCGGTTTATGTACCCTATGGGTGGCGGCCAGAAATATATCGATCCGTATTATGATCTGCGCGTAAACAGGGATACGGTAACGTCATTCCTGCCCTACTATGGTGTGGCTTATTCGGGCGCGGGATATAACAACGCAGACGATAACGGCATAAAATTCACCTCTACCAAGTTTAACTACCGCACGGAAAGCGATAAAAAAGGTGGTTGGAAAATTTATTTTAAACCAACTGATGTACGTACCGTTAATCAAATGATACTGAGTGTAGCCAGCAATGGTAATGCTGATCTAAGCGTTATCAGCAACAACAGACAGCAGATACGGTTTGACGGCTATGTAGACGAAAAACCGAAACCCAAACAAAAGTAACCATGCTAAAGATAAGCTTACCTGCTGAGGCAGATGGATCGATATTCGACAGGAATGATATTCCAAAACCGCTTAACGGTACAGACACCGAAGTGAACGGCGACGTGATAATGTTGTTTGATGACGAAGAGCAAGCGGTAAGCTACCTGGACACGCTGGAAGATTTTGCAGCTAATGCGGACAATGACGCAGGCAAAAACGCGATAAACCTTATTGTAAGCGCCATAAGCAATGATGAGTTTGTACAGGCGTACTTACAATAAGTTTTATTACTATTAGCAAGAACGATCTTATACGTTCAGGTTTTTGTTGATGAAAGCGATGCTGCTTACCATGCTGGCAAAAGCATCTTTAGGCATATCGTGCTCTACAAAGAAATGTTTCATACCGGATGATTTTGCAGCCGCGAAGATGGGTTTAAAGTCGATAGTACCGCTGCCTACCGGCAATATGTTTTCACGTGCCGCGTCTAAGTCCTTAACATGCCATAACGGGAAACGGCCGGGGTTTTCTTTAAACATTTGCACCGGGTCCTTACCCGCTTTGATAGACCAGGCCAGGTCAAGCTCCATCTTAACGTTCTGCGCGTCTGTTTCGGTAAGCATCAGGTCGTAAGGTACCTTGCCGTCTATGGCCTTAAATTCCATATCGTGGTTGTGGTAGCAAAACTGCATGCCCGCCTTTTTAGCCGCTTCGCCGGTTTTGTTAAGGATAGCGATGGTAGACTTTACTTCGTCCAGCGTGCCGGTTGGAGCGTTGGCACATACCAGGTACTGTACTCCGCCTTCGGCAGCCTCGTCAACCAGTTGCTGCATGTTATCGGTAAGGTTTGGCATTGGCGGTATTACCATTGGTTTACCATCAGGGCCATTTGGCAATTTGGCACCGGCAGGCAGCTTGAATGGAGCGCCAAGCACGTGATGCGATCTCCAGGTTAAGCCCTCGCTATTTACCATGGCTTTAAACTCTTTCGGCTTCATGCCATAGTACCCGCCCTTTTTGCTGAAAGCGGATTCGATCTCCTTGTACCCTGCGGCAGATATTTTGGAGAGGGTTCCTTTTACATCGGCATCTATGGTGTTAAAAAAAGTGAACAGCTGTATCCCTACCGGGTGCTGTGCCATCCCCTCAAATAATGATGCTGCTTTACCTGATAGGGCAACGGCACCAAGCGCCAGCGTACCTGTAGTTCTTAAGAACCCACGTCTGTTTGTATTCATATTCAAATGCTTTAGTTTTAATTGGTTGTAGTAAAGCTAAAACATTGATTTGAATAAACAAACTTTATTGTGTCTTTTAAACGCATTGACGTTATTAGACCGGAATACCTGTGTAAACTTGTATTATTTAGCAATAGAAGTTTATGGGCCCACCAGGGTTTAAATGTGATGCTTAAAAATGCGGTTTTTGCAGGTTTTGGATCATCCGGTAAACTGCAAAAGGTAAGATTATAAGCTGGAAAAAGACGGTGCAACTTTGTCTCGAACTGCACATCCAATGGCGTGTTTATACTGTAACATGCCGCCAAAAAGTGTAACATGGTTTTGAAAACTGTAACATGTTGTAACATCTAAAAAACGTAATATACTTTAGATGAATACCTTAACAAAATTCACCTTGAAAAAAGTGTATCAGGTGTAACACCTTCCCGTGATACAGTGCGCGAGGGTATTAGTGGTACAGGCAATTGGCAATGAGCCCTGTCCACCCGGTTTGATGGGAAGCACCCAGGCCTTGTCCGGTATCGCCATTAAAGTACTCGTAAAATAGGATGTGGTCTTTAAACTCTGTATCGGTCTGCTGCTTTTCGTGATTGCCGAATACGGCGCGTCGGCCATTCTCATCCTTCAGGAAAAGCTTCGATATCCGGCGATAGATCTCGTTAGCTACCTCTTTTAGCGTCAGCATATTACCAGACCCTGTAGGGCATTCAACCTTGTAATCTTCTCCATAGTAGTCGTGGTACATATTCAGGCTTTCGATGATGAGGTAGTTCATGGGTATCCAAACCGGGCCGCGCCAGTTACTGTTGCCACCAAACAAGCCGCTGTCACTCTCCGCCGGGATGTACTTAATGCTGAAATCGACGCCGTCAACCTTTACGCTGTACGGGTTCTGGAGGTGGTATTTGGATAGGGACCGGATGCCGTATTCGCTCAGGAACTCGTTTTCATCCAACATATACTTAAGCAAGGTATTCATGCGGAAACCACGCAACAGGCTTATCAAGTGTGTCCCGTTAGAACGGGTTTGATTCCAGCGGGAAACAAGCGCGGCCAAGTCGGGCCGGTTGGCCGTAAACCAGTCCATCCGCCCTTTGAAGATGGGGTTTTCTGTGATAGCGCTATCGATAAGTACCTGTACAGCAAACAGCGGCACTAAGCCTACCAGACTGCGCACCCGCATTTTCTGTATGCTGCCGTCTGCCATTCTAAGCTGGTCGTAGAAGAAACCATCGGCATCGTCCCACAGCCCGGTGTTGTTCTCCCCTCCTGACCCTATCGCATTAGCTATGTATATAAAGTGCTCAAAAAACTTGCCGGCAATGTCGCGGTAGGCTTTGTTGGTAACTGCCAGCTCTGTAGCTATTTGCAGCAGGTTTAGCGAATACATGGCCATCCAACTGGTGCCGTCCACCTGCTCAAGGTGCGTACCATTACTGAAGCGTGTGTTACGATCAAACACTCCTATGTTGTCCAAACCAAGGAAGCCACCTTCGAATATGTTGTTACCCGCTTCATCCTTGCGGTTAACCCACCAGGTAAAGTTAAGCATGAGCTTGTGGAACACCCTCTCGAGAAAGATCGTATCGCCCTTGCCCTCGTTTTTATCCTTGTCAAGCGAATATATCTTCCATGTAGCCATTGCATGCACCGGCGGGTTGGCATCGCCAAGGTCCCATTCGTAAGCCGGTAGCTGGCCATTAGGGTGCATATACCAATCCCGGGTAAGCAGGAGCAGCTGCCGTTTGGCAAAGTCCATATCTAAACTGGCTAATGGGATGCAGTGAAATGCAAGGTCCCACGCAGCAAACCATGGGAACTCCCACTTGTCGGGCATGGAGATGATATCCCCCCTGTTGTTAAAATGCGGCCACTTGCTATTACGCGCAGTGAGCCGCGACGATGGCGGTTGCGGCTCTCCGGGGTCCCCGTTTAACCACTGGTGAATATCATAATAATAGAACTGCTTGTTCCATAACATACCGGCAAATGCCTGTCGCTGAATCAAAGCTTTGTCCTCATTGTTTTTGACCAGCAAACCGCTGTAAAAATCATCAGCCTCGGTTATCCTGGCAGCGAAAACATCGTCAAAATCGCCAAAGGAAGCGTTGCTGTTTGGAGACAACCTTAACCTTATTACATGCGTTCCATGTGCCGGTATACTGATGTCGTAGTTCACGGCCGCCTTTGTCCCTGTTTTAGCAAGGTTTACCGTGTCGGCTTTATTAACGATATAATCGTTTATACCGTCCTTGTAAAAAGCACCATCCTTTACTGCACCCGTAAAGCGTGTTAGATTAGTTTCATTGTCACAAAACAGCATCTCCGCATTACCATCTGCTTTCAGGTAAAGCTCGCCAAGTTCTCGGTGTGTTATTGATATTTCATTTTCAACTGACGCCGAAAGTGAAGGCTTTGTATTATCATATCCCCAACTCCAGGTATTCCTGAACCAAAGCGTAGGTAGGATGTTTAATTGTGCCTCGCCATTACTTCTATTGTGAATAGTAATTTTTACGGCAATGTCTTCCTGGCCGGCTTTTGCATATTCTACAAATACATCAAAATATTCGTTATTATTGAAGATACCGCTATCAAGCAGTTCAAACTCTGGATCATTACGTCCCCTGCGTCGGTTTTCTGATGTAAGCTGATCATATGGATAAGGCTGCTGTGGATATTTATACAGCATCTTCATGTAGCTGTGTGTCGGCGTATTATCCAGATAATAGTAAAGCTCTTTCACATCCTCGCCATGGTTGCCTTCACTGTTGCTAAGTCCGAAGTACCGTTCTTTAATGATAGGATCGCGCTTGTTCCAAAGCGCTATGGCAAAGCACAAATATTGATTAACATCACATATGCCGGCGATTCCTTCTTCTCCCCATCGGTAAGCCTTGCTACGAGCAATATCATGTGTTATATAGCCCCATGCATCTCCGTTCGCGCTATAATCTTCACGTACCGTACCCCACTGCCGGTCGCTAACGTATGGGCCCCATTTTTTCCAACCTGCTTCCCGAAGGCGTTCCTGTTCTTTACTCATAATTATTGCTTCCAGGCATTCTTCAAAAATCGCAGCCAATTACCATGCATCATGTTTTCAATATCCGTTTCACTATACCCACGCTTTTCTAAAAGCTGTGGGACTTTCCGGAGGTCTGCAATAGTTTCCAAGTCGTATGGGCACTGCTCTTTTCCAAATGCACCATCCAAATCGGTTCCTATTCCCACGTGCAGTGTATTGCCGGCAATCTGGCAAATATGATCGATGTGATCCACCATTACCTCCAAACTGCAGTTCATCCCTCGTGGTGTGGACTTACCCCTTATCCAACCAGGCACCATCATCCAGGCGTCTAAAGCTGCGCCAATCACCGCACCTCGCTCAACAAGCGCTCTAATCATTTCATCACTAAATTGTCTGTTGTGGTCAACCAGAGCTCGGCAGTTGTTGTGACTGGCCCAAATATGGCCTCCGAAATTGTCTAACGCTTGCCAAAAGGCATCATCACATAAATGAGTGGCATCCAGAATGATGTTGAGTCGATCCATTTCTTTTAGCAACGCTAAACCATCACTACCCATTTCGCCGGTAGCATCTGTGCCGTTAGCGTATCTGCCCGGTCCGTAATGAGCCGGACCTAAAGCACGCAAGCCGTAGTTATAAGCACGCTCAAGATAGTTTACGTTTACAATGGAGTCTGCACCTTCAAGGCTGAGGATATAACCGACTGGCTTTGTTTCGTTATCAGCATCATTGTTTAGCCAAAGATCAAGATGTTGTTGCAAAGATGTAAGATCGGTCACCTGTACCATCTCCCCTGCGTCTTCCATGGCTTTATACCATGACAGTTGCCCTTGCGTTTGCGCCCAAGCCTGTTCTGGTGAATGCCAGCCGGGCAGCTTATTATCCGGCGCTACATAGCGGCCTATTTGCGTTGCTACCACTAACCCGATATTACCCTTGCGAAGTTCCGGAAGGGATACCGTACTCAAACCGCGATCAGGCTTATCGGTTAAGCCTTTTTCACGGGCATTTATCTCGGTAATAGGTCGCCGAAGATCTCGGTTCCACTCCAAAGCATTCATACTAAGATCCAGGTGGGCATCTATGGTAAACATACTGAGCTATTATTTAACCATTTACATCAATGTAAACGGTTGATATTATATGTTGATCTTTCTGTCACGGGCGGTATTAAACCACTCCCCCGTTACTTGCCTGTTTTCTATGGTGTAAGCCCGTTCATAAACAGCTACTGTAGGGCAGATGTGATAAGGTAATCCGTATAGTACATCACCAACCTTGTAGGTGTGCCCGTTGCCGGCTTCAGCGACAAGGTGCTCTTCGCTTTGGCTTACAAACGACAGTTCGGGTGCATTTAGAAAATAGATGCGCTTGCTCAATTCGTTTTCAGCCGATACAGATTTATGACCGATGTCTATACAAATCTTTGTTTCATCAGGCAAAGAAAGCACCCTGCCTACTACAAGTGCTGCAGTTTGAAAACACTGCTCTGTAAAAGCACCTTCATAACCCTTATCCCAATACGCGAACGTGCCCGGACTACATTCAATATCTTCCATGTGAACGGCGATTGGCAACGTGGGTGATGATCCACCAATGATAATAGGTGAAGCGTATCCTGCCTCTAGAATGGTTTTCTTCAACTTCAGTACCGGCGTAATCGCTTCATGAAAACGCTGCTCACGTATGGCAAATTCCTCGTCATGTATGTGACCATCATAAGCATGTAAGCCAAGTAGTTTTATACCACTGGTGTTTACTAATAGCTGGTACAGGTCAAACGCGCGCCACGGTACAATCCCGGTGCGGTTCATGCCAACATTCAGATCAATGAATACCGAGACATTAATATCCGCGTTTAAAGCCGCTGTTGATATAGATTGTGCAGTTGCAGCGTTATCAACAAGACATGAATAGCTGGTTGAGGGATATGTCTGCATAAGTTTAACAAACCGCGCCAACTTTGGTCCGTTTGGCTGATAAGCGAGTAAAACATCAAGAGCGCCGCAAATGCCAAGCATTTCTGCCTCTGCTATAGTTGCACACTTAAACTTACTGATACCCGCGTTGAGCATCATGGCAGTAACATTCGGGCTTTTATGTGTCTTTATATGCGGGCGCAGCCTACTCACATCGCTTATCATGCCTTTTAATTGATCAATATTGTATTGAACACGTTCCGGGTATACCACCAAAGCCGGGGTATCCAGTTCAGCCACATTATCAATAGTATACCATTCGCTTGCCATATAGTTACTCTGCTAGTTCAAAAAGTGCCTCTATCTCAACAGGAATATTATCTGGCAATGATCCCATACCGACAGCGCTGCGTACACCTATTCCATTCTCTTCGCCCCATACCTGTGCAAACAATTCGCTTGCGCCATTGATAATGAACGGATGCTTTTCAAAGTCGGGTGTGCAGTTTACCATCCCCAGTACTTTTATAACACGCTTTACCTTATCCAGACTGCCTATGTTAGCTTTTATCGTGGCCAGCATAGCAAGGCCTACTTGTCTTGCTGCAAGCTTGCCTTCTTCAGGTGACATATCGGCCCCAATACGGCCTATTATAAGGGATCCATCGTCCTGAACAGTGCCGTGGCCTGATAAATAAAGATATTTGCCATCAATAAGGCATGGTTTGTAAACACCAAGTGGTTTAGGCGCAGGCGGTAAATTAAGGCCAAGCGCTGCAAAGTTTTGTTCGGCAGTATTCATTTCGTAAACATATCAATTTTGACTGTGCTCAGCAATTCGGTTGGTCATTTCAAACCAATAAAAAAAGCCGGGTGCGTTACGCCCGGCTCCTAATTAAAAATAAACCGACACTATAATTTAAACGAAAAACCAATGTTCACGGCGTAATCTGCAAAAGCAGCGTCGCCCTGAGTGTATGTTCCTGTTAGCTGGGTTGTAATTTTATCCGGTACGCTCTGTGTACGGTTACGCACAAGCGCAACAGGAACAAAAGTGTAAACCGAGAACTTGTGCAGGCGGTAGGTTATACCGGGTTCAGCAGAAATAATATAACCAGGCCTGCGGAAACCATTGCTACCCCCTACCAAATCCTTAGCGGTAAGGCATTCGTACCGTGCCCCAGCAGAAAAATTCCATTTACCTGCCATGTAATTTGCACCAACCCTTGCGCTTAGCTGGTCTGGAACGCTCATGATATCGCTGCCGTTGGCCACAGCCTTAGCGCTTGGCGCGCTGCCACGTGCAGAAGAAACACCGTTTTCCTCACGAGGACTCATCAGGTAATAAAAAGTGCCGTACAGGCCGAAATTATGTGAGAAGTTGTAAAATGCATTAACATCTGCAGTGATGCCTGTACCACCGTCACCCAATTGAATTGATTGATCTACAGGGCCTAAAGTACGAGCGCCATTTGCGCCTGTGTTGTAGAAATAATCGGTATAAGTGTAAGAGCCTGTAGGCAGTTTTAAACCTAAACCTACTTGAATATTGGCCTTTGTTGATTTATGCGGATCAAGCAACCAGGCGAAAGCCTTAATGGTAATATCACCTACTCCAAAAGAGTGCGTTGTACGGCGTTCTTTACCACCATGCTCGTACAAAGACGAACGGCTGTTAGAGATTACAGGCACATCTAAAGACACCGACCACCTGTTATTGAAAACGCGGGTAAGGGTAAGGTCCTGAGCGTAGGTATGATTAATTACGTTTGTGCCAAGTTCTATACGTTGTTTTTGCTCTTCTCTGCCAACAAAGTGCTTGTAAGAGCGGTAATAACGGCTATTGCTGTTAAACAACCATGCCCCTTCAGAACCTAAGCTATCCGGGTGATCGGCCATAGTACAAAGGCCACCGGTACCCCGTATAGCTACGCAGCCCTGAGCTTTTGCGCTTGTATTATTTAGAAATAAGGCAATAGCAGCACCTGCAATTAATTTGTATGTAAGTTTCATGATTTAAGATTAAAGGTAAATGCGAGTATGAACCCACTGTGTACCGGTGATTGGCCGGTGTAATTGATTAATAACTTTTGTTGATTAGATTGTTAAAAGCGTCGGACTGAATTTCTCAGACGTTTGCTTAAGTGTAAACCAAAGCGCTAGTATTGACCCGTAACTCCCGCCACGTTCTATCCACTCAAACAATTCGTAGTGAGGATAGAAAAGTTCTGTTGATGCCTTCCAGACAAATAGTACAAGCAACATCCAACGCACGGGTTTAATGAGCACGATAAAAGCCGCGGACAGTTCAAAAGCTCCAACGATTAATGCGACTTTAGCCGGATGAGCAAATCCAAGTGAAGCATATTGATTAAGAAGTCCTTTTTTTTCCAGGAGGTTCAGCCAGCCGTGGCCCATCAGCAACATAAAAACCACAACCTTTAAACAATAGCTTACAGTTTCTAAAGTACCAGGTGAGGTCTGGGCATTGGGATCTAGCTTTGTAAATAATTGGCTACGAGGGTTGAAATTTCCTGAAAGAAGTATTAGCGCTAAAGGCGCTCCAAAGTTTCCTGCACGTTCTATAAACTCGGCAAAAGGCTCACCAGACATAGGCCTCAAAAAGGCGGTAATTGCTCCCCAGCCAATCAGCCAAAAACAAACCGCCCTGTTTGGGTGAAAAAGCATTATAATGCCCAACAGTATATCTATACTGCCTACCCATGGCATAAGCATATATGCAGTTGCTTTGTCTATACCAAATACGGCGAAATAGTTACACCAAATTTCTTTGGTAATAACACCAAATACCCCATGGCCAATAAAGCACATGGCTATAGCTACACGCAATACGTAGTGTACAATTACTTCCGTTTTCATTTGCTCAATCTCGCTGACTATGTTCCAATACTATTTTGCGCCATCAGCTTTTCCGCGTGCTACAGCATACTCGCCTACTTTGATACCGGTTTTTAAGCCAACCTCGCAGTCATTACGATAATGTATAGCGCCCCATAGTCTCGATTTTGCAGCCTCCTCAGCCATCGCCATAAAGTCGTTTGCACGTTCAGGCACTAAATAGCCCAATACCGTTGCGGCAGCACCACTGAAATTAGAGTGGCCGGAAGTGTACGACGGAAAGTTTGGAATACCTGTAAGCGTTTTTATACCCGCAATCATCTGTGTAGGACGTGGATTGAAGTAATAGTACTTCGCATCCCAGCAAACTATAGCAGCGTCCATTTCTGCCATATTCAATAATGCCAAGTTACGCGCCCAGCGTACTTCGCTGTAGTTATGCTTTACAAACTCTTCAGCGGCTATAGTATTCCAATGCCCCGGAGGGGTTGCGGTACCTACTCCATCAGCCCAAAAAGCAACAACACGTTCGTGTTCCCGACTTTTATCCTCGCTCATTGCCATTACTTCCTTAAGGTCCTTTTCGTATTCAGGAGAGCCTTCTTTGTAAGGTGCCGGCGGGCGTATTGCCGCAACTGTAGCTGTTGAGAACAGGAACGGTGTTACTTTAGTGAACAACGGCAACATCGGCGGACGATGCGGCGTTTCTAGGCTTATCCATGGCGTATTACCGGCTGTTTTAGCTACGGTCTCAAAGTTTGTCCAGTCGGCTTGTGTACCAATTGCCGCGCCGGCTTTATCGCCCCTGGCGCGAGCCAGAAAAACATCGGCAACCTGCCTGCCCAAATTTTCTCCCGCGTCTATGTCTGACCGTGTATTTGCTCCTGCCATTATACGGTAAAGCTTCTCCTCAGCCACTTTCTGACGAATATAATCCAGGTCTCCCGGAAATAACAACTCCATCATCTTTGATGTAACACCCGCAACTACAGCATCTTCGCTAGGGTAAGACGGCAGGTCGGACTTAGGAACAAGTGCCTGTACGTTTACATCGTTTTTGTAAGGCGCCGCACGGTTAAATTGCTTCTTGAATTTCCATGCCTGTACTAATGCGTCGTATTGCGCTGCACTTACATAGGCGTAAGCACGGGCAGCATACGGCGGATTAGAGAACGGAAACAGCGGGTAAGCTAACGGGTTAGCCGCACTTGGGAACGGGTATGAACCATCATCGTTTTGGTATGGTGGCAAGTTATGCTTCGCAACCAGCTCACGCAATATTTCGTTCCAACGCAATACCGATCCTGCACTCCAGTACTTTATAATTGCACGCTGATCATCAGTCAGGTTTTTCTGATAGCTTTTAATCTCGTTTAGATCAGCAATGTAATTTGGTGTGGTTATCGCGTCAGGAGTAGCCACGGTAAACGTGGACGATGCAGTAAGTATTGGCGACCAGCTATCGGCATTCAGATCAATGTTTGCTGGTGATAATGCCGGAAACGTTTCATTCCGTTCTGTAATGTCCTTCTTGCACGCTCCTGTAAATATTGTAGCGGCTGTTAATAGCGATATATAAAGTATTCTTGTTTTCATAACTGTTCTTCTTAATTGCTTTTTTCCTTTTTCACCGCAAACACGTAGTACACTCCGCCAAAAGCCGATAAGTTCTGACCTACATTACGACCAGCAACCACATAATTACCGCCGGCAGTAAACTCCAGTCCCTGTATGTTTTGGAACATGTATTTAAATATTGCACCGGCTGCAGTAGCGTTCATTTTATTGCTTGGGAACGGCATGTTGTTACGGGTGATATCAAAGCCGCTAAGAGAGGTATACCTGGTAAGCGTTGCCTCAGCGTTGAATTTTAAGCTACGGAAGCCTGCACTCACTAAGAAATTCGTTGCATTTGGCATTGCCACTTGGTTGGTGTAGTGCATTTCGGTAGTGTAATAGGAGTCACGGTCGATAGTAACATTATCCTTACGGATGTATTGACCACCACCGGCAACAAACAAGCGGCCAACCTGGTAGTTAAGCAACCCACGTAAAGCAATGCTTTTGGTTTGCATACCGATGGCTAGCGGCTGGAAGTCTGCCTGATATTTACGAACCGGTATCACACCAGATAATATAGCGTGAAAGCTTAACAGCCCGCTGCCAAGTTGCTCGCGAACAGCCATCCATTTTACGGCAAGGTTAATATCCTGCAAGCCATCCTCTCCGCGCAGTGTCCCGGCAGATGCGTTAGACTTTACAAACGGCAGCATAGCAAGCAAGTTTATGCGATTACTTAGGCCGTAATTACCGCCAACAGCATAAACGTTGCTGCTGACAGTACCCATATTAAGGTTCTCGCGTTTAAGTGTACCTTCCCAGTACCTGTCCCAACTGTTGTGGGTGTAGATACCTGCCGCGCAGAAGTAGTTTTTAGGTATCATTAAAGCGTCGCTTTCGGTTTGGGCGTATGCTGCGTGAAAAGCGCTCATACATAAGATTATAGCAATACAATACCTGTAAGTATATTGTAGAAAGTGTTTCATAAAAGTTTATTAAAAAGGGTAAGAGCAATATGACAGATACATCGTCATATTATATATCTAATGCACTTTTCACCAGCATGCTTATAGGCAACGCAAGATGAAAATAACTATGCCTTTAAGCTGTTGAGCAAAAAATGCATTAGATAAATACTTATAAAATCAAATATATTGGAGAGTTAGCAAGCGGTGTTTGGCGGCTTACCGGGAGATTCGATATACGGATCAGTTAGAGAGGTAGATATAGGGTTCTCATGTTCCTTCAATGTTTCGAAAAACGCAACGTAGTTGTATTCAAAAGCGACTGGCTGGTATTCAAAACCGCCGGTTGCCTTTTTGACATTTGGTGCTTCAGTACCTTTTTTGGTTAATGGCACATCTGTAATATCTTTAGCTACAATGAGGTTAGAATTAGCCAACCTTGTTTTTACAGCATTTGCAATACAAACAAGGTACATAGTGTCCCTTGTCATTTTAACACCAAGATAATTGTAGTAGTTATCTTTGAATTGAATTTGCCCCTCAACTTTTTCATAATCGGGCCAATCCTGTATTTCAGGCATGTGTACCGGAAGCTTTATCTGGATAAGCTGTGCGGCATCTACTTTATTTTCGTAGATCTGTTTTACCATCTGATCTTCGGAACGATTGATAAAATATTGGACGATAAGCAAGCAGCCGCCTGTATAGAACAGGTGCACACAAAGGATGCATATCGAGAAAATCCGTTTCACCAGATCAGGTTTATTAGGGGTATAACTGGTTGTAAATATATGCAGATAAATTATAATTCCAAATTTAACTGCTGGTAAGTAGCTATTAACCAAATATTATCTAAATCTATTTCTGTGTTTTTTGCAATGGAATATATACCGCAACCGCGACCCTCGAATCTGCACAACCATAATACAGGAACCATTTACTCTTAAAGAATACCAGCCCTTCCATAAACACCGTACCTGCCGGGTATTGGCCGCTTTTCTCAAAGGGTTCCTGTGGTACAAAGAAAGGCTTATCCAATCTTGCAAGCGGCTTTGTAGGGTCACTTGCCGAAAAAATAACCTGCCCGCCGCAGTAGCTGTTAGCAGTGTAGGCTTTATCGCCATATACAGGGTTATTCTTGCCGTTGTATAATAGCAGAATACCCTTGGACGTAATTATAGCCGGAGGCCCACACTCGGTAAGGTCGCTATCGAAATAGTGTTTGCGGGGTGATATAAAGGGCCGCAAAGTACTATCGGCGTTTATAACAGGCGACCAGTTCACCAGATCTGTAGAGGTGGCGCCATACACACCGGTTTCTCCCCAATACATCCAATATTTTCCGTTTATTTTAGCGATTACCTGTTTGCCGTTCACCATCTTAGTAATGATGGATGCCGATTTGCTTGCTATTTTATGGAACTTACCATTGTAAGCTTTACGGAATATAGGACCATGCTTCGTCCATTTTTTCAGGTCTTTTGATGTTGCTACACCAAGTCGTGGCAGGTCATGGTTCCACTGTGTATAAAACACCACGTATGTACCATTCGCTGTTACCGCCACGCGAGGGTCCTCGCAGCCGCCAGTCCATTCAAATTCTTTTTGACTGTCATTTGCAGGATAAAACACAGGTACCGGTGAACGTTTAACATGCAAACCGTCCTTACTTTCGGCTAAGCCGAGCCGTGATGTGCGCCCCCCTATGCCAACCCCTGATTTATCTTCCGCACGATAAAGTATATATATCTTGCCGTCTTTGATTGTTGCCGCCGGATTAAAGGTGTCGTTAGACTCCCAGTCTACCATCCGTTTTCGCATTGGATCGTAAAAGCGTGTTGTTGTATCAGGGCTTATCAAAGGGTTCACCCCCGCCGGCCTTACGAACGGTCCGAAAGTCCATAAAGGCAACTTGCTTGTTTGTGCAACAACAGCTGTCGCCGAGATGACGATCAGCGAAAGGGAAAATAGCGCTTTATACAGGTGTTTCATCATCTAAATTGTTATTCGGCTACCATCAGCCGTGCCAGGTAGCCATCAAAATCGTCTTCAAACAATATTTCTATTGCCCAGCCTTCTTCTGAGGATATACCAATCAGCGTATCCATGTCGATGTATAACCACTGGAACCACTCTGTTCTTTTGCCTTTATAAGCATATTGATACCAGAGTTCGCCATAATAGTTATCTACCGGCATATTGCCGTTGTATAAATAAGATATATCAGAAGAATCAAATAATAATTGGCCACCCGGCTTGAGCAGGGTTTTGGTATGCCGTAAAAATAAGCGTAAGTTTTTAATATTACCACAAAGACCGATACCGTTCATGAGCAATAATAAGGTATCATACCGTTCATCGTTATACAAGTAGATATCCTGATTAATTGCCCCTGTGACACCGCGCTCCTTCATTAGGTTTACCGCACCTGGAGATACATCCAAAGCAGTTACATCTTTACCGCTATTTTGCAGTATAAGAGTATGGCTTCCTGCACCAGCACCTATATCCAAAATCTTGCCCTTGCATGCATCGAGCGCAACTAATTCCAGCTCGGGCATGTCGACCGCATCTCTAAAGTATATGTTCACCGGCATCTCTTCCTTAGGGCCGTATTTATTGTTTATCCAGAGTTTTGCGGGTTTATTGCCTTTAAAATGATCGTATAACGCATGGCCGAAGATGTCAGCACCTGATGTACCTTCCATTGCGTAAAAGTAATATTATTAAAGCAGGCTTAAAAGATGAACGATTTGTTCTTGTGCCGATTACTTAGTAACAAAACTTAGTTCACCGGTATTTTCCATGTAAATGGTTTTTACGTCGTCAAGCGACTTGCTGTTTGTTTTAATACGTAGATCAGTCATGATATCGTCGCGGGTCAGGAGGCACTTGCGTAAGTTATTTTCGTTAAACTTACCATTTTCATAAAGCATTCGGCCTTCACCTTTTACCAGCTGACCCATTATTTTACTGTGCCATATAGCCATCGCTATTAACCTGTGCAGCAACACGAGAGCGAAACTTGCAATTACGGTAGAGATAAAGGGCGAAGCACCAACTATCGCCCTGCTGAGTACTGCTCCTAAGATTATGGATATGGTGATATCAAAGGACGACTTTTTACCGAAGGTGCGCCTGCCAGACACACGTATTAGTATCATCGCTACAAAGTAAACTACTATAGCACGGGCAGACATCTGGAACAAACTTAAGTCTTTCCCTTCGCCAAAAATGCTAATGAAGACGTTCATTGATGTTAAGAAATTATTAAGTTAAATACCTTCTGCACACCGTTTTTGTTTGCTTTAGCTTTTAAAGCAAACCCTAATTATCAAAAGCAAAAAAAATATTTATCAGGATTGTTGCACTATGTGTAAAAAACACGTTACATAAATTACATTTGTAAAGAATTGCAATCCTTAAGGCGGTTCAAAACTATTGTTAAACCCTGCGGTGCAGCAGCATGGCTTGCCATATACCGCAAATATTATCGGAACTAATGGCCGCAAATGGCACCAGGAATGTGTTTTATAAGCTTATTGACAACAAACACTTTGTTTTATCAATTTGGATAATCATCGCGGCATTTTATACGTACAAATGCATTGGCTACCACGGTGTAAACAACTATCTTATTTTTAAATACACCTACTTCAACGCGTTGCATGGGCAAAACCTTTACGCTCAATACCCTCAATACTATTTCGACAGCAATCACTACGGGCCGGTATTCTCATTGATAATGGCGCCATTTGCAGTCCTCCCTGGCGACTTAGGACTGTATTTCTGGCAAATATTTAATGTATCAGTGCTTTTTTGGGCAATACACAAACTACCGCTGGACACCACCAAAAAGAATATTATCTGCATCATCTGCACACAGGAGCTCATCGTGATGTTAAGGGAGTTTCAAACTAATGGCGCCATTGCTGCCCTGGTAATACTTGCCTGGGTAATGGTAGATAACAAGAAGGACTTTTGGGCCGGGCTGTTTATCATGCTCGGGTTTCTTATTAAGCTCTATGGCGTTATAGGCGTGGTGTTCTTTCTATTATCTAAGCAGAAGAAGCAATTTGTAGCCGGCTTGTTTGTTTGGGCGGTGGTGCTCTTTGTTCTGCCTATGTTGTTCTTTACTCCGCATTTCATTATACAATCGTATGCCGACTGGTACCACTCCCTTGTGGAAAAGAATGCTCAAAATGTAAGCATGGATACCCAATACCAGGATATCTCTGTAATGGGTATGACACGCCGAATAATCGGCCATTCTATAGCTATACTGCCTGTCTTGTTGACCGCCGCAGCAACATTCTGCATTTCCAGCCTTAAAGTTTTAAACACGAGTGTTCACCGTCAAAAGTTTCTGATGCTATGCTCCAGTTTGCTGTTTATTGTTCTATTCAGCACCGGTTCGGAATACGTTACCTATATCATAGCCTATGCAGGAATAGCAATTTGGTTTGTTACGGCACCAAGGCCGTTTACAGCACTTCAAATCACCTTATTTGTCTTTGCAGTCTATTTTGGAAGCCTTTACCGTACTGATATATTTCCATCTTACATCAAATTACATTTCATCAATCGCTATGCACTTAAAGCACTACCATGCTTGCTCATATGGCTTGCGTTGATAGCCGAAATGCTTACAAGAAAAAATGGCGAGGAAATTGTTTCCGATTACCGAACTCAGCCCAATATAGCCCCCACCCTAAAAAATTAATGAGACACATCGCAGCACGATCAAACTCACACCGGTCAACAAAAAAAATATCGGTGGTAATACCAGCATTTAACGAAGAGGAGAACATCCCTGTACTTGTACAAGCGTTAAGAAAGGTGCTTGACAAGCTTACATACGATTACAACGTAATATTTGTAGATGATGGCAGTAAAGACGGAACAATTTCTGTACTAAGGACCCTGAATAATCTTGATGGCAGAATTGAGTACATTAAATTAAGCAGGAACTTTGGCCATCAGAACGCGCTTAAAGCAGGATTGGACCATGCCGATGGCGATTGTGTAATTTGTATGGACGGCGATATGCAGCACCCGCCGGAACTTATTCCTGCCTTTATAGCGAAATGGGAGGAAGGTTTTGATATTGTCTATAGCCGCCGTACATCCACAGAAAACATATCGTGGTTTAAACGCGCCACATCTAACATGTTTTACGCGCTGGTTAACAAATTATCTGAGATACATATGGAGCCGGGCACGGCCGATTTTCGGTTAATTGACCGCAAGGTAGCGGATGCACTGCTTCAGTTTAATGAGATTGATCCGTTTCTACGGGGCATTATCAAATGGCTGGGATTTTCGCAGCATGGCATCAATTATTCTGCAGACATTAGGTATTCCGGCAAAAGCAAGTATTCTTTGTCGCGCATGATAAAGTTTGCTTTCCAAGGCATAACCTCATTTAGCATACGGCCGTTATACTTCGCAGTTTACCTTGGCTTTGCATTTTCGGCAATAACAGGTGTTTGCCTGCCTTATGTACTTTATAGCTATTACACTGGTAACACAACTATAGGTTATGCATCTGCAGGCTGGGCGTCAATTTTAATGTCTATCTTCTTTTTAGGTGGATTGCAGTTAATTATCATGGGCATAATCGGCATTTATGTAGGTAAGATATTCCTGCAAAGCAAACTACGGCCAAATTACATTATACAAAGCACCAGCATAAAGCAACCACAATATGATCTTGTTGAGTTTTGATATTGAGGAGTTTGATATGCCCTTTGAATATGGCAAGGAAATCTCCTTCGACGACCAGATTAGTATATCCGCAACAGGTACAAGGCGCATTCTAGATTTGTTGACCAAACACGAGATAAAAGCTACTTTTTTTTGTACTGCAACCTTTGCGTTAAACAAAACTGAGCTGATTAAAGAAATGGTTGCTGCAGGCCACGAAATTGCATCTCATGGGCATTACCATTCTAAATTCGAGTCAGCTGATTTATACAGCTCGAAGAAAGTTCTGGAAGAAATCAGCGAAACTACTGTAAAAGGCTACCGTATGGCGAGAATGATGCCTGTAGACAACGCAGAGATTAAAACTGCAGGCTACTTGTACAATAGTTCGGTTAACCCTACCTGGCTTCCCGGGAGATATAACAATCTTAAAGTTTCAAGAAACATTTTCTGGCAGGATGGTGTACTGCAGCTACCCGCTTCGGTAACTCCAGGGCTTAGGTTTCCACTGTTTTGGTTATCTATGCACAACCTGCCATTAGGATTGTACGAGCGACTTTGCCTAAAAACTTACAAGGCTGATAGCTACCTCAACTTATATTTTCACCCTTGGGAATTTACCGATTTAGATGATAAAAACCGCTTCGGTTTCCCGGGGTATGTAAGTAAAAACTCCGGCGACGCAATGGTGAATCGGATGGACTGCCTTATCAGAACTTTCAAAAAACATAGGTTGCCTTTCGGAACGATAGCAGATTCTGTGTTTGTACAAGGAGTAAATTTCTCTGCTACAGCTACAAAAAGAGCCGCTTTTTGAAGCGGCTCTTTTAATTATTTCAAAAACGATCTTATTTATCCTCTGCAGGTTTTTGCATTTCGTTCATCATATGTGCAACAGTGGTATCAGGTGTTACATTGCTCATCGCTACAGTAACTTTGTTTTTAAAACCTGACACAACCTTGTCTGTACCGGACATCAGCGCATCATAACCGTCTTTTGCAACATCGGCGGGATCAGATAACGAACTCTTATCCTGCACAATCCTACTTCTCTGCATGTCGGCTTTGTTAAAGAAATCAGTATCAACCGGGCCCGGAAGTAAAGCGGTGATCGTAACCTCAGTATCTTTAACCTCCTCACGTATCGCTTCTGTAATCGACAATACATAAGCTTTCGTACCATGATACACTGCTTGCCATGGTCCTGGGGTCGTACTAGCTATAGAGGCCAAATTGAGTATCTTACCCTGATTGCGGCTTACCATTTCTTTAAGGAAATGCTTTGTAAGAATAGTGAGCGCACCAATATTTAGGTCAATAATCTTCAGTTCGCGCTCTATATCATTATCTTTAAACAAGCCATAAGCGCCTTGTCCTGCATCATTCACCAGTACCTCTACCAGTAAATTGCGGCTGCTTACTTCTTCGCAAAGTTGAAATACTTCTTCGCGGTTGAACAGATCCTTTTCAATGCTGATCACATCCACACCATTCTGCCTGAACTCTGCTGCTTTGCTCTCAAGTTCGGCCTGGTTGCGGCCCACAATTATTAAATTATATTGGTCTTTGGCAAACAACTTTGCCAGTTCGTAGCCTATACCGCTGCTTGCACCGGTAATTAAGGCGTAACCTTTTGTATTTTCCATGTTTATCTTAGTTTGATGTTTGTTTAACCGTTAACTACTTCGCCACCGTTAACATGTATAACCTGCCCGGTGATGTACGATGAGTCATCTGAAGCAAGAAATACGTATGCCGGACCTAATTCTGATGGCTGACCAGCACGTTTCATTGCTGTTTCGCTACCAAACTCCTTTATCTTTTCTTCCTCAAAGGTGGATACGATCAAGGGCGTCCAAATAGGTCCCGGCGCAACTGCATTTACACGAATCTTCTTTTCTACCAGGTTGGTAGCCAACGACCTCGTGAAAGTTGTAATAGCTCCTTTTGTTGATGAATAGTCTACCAAATTGGGCGAGGAGCGATATGCTGTTACGGACGTAGTGTTGATGATAGTATCACCTTCATTCAGGTGATCTATCGCGGCATTTGCAAAGTGAAAATAGGCGAAAATATTGGTCTTGAAAGTGATTTCAAGCTGTTCTTCGCTAATATCTTTAAACTCCTTTTGCGGAAATTGCACACCAGCATTGTTAACTAAGATGTTCAGCTTACCTAATTCAGCAACTGTTTGTTCTACGGCTTGCTTGCAAAACGCACGATCTTTAACATCGCCCGGTATCAATAGGCAACGCTTTCCTGCAGCTTCTACTTCTTCTTTGGTCTCCTGCGCGTCTTCATCCTCTTCAAGGTAAACTATAGCAACATCTGCACCTTCATGTGCATAATGCACCGCTACAGCCCGGCCAATTCCGCTATCTCCGCCTGTAATTAACGCTACCTTACCTTCCAGCTTTCCGGCTGCTTTGTAGGTCGATTTGATATACTCTGGTTTCGGATCCATCTCCGCCTCTACTCCCGGCTGATGTTCTTGTTTATCCGCTACTTTTACTCCTTCGTCGTTTTCCATTGTAAGTTTTGTTTGGGGTCAGTTGATGATGTAGGTTCTGTATCTCCAATTATGGTTTTAATACCACCTTCACACAATCCTCTTCTTTATCATCAAATATTTTGTAGCCATGGGCTACTTCGCTTAGCGGCAAAGTGTGGGTGATAATGTCGTCCAGCACTACCTTTTCCTGTGTTACAAGATCTATCAGGTGGTCTATATAGTTCAGCACAG
The DNA here is from genome assembly GCF_059691875.1 of Mucilaginibacter sp. 320_HR. Taxonomy (NCBI): domain Bacteria; kingdom Pseudomonadati; phylum Bacteroidota; class Sphingobacteriia; order Sphingobacteriales; family Sphingobacteriaceae; genus Mucilaginibacter; species Mucilaginibacter sp. 320_HR. Next base: position 920,070 of record NZ_JCAWAI010000002.1, read on the forward strand.
GCGCTTGTCCCATCTTCAGCACTATTCCTTTATCAAACAGCCGGTGCATCGGGAAATTATCATAGGTAGAACCATAAACACCCATGATAGTAACCGTTCCCATACGCCTTACCGCTTTAAAAGCCATATCAAGTACTTTCATGCTGCCTACCTCAAAATTCACAGCGGCTTTAGCTTCGTCCAGAAAACTGCGCTCCGGTTCAAAACCTACCGCATCTACACATACATCGGCCCCGCGGCCACCTGTCATTTCGCGAATTGCTTCCACAACATCTACTTCGTGCGGGTTAAGGGTTTCTACTTTATTTACCGCCCTCGCTTTTTCCAACCGGTAATTGAGCGGATCAATTGCAATAACCCTGCTGGCGCCATTTATCCAGGCAGCCTTCTGTGCCATAAGCCCAACCGGGCCTGAACCAAATATGGCTACCACTTCTCCGCCTTTAAGTTGTGCCCAGTCTATGGCAGACCAGCCGGTAGGAAATATATCTGTAAGGAACAGCACCTGTTCATCAGTCATGTTATCCGGCACTTTACGCGGACTTATATCAGCGTAAGGTACACGCACATACTCCGCCTGTCCGCCGGAGTAACCTCCATATAAATCAGTATAGCCAAACAATGCCGCTCCTTTTTGATCGAGCATGTCACCGTTGGGACCATAATGCTTATAGTTGGAGTTTTCGCAGGCAGGAGATGCGTCATGCTGGCAAAAGAAACAATGGCCGCAGGCTATCGGAAATGGTACTACTACCCGGTCGCCTTTTTTCAGGTTTGTAATTTCAGAGCCAACCTCTTCAACTATCCCCATGAATTCATGGCCCATTATCATGTCTTCTTTTTGCGGAACTCCCCCGCTTAATATATGCAGGTCTGATCCGCATATGGCAGTTGATGTAACTTTTAAGATAACATCACGGGAATTTTCTATTCTAGGATCAGCAACGGTGTCGTAGCTAATGTCGCCTGGTTTATGGAATACGGCTGCTTTCATTTGTGTTTTCTTTAGCTTTGTTTATTAAGACAACACAACAACCTCAATTATAGTTTTACGAAAAAAAATTACCTTAAGAATAATCCATTAAGAGATTGCTAGTGTACAAATGGCTTTCGGTAAGCGCTGCAAGTGTTTCGCTTGTAAGTGAAACACCCGGAACAGTATTTTATGGTAAACCTTTAAATACCAATTACTTAATACATCAGGGCGAAACAAACCGAAACAGTACAAAAACTTCACATGATTAAGCTATATGGTTAATTAATAACCTATTATGTAACTAAAGCAGATTGACAATTTAGAATTGAATGCGTCATAAGCTTAATAGCGAAACAACCATTTTCGATCAAATACCTTAACTTTCCGCCAAATGAAACTTCATACTATAGATACAGGCTTTTTTAAACTGGATGGGGGCGCCATGTTTGGTGTTGTGCCAAAGTCCATCTGGCAGAAGACCAACCCAGCCGACTCGAACAACCTTTGTACCTGGGCAATGCGCTGCCTTCTTATTGAAGAGGGCGACCGGCTGATACTGGTCGACACTGGCATAGGCAATAAGCAAAGTGAAAAATTCTTCAGTCACTATTACCTTCATGGAGATGCGAGCCTTGATAAATGTTTGCTTGCAAAAGGCTTTCACCGCGACGATATAACAGATGTATTTTTGACTCATCTGCATTTTGATCATGTTGGCGGGGCTGTAGAGCGCAATGGCGATAATCTGCATCCTGCATTTAAAAATGCTGTTTACTGGAGCAACCTGCAACATTGGAATTGGGCAGTTAACCCTAATGAGCGCGAAAAGGCCTCTTTTTTAAAAGAGAATATACTTCCCATACAGGAAAGCGGACAACTGCAGTTTATTGACGCTGAGGACGGGATCAGTTTTTCTTCAGAGATAAAGATACGGTTTGCTTACGGCCATACCGACGCAATGATGCTGCCGCAGATTAATTACAAGGGCAGGCAACTACTGTACATGGCCGACCTGCTGCCTTCCGTTGGACACCTGCCCCTGCCTTATGTGATGGCGTATGATATGTTCCCGATGAAAACGCTGGAGGAACGTAACCAATACTGGCAGGAAGCCGTAGACAACGAATATGTGCTCTACCTGGAACATGATCCAGTTAATGAGTGCTGTACTGTTCAGGCTACAGATAAGGGCATCAGAGTAAAAGACACCTTCCGGCTAGACGAGTTATAAGTATAAGAGTATTTATTTCGCAGGTGTAGGTACTTAACAATGTAAAAAAGCTAACTTGTGCTAAGTACTTCTTTTACTTGAAACTGTGTTTTCAGGTTAAAAGAATTGCCACTAAAAAGTTGCATGATTAACCACACTGGGCATCATTTTTGCTATAGCAAAATATTGCAATTAATCAATATTCTAGTATAAAAATGTGTAAACAAATGTTTACCTTTGCACGTTCATTCCAGATAACAGAATCGAGGTTATAAAACATAAATGAGACAACTCAAAATAACTCAATCCATTACCAATCGTGAGTCGCAATCCCTCGACAAATACTTACACGAAATTGGTAAAGTTGACTTAATTACTGCCGAAGAAGAAGTAATATTAGCCCAAAAAATCCGCGAAGGCGACCAGGCCGCGTTAGAAAGGTTAACAAAAACCAACTTGCGCTTTGTGGTTTCCGTAGCAAAACAATACCAAAATCAGGGACTTACACTTGGTGACCTTATTAACGAAGGTAACTTAGGTCTTATTAAAGCTGCCAAGCGTTTCGACGAAACAAAAGGTTTCAAGTTTATCTCATACGCCGTTTGGTGGATCCGTCAATCTATCCTGCAGGCTATTGCCGAGCAAAGCCGTATAGTACGTTTGCCGCTTAACCAGGTAGGTTCATTAAGTAAAATCAGCAAAGCATTCAGCAAGCTGGAGCAGGAATACGAACGCGAGCCGTCACCGGAAGAACTTGCCGATATACTTGAAACTACAGTTGATAAAATATCCGACACGCTGAGCAACAGTGGCCGCCATGTTTCTATGGATGCCCCTTTTGTTCAGGGTGAAGAAAATACGTTGCTGGATGTATTAGAAAACCAGGAACCAAATACCGACTCTATCCTGATAAACGAATCGTTGTCAGAAGAGATCAAACGTTCATTGTCTACACTTACCGAACGTGAACGCGAGATCATCGTATTGTTCTTTGGTTTAGGTACTAATCACCCATTGTCACTTGAAGAAATTGGTGAGAAATTTAACCTTACCCGCGAACGTGTACGCCAGATAAAAGACAAGGCTCTACAGCGCTTACGCCATACATCACGTAGCAAAATATTGAAGTCCTACCTGGGCTAATTATATCAAGTTTTTTTAAAAGCCCTTGCTTAGCAGCAAGGGCTTTTTTTATGCATTTGCAATAATGCCGCATGTAACAACGTTCATCACTAAACTTTATCTGAACGCAGTACATGTCTAACTTACCTAAGCTTATCTGGTACTTTTATAAACCATTAATGCTTTGGAACATTGCGTTCAGTATCACCTGCCTTTTCTTGGTGTCCGTCTATGGTGTAAAGGTTGCCGGCTTTGTACTCTTCTTTAAGTTCCTGGGCTATGCAGCCACCATCTTCCTGCAAAGTTATACTGCAAAAAACGTGTATATGTATTACCGTAATGCCGGTATAAGCGTGCGCAGGATGTATTTTTACGTATTTTCCCTGGATCTTCTTACTTATCTATTTGCGCTTGCTATCCTCATTATCTTAACAGCATGAAGGAGCTTAAAGCGGACAGCATACAACTTGAATTTGACGGGCGTAAGATTTTGCAGAGTATATATTTAAGCTGTGAACAAGGCGAAGTGCTGGGCTTACTGGGCCGCAATGGCTGTGGTAAATCATCTATGCTGAAGATAATCTTTGGCACTTTAACAGCAACTCATAAGTACGTAAGTATTAATGGTGAGTTCATCCATAAAGGTTATTTAAATAACCGCATTGCTTACCTTCCTCAGCACAATTATCTTCCCGCAGGAATAAGAACAGAAAAGCTGGCACGCATAATAGTCGACCCGCAATCGTGGAAGGCGTTTACCAATCTGCCTGTATACCAAGAGAGCTACAATAAGACGGTTGACGAACTATCCGGCGGACAGCTGCGGCAGTTAGAGACCATGATGATCATCCATAGCAAAGCTGATTTCATATTACTGGACGAGCCGTTTACCCATATCTCCCCTATACAGGCAGAAGAGTTTAAACCTGTAATAAGAGCTTGTGCTAAGCGCAAAGGCATTATCATTACAGATCATCAGTATTACAATATTCTCGACGTAAGCGACCGCATTGTTTTACTGCATAACGGAGAAACAAAACACATCACCAATAAAGATGAATTAGTCACTTACGGTTATATTAGCGGTTTATAACATTTCTTTATGATTATACCTATGTACCAGGCTGATGCCTTTACCGACAAACTGTTTGGCGGTAATCCTGCTGCTGTTTGCCCGCTTACCGAATGGCTACCAGACAACATCATGCAGAGGATTGCAATGGAAAACAACCTTGCAGAAACCGCCTTTTTTGTAGCAAACGGGGATGATACCTACCTGCTGCGGTGGTTCACCCCTGAGCTGGAGATAGACCTTTGCGGGCATGCTACCCTGGCGTCAGCCCATATCCTTTTTACAGAACTTGGCCACGATGGTGACACTATCCACTTTAATACCATGACAGCAGGAACCCTGGTGGTGACCCGTGATGGAGATAAGTACGCCATGAACTTTCCGTCACGGCCCGCTAGCCGTGCTGAGTTGCCGGAGGGTTTGCTGGCAGCGTTAGGTGGTAAACAACCTATTGAGGTACTCCGCTCACGGGATTACATGCTGGTGTACGAAACTGAAGAAGATATAACATCCATGATTCCGGATCACTCCGCCTTGGCGAAGATTGACACGCTTGGTGTCATCGTTACCGCGCCCGGCAAAGATGTGGACTTTGTATCCCGGTTTTTTGCACCGGCAGCAGGTGTACCCGAAGACCCGGTAACCGGATCGGCTCACTGTAACCTGATACCTTACTGGGCAGATAAGCTTGGCAAAAATCAACTGCACGCTTACCAGGTATCGGCACGCAAGGGCGAGCTTTGGTGTAAACTGCAAGGCGACCGTGTATTGATGGCTGGCAACGCCGTGACTTTCCTGAGAGGTTCTATAACAGTTTAGCTTTCGACAGAAAAGTCTTCCACAAGCTTCTATTTAGCACTTTTTGCTTTAAGGTATAAAACGTAAATTTAAGACCTTAATTAGTTTTAGTCCGCTACCGCGTTAATGCAGCTTACACAGTTAGAGATAAAGGGGTTTAAAAGCTTTGGCGATAAGATCACCATTAATTTTAATGAGGGTGTTACCGCTATTGTAGGCCCTAATGGCTGCGGCAAATCTAACGTGGTGGATTCGATACGTTGGGTTTTGGGCGAGCAAAGTACCCGCATGCTTCGGTCCGAAAAAATGGACAACGTCATCTTTAATGGCACCAAAAGCCGTAAAGCCGCTAATCTTGCTGAAGTATCCCTCACGTTCGATAATACCAAGAACATCCTGCCTACCGATTTTTCGCAGGTAACGCTCACCAGAAGGCTTTATCGCAGCGGAGAAAGCGAGTACCGCCTCAACGATGTACAGTGCCGCCTAAAGGACATAACAGACCTTTTCATGGACACCGGCGTTGGTGCCGACTCCTACTCTATCATCGAGCTGCGCATGATAGATGAGATCATCAATAACAAAGAAGGCTCCCGAAGGAACTTGTTTGAGGAGGCGTCGGGTATATCTAAATACAAGCTGCGTAAAAAGCAAACCTTCAGCAAACTTAAAGATACAGAGGCTGACCTGGAGCGTGTAGACGATCTTCTTTTCGAAATAGAAAAGAACCTTAAAACGCTGGAAAACCAGGCAAAGAAAGCTGAACGGTATTACAGGATCAGGGATCAGTACAAGGTACTCAGCATACAGCTTGCTTCATTTCGGATAGCTGGTTTTAGTAAGACACTGGCGGAGATAGAAGAAAAAGAACAAAAACAACAGGCAGAAAAAACCGGCATTGTTGCACAGATAGATACCCTGGAAGCGGCCTTGCAGCAGCAAAAGCTGGAAAGCATAACACGCGAGAAGAACCTGGCTGCCCAGCAAAAAACAACGAATGAGTTTGTCTCCAAAATACGTGCTTACGAAAGCGAAAAGCGTGTAAAAAACGAGCAGCTAAAGCATCAGCAGGATAAAGAAGCCCGACTAAAGGATGAACTTGAACGCGACACCAATCAGCATAAACACGTTCAGTATAACATCAAGCGCCTGAGCGAGGAAAAGATGCAGGAGGATGAAAATCTTGCCCGCATCACATCAAGCCTGGCCGACCTTAAAGAAGCCGTAGAAGAACTGCGGGCCGAGCAAGCAGAAGCCCGTGGTGAGTTAAATGAACTCAACTCGGTAAGTAACCGCCTGCAAAGCCAGGTTTATAAAACAGAAAAGGATATTGACATCCTGAACATACAGCAGCAGGCACTAGAACAGGAAAGCCTGCGCAACATGGAGGATGCAAGCAACAAGGAGGTAGAGCTTTCGCACTTTAACCAGGTAGTTGCAGAACTTGCTTCGCGTGCGGACACTTTAAAGAGCGAATATGATAGTGCCGTTGACACCGAGACCAAGTTACAGGAACAGATTGCTGATACAGAAACCCAGATAAAAGCCATCACAGCGGACATTGCCGCTGATGTGCGCAAGCTGGATGCGAAGCAAAACGAATACAATCTTACCAAAAGCCTGGTAGATAATCTTGAAGGGTTCCCCGAGTCTATCCGCTTTTTGAAAAAGAACACAAGCTGGGCAAAAAACATCACGCTTTTCAGCGATATCCTTTTTTGTAAAGAAGAATACCGCATTGCTATTGAGAATTACCTGGAGCCGTTAATGAACTACTACGTAGTGAACAGCTACGACGAAGCCATAGCGGCGATCAACCTGCTGGGTAATTCATCAAAGGGCCGCGCGCAGTTCTTTATACTCGATAATTTTGGCGGGGAAAATGAGATTTCTGATCACAAAACGTTAGAAGTTGCCGCTGTGCCGGCGTTGTCGGTTATTGAAGTTGATGAACGTTACAAACCACTGTGCGTACACCTGTTAAAGAATGTTTACCTGGTGAATGACACTACCGAACACGACATTAACAACACTGTTTTGCCGAACGATGTTGTGCTTATCGGCAAAAGCGGCAAGTTCAATAAATCCAAATTTACCATGGCCGGCGGATCTGTAGGCTTATTTGAGGGTAAGCGTATAGGGCGGGCTAAAAACCTTGATAATCTGCTTAAAGAGATCAAGCAGGCAGAAACACGTATCAACAGCCTCAAAAATAAAAATGAGGAACTGCAAAGTACATTAACCGCTTTGAAAGCTGCCGGTAAAGCAGCAGAGATACGCCAAAAGCAAGTAGAACTTAACCAGCTGAACACAGAGCTGGTAACTGTAAGAACCAAACAGGAGCAGTACCAGGCGTTTATAGAGAACAGCCTAAATCGTAAACAGGATATTGCCAACCGCATTGCAGGCATCAAGAACGATATCATCACTTTACAACCGCAGCTTTTAGACCTGAAAGCACAAAAGCAGGAACAAAGTGAACTGCTGCTGGAAAAACAACAGGCCTTCAATGAGTTGAACGAAATGTTATCGGTACGATCCAACGCTTATAACCAGGAGAACATACGCTTTCACCAGCAGCAAAATAAAGTATCAGGATTGGTGAAGGATTTGGAATACCGGGAGTCGCAATTGGATAATCTGGACAGCCGCATAACGCAAAACAGCCATGAACTGGAAAAGGTTAAAGCGCTAATAAAAGAAAACCTGCAGCATACCGAAAACAGCGACGACAGCTTGCTGGAGATGTACGAGCAAAAGGAGAACCTGGAGAAAGCCACGCAAGAGGCAGAACGAGAATACTACCAATGGCGTGGTACTATCACCGAAAATGAAAACGAGGTAATCAACTTACGTCGTAAAAAAGATAACGCGGAAACAATAGAGAACGAGCTTAAAGATGCCCGCAACAATCTTAAAATAGAGTTAAATGCCTTAAAAGAGCGCCTTTCCGTAGAATTTAATGTTGATATAACAGACCTGCCGGAAACTGAGGACGCACAAACTGAATCTGAAGCCGACATAAGGGATAAAACGGAAAAGATGAAGCGCCAATTGGACGATTTTGGCGCTATAAACCCGATGGCTGTTGAGGCGTATAACGAAATGAACGAGCGCCACAGCTTTATACAGGCGCAAAAGAAAGACCTCGCGGAAGCTAAAGCCTCTCTCCTCTCTACCATTCAGGAGATTGATGATACCGCGCGGGAAAAATTCATGACAGCCTTTACATTGGTACGAGAGAACTTCATTAAAGTGTTTCGTTCCTTGTTTAATGAGGAGGATTCATGTGATCTGATACTTTCAGACCCTGACCGTCCGCTGGAATCGGATATTGACATCATTGCACGCCCAAAAGGCAAGCGACCGCTTTCTATAAACCAGCTTTCCGGCGGGGAAAAAACCCTTACGGCTACAGCCATCCTATTCTCGCTTTACCTGCTTAAACCGGCACCCTTTTGTATTTTTGATGAGGTTGATGCCCCGCTTGACGATACCAACATCGACAAGTTCAATAACATCATCCGTAAATTCTCCAAAGAATCGCAGTTCATCATCATATCGCATAACAAGCGCACCATTGCTTGTACGGACATTATTTATGGCGTTACCATGGTAGAACAGGGCATATCGCGTGTAGTGCCTGTAGACCTGCGCCAACTAGCCGACTAACAAAAAAGGTGCACCAAACAGGCGCACCTTCAATCAATCATATGTCAGCAAAACTACTTTTTGAATGCCGGCCTGCTTAAAACCATGCTCCTGAACTTCGGCGCATCCAATTGAATGGCTGCTTCCCGGGCCTGGTCGATGGTCATTGTCCGTTGCCGTTGGGTACTTTGTATCTGCGGCGTATTAATGGTGTAAGTACCGGTTTCCACAAACTTTAATGCATGAGCCAAAAGCGTTTCTGTCGGATCGCCAAAGTCGTGCGTCACGTCATCAAAATCTTTAAAACCCGGATAGTCCGTACTAGCTGGTAGCATACCAGTGAAATATCCGCCCTGGTTAACCGAGTTCTTGGTTTCAAACATCGGTGTGTACATCTGGTATTTATTTATTTGCAGGTAGCTAAAACCAACAGGTTTGCCGTAAGTTGTTGTACCTATCAGCTTAACATCCATAACAGGTTTAAGGTTGTTTATCAGTAACTCACTGGCAGATGCAGTTGAACCTGTCACAATAAAGAACACATGGTTGAGAGTAAGTGCAGGCACGCTTACGTCTTCACGGCTGAACATTGAAACATTCCTTTCTTCAGAGTAGTCAAAATCAGCATAAGTATAGCTCTTTCCGGTCTCTTCATCTTTGCGTGTCTGCTTTCTTAACAAATCATCTGCTTTACCGCTCTGCAGCAAGCTATTGTAATAAGTAGTGTACATTTTAGAGCCTACCTTGGCTGCAGGTGCTATTACATTAGCCAGGTACTCAGATGTTTCTACCCTGCCACCGCCGTTGTACCGCAAGTCAACTACCAGTTCTGTAATGCCTTGTGCAGCAAATTCGTTAAATGCCTGGTTTATATTTGCTTTGGAATTGTCAAGCGAGGTAAATTCATTAAATACAAAGTATCCAACTTTCTTGCCCCCCTGAGTAATAACTTTATAGTTATAAACCGGGTTAATGGTGTAAGTGGCAGTATTTAGTGTTACATCAAAAGTTGATGCATCAGGCCTTTTAAGCGTCATTGAAATTGTAGTACTGTTGGCGTAGGCATTGATAACAAAATTAAGGTTCGCTCCACCTCCACCATCACCGTCATATGCAAGGTTGGTTCTATTATTTATCTTGGTAATCTGATATCCCCGCTTAATCCCAGCTGTAGCTGCCGGCGAATTAGGTGCAACATATCTTATACGCAAATCATCCAGATCGTTCCATATCGGCGCGAAACCAAAATCTCCGGTAACTCCGTTAAGTTCCTGCGATATACTACCATCATCTATAAAAGAATATTTTGGGTGTGTAGGGTCAGCAGCATAATACTCGTACGCCTTGCCCGTGGCAGGGTTTATCTTATACTGAGAAAGCGCAAACAGCTCCTTGTTCAGCGCGTCAAGGTCGTTGCTGCCGGTATATCTCCGCGGTTGAAACGTAGCGTATTCGGGAATCGCATCATTCCAGTAGTAAAGCTGTTTTTCATAGTAAAATACCGAGTCGCGCATCAGATCAAGCTCGCTTGAAGCAACTTTTTCTTTCTTACACGAGGTCAGCATTGCTGCCGATGCTATAATAAGGTATATAAATTTACGCATATAGTATTTATGTTGAATAACGATGTATTACTAATAATAGTACAGCGACACTCTAAAGCAACTTACTGACATCCAGATAGTCTATCCCGGTAGCTTCAGCACAAAGGGAGTCTGCTTCGCTATTCCCTGTCATTATTAGGTCTCTTCTTTCTAACCCATGCTGTTTCATCAGCAAATGCAAAATATCCGGTTCCGGCTTAGCAGCCACTTCCTCCGCAAAATAGCAGATTAGGTAAGGTTCCAGCCCATGCCACTCCACCTGTTTGATCTTGTTAAGCTGCCGTTCTGGTTTACCATTGGTCACTATAAAAAGCTTCTTTCGGTCGGTCACCACTTCCTGCATTAAAGTTAGCATGTTTTGATATAAAAGCAACTTCAACGGCAGTCGGGCAGTATCCAGCAAAACATCAAGATTTGGCCTATACTTTTCATCAACCTTTAACTGGTCAACCAGCTCGTCAAAAACTTTATCGGGTCCTTTAGTTGTATACGCATCAACCATAAAGTTGGTTGTCTGCGTAGCGTCAGTAACATCGGTATATTCCAGTAATCCAGCAAAGAGGTAATACACCTGGTATAAATAGTCTTTCTCGGGATATAGCACATTGTCCAGCTCAAAAACAAACGCCTTCTTACGTGCATCTATATCGCTATATTGCATTGCTGCCATCTAAAATATCTATATTATATTCATTAAACAACAGTTCCGATTCCTTCAGCAGCAGCAATTCCTCGGTTGTCATTACAAAAACTTTTTCTACTGCTGCATCAAGGCATAGTGTAAGCATTTCATGCTGATAGCTTGCTGATGTTGGCTTTGGTAGTTTTACGGTATTGCCAAGGAACAAGGGCAGTTCTTGGTGATCGCCTAATAACACGACATCGCCTGGGTACTGATTTTTTAACTTGTAAGCTGCTGCGGAGGTAGCATTAGTTATTAATATTTTCACCTATAGTTCCTCCACTATTAACCCGTCTTTCATCAGTATGGTGCGGTTTGCCATTGCGGCCAGGTCCTCGTTATGGGTCACAATTACAAATGTTTGGTTAAACTCCTGCCGCAGGCGCACAAAAAGCTCATGCAACTCCAGCGCGTTCTTTGAGTCGAGGTTACCGGATGGTTCATCTGCAAATATCAGCGCCGGCCGGTTTATCAGCGCCCTCGCAACTGCCACACGCTGCTGCTCACCGCCCGATAACTGGGCCGGTTTATGCGTCATCCGCTCGCCTAAACCCAACATGTCCAGCAACTCTTTAGCTCGTTTCTCTGCTTCGGCCCTTGGCTTGCCTGCTATAAAGGCGGGCATACATACATTCTCCAGGGCGTTAAATTCCACCAGCAGATGATGAAACTGGAAAATGAAACCTATTTTAAGGTTTCGGAAATCGCTCAGGTCTTTGTTGTTGAGCTTACTAACCTCTATATCATCAATAAAAATCTGGCCGGAATCGGGTTTGTCAAGCGTACCCAGGATGTTTAGCAGCGAGCTTTTACCCGCACCGGACGCACCAACAATTGTAACAATCTCGCCGCGGTCAACCTCCAGGTTTACGCCCTTTAAAATATTAAGCTGCCCGTAGGATTTGTTTATAGATAGTGCTTTAAGCATGAGCCAAAGATAACGATTAGCGGTTTTAGATTAGGTAATGAGTTATTGTAAAGTAAAAATTGGGTTACCATGTCATTTCGCGCTGCAACAAATCTCTTACGGCTATCCGCTATTCTCTAAACAAAATTGTAGCTTTACCGCAAATCTTTCAAAAAACATGAATATCCACGAATATCAGGGCAAAGCGATCTTAAAAAGCTTTGGCGTTAGAGTACAGGAAGGCATTGTTGCCGATACGACCGAAGAGGCAGTAGCAGCCGCTCAGAAACTGAAGGAAGACTACGCTTCGGACTGGGTTGTTATAAAAGCACAAATACACGCTGGTGGCCGCGGTAAAGGCGGAGGCGTTAAGCTGGCTAAAAACCACGACCAGGTAAAAGATATTACAGGCCAGATAATAGGGATGCAGCTGGTTACCCCACAAACCGGCCCTGAGGGTAAAAAAGTAAAGAAAGTTTTAGTAGCACAGGATGTTTACTACCCTGGCGAAAGCGAAACGAAAGAGTTTTACATGAGTGTATTGCTTGACCGTGCGAAAGGCCGCAACATAATCATGTATTCTACTGAAGGTGGTATGGACATTGAAGAAGTGGCTCACTCTACACCTGATAAAATATTTAAAGAAGAAATTGACCCTAAGGTTGGCCTGCAGGGCTTCCAGGCACGTAAGATTGCTTTTAACCTTGGTGTAAGCGGCGACGCCTTTAAAGATATGGTGAAATTTATCACCGCTTTATATAAAGCTTACGAAGCAACCGATTCTTCACAGTTTGAAATAAACCCGGTTCTTAAAACCTCTGATAATAAAATATTAGCTGTTGATGCCAAAGTAAACCTTGACGACAACGCTTTATACCGTCACCCGGATTACGCAGCAATGCGCGACACCGACGAAGAGGACCCTACCGAAGTTGAAGCAAGCAAGAGCAACCTTAACTATGTAAAGCTTGACGGAAACGTGGGCTGTATGGTTAACGGTGCAGGTTTGGCAATGGCCACTATGGACATTATTAAGATTGCAGGTGGCGAGCCGGCTAACTTCCTGGACGTAGGTGGTACTGCAAACGCACAAACCGTTAAAGCCGGTTTTAACATCATCCTTTCAGACCCTAATGTTAAGGCAATCCTGATCAACATTTTTGGTGGCATTGTACGTTGCGACCGTGTTGCACAGGGTGTTATTGATGCTTACAAAGAAATCGGCGATATCCCGGTTCCTATTATTGTACGTTTACAAGGCACTAACGCTGAAGAAGCAAAAGAGCTGATAGACAACTCGGGCTTAAAGGTGTACTCTGCTATCCTGCTTAAGGAAGCTGCACAACTGGTTACCGAAGTATTAAATAAATAATTCTTTTTAGAAAGATACTGCGAAGGGCTGCCTAACAAGGCAGCCCTTATTTTTTGCACTTTTGAGTCGATAGTAGTACCTGTGATTTATACCATTACTTCCAAATAAACTTGAAAACAGCATGCAAAAACAGTGTGGTTTTGAAGGTTGAACAAGGTAATTTGATCCAAAAAGCGCGATTGGACATCTATTCAGCCACTTTATTGAAGGAGAATGCGGCGGCATAAAAAAGTGTTCAAATGCTTTATCTTCAAAAAAAACTGAACACTTGAACAGTTTTCTCATCTGTTTATTTATAAAAACATATCAGCAAGAAATGCCTTAGTAGAACAGGAATGTCTACCAATTGTAATAAGTGTTAAACAATAATAGATGTTTAAACATATAATATTACTTTTGTTGTGTAAACAAATGAGAAACAATATTTAAACAAATAAAACAATGGCAACAGCAACAAAATGGGTTTTAGACCCAATGCACTCAGAAGTACAATTTAAAGTTAAACACCTGGTAATTTCTACAGTTACCGGCTTTTTCAAAACATTTGAAGGCGAGTTGGAAACAACCGATGACAATTTTGAAGATGCACAGGTTAACTTCTCACTTGATGTGAACAGCATCGATACTACCCAAACTCAGCGCGACGAGCACCTGAAATCAGCAGAGTTTTTTGATGCTGCAACTTATCCGAAGATCACTTTCAAATCTACTTCAATAAAGGCTAGCGGTGATGATGAGTACGCTATCACAGGCGACCTTACTATAAAAGATGTTACTAAACCAGTTACTCTTAAAGCAGAGTTCGGTGGTTCTGCCGATGACTTTTACGGTAACACCAAAGCAGGCTTCGAAGTTAGTGGTAAAATAAACCGTAAAGAATTTGGCCTTACCTGGGATGGCGTAACAGAAGCAGGTTCAATAGTAGTTGGTGAAGACATCAAGCTTATCATCAACGTACAATTTGCAAAACAGAAATAATTTAAGTTATAAATGCAGGTGGAGTTGATATTTGAGTGAGTTTTGATGTTTTGTCCATAGCCTCCACCGGCATTTAAAAAAGAAAGCCACCTGATTAGGTGGCTTTCTTTTTTAAACCTATCTGTGTGTATCTTTGTTAACGTTATATGCTGATAAAGATCTATCCTGAAAATCCCAACCCTAAAGCTATAGAGCAAGCTGCAGAAGTGCTTCGAAAGGGCGGGCTCATCATCTACCCTACTGACACGGTTTACGGCCTGGGCTGCGATATTACCAACCAAAAAGCGATAGAAAAAATCTGCCGCATTAAAAACATCAAACCTGAAAAGGCTAACTTCTCGTTCATCTGCTATGACCTTAGCCACATATCAGACTACATAAAACCCATTGATAACGCAACGTTCAGAGTATTAAAGAAGGCGCTGCCAGGCCCATTTACATTTATATTCAACGCCAGTCACGCTGTACCTAAATTATTGAGCAGCAATAAAAAAACTGTGGGTATACGCGTCCCGAACAATAACATAGCAAGGGAAATTGTACGTGTGTTAGGCAACCCTATAGTCTCTACATCTATTCATGATGATGATGACATTATTGAGTATTCTACCGATCCAGAACTTATATACGAAAAATACCAAGAACAAGTAGATATAGTAATAGACGGTGGTTATGGCGACAACACCCCTTCTACAATAATCGATTGTACTTCAGGCGACTTCGAGGTAATACGAGAAGGTAAAGGTAACCTGGAGAACTATCTTTAACTCAACCTTTTATATTGTTGATGAAGGCAGGGATCTTACTCAGATAATCATCTTCACCTAACAACTTAACGAACGCGCTGCCTACTATTGCACCGTTAGCGTATTCGCATGCTTTGCTAAAGGATGCATTATCAGATATACCGAAGCCTATAATAGCCGGATTATTCAGTTCCATTGCCTTAACACGCTTGTAGTACTCTTCTATGCTTTCGGTTAGCTTAAGGCTTCCTCCAGTTATGCTTGATGAAGATAAAAGGTAAATAAAGCTATTGCTCAATCCATCTATCTTGCGGATACGCTCAACAGATGTTTGCGGTGTAACCAGGAATATATTACTTAAGTTATTCTCTTCGAAGTAGTTGCTATACAGCATTTCATACTCGTACATAGGCAAATCTGGCACGATAATGCCATCTACCCCTACAGCGGCTGCCTGCTTGCAAAAGCGTTCTACACCGTATTGTACTATGGGGTTAACATATCCCATCAGCAACACTGGTATACTTACACGGCTACGCAGCCCTTTTAATTGATCGAACAACACGCTGAGCGTCATGCCGTTCTGAAGGGCAACTTCTGAACTATGCTGAATGGTTGGCCCATCGGCTACAGGATCTGAGTACGGAAAACCTATCTCCAGGAAGTCGGCACCGGCCTGTTCAAGGGCTGCTGCAATATCAAGGGTGGTGTTTAGTTCCGGGTAGCCTGCAGTAAAATATATAGATAGTAAATTCTCTTTTTTTGTAGAAAAAAGTTGGTTCAACCTGTTCATCGGTGCAATTGTATCAACCATTGAAATTAGCTTGTATTCGCGTTAATTGGACAAAAATACCGTTAAAAATCTTCACTTTCCACACTTTTTGGGAGTATTTAAAACGGCTTCAATCGTTGATTTGGTTGATACGCCGTAAACCGCTACTTTAGGCCTTACATCTGCACCGATAAATCTGAATTATGGCTCCGGGAATACTGCTCACTTTTATCATTGGATATTTTTTGGTACTGCTGGTAATCTCTCACCTCACATCAAAAAACTCTGCCAATAACGATACCTTCTTTGTTGCCAACCGCAACTCCAAGTGGTACCTGGTTGCCTTCGGTATGATAGGTACGGCGCTTAGCGGCGTTACTTTCATTTCGGTGCCGGGAAAGGTGGGTGCACCAAGCGGCGACCAGTTTGCCTACTTTCAATTTGTGCTAGGCAATGCGGCCGGCTTTATCATCATTGCTACTGTGCTGCTGCCGTTATACTATAGAATGAAGCTGACCTCTATTTACAGTTATATAGAGCATGCGTTAGGGACATGGAGCTATAAAACGGCGGCAGGCATATTCCTCATCAGCCGCACTATTGGTTCATCATTCCGCCTATACCTGGTAGTAATAGTTTTACAACGCTTCATATTTGATAGCTATGGTGTACCTTTTGCCGTAACGGTGCTGATTTCTTTAGTGCTTATATGGTCGTACACCTTTAAAGGTGGCTTGAAAACCATTATCATTACCGACAGCCTTCAAACTTTCTTCCTGGTGGCATCGGTGTTCTTGTCCATCTATTTCATTTGCCGCAGCCTTAATTACAATGTTTTTGAAGCCGCGGAAGCCATTAAGAACAGCAGCTATTCTAAAATCTTCTTCTTTGAGGATTTCATGACCAGCAAGTTCCACATCAGCAAGCAATTTCTTGGAGGGTTGTTCATTACCGTTGGCATGACAGGCCTGGATCAGGATCTTATGCAAAAGAACCTCAGCCTTAAAAATATAAAGGAAGCACAAAAGAACATGTTCAGCTTTACGGCGGTGTTCGTCGTGATAAACATCTTCTTTCTTAGCGTTGGCGCACTGCTGTACATGTATGCCGCCAAAAACGGCATCAAAGTAGAAAAAACAGATTATCTCTATCCTACGATAGCGCTGCAGTACCTTGGTGTAATACCTGCCATGGTGTTTATGCTGGGGTTAACGGCAGCTACCTTTGCCACTACCGATTCGGCACTTACCGCGCTCACCACCTCGTTCTGTGTAGATTTCCTCGGGTTTAACAAGCGCAACGATGTAAACAGCAAAAAAAATGTGAATACCCGCCACTATGTGCATATTGCCTTTTCCGGGCTGATGTTTATAACCATTATCATCTTTAATGCTATCAACAATGATGCTGTTGTCGGCGCAATATTCAAGGTAGCGTCATATACCTACGGCCCACTACTCGGCTTATACTCGTTTGGATTGTTTGTAAAGAATCGGCAGGTTGCAGATAAGCTGGTGCCGTTCATCTGTCTCATTTCGCCGGCGGTTTGCTTTTTCCTGAGCACGGAATCCAAAACTTTGCTGAACGGTTACGTTTTTGATAATGAGTTGATCATTGTAAACGGCTTAATTACATTCCTCGGTTTACTGGCAACATCATCAAGAAAAAAGACCGCCGTAGCAATAGTTTAGAAGGCTTATCTACAATATACGGAATTGTCATGATATTTTAAAGTTGTGTCGTCCGCCTCACCTAACGGGCTTGTAAAGTTTTACATTGAAGCGCAGGCTTTATCCCCTAATAAAAAACTTAAACGTACAACTATTGTACTATCAAAATCGTTTATTAACTTTCTAACTTTCCAAAATTTTGGAAGGTATTTATAACATCAATTAATATTTAACTAATTATACTTTCCGGGACTTTACCGATTTTCGGCTATCCGGATTTAACAACTACTATGACTGGCGACGATAAAATAAGACAAGCGTTTGAGAACAAGAACTGGCAGGAGATTAAGGTTACCGACTCCTGGCAGATATTTAAGATAATGGCCGAGTTTGTAGACGGCTTTGAGAAACTGGCCAAGATTGGCCCATGCGTATCCATCTTCGGTTCTGCACGAACTAAAACCGACAACAAGTACTACCAACTGGCCGAAAAAACTGCCGCCCTGCTTACAGAACGTGGCTATGGTGTAATATCTGGCGGCGGTCCAGGTATTATGGAAGCAGCTAACAAAGGTGCTTACGAAGCAGGCGGTAAATCGGTAGGTTTAAACATTGAGCTGCCATTTGAGCAGTTCCATAACAAATACATCGACAGGGATAAAGTGCTGGAGTTCGATTACTTCTTTATCCGCAAGGTTATGTTTATGAAGTATTCGCAGGGGTTCATTATCCTGCCGGGCGGCTTTGGAACCATGGACGAATCTTTTGAGGCGATCACCCTTATCCAAACCGGTAAGATAGCGCGCTTCCCTATTATATTTGTTGGCAAAGATTACTGGAAAGGCTTATTTGATTGGGTAGAAAGCAATATGCTGAATGAAGAGCATAACATTAGCCCTGACGATTTGAACCTTTATCGTGTAGTGGATACTGCCGAAGAAGCCGTTGAGCACATTTTCCGATTCTACGACAAATATGTACTGAAACCAAACTTCTAAAGATCTTGTCTGAACTTGAATTTTAAGAATTGTTGGATTGGCAGAATGCTGTTGATGATAATTAATCCTTAAAATTCAGGTTCAGACTACAACGCTTAAATTAGCGATTCTGAAGGTGCAAATCCGGCTAATTCGGATGCAACTGTCTGGTTTTCGATTTTTTGTTACATCTTTACGGTATGGACTCTACAGCCCAAACCAAAAAACCTGCAGCCCTCGGCTTTATCTTTGTCACACTGCTAATTGATATTACCGGCTTCGGTATTATCATCCCAGTGTTTCCTAAACTTATTGAAAAGTTAATACACGGCGATCTTAGCTCTGCCGCGCAATGGAGCGGCTGGCTTCTGTTCTCCTACTCGGTAATGCAGTTTTTGTTTGCGCCGGTACTTGGTAACCTGAGCGACAAGTATGGCCGAAGGCCGGTATTGCTTGGCTCACTGCTCGGCTTTGCTATTGACTATTGCTTCCTTGCTTTCGCGCCTACTATATGGTGGCTTTTTGTAGGCCGTATAATAGCCGGGATAACAGGTGCCAGTTTCACAACCGCGTCAGCTTATATTGCAGACGTTAGTCCGCCTGAGAAACGGGCCCAAAACTTTGGAATAATTGGCGCGGCTTTCGGGCTTGGCTTTATTGTAGGCCCGGTGCTAGGCGGTATACTTGGTCAGTATAGTACTAAACTCCCCTTTTTAGCCGCAGCAGGATTAGCGCTCATCAACGCGTTGTACGGATATTTTGTATTACCCGAATCACTCGACAAATCACTTCGCCGCCCTTTCGAGTGGCGCAGGGCAAATCCGGTAGGTTCGCTAATGCAGCTGAAAAAGTATCCTGCGGTAAGCGGGCTTATTGCATCACTCATATTAATTTACCTTGCTGCACATGCCGTACAAAGCACCTGGACGTTCTTCACCATGCAGCGGTTTCATTGGACTGAATCGCTGGTGGGTTACTCGCTCGGCTTTGTTGGTGTGCTTTCCGGCTTGGTACAAGGGTTGCTCATTAGGGTAACTATACCCAAGCTGGGTCAAAAAAAGAGTATCATTTATGGCCTGTTACTTTATACAATAGGGTTGTTCTTGTTCGCATTTGCCAGCCAAAGCTGGATGATGTACGCCATACTGGTGGTTTACTGCCTTGGCGGTATTGCAGGCCCTGCTTTACAAGGCCTGATCAGCGGGCAAATACCGCCAAACGAACAAGGTGAGCTTCAAGGCGGACTTACCAGCTTAATGAGTGTAACCTCTATCGTCGGGCCTGTTATGATGACCAACTTGTTCGCATTATTTACCGGGAAAAGTGCGCCCGTGCATTTTCCCGGTGCTCCTTTCTTTGCGGGCGCTGTGCTAATGCTGTTAAGTACCATATTGGCTATACTAAGCTTTAAACGTGCAAGAGAAACCAAAAACGCGGCACCCATTGATCCCGCTGCACACTAAAAATCGTACTCTAATGAAACTTTCACTCTCTTATCTGTTCTAAGCAATATATATACATGGCAGATAATCAGGAGAAGCCGCAAAAACGGCACGGTGCGCTGGGATTTATTTTTGTAACGGTACTTATTGATACCATGGGGCTTGGCATTATCATCCCCATCCTCCCTACCCTTTTGGAGCAATTAGGGCACGTTGGCGTGAGTATGGCAAGCCAGTATAGCGGCTACCTTACTTTTACTTATGCCACCATGCAGTTTGTTTGTGCACCAATACTAGGCAACTTAAGCGACAGGTACGGCAGGCGGCCGGTATTGCTTATATCCCTGCTGGGCTTTGGTATAGATTACCTTTTCATGGGTTTTGCCCCATCTATACTCTGGCTGTTTGTAGGCAGGTTTATAGCCGGGGTTGCAGGTGCAAGTTCCACAACTGCCTCTGCATACATATCTGATGTGAGCACCGGCGATAAACGGGCCGCTAATTTTGGCCTGGTTGGCGCAGCTACCGGGCTGGGTTTTATACTTGGTATTGGTTTGGGTGGCTTTTTAGGCGGAGTTTATATCAGACTGCCGTTCTTCGTAGCGGCCGGCTTGGCGTTTATTAACGCCATCTACGGTTTTTTTGTACTCCCGGAATCACTTGATAAAGAGAACCGCCGTAAGTTTGATATAAAGCGCGCCAACCCTATCGGATCATTAGCGCGCTTACGTCATTATTCAACAGCAGTAAGCACACTTATCACGGCTTATACCATTGTTTACATCGGCCAAAAAGCAGTAGAAAGTGTGCTGCCGTTTTATGTTGTAGAGAAATTTAAATGGTCTGAAACCAGCATTGGCGCGCTTGGTATTTTCCTGGGATTGCTCATTGTCGGCGTACAGGGTGGCCTTGTGCGCTGGACCATACCCAAGTTCGGGCTACGTAAAAACATAATGGCGGGTATCGCATTTTACGGCATAGGGCTGGTATTGATATCATTCAACAATACCGCATGGCTCATGTATGTGTTTATGATTCCTTATTGCATGGGCGGTATTGGCGGCACAGCTTTGCAGGGGTTTATATCAGAACATGTTTCTAATAAAGAGCAAGGCGAGCTGCAAGGCGCGTTAACAAGCCTGGTAAGCGTCACCACCATTGTAGGTCCTTTAATGATGACTTCTATATTTCACCACTTTACAGCTAAAAGTTCTCCCTATTATTTCCCTGGGGCACCTTTCCTGTTGGGTGCTGTTATGATGGGCGTAAGTATATTGCTCACCATCCGAAGTTTCAAAAAGAAAGAGGCTATTCTGCTTCCTAAAGAAGTTAATCAAGCCCGCTAACACCACCGGAAATTACAAATTTCATTACATCAGCGGCACTTTGATCGATGTGTTTTACCTTATCAGCGGATATAATAACCACCTGCCCGGCAAAAGAATACGAGTACGGGAAGTACACCGCAACGTCGCCAGGTAAGCCTATCCTGGCCATGTCTTTCCGCACCAGGAAGCCAATCTTTTTAAGGCCGAATTCGTTTACCTCTACCAGTACCGGTTCGTTAAACTTCTTTTCTTCACCCACAAATGCTTCGGTAAGGTCCTTAATGGAGGAATACAGGAATTTGAACAATGGCAAGCGGTTAAGCCAGCGGTTGAACCAAGCCTTAATGGGATCGGTAATTACATTAGTAACCAGTACACCCGCTATCAGGATAATCACCAATACATTAACAATACCCAAACCGGGTATGTACATTGGCTTACCATCCTTACCCACCCAAAGGTAGTCGCTCAGGTTAAGGCTTTTATCTACTGTAGAGATTGCCCAGTAGATCAAAAAGAAAGCCGCGCCCAGGGGAACAACTATAAGCAGCCCCTTAACAAAGTAATTGAGCAGTATGCGTGCGAACCTTTTCATTTCGCAAATATATACTATTCGTAAAAGTACACCCGTTTAACCCGGTGAGAAATATTGGTGAGTATCTCATATGGAATGGTGCCGATCTGCCGGGCAAGCTCCTCAATACGTTGCTGCTCGTTAAACACAATCACCTCATCGCCTTCTTTTATATTAGGGACTTCGGTAATGTCTATCATACACATATCCATAGAGATGTTGCCGACGGTTGGGGCAAGCACACCATTTACCAGCATGGTACCAACGCCGTTGCCAAAAGCCCGTAAATAACCATCGGCATAACCTATACGTACAGTTGCAATAACGCCATCATTCTTCAGGCTGCCATTACGATTGTAGCCCACAGTTTCATTAGCAAGGAGCTTTTTTACTTGAGAAACCGTGGTCTTTAAGGTGGCAATCGGTTTTAAACCAGCTTCATCAGGCGATACCGCTGCATCTACGCCGTACAGGCCTATGCCCAACCGTACCATGTCGTACTGCGCGTTTGGCCAGCGGGTAATGCCTGATGTATTGCTGATGTGCCTCATAAAAGGATAGCCGAGCGCCTCTTCTATCTGCGCACAGGCCTTATCAAAAATGCCAATCTGTTTTAAGGTAAAAAGATCGTGCTGTTCGGCATCGCTGGCTACCAGGTGCGAGAAAACCGACCGTACATTCACATATTTGTTAATTTCAAGCAGGTCGCATAATGTCTCTACCTCAAAATCTTCAAAGCCCAGCCGGTGCATTCCCGTATCTATTTTTATATGGATAGGGTAATTGGTAATTTCTGCCTCCTGAGCATATTTTACAAACTCATCAAGCAATGTAAAGCTGTAAATCTCCGGCTCCAGCTTATAGGCTGTTAGCTTATCGTAAGCAAGAGGCTCAGGATTTAGCACTACAATGGGCAAGGTAATGCCACCTTCGCGCAGGTCTATTCCTTCGTCGGTATACGCAACGGCCAGGTAATCCACCTTGTTATATTGCAGCATGTTAGCCAGTTCGAACGTGCCGCTGCCGTAAGAGAAAGCCTTTACCATGGCCATCACCTTTACACCAGGGTTAAGCTTCGACCTGTAAAAGTTGAGGTTCCCCAAAAGGCTGTTAAGGTTTATTTCCAGTACCGTTTCATGGGCTTTTTGCACGAGGGCTCTGCTAACCTTTTCAAACTCAAAGCTGCGTGATCCTTTTATCAGGATGGTTTCGCTTCGTAAGTGAAGTTTAGCCATATCGCGCAACAAAGCCGATGTATCGGCATAAAAATGCATTTTGGGCACGTTAAAAAAGGCTTTATGCTCGTTTATGGACGGGCCCACACCTATAAAGCGTTCGATCTGCTTATCTTTTACCAAGTGAGCTACCTGCGTGTACAATTCCTGCTGCGTCAAGCCAGACTGAAAAATGTCTGACAGGATCAGCGTTTTCTTTTGATGCTGATTTTGCTGACTGAGGAAGTTAAGCGCAATTTCCAGCGACTGTATATCTGAATTGTAGGAGTCGTCTATAATAGAACAATCATTTATGCCGTTCTTCAACTCCAGTCGCATGCTTACTGCGGTAAGGCGTTCTATACGCTCGTCGGCATCGGCAGGGCTGTAATCCATGGCCAGCATGGTTGCCCAGCATACGATGGCGTTTTCTACGGCTGCCTGGTTGCGGAACGGTATCAAGCATTCTATTTCACTGTCTTTATAAATCGCCCTCAGGTAGTACTTACCCGATATAACTGTTTCACTAAATACATACAGATCTGCCTGCTTAAATTTGCGGCTCCAGGTAAAGCATCGTGTTTCAGTTTTCAGATCAGTTTTAACATTAACCAGTACATCGTAATTATGTACAAGCAAGCTGCAGTTTGTAAAAAGCTTTAATTTCTCCGCAAGTTTATCTTCGGCAGACTTAAAGCCTTCGTCGTGTGCGGTACCCATGTGGGTAAGCACACCTATGCTGGGCTGTATAACCGCTTCCAAAAGGTCCATTTCATTATAAGTAGAGATGCCAGCCTCAAAGATACCGAGTGTATGTGTTTCGTTTATCTGCCACACAGAAAGCGGTACACCTATTTGGGAATTATAACTTTTAGGATTACGAACAATATTGCCATCAGGGCACATAAGCTGGTACAGCCACTCTTTTACTATAGTTTTACCATTGCTGCCGGTAACGCCTATCACGGGAATATTAAACTGCGACCGATGATGAGCGGCAAGTTTTTGCAGTGCCGCAAGCACATTATCCACCATCAGGAAGTTTCCGTCAGGCATCATAAAGGTTTGCTGCTGCTTTACCACAAAGTTGCGCACCCCGGAAGCATAAGCATCCGCTATGAACTCGTGACCGTTACGCCGGTCGCTTAAGGCAAAAAACAACGAAGCGGCAGGGTTGGTAATTCTGCGGCTATCCGTGAGCAATACGCTTATTGAGTTGTCGTTGATGATGTCTCCAGAAGCATTGATGATGCTTTTAACCTCACTTACCGGGTAGGAATTCTGCATAGGACGAATTTGCTTATATTTATGTGAATAGAAGAATTTTTAGCTTATTTTGGTTTGATGGACGAACCTAAAAAGCAAAAAATTACAGACGAAAAAGTTGCTTTAGCTAAAGCCGAACACTATTGCGCCTACCAGGAGCGTTCGCAACAGGAAGTGCGCGACAAACTTTATGAATGGGGTTTATGGACCGCCGCTGTAGAAAACATCATCACCAAGCTTATAGAAGGCAACTACCTTAACGAAGAGCGGTTTGCCAAAGCTTATGCATTGGGTAAGTTTAATCAAAAGGCATGGGGAAAAATTAAGATAAAACAGGGGCTGCAATTGAAGAGAGTATCTTCCCCGCTCATAAAAAAAGCGTTGGCCACTATAGATGGAAGCGACTACATGGCTACGTTAACTAATATACTGGAGAAAAAAGCACCCGCTATAAAGGAGGTAGCCCCTTACAAACGCCGGTATAAACTGCAACAGTATGCCATAAGCCGGGGTTTTGAGAGTGAGCTAATTTTAGAAGTTTTGAAAGACAGCGACTTATAAAATAATTTAAAAAAGTTTTAAATTTTCCTTGCAGAGTTTCGTTTTCTGCCTATATTTGCACTCCCGCAAACGCAGTAAGGCACACGCCGAAAGCCAAGCAGGAAATACCAATGCGAAAGTAGCTCAGTTGGTAGAGCACGACCTTGCCAAGGTCGGGGTCGCGAGTTCGAATCTCGTCTTTCGCTCCAATCCCTTCCCGCCCGAAGGGATTTATTGTTAGAGGGTGAATATACCCGAAAACAACACCTGCTCAGATGGTGGAACTGGTAGACACGCAGGACTTAAAATCCTGTTCCCGTAAACGGAGTGCGGGTTCGATTCCCGCTCTGAGTACTAATGCAGAGTAAAATCGCATCAAAAGGCCCTAAAATCAATGATTTAGGGCCTTTTTTATTTCGAAGCCCTTCATCTATAGAATTAGCGACCGTTACTTAATTTAGCATCTCATATATATATAGCTATTTTATAGCAATACAGTTCTTAACAGCAGGGAGATATAGACAGCAGTTAAATCTTCTTTATAAGTATTTGAAATTTAAGGCCTGATAAATAAAGGTGTAGTAAAACCCTAAATCGCTTTAATACGTATTACGGATATATAGAATTATGCCTTTAAGAGAACTGGAACGGCTTGCAGCGGTAAATCGCTTTCTAAACTTAAAT
Source organism: Mucilaginibacter sp. 320_HR (assembly GCF_059691875.1). NCBI lineage: Bacteria > Pseudomonadati > Bacteroidota > Sphingobacteriia > Sphingobacteriales > Sphingobacteriaceae > Mucilaginibacter > Mucilaginibacter sp. 320_HR. The sequence goes on from NZ_JCAWAI010000002.1 coordinate 945,655, forward strand.
TTTAGCAAAGAAAATGAAGTTCAGGAACTGGTAAATCTTGCAGCAGAGGTTTGTAATACACCTATTGCTTTAGTTACGCTGCTTTCCGAAGACACTCAACATATTCGTTTTAAGGTCGGTCTCGACAAAAAGACGACCGCTAGGGAAGATGCCTTTTGTAATCACGTGATAACGCAGGATGATTTCATGATGGTTGGAGATGCCAGCCTGGATAAAAGGTTTGTTGACAATCCATTGGTAACAGGCGATCCAAATATCCGTTTCTATGCAGGAGCACCTTTAACCACTCAGGATGGTTATACGCTGGGAAGCTTATGTGTAATCGACAAAGTGCCAAACCAATTAAGCGACCTGCAACAAAAAACTTTGAAAGCGCTATCCAAACAGGTGATTCACCTGCTTGAATTTGATGTTAGTATAAAGTTACTTAAAGAACAGTTTATAGAAGCTAAGCGCTCCGAAATAGAGCTGCGCTCCTTCTTCGAAAGTTCAATTGACTGTCATTGGTTGCTTGGAAAGGAGTTTGAATTGCTAGCTTTCAACAAATCTTTGGAACGGCACATGTTTTCACAATACAATAAGGTATTGGAGCGTGGCAGGTCGATGGCAGATTACCTTACACCAGAGATACTTAAAGAATTTTATCTTAATTATCAGCGCGCCTTAAAAGGTACCGCGGCGTTTGAACAGCGACGAATCGATTATTCCAGCCGTACAGTTTGGTGGCTTATTAAATATGAACCCGCCTTTGATCCTGACGGTTTTATCATAGGCGTTTCTATCAATGCAACTGATGTAACAACAAGGGTCGAACATGAACATACGGTTAACCTACAGAACCAGTCGCTTCGAGAAATTGCATTTATTCAATCACATGAGCTTAGACGTCCTGTAGCTTCTATTCTTGGCTTAGTGAACCTTCTAAAAAACGATGAACGCCTGAAAGACATTGAAGAAATAACGCTTATGGAAAAAGCAGCCCTTGAATTAGACGAGAAGATACACCTGGTTGTGGGTTACACATCCTAATTCGGTTCGGCAATCGTTCTGAATACTTAAACGTGTTCAAGTTACAAGGGTGGCTTATATCAATAATTAAGAGATATATTAATTGCACACTGCTGCTGCAAATTCTTTGGTAGTATATGCTTTTAAAATCCGGCGGGAGGTGCCCAGCATTTCTGCGGCTTTGCTACCAGCAGGTATAATTTTTGCGTTCTCTATAACGCGTATTGGCCGACCGTCTTTTATGTAATAGCGATATTGCGTTCTCGTTACCTTACCAATAGCAGGCCCACCAACAATAGTTTCCAAACCAAAAAACATTTTACCTTTCTCATAATAATACTCGTTAACCCAGCTACCATCTCCTATTGAGCCCGACTCAATTATTTTAACTATTTCCTTCCCATTAAAATAGAAGTCCACTACCCCATCTTCCACACACCCTGGAGATTCGTAGGTAAAGTGCCGGGAGGATAGCTTAAGCTCAGATATAGCCTTATAATGTTGTCTGATAGCACTTATGTCAGCCGAACTTGCAGTTGATTGCGCAAAAGTTTTACCAAAGATGAATGAGATGATAATAATTAGCGTACTGATTTTAATCATATTTTTTCAGCTTATCAAGCACCTTTAACGTTAGGTTCGAGTTTTACATATACTCCGGGGCATCAAACATAACGATTAGTTAATTTCTTTCGTTTAACTTGCGGCACTTAAAATTACCTCTATGAAAAAACACCTTATTATTACTTACTTATCGCTGGTGATATGCCTGTTCTTTAACTTAAGTGCCAACGCGCAGTTCGGCGGACTTGGCAAGAAACTGTTAGATAAAGGCGCCGATGCTTTATCCGGCGGCGGATTAAACAAGATATTAAAACAGCCACAGGCTATTACCACAAGCTTTCAGGACGTTGATAAAAAAGGTTCTAAACCGCCGTCGTTTACCGAGGGGCAGCAGCCACAGCCACTCTACCTTTTACCCAAGGCGCCAACCGGGGGCTACAAACTTTGCGAAGGCTTTTACGAAATGACAAACAAAAGCTACTGCCTGCACGCGGGTACCCGCGGACCGAGCAGCGGGGACGGCTATATGCTGGCACCTGTGCTGGGACCAAAAAAGGATGTAGTAATATTGATCCTAAAGAGCGGCGAAAAGCACCCCGAAGTAACACAGCATAGCATACAAGTACTTCTTTGGGCTATAATTGCCCGCACCCGTTTTGTAGATATGGGTAACGACATTAAACTTACCGCAAGTACACTGTTAACACCACAACAATTGCTTATGCTGGAAGGTGGCGCTCTAGGCGTGTTACCGGCAAGCCTTATGGCGAAAGCTAAGGACCAATTACCGCCGGCTGTACAAAGCGTTTTTGAGGCAGAGAACAACATCCGCAGACTTGCGGCGTCGGGTTCGTCGTCTTATGAAGAAATGGAAAAATACGCTATACTGGCGGGACTTGCTCCGCAACCCGACCCTGAAGTACCATCAGGTATCTGGTCATTGCATCCCGATGGTTATTATATCCGTTTTATCCCCAGTGGTTACTCTATCACAAAAACACAGATTTATGTGCCTAAAGAATTAATAGCAGCAAAACCAGACCTTATTTACGATGCTCCGAATGGCATTGCCTGTCCGGCAAATGTGGGGTCGCAACGCCTTGCACAAACAAATGAGCCTTTACACCCGGACTATACTCTTAAGCTGAAAACCGTATGCTTTTCTAAATAACACTTAAGTAATATCCTAAACAAAAACGGCTACGAACATTAGTTCATAGCCGTTTTTGTATTATAAAGTGTCCCGCTTGGAAAGTGGGACAACCGGGACACCTAAAAAATACATGTAATTGATTAACAGTCAGTTACTAACTTATAGCGGGACACCCCGGGACAGTACAAATACTTTAAATAACAAATGCAGTTATATGATATACAGCGTCATACATCTATTTCACGTATTTTACAATAGCACGGTGGGACACTTGTAAACAGTTAGCTTGGGACAGCAAATTTATTTCAACATTCCACGGATTACGCGATGATCAGCAAAATTTGGTTTACTGATTAAAGGCTCAACCTGGGAGGTAAAATCCCCATACCAGATTGGAAAATTCACCGGCTGCAAAGGTGATAGTCGTTTCTCCGGCAGTAATGGTATATATATTCATGGTATGGTCCTGTTGGTAAATCGGATTTTTAACAGTAATCCATAACCGGGTGTTATTCCATTCGTGATCCCAAATGTTCAAGCCACTAATACGTAGTTCTTCTCCTTCAATAACCGACCGGTAATACACCCAGTTCTCCATCTAATTCAATATGTAGCTACATCCAGCAAGATGTGCAAAGGCTTAACTACCGCCAGTGTTACCCTATTTGCGGTGACTAAAAAATAAAAGGCCTTAAAACAGGAAAACGGAAGCCTGTTCTTGCGAATGGACATCCGTTTCCTAACTCTTGTGTTGGCCTTAGCCGCTTCAAAAGCATCAAGTTTTGTGTAAGTTAACCGACCCGATCTCATCATTGTTACCTGCAACACTGGCTAACCCTACTTCCCTGAAAATACTGATGACTCAAATGCTGACACATTGTGCGGACTAAATCTGTCTCCTTGCGAAGTTGACTGCATCTGTATCACAAGCTACCTTATCTGCACCAATCTCCTTGCGGACGCCGGTGAGCTACTGTCTCTGTGCGAATACCGATCATGCCATCTCCCGAGGGGAAGTCGACTCTGTCGTTACTTGTGCAACGCTGATGTACCGTATGTTTCGAAGAAACGCCGAGTTATCATTAATTGCAAACGCTGATTGCTTCAAGGTCATTATTTCCGATGCCGTTCTCCGTAAAGTTTTGCAACATCTATAATACCTTTTAACCATTATAAGGGATAATTTACTTTCGTATCCTTCCCTTTAATTGGCTCAGGCACTTCCCTGATCTTTAGTTCCCCCGGAGGTTCACCCGATTCAGTTTCTGTAATCCTGTAAGGCTGTCAAAGTACGTCGTTCTTGATATTTGCAATATCGGGACTTTACCCTATACGTGTCAAGACTTTTTTGAAAAAAAATTAATTTTGTTGTTAACAGGTTTTCCACACCTTACTACCACATCTTAACACATAGTTAATACTGAGGATCAACACACTAGCTGCGTATTCCACAAATAAGCTACAACAAACTTATTCACAGAATATAACAGAAGTCAAGAAAAAAGAAAAGATATATTTTAAAGAAAACGCGTAAAAACTCACAATTCAGATTTTTTCCGTTAAATGTTTCCAGTACCTTTTGGGGATATGACGCAGGTGAAGCTTGGTGTTTTTGCGGGATTTGATGTTGACATTGTTGAAATACGTTTTCCAAAGGTCCTGATATAAGGTCTCATCTTCTGTGAACGCTGCTGAAACATTGGCCGGATAATTTGCCTCTGAAAAATCCATCGTTATAAATTCGGTTTCGTGCAGATCATAATAGATGCCATAATGGCGCTTAAGGTCGTAAATCATCCATTTCTGATCGGCGTACCGGCTCTTAAAATGCCTGATGAGCAGCGGCAGCACATTAAAATCCGGCTCGATGGCACTGTAAAACGTCCCGTCCTGCAACTTCTGGAAACGAACAAAAGCTTCCATCCTGTGCTTTTCGCGCCTTATCATACGTACCAGTCCCGAAACACGCATTACATACCGGTTGCCGTAATCTTCCTCAATATTATCCTTTGTATCAAAAGCATATCGTATAAACCCTAGTAATGTAGAGTCCTCTCCTTCCATATCGGCCAAATGCGCTGCGTAAAGCCGCTGCACACCAATAGACGACAAGCGTTGTTTAAGCCCTTTTAATACCCTTTGCGCCCTTGCCTGGTCTGTAATTACCTCTTTAACGTCCTCAAACAAAGCACCGACTTCAAGGGGCCCTTTTTGCAGCTTCACCTTATCTAACTTATGTTCGTAAACTTCAAACACTGCGGTGAGCAAACCTTCAAACGTTCCGTCGTAAACTAAATTGGTTAAAGCCATGATTAAAATAAGCTAAGCTGCGACTGGCTATTTTTAAGATACTTGCTTTGCGATGAGGCCAAAATAAACTGCCTGATGTTGTTTCCGGTGAGGTCGCGCCGCTCAAATTGGCTGCTGTTACAGGTAATAAAGTATTTGGCTCTGTTTACGCTCACCCCTATCTTGCTCAGTTGCTCCCAGTTTAATTTACCAAACTTACGCGCGCTCACAATTTTTTGAGCAGACAACAGCCCTATACCAGGTACCCGGAGTATTAATTGAAGATCGTCCTTGTTTACATCTATTGGGAAAGCCTGCATGTTGCGGATGGCCCAGCTCAGTTTAGGGTCTATCTCCAGATCAAGGTGGGGCGAAGTATTATCAACAATTTCATCTACCCGGAAGCCGTAAAAGCGCATCAGCCAGTCCGCCTGGTATAAACGGTTTTCCCGCACCATCGGCACCGACGTATTTAGTGCAGGCAAGCGATTATCTGCCAAAACCGGTACATAGCCGGAGTAATAAACCCTTTTGAGGTTGAAGTTTTTGTAAAAGTAATTGGCAGATCTCAGCACCTCGCTGTCATTCTCGGGAGTTGCACCAATAATCATCTGCGTACTTTGGCCTGCGGGCGCAAACATGGGCGCCTTTTTAAAGAGCTTTTTTTCATCCTTGTTCTGGATAATGGCATGTTTAAGATAAGCCATAGGTTTTATCATGTCCTTTTGATCCTTATCCGGTGCAAGTAGCTTCAGCCCGGCTACAGTGGGCATCTCCAGGTTTACGCTTAATCTGTCGGCATATAAACCGGCCTCCTGCATTAACTCATCGCTAGCACCTGGAATTGATTTAAGGTGAATGTAGCCATTGAAGTTATGTTCGGTACGGAGTTTCTTTGCCACACGAACCAGTCTTTCCATAGTAAAATCGGCATTCTTGAATATTCCCGAACTCAGGAATAAACCTTCTATGTAATTTCTCCGGTAAAAATTTATGGTAAGGTCTACCACTTCCTGCACGGTAAAGGCGGCGCGTTCTATATCATTGCTCTTGCGGGATACACAATAAGCACAATCAAAAATGCAATGGTTGGTCAGCAATATCTTTAACAGCGAAACGCAGCGGCCATCCTCGGTATAAGAGTGACATATTCCATTACTGGCATTGCCCAAGCCTTTATCTTTATTTTGCCGCTTGCTCCCGCTGCTGGCACACGATACATCGTATTTTGCAGCATCAGCTAAAATGCCCAGCTTCCCGGTTATCCTATCCACATTCATGTTAAATCAAACTTACTAATATTTTTAGTAATTAATAAGCTTTACGCGGATATACTTAATCACTTATAAGAATACTTAAAGAGAGAATACATGAAGTTTTCTTGATAGACGCCAGTAGTATTACACCCTTTGATTATATTAGGGCTATATTTTACCCTTATGAACAACCCCGAACTTTGCCAGCACCTGCAGGCTATTAACGAAGTAAAAATTGGCGATGAACCCGTTTGTGAAGAGTGCATAAAACACGGCACCACATGGTTTCACCTGCGTACATGCCAAACCTGCGGACAAACGTTGTGCTGCGACCAATCGCCACAACAACACATGACCAAGCACTACCATGCCGACGGGCATCCGGTAATTGCATCGGCACAACCGGGCGAGCGCTGGCTTTGGTGCTATCCTGATGAGGAGTTTACAGAATACTAGAGTGCTACGGACTTATTTGTTGCCATATATTTAACAAAAAAAGCCGCCTTCAAATTACTTGAAGGCGGCTTGCGTTTTCATAGGGTTAAGTTTTACTGCTTAGGCTTGCCATCAGCATCAAGCTCAACAATTGGGTAACCCAGTTTTTGCAATCCGGGTAATATTCTTGCTTTATCGCCAACTACCAAAATCACCATCTTGTCGGTGTTCAGGTATTTAGCTGCCAATCGGTTTATTTCGGCCGGCGTAATGGTCGATAATATTTTGCTCTGCTCGTCTACGTAGGTAGGCTTAAGATCATAATCCTGTATACGTTGCAGGAATGCTGCCTTTTGCCCGTTGGTTTCATAACGGCGCGCGTCAGACTGGCCAATTGAAGTTTGAGTGAACTTTAACTCGTCGGCAGTAATGCCGCTTGCCTGGTAGTTGCGGATCTCTTTTATGAATTCAACTACCGAGCTGTCGGTAGCGGTAGCAAGTACACCTGCAGAAGCGGTGAAATCGCCACCGTATTTACCTGAGCTAAAGCCGGAACGTGCACCGTAGGTCCAGCCGCGTTTCTCCCTTAAATTAAGGTTGATATGGCTGTTGAACGCTCCGCCAAGTATGTAGTTGGCAATGCCCAACTTATAGTAATCGCCTGTTGCATCGTAGTTCAATTTATCCAGGTAACCAATACGGATCTCTGATTGTGCAGCACCGGGAATATCAACAATGTAAAGGGTTGTTTTATCGAAAGTTTTACCTTCAGCAGGTGTTGGTAAAGTCACTTTCTTGTCAGCCCAGTTATTCAGGAAAGCAAGGCTGCCGCGGGCGGTACCCTGGTTTACATCACCTACCACCACAATCTTAGTTTGAGATGGAGTGAAGTACTTATCGTAATAATCCTGTACATCCTGCAATGTTATACCGGCAACGGTTTCTTCGTTTCCGCCTGTTGCATAAGTACGCACGTTATCAGTACCGTATAGTATTTTGCTGTAAACAGTGGAGGCTACACCCGCCGGCTGCGTTTTAGCTTGCTTAAAGCCTTCCAAGGTTTGTTTCTTGATGCGGTCAAGGGCGTCCTGGGTAAACTTAGGGTTCAGCAGGCGCTCCTGTAAAAGCGTCATTGTTTTAGCCAGGTTTTTGGTAAGTGATGATACACTGATCGCTATTTCTTCATTACCGGCAAACACGCTAATGTTGCTGCCCAACTTGTCAAGTTCTGATGTAAACTGTTCCGCAGTGTAGTTTTTAGTATCCTCGTTCATCATACGGGCCACAATACCTGCAACGCCAGCCTTAGAAGGATTTTGAACTGCATACAATCCGCCACCTTTAATAGAGATGTTCATAGACACAGATGGGATCTCGCTATTTTGCGTACCGATGATGTCTATACCGTTTGGCGTTTTAGCTGTCCATATAGCCGGTACCTTTATAGCCGGGTTTGGACCTACGCCAGGCTTTGCAGCACGATCGAAGTTATCAGTGGCTTTTTTATACGTTAAACCATTATAGCCGTAATCAGGCGCCTTGTATCCGGCGGTGTTTACAGTATAGTTATCCGGAGCAACTGCCTGTACAGTACCGCCTTTTGGCAGTACACTAAGGATAACGGCAGGCTTTCCTTTAATATACTTGTTGTATACACGCATTACGTCCTCTTTTGTCACCGCACGGATATCAGCCAATTCGCGACCAATCTGGTTAGGCTCACCGGTAAGATATTGGGCTTGTGCCAGCTCAGATACTTTTCCGCTCACACTCGCCAAACCATTGATGTAGTTAGCCTCTGCACTTGCTTTAAAACGAACAAGAGCTTCATCAGAAACACCTGTTTTCTCAAACTCAGCAAAAGACTCTTCAATCAGCTTCTTGCTGTCAGCTAAGGTTTGTCCCGGGAATGGTACTACACGCAGCGTGATCTCGCCTGCAAGTTCTGTGTTAGACGAGCTCATTGAGGCTTGTGCCGCTTTGCGGGTCTTAACAAAGTTTTTGTAAAAAATGGAGTTACGCCCCTGTCCTATTATCTCAGATAACGCGTCCAACGGCGACATGTCCTTGTCATAAATTTTTACACCAGGATAAGTGATAGACAGCAAAGGCAGCTTGGCATAATTGTCGGTGTATGAAACGTATCGATCTGAAGTAAGTACCGGTGCAGGGAAAGAAGCGCTTTTTACCACAGGACCACGCGGGATGCTGCCGAAATACTTAGTTACCCATGCAAGTGTTTGCTTTGGATTAAGGTCGCCGCCGATAGTAATAGTGGCATTGTTGGGGCCGTACCAGCGCAGGAAGAAGTTTTTGAGGTCGTTTACACCAACTTTATTCAGTTCTTCGATATACCCGATGGTTAACCACGAATATGGGTGACCATAAGGATAAAGATTTTTTGAGGTGTATTCGCTTGCTAAACCGTACGGGCGATTATCATAGTTCTGGCCACGCTCGTTCTTTACGGTTGCGCGCTGTACTTCAAATTTTTGCTGAGTAACAGCGTCAAGCAGGAAACCCATACGGTCAGACTCCAGCCACAGCATTTTCTCCAACTGATTAGCCGGAACAGTTTCGTAATAGTTTGTACGGTCGCGGTTGGTAGAACCATTAAGCGTACCGCCTGCTTCTGTGATGATCTTAAAGTGATCGCCATTAGCAACGTGATCACTACCCTGGAACATCATGTGCTCAAAAAAGTGCGCGAAACCCGACTTACCAATCTCTTCGCGTGCGGAACCTACGTGGTAAGTTACGTCTACATGCACCAGCGGATCGGAATGATCTTCGGCGAGTATAACTGTTAGCCCATTAGGTAAAACATATTTTTCATAAGGGATCACCAGTTCGGTTCCCTTTTTCACCACCTTCTCTACCAGCTTTGGCTGGCCGGCGGTTTGCGCGGTTGCAGATAGCGCCATAATTGCTACTGTGGGCGTAAGCAACGCTACTTTTAAAGATTTGATCATATAAGTCAGTTAATTGAGTGCTTTTTGTGCAACTAAATACTTAGTGCATTACAGATGCTAATATTGAGAAAAATTGCCTGTGCACAAATTTATTTAACTATGAATAATTGTGTGTAACAGCTTTGTGACGGTTTATCATTGTGGCATTTACCAGCCATATTACAGTTATGATACCGTAATGATGTACTTTATGCAATAAACTCGTAATTTCGTGTATATTTTAAAACGCGGGTACAAATTCTCTTCTGTTGCGCGTTTTAACGGAAGCACCGTTCATTTATTCAGGCAATACTTAAACAGCTAATATGGCAGCCATTCACAATAAAGATATTGGAACCAAGCAAAAGGCCCTGGCCATTAACCTCGACCCAAGTATCTACGGCTCCTTTGCAGAGATCGGCGCTGGCCAGGACGTGGCAGCAAACTTTTTCAAAGCCGGTGCATCATCAGGAACTATTGCTAAAACCATGTCCGCTTATGATATGGTCTTTTCAGATGCAATCTATGGTGCACAGCCGGGTCGGCGTTACGTAAGTGAAAATCGGCTCATGGCCATGCTGGAGCGCGAATATGACTTGCTAATAGAACGTCTTGCCACTCAACGTGGAGACAACACTACCTTTTTCGCTTTCTCGGATACTGCTTCGGCGCTTAATTACCATAAAACGAACGAAGGCCACGGCTGGATGGGCGTACGCTTTCAGCTAAAGCCCAACGGCCCGTTTAATGATGTTGTGCTGCACGTAAAAATGCTGGATAATGACAATATACTACAGCAGCAGGCAGTGGGTATATTGGGCGTAAACCTGATATATGCGTGCTTTCATTATAACGACAACCCACCTGTGTTCCTGCTCTCGTTGATGGACGATCTGTCACGCGACCGGATACAAATAGACATGATCCGCTTTGAAGGACCGGACTTTACCCATGTAGATAATCGTTTAGTGAGTCTTCACCTGGTTAAATATGGCTTCACTGACGCAGCCGTTTTTGGCCCTGATGGCAAGAACCAGCAACCATCGGAAGTACTATATAAAAAGCATATCGTAGTTGTGCGTGGCAGGTTCAGGCCGCTTATCAACGTTCACCTTGATATGCTGAATACCGGCGTGAAGCAATTTATGCAGGAGGCTGACGTTGATAGCTCGAACGTGGTGGTGATTAGCGAGCTTACGTTACAAGCCTTGAAGGAGCGCGACGCTGACCCGCTTGCGGAGATAGATGAAAAAGACTTCCTTGATCGCGTTGATATACTTTGTTCATTAGGGCAAACAGTATTAATATCTAACTTTCATGAGTATTATAAGCTTGTAGCCTACCTGTCTAAAATCACAAAGCTTAAGATGGGTGTGGTGTTAGGCTATCCTAACCTGGAGTACATATTTTCGGAAGTGCATTACCAGGATTTGCCCGGTGGTATTCTGGAATCATTTGCCACTTTGTTTAGTCGTAAGGTTAAGCTATTTATCTACCCTACCCTGCGCGACGGAATAATATGGAACTGCCTCAGGTTTTATCCGCCACCACACCTTATAGACCTTTACAGATACCTTATTGCTAACAACAAAATAGAAGACATCAGGCATTATAACGAAAGCAACCTGAGTGTAGAAACGGATAAGGTATTACAATTAATTAAACAAGGTGCTGAAGGATGGGAAGAACTGGTCCCTGCCGAAGTTGCTGCTATTATAAAGGAACGATCGTTATTTGGTTACAATCGCCCTGCGGCTTTAACAGACAACAACGAAGCAGCCACACAACAGGATAATGTTGCTACTGTAATTTAAGGTAAAAAGCTTCTTCTCTTTAATTAGGGATAACTATGCCGCTAGCTAAAATTATTTAACAAACAGCAGGTTGCATTTTACACACTCACGAATTTTCAAGGTGTTTAACTTCCGCTGTTAGCAGGCACCTACAACACTAACAATGTATTACTTACAAAAGAAAAGCTGAAAATACCTTAGTCACTGGAGAACAGCAGTTGGTTATACTTATAGGTTTTGCATTTATAGTTGCAGCGCCACTTGCGTGGTATTACATGAACCAATGGCTTCACAATTACGTTTATTGTATTAATATAAGCTGGTGGTTGTTTGCGGTAGGCGGAATAACTGCGTTAGTTATTGCACTTGCCACCATAAGTTTTCAGGCAATTAACGCAGCAACGACAAACCCTATTAAAAGCTTACGAGACGACTAATCAACTAACGTGTAATAGCATCATTATCCTAAAAGTACCATGGTCGTAAGCCGGGGCGCACGCGCATTTACACCAAATAGTAACAAATAAAAGATGTTACAAAGCAAAAAGCCCTGTAAACTTACGTTTACAGGGCTCATCCGACTGTTGTCGGGATGGCAGGATGCATCCACAACGCTCTAAATTATTGATTATCAAATACTTTAATCACACCATATAGACGAGGGTGTGATTTAGGGCATTTTCTGAAACTTCTAAGGAACTATTTCGCAATCACTGGCTTTTTATTTGCTGTCAATGCTTATCAAAAATACTGATAAATTCACACTGTGACAAGTCAAATTCATCCGGTATTTTAAAGATACGGCAACCGAATACCTAGCTTAAAAACTTTTTTATAAGCTTCGATAGTTTTTCTGTTACCCATTTCCAATTGATATGTATTGGGTAGATTTCCAACTTCGGGATATATGATTAAACAATCAATCATTTCCGTTGAGTCTTCAGGTTTCTTTAATTCTTTATAAACCTTACTTAACCTTGCGTAGCCAGCGACTTGTCTTATATCTTGATGGATATGGCTACTGCGATAGTGCATTTTATATTTAGCATCTATAACCATTTGACTATTTTCCTTTATAATAAGAAAATCCAAAATGTTACCATACGTAGCTAACTGAAATTTGATTTCGTGTTCGTTAAAAACAGTTAATAAATGCCGAAATACATACAATTCAAATAATTTGGTCATATCGACCCAAAAAGGTGGTGTCGATATATTATTTGTGGCTGTATTACTGATGTTGTAGGAAAAGCGCTTTAAAATAAAACTACCGATCTTAATAGCTTCTTTATATTCTTTGAAAAATGGATTGTATTTGATGTTTTTTAAATTACTACTGGTAATATCATCATTTACTAACTCAAAAGCCGGGTGACAATAGTTGATTAGTTGTTCCAGATTAATTTTGTTTTGACCTAAAATGTTTGAGTTCTGATGAACGTAGTTACTACAAAACATGAGCACTTTCTTCAAAAATTTATTTTCTTGATGATCTATCCCAAACTCTTGGTATTCACAACAAATTTTAGTGAATCGATTTTTTAATACGTTTTTTTTTATGTGCGTACCAATTAGTATTTTACCTTTTACTCTGTTGTTTAAATTTTCTTGTACCTTATAATAAGATTTTTTAAGCCCTTTACGGGCAATCTGTTTTAGAAGATTTAAAAACTGAACTACTAAAAAAGGAGTTAATGTATCATCTTTTTGAGTAATAGGGATTTGCTTTTTGTCCCAATCTATAAAAACTAAATCATCTGTATATTTTGATACCGCAGGATGGCTGAAAGCGTCTAATAATAGCTTTAAATAATCTAGTTCTGCATAATTACTATCTGCATCTAGATCTTTGGGGTGTTCTTCAATCGGTATTTCACTTTCGTCTGTCTTGTTATTATTAATTTCATCTTCAAACCTCTGAAGTAGGATGGTGTTTAACTTAGGCTTAACCTGTATAAAATGTTCATCCTCAATTAACCAATCTACACCTACAAAATAATCAGCAGTTAAACAAAGTGCTTCTTCGCTAACTCTAATTTGATAGCATTTCCGTTTTTCTTTTTTAGATGGAAATTCGAAGGGAATGATTGATTCGTATTTTTTTGAATCATATTTATGATGAATGTTAAATGGGCAACATACCAACTCTTTATGTTCGCTTAGTAATATTTCCATTTTTAGAGATTAAGAAACTTGATAGTCTTTTTCAATTTCATCAATCTTAATTGCCGCATTAGCATGCAACACCCCATCTTTTACATATTCTTTAAGAATGGGAACAATTTCATATTTTACCCTTATATTAAAGTCAAGTGGCTCCAAGACATCCTCATTATTCTCATTTTTTAATTTCTTTTGAATAAAATAGGAATGACCTAACCAAACATCTTTGGGATCGAATTCGGCAGATAGATATGTTGAACTTTTTAACGCTTCCTCATTATTTTCCAAATAATCGTCATAGTTAGTTATAAACAATTCAGCAACTTTTTTGAATAAATCAGCATGGAAAATCATATGATCATTGCTCTCCAATTTTTTAGGCAACACGTCTACAAAAGCAAATCTTCTTCTGATTGCGTAATCTATATGACCAACACTTCTATCTGCCGTGTTCATTGTGCCAATGATATATAAATTTGGCGGGAGAACTAATTTTGTACCTTCTAAATCAGTTTCATAAATACTATCAACCGCTTCGTTTCGATATTCTAAAGCGTAAATTAACTCACCTAAAACTGTCGAGAGGTTAGCTCTGTTAATTTCATCAATAATAATTATGAATTTTTTTAAAGCAATCTTATCATTAGTCTTTTTATATTGATCTAAAGAAATTTGAGATATTAGATTATAAACTCGATAATAATAAGGGTATTTCCCCTTCATCTTGAGATAGCCATCTTCCAAATCACGGATATCAATACTTCTTGATATTTGAATAGGATGTAATTCAATTTTTAATAAATCTGAGAAAAGCAAACGGTATCTAATTTCCATCCGATTTTCAAACGAATAAATAAACCCATCTTCCTCGATTCCGATGATTTTTGCAGTGGTGTCGTCACCCAATGAATACTCACCTTTTTCATCTAATTCATCCCTTACACTATCAGTAAACTTTAGTATTTGATACTTGAACTTTTCTTCCGGGCCGTCGTATACTTTGTTTTTGCTACTTATAAAGTTTTTATTTGCTTCTAATGCAAAAGAAGCAAGAGCTTTATTTTCTGCTTTGTATAAAATCCCGGTTCCGTTTTCATTTGGTTTAGCAGATATTCCTCTTACAAAATCTTCATAGCTGTAAGAGGGATGAAATTGGATGAGTTTATATTGAAATTTAAGAAACTTTTGTAACAAGAAAAAGGCTAACGCTTGGGCACCTCTATCATTGCCGTTTTCAACAGTACCCCAATACTCTTTATCAATAAATTCTTTTATTTTGCTTTTTGTGATTCCTTTTTCTTCAATATCATCGCCAGTTAATATAACCTTATTGGTATCTACGTTTTTAATTACGTAATCTGTATTTCCTTTTACTGATTTGACAATGTCACCAATTTCTAGATTAGTGGTTAAAAAAAGGTCAGAGAGCACCTCATCCTTGAAGAACTGATACACTATTTCTTTAGCTTCTCTTGTTTTTCCAGTTCCTGGAGGACCTTGGAGAATGATTTGCTTCTTATATTCAAGAAGATGTTTGTAATTATTTATAATCGAATTTGCCATTAGCTTTTCTTGATTATCGGATAGTAATTTGTCAATCTTTTCTAAAATTTCGGGTTTGTCAATTCCACAGATTCCTACTTGTGTTTTAAACTTGAATTTTTCACTTTCTAATAAATCTAAAATGTTGCAATCATACACATACATATGTTTGGAATAGTCGATTTGTAAATCTTCAAATTCCTTTTTAAGCTCCGGGAAATTCAATACAGATTTCCTTGAACTCGTAGTTTTCGCAATACCCAAAGCTGTATGTCCATCAGTTAGCAGAACACTAGCATTTTTTTCATAATCCTTGTCCTCCCAACCAATAACTATTTGATATTTAATCAATAAATTATAAAACAAGGGTTTGCCTTTAGTTTTACTTCCCCACCGGTATCCTAATTTCCAATAACTCACCCTGTAGACTCCTTCCTGTATGATTCTTCGGCAAGCAAATCCATCTTTTTTTGAATTTCATCTGAAGCTTTAGCAAATGTTATCTGTCCGTTCATCAGCATTGGTAATAACCAATCTCTTAGCGTTGCTAATTCAGTATTTTGGCTTTCTATAATATTTTGTTTAATAAAAGATGGCTTTAGAATACTTTCGTATCGTTGCAAAATGTTATCAGTGGGCGCAATAACTTTTAAAGAATAAAGGTCATCTTTGGTTATTGAGCCAAAAGTTGTACCATCAACGTTTCTTCTATCAAATACTTGCTTCAGATTTACCAATACTCCATATAAAAAAGTTTCAGCATTGTTTTTACTGTTTAATGAAGCTAGCCCTCTACCAATACAACAGTTCTCTTTTGAAATATTTAGTGTGCCAACCGGTGCCCGTACGCTTAATAATATGTCATTCTTTTTCGCAAATCTTGTAGGTGCAGTTGTAAATTTCCTAATGGTTGGAAATCTATTTCCAAAATCTGTGCATCCTTGATAAAAAACCGTGCCGGTGCCATTTTCATTATAGGTTCCTCCAGGAGGGGATTGCCCCATTGTTATATTGGAAATATTATAAAGTTCTTTGACTTCCCAACCTTTTGGAATCTCTCTTTTTAATTCTTTATTATAAACCATACTACCACCAGATGATTTATAAGGTTTACCTTCTTCATTTGGAAAATCAAACTGCACAAACCAATAGTCATAAATGACTTTTGCCATCTTTTCTAAATAATCATTTATCCTATTGTTGATTTCTATTTTGTTATCTAAAATAGAAAGCACTACGGCGATTTTTTGTTGAAGCGAAATATCTGGCAAATTAAGTTCCAGCCTCTTAAAATTAGAGGTTGCTTGCGCTAGTGCTGGAACACCCACATGGTTTTTAAAAGATAAAAGTTTCTTCTGACCGTACTTTGTATGAAACAAATACACAATGAACTTTGGATCTACCTTTTTATCATTAAATCTTACTCGGAATTGGCTTTGTGAAATGACATATCTATCATATTTTGAATTCTCCGGAATAAATGATATTTGCCCAAGAGTACCTCGATGTGTAATTACAATATCTCCCCTTCTTGCTATTGCTTTTTTAAAAGTTTTTGCTTTTTCTTCACTAACATATTTAAAGGAGTTCTCAGTAAGCTTATAACCAGACAAATTTGAGCCATTTAAAACAGGTACCCCAGCCTCAATAAAATTATCAACTTTAATATCAGACCCAAAGGGGCCCATTGAAATTTCGTCAATTAAAGTAGAAAGTAATTGCTCTTTATTCATACTTCAGTCCCTTCAATTGATTCCTAATTTCAACATCTAACTGATTTCCTTCGGCAAACAAAGCAGCTAATTTGCTTTCAAAAGTTTGTAATTTAAATTCAAATTCATTAGCAGTGATATCTACATAATCAATCTTCACATCAAAATATTGGCCGGCAGAAAACGAATAGTTTTTAGCTTCGATTTCAGCATGACTTACTTGAACAGCAAAATCATCTTCTGTTTTTAGAAGATTAAATGCGTCGATAATTTTTTGTTCTTCTATTGGTGTTAATACAGTGCGTTGATTTTTACCTTCTTTAACTGTTTCACCAAGTTTACTGGCATCTACCAGCATTACTTTATCGCCCTGATGAGCGTTATCTAAAAACAATACAGAAACATTAGTGCCAGTACTCGCAAAAATATTACTCGGCATACTTACCACGCCACGCAGCATATTGCGGTTAACCATTGCCTCCCTTATCTTTTTTTCTATACCGCTTTGCGCTGTAATAAAGCCTGTAGGTACCACAATAGCGGCTTTACCTTTTGCACTTAGGCTAAACATAATGTGCTGTATGAAAAGCAGATAAATTGCCATGCTTTCCTTTTTTGCTTTGGGGACATTGGGTAAACCTGCAAAAAAGCGTTCGTTATTGATTTTACTGTCTAAATCTTTGTGGTAATCAGAGAAATCCAGTTTAAATGGCGGATTAGAAACTATATAGTCGAACTTTTCTTCCCGGTGTTGAGGATGTAAAATAGTGTTGGTTTTTACAATATTGGGGATAGATAGCGAAAGGTTGTTTAGAATTAAGTTTAAACGCAGCATGTTGCTAGACTTCTGCGAAATATCTTCTGAAAAAATACTGCACTTATCTTCGCCAATGGCATGGGCAATATTCATAAGTAGAGTACCGGACCCTGCACTTGGATCATAACAGGTTACGTTATTTACCGGCTCATTTACCATAATTGCTGCCATAATACGGGCTACGGCATGGGGTGTATAATATTCAGCATATTTGCCACCGCTATCGGTGTTGTAATCCTTGATAAGATATTCAAAAATAGTGGCAAAGAAATCGTATTTCTGGCCGAACATATCCTCAAAACTAAATTCGAACAACTTATTAATTAAAGCTCTGCAAAAATCGTCACGCTGTGTACTGTCTGATATAAATTGACTCAACTCATCAAACATTAAATCTTTTGCTCCTGAAGATGATTTCACCGAAAAACGTTCTACGTTTTCGGAACTAATTGCTTTTAAGGTATTATCAAACAGTTTGGAAAAATTGTCTTGATTTTGGTTTTGATATAAATAGCTAATTAAGTAGTCTGGTTTAAAATGTAATTCATTTTCGCCATTTGCCATTAGTAAAAACTCGAAATCATCTTCATTCATGGCATGCAGTGCCTCATAAAAATCATCAGCTTTAGCTAAAACTTCATTGTTTAATTTAGAAGTGTAAGTGAACTTATCGTTTAAAAACTTGTATAAAAAAACTTGCGTAATAATTTTAAATTCGTTGCCGTCGTTACCTAATCCATAATTGGCACAAACATTTTTTAAGCTGTCTATTAATTGTTTGGTCTTGGTGATGTATTGTGTATCTGTCATGCTCTCGCTCCGCTATAATCTTTTAAATATTCTTTAACTATTAGAGTATTGATGTTTTTGGTGGTTGCTGCATCAATGGGTAAGTTTTGTTTCTGTTTAAACTCATTAAAAACCAAACGTAAAAGGTATTGGTTAAAATAGCTTTCGTTCTGCATTAGGTTTTTGTTTTTTAATATATCGTCGTCAGCATTTGATTTCACACCCATTAAAGCCTCGTGTAACTGCGATTCCTTTGCTGAAATACCATTATTTTCTAAAATACGCTTATGTACCCTGACATACTTTTCATCGGCCTCATACTTGGCTGCCAATAAGGCATTTTTTCGGTTTAGCTCTTTTACTTTCTCGTAGATTTGGTTGAGTAGAACAATGTTTTCATTCATTTCTGTTTGCGAAATTTCATCCAAATTTTTCTTTTTAAACATCCGCCCTAACTCTTCTCGTAAATTCACAAACTCAGGATCTGCTGTATCAAAATTTTGCAGTAAAGTTTCGCGCGTTTTGCGCAATTGTTCTTTTAAACGATCGGCTAATACTAATTCATCTTCAGATACCTTACGGAACATGAAAATAACATCTTCCAATGCAATGTTTAAGATATTAGTAGTATCTGGACTAGCCAAAGCCGCTTTATCATTCAGTGCACTTAAATGAGCCTGCGCTTCGCGCTGAAGTTGACTTAACTTAAAAAAGTCAAGCTTAGTTAGCAATTCTTCGTATCCAAATAACCGAATGATGTTTTTTAATTCCTTGGCATTATTTAAAGCTTTTAAAATTTTTATTACATCTTCACGAGATGTGATATCGCTGATTTGTTGTCTGAAAATTTCAGCGTTTTTAGTGTCGAAATGAAATAGCGTTTCCTTGATCTCTAACAAATCACTTTCTATTTCCTCTTTTGACTTAAAAATATCACTGTAAAATTGCATTTCATCGCCCAACTCTTCCTGTAGTTCGTCAAAATACTCACGATTAGTTTTATCGAAGGCGGCCCTGATGTCTGCAAAATCCACCACATAACCATACCTAAATGTTTTATAAGGACGGTTTACTCTGGTTAGTGTCTGCAATAAATTGTGGTCTTTTATTACACGTCCTAGATATAATTTTTTCAATCGTTTGGCATCAAAGCCTGTTAACAACATATTGTAGACAAATAATATGTCTATTTTTCCGTCTTTGTAATCCTCAACCTGGTCTTTGCGTTCTGATTTTGTATTTACATCATGTAATATCAAGGCGGCGGTTAATCGTTTTTGAGGATTTTCTCCGTATGGAACTTCTTCCTCGGCTGCCATTGATAATAATGAAACTTGTTGTACGCCATAAATTGATTCAAAATAATTGAACATTTCTTTGGCTTGTTCCGAACTATCACACACCACCATTGCGCCAACAGTCTTATCTTCCAAGTTTCTAAATGTGTTGAAATCTTTGAGAATATAATCTAACATTGGCTTCACGTACTTTGGGTGCGCAAAAATTTGTCGCCGGTCTAAATCGCCTTTTAAAACATCTATTTCGTTTAAAATTTCTTGAAGCTGTATTTTGTAACTTGTGTCAATGCCTTCGCGGATGAGTTTTAAAGTATATCCATCAGCAATAGAACGGTTATAATAATATTTGTGGATGTAATCTCCAAATAGGCTTTTAGAATATAAATTCTTAGTAATTAGTGGAGTACCTGTCAATCCAATAATAATTGCATTTTTATCAGAATTGACGAGGTTGGCTAAAAAACTACCTCTTGGATTGTAACTACGGTGCACCTCATCTAAAAAGTAAATACGTTGTATATGTAAATTGTATGCTGTATTTTCTATTACAGTGGTATCTTCTGTAAATTTCTGAATGTTGACTACGGTAATTTCGCTTTTACCACTATCGTTGTGTATAGCACCAACGGTTTGGATGTCTTTTATAAAACCTTGGCGAGAATCCACATCTTTTACTGATAAATCTCTACTGGTAAACTCACGGCTAGCTTGTATGGCTAAATCCAACCTATCAACAATAAAATAAAATTTAGGGATAATGCCTTTCTGCTGATATAGATCGGTTAGGTGTTTTACATTATAAAAAGCTAAAGCCGTTTTACCGCTGCCTTGTGTATGCCAAATGATGCCTTTTTTTATGCCTTCGTTTAATTTAGTTTCGATGGCTTTTGTGGCAAATATTTGCGGATAGCGCATAATATGTTTTTCTAACCCCTTGCTTTCATCAACATAAGCCAAAGCATATTTTAAAATAAAAGCCAGCCTATCTTTTTTTAGTAATGATGTTAAGATTCTATTGGTTGGACTATCCGGATTTTTGTTAGTTTTAAATTCTTCGGAATATTTAATGGCATTAAGATTATTATCTTTCAAGATGCTATTTTCAAGCGCCTCATCATCAGGTTTTAAGATTTCCGATAAATTAAATTGCTCTTCTTCCCTAAAGTAGTTAAAATGCAAATCGCTATAAGCGGAAGTAGCGTAATACGCTCCTTGATAGGGCTGTATCTCGTTATCATCATACTCCATATTATTGGAGAAAATCATCATTTGCGTAATGTTGGCAAACCTTCTGAATTTTGGATTTTTATACCTTTTATTGATTCGGTTACGCTCGTCTAAAACCCCATCTTTATTGTTAGGTTTTTTAACCTCTATAAAAACTAAAGGAATTCCATTGATCAGAATTGTAATATCTGGCCTGAATTCTTCGTCACCATTCTTACAAGTTAGTTCTGTTACTACATGAAAACTGTTGTCTTCAAATTTTTTAAAATCAATAAGCTTATAACCAGATTGACTAGTTAATTGACGATAAAAATCTTTTCCTAAATCTTCATAATTGAGTTTAAGCTTCGTATCAGTTAAAATATTATTGATCTCCTGGTCTGTAATTGAGGGATTTATTTTTTTAAGACTGTGGTTAAATATATCTACAAAGATATTTGTGTCAAGATCCCATTGAGATTTTGACAATGAAAGATAAGTATAGCCCAATCGTTCTAAATGTATTAACGCGGGAATTTTAACCCGGGAATTTTCGTTAAATGCCATCAGGAAAATTTCTCGTTGATTTTAATTCAGCTACTTTCTTCATGTTAATTTAGGTAATTTTTTATTTGATATTGTTTACCGCTTTGTTAGCAGGTAGAATAAATCTTCGTTGATGTAATAATTTCCTGTTCCTAGTTTATCTTTTCTTAGCATTTTATCTTTCGCAAGCTTATTCAGGTAGTTTCCGGCGGTTAGTCTAGAAACGCCTAAATCATTTACCAAAAACTCGATTTTAGTATAGGGGTGTTTAAATAAGTTGTTTAACAAGTCTTGACTGTAAAATTTATAATTGTCTCTTAGTTTATGCTTAAAATCCAGCATTAAATCTTTGATTTTGATAATCAATTCTATGGTTTCCCTGGCAGTAATTTCGATTCCTTTTATCATAAACAAGAGCCATTCTTCCCATAAGTTTTCATCTCTTACCTTTTGCAAAAGGCGGTAATAATCAGCTTTATGCTTGATAATATAGTTGCTTAGGTACAATATGGGCAGGTTTTGAAGTCCTTCCAAAATTAAATAGAGTATATTAATAATTCTCCCGGTACGTCCATTTCCATCATAAAATGGATGTATGCTTTCAAATTGAAAATGGATCATTGCCATTTTTATTAATGGGTCGCAATCCTGCATTTCAGTATCATTGATATATTTTTCCAAATTGGACATCAGTTCATTTATTTCTTCGTAGTCCTGTGGTGGTGTATAAATGACTTCACCCGTAACGGCATTTTTAAGGGCAGTTCCGGGAAGTTTTCTAAACCCGGCATTGTTATCTTCTAAAGTTTCCTGAACTTCAATAATAGTTCTGTTGGTTAATAAATTATCCTTTTTAATGAGTTCAAATCCTTTTTTTAATGCCAATATGTAATTCTGCACTTCTTTTGCTTCCAACGATTTGAACGCGTCGAGATTGAGTTCAGATTTATATAAGTCGTCATGTGTGGTAATGATATTTTCAATAGCAGAACTATCTTTTGCTTCTTGAAGTCCTAAAGTGTTTATTAGAATACTTTGATTAGGAATTGTTGAAGCTATCCCTTTCAATTCTGCTAATGCTGCATGTGCGGACGGTAATGCTTTCAACACTTTTACGGTTTCCAATTCAATCGCTAAAGGAAGCTTATCTAATGTCCAGCCTTGCATATGTAAAGAGTTTTAAAAAACGTATACAAACATAATATAATATGTAAAGAAAATAGTAAAATCTTTACATAAGATGGGTGTTGTGTATAGAAAATGAAAGAACGAGTATTATATTAAAGAGATCGCTATCGATAACAAAAGACTGTGAGGCGAGTTGAAATAATGATTATCAATACCAATTATTTTTCATCAAATTAAACGGATTAAATTTTCATTGCGAATTTGTTAATCCTATATTTGATAAATATAGAGCCTACTAAAATTGAATCCGTATGCTGGGTTACCAATTGGTAACCAATGATCGGCATATCAACCAGGTTTATCTTGGGGAAAATGGTTGCTTTTACTATTAGTTATATCATTAAATACTTATTACCTATACATATAGAATTTAGTAGGCTCTTTTATACTTAATTAACTTGAATAATTCCTTTAAAGATTTAAAACCTGAGCAAGTCGAATCAATAAGTGAGCGTTTTAATAACTTAAATTCGCTTAAAGACTTTTATGTTTTATTAATCGACCTCCTTGATATTTTAGAAATTAAAGATGAGGAGAAGGTAATATGTATAAATTGGATAAAACATTTTGTTCGTTTTAAATTCCAAAGATGGTATTCTTATTTCACGATAAAAAAAGCTTCTGGAAAAGACCGAATTATTCACTCGCCAAATGATGATTTAAAATTCATACAACGACTGCTAAATGTATTATTAAATGCAGTGTTCGTTGCGCATCCTCATTCTTTCGGCTTCAAAAAATCAAGTTCTATACGTGATAACGCGTTACTACATGTTAATTATAATTATGTTTTCAATATTGATTTAGTTGATTTTTTTTCCACTATCGATTCCGAGCGCATAATAAAAGCTCTTAAACAATCGCCATTTCATTTAAATGGCAAGAGAGCACATTTGGCCGACCATCTTAGTCACCTAACTTGCATCCGACTGAAAAAACCTTACTCCGAGGATAATGTAACAAAACTAAAGAGCGAAAACGTATTACCGCAGGGAGCACCAACATCCCCAATTATTTCGAATATAGTTTGCTATGAGATGGACCAGCAACTCCTTGAGTTGGCTTCAAAGTTTAAAATAAATTATTCGCGATACGCTGATGATATTACGTTTTCGTCTAACAGAAACCTGTATCAAGACGAATCAAAGTTTCGGGTTTTGTTAGAGAGCATTATAAATAAGCACGGATTTTCCATAAATGCGAATAAAACAAGACTACAAAAAAAACATTCCCGACAAACTGTTACAGGACTTGTCGTTAATGAAAAAACTAATGTCAACCGTAAATACATTCGATCATTACGAATGTATTTACACTATTGGGAAAGATACGGCTATCCAAAGGCAGAGTTACTCTATAATTATGATTCCAATGCTGAATTATTTTTTGGAGAAACAGAAAGTCTTTTTGATCTGATCAAAGGCAGAATCGATTTCTTAAAAATGGTTAAAGGTGGTGATGACAAAGTTTATAAGGATTTTAAGAAAAGATGGAATAGATTAACAAATCCCAACAGTCGTACTATTGAATTCAGAGAAGAGTATTTCAACACACATAAGCCAAAAGATGTGGCTAATTTCTTACGCTTGTTTCAGGACAGTGCTGGGCTAAAATATTTAACTCACGATTTCGATATACCTGGGGCAAAATTTAGCTATGAAAAGATCATAGACACTGCCAATAAAGAATTTAATACAGGTTTTACTCAATATGCAATCACCCGATCACTTTACGCAAGAGTAAAACAATTTGCTTTTACTGAACGCCCAAGTTGGTGGAGATGGATAAAGGGCGAAAAACGTACCTTTAAAATGGGTTGGAAATCAGAAAAAATCAGGGAGTGGATCGACGAAAACCCAGGTGTTCATCCAATTCGTTTTAAAATATTTCGGGATGAATTGATTTCTCCTTTCAAGGACAGTATTCAAGTCCGTGCTCCAAAATTTAAAGGATTGATAGAAGACAGTATCAAAGAGAAGTTTCATGATTACAAATCCGAATTCAAAATCTCTTTCAACAACCTTGAAACTGCTGAATTTTACACCGATGTAGATATTATATTAGGTGGTATTAGACATTTATTTGATGGAATTATTGAACGCCTTTCACTGTCAAACGAGATTGTTATAGGTTTTAAAAGACTGGCTATAAATGAGCATGTTTTCAAAGTTGTCGACATTACCCACATAAATTCACGTTGTTACAAAGAAGCTAAAATCAAAGATTTGTTAAATGGCAATTTTATAGAAGCCAAAAAGGCTTTTCAAGGTCTTTGCAATTGGTCTATCACTGCCGAGTTTGCAGATGGGAACTATAAATTGAATATGTTAGATGATAGTGATCAACACACTGAACGAATACCTGTTACACCTGAACAAATCACTGGCTTTACTCACTCCCTATACTTTTACTGATGATTTATTTAATTGATGATAACCGACGGGAACAACAAAAAGAATACGATTGCGATTTTTTAACCGCAAATGATTTCTCTAGCTTTCTTACCGTGATTTATAAGATATCAGTCGGAACTGATTTAAGTCATTTTAAAAATGCTACTTGCATCTTAATTCATAACTCCTTTCCTGATTTTAATGCCGCGGGAGAAGTAATTACCGCAAAAACGGCAATCTATGAATCTATTTTATCTATTGCCGGACAAAACAATGTACCAGTTGTGATATTTACAAATAGTATTTTAGACCTTGATTATAACAAGGGTGACGCTACAGGTTTAATACGGATAAATAAACGCCTATTTTACACCAATTTAAAGGATTATCTCTCTTACTACAAAGAAACAGGTAAGTCCGAACTTAAGATCTTGACCTTTGGCAAGAATTTTATTGCACAAGACCTATCATCATTATCTAGTAAGATCTCGGCTTTAATCAGCACGTATGACATTAAAGATAAATTACACGAAATAAAGACATTGGCTATCGATTTCGCTGATTTAGCCAAATCATCAACTGGAGTTATGGCAAAGTTCGAAGCAATGTCTAACGGAGCGCTTCCACAAAGCTTCTTAAACTATTTAGAAAAAATCATACAATCAATCCTTAGACATGGGCGAAATATATATAATTAATGATCAGGCAAATACCTTTACTAAAAAGATCATATCAGAGTTAAAAGTCAAGTCCCTGGATTATCATGAACTTACCGACGAAATAGAAACAGATGGGTTCGTCGTAACTCGATTTCAAAGAAATAAAATAGACAAAATTATTATCCCTGTATCGTTAGGTGAAACACCCAACAATCAAATGGGATTTAAATTAGGTTTGCATATCAGGTTATCTAACGAAATAAATGATGATTATCTAATTCCGATTATTTTCATTTCCGACAAGTCATTAGAAACGCTATTGTTAGCTCGTAATGAAAAATATCCACTCCTTGCTGTTACCGAAGGTTGTTTATTATGCCCTGAAGACCTTGATGAAATTAGTGCGAATCTTGATGCTGCACAACCATTGAGAAAACAAGGCTATTTAAATGTTCTTAATAACCTGATTATAAACAAACCAGAAAATATGGGTCCTCATTCCTTAGCTAACGAATGGGGCGTTTATCAATTAGATCGGGTTACTAAACTGAATAGTTTAACTACGACTACCCCAGCTTATTTGAAGTCAAAATCTCTTTTTTTTAAATATTTACGCGCCAAAAACAATGCAACGGCAGCAGCACTAATAAGACAGGCCGTGCATAGTTTACACTCAACTGCCGCGACAACTTCCACTTCCGGTCCAAATACATTAGATGCAATTGGGAAAAGGATTCTTTATATAGATGATGAAGGCTTTAAAGGATGGACTAGCGCATTATCTAAAATATTTAAAGGTGGTACTGTTAAATCAATTACTGGAGATGGATTATCAGAAATTGAATTTTTTAAAAGTATTGACGAGGAAATTAAAAAAGACTGGGATCTTATATTGTTAGATTTAAGATTATTACCCTTAAAAGAAGATATAGCCAGTATTATATTACCAATTAATCAATATAGCGGGACAAAAATTTTACGGGATATAAAGAACTTGAATGAAGGCACTCAGGTAATAATATTCACAGCCTCTAATAAAGCATGGAATATGAAGCAATTGTTAGATTTGAAGGCAGATGGATATTATGTTAAAGAATCACCGGAATATCTTATACCGGATGATCTAAGTCTTAAGAATTATGAGATTTTTAAAGAGCAGGTAAAATCTTGTTTTGACAAAATTTATCTTAAAAATATTTTCATAGCTCACACGAATGCAATTTTGCAAACTGCATTTACCGATACAGATTTCATGAATTTTTCTGAAGTAGGCTTAAAGCGCTCATTTGAGCTGTTAAGATTGGGTTTATTTGAGGCCGCTTATATTAACTATTTTCAAATTATTGAAAATTACTCCGAAGTTGTATTTAATTCTAGCACGAATAGCATCGTAAATTTAGCTGGTGTTACCATCAGCACAAGAACAGGAAACACGAATCACATGACGTTTTATCCTGATGCGGTCAACGGAAATTATTTACAAAAAAGTGATAATACCAATCGGGCAACGCCATATAAAGCTTTGGCAAAGCTGTCTTTCATAATGGCCTTTAAGTTCAATAAAGACGATACATTTTTGAAAGAGGTTGGTACTCTTGTCAAAATAAGAAATGACATCGCGCATACAGGAACAAGTACATTATTAGTCGTAAACAAATTTTTTGATTTGATAGGCATTATTCATGAATTTCGAGCTAATCTATAAGCTCTGTTATTATTTGACTATTAACTGAATATTATAACATACCATCCCATTTTCAACGCTTAAGCAACCAAAAGCGAAAACAACGGAAGCTGTCAAGGGTGAGTGCCGGCCTTAAAAAACAAATACTGGGCACTCATTTATATACCCTTTACTGCTTTCGTTGTGCAGGCTATCTTTGCGTCTTGCGGTGAGAATATGATGAAATAATTAACCAAGTCTTCGTAGGTATGCCGAGGTACGAGGCATTTCTGCGTTGTTCAGCGAGGCTGGTGACGAAATGGAACCCTGCGCGATAGCGCATGGTACAATGTAGGAACCTGCCGCAACGATTATAGCAGTCCTCTATTATTTGCCATAACGCTTTAAATTAATGTTTAGCTGCGTGAATTTGCTTAGAAGTATTTATCAAGCCTGGATTAGTGTAAGTATCAGCAGTAGGTATCAACTTATAGTGCCTGTTAAATGCTTCCTGTCTAACTTTGAAATAATCAGCCAGTTTTCTAATAACTTCTTTAGACAGTCCTTTTTTATAATTTAAGATATCAGATACATAACCTTTACTGATGCCCAGTATTTCAACTAAATGCTGTGGTTTCAAATGATGATCCTGCATAAAGGAGCGCAGCAAGGTAATAGGATCACTTTCATTAAACGTGTTATTTTCTTCATCGAATTTCTCGATCAATAACGTTAGCAAATCAACTTCATCCTGTATTGCATTGTTAATAGCACCAGAGAGCAAGCTTTCCAATTGATTACAATAGTCCTCATATTGGTTCTTGTCTTTTATGACGGTATATTTTAAAACTGTTGTTTCCATCTTCAATAAAGATTAATTGTAAACTGTTCACCTTGTTTGCAAACTTTATCATATTCCGCGTGAGTTCCCATCCAGCAAACAAAAAGATGCACCTGCTTTATTCCGAACACATATTTGCAGATCATCCGGTAATTATTGCCGCCAATATCAAATACCACTCTGTTGCTGCTTTTCCCTAACAGATCAGCAGTGTTATAAGTAAATTTCATATCGCCGGGCTGTTGCCAGTCGGCAAGCTTTAACTTTTCAGTCCAGTCTTCCAATGAAGATTTACTACGAGGTTGAAGCTTCGCAAACTCTTCAAGCGTTTGTTTTTTAATCAGATGAATTTTCATCTTATGCAAATTTAAATAAAAGTTCACAAAAAGAGAACTTTTAAAATGAAATATTTATTCTTTGTTTTTGCTAAGGATTATTGGTTGGCTTTTTCCCAAGCTTCATCCATTCGTTTTTTTACTAACTTACTATCTGCATGGTTATCCATATAATTCCATGCTTTGACATATTGATAAGCCTGTTGATTGTATTCTTTCATTCTCCAAACGTCTAATCCTTTTTGTGCCAAAGCAAATAAGAAGACTAATCCCATTAACAGTATTCCCCAAGGAATAAGGCGACCGAAAACAATTTTATAATATTGGCCCTGGTTGGTTTCCGGAAATAACAGGAAACGATATTGCTTTACAGGCTGCTTTGTTAAATTCAATTGTTTGATCTGTTGTGATAGCTTGTCAAGCTGTACATTGCCACTGTTTTGCTTGAGTTCCTGAAGCTGACCGCTTATATCACACAACTCCTTTTTATAGTCAGGTATCCTTATTTCAGGAATTTTAACTTCTTTCTTTTCATAACCGTTAATGGTCACGATCACTTGTTGCAATACTTCCTCTATTGCTTCAAGCTTTTCAAGTGTATCATTCATATCCTTCTTCCTTTCTTAAGTTTACGTTTTGCTCTTATTAACTCAAATGGTGTTTGGGCGTCCTGTTCGTGGTCGGGTTCCAACAGTTTGCCTAATAAAGATGCTCCGTGAGTATCACTAAATGAGTTTCGGTTAGGAAGTGTTGTGTCGTTTACTGACGCAATCTGTTGCCGCTGCCCATGTTGTTTATTAAACTCAATAAGCTGATTTAATTTGCCGTAGCTTAAACTCCGGTCTATTTCAGAACCTTTGAATTTAGTAATGCCCTTACTAAAGCTGATTCCTTGCACAGTGTCAGTTCCGCTTAAATACTTATAATGAGTTTGTATCCCTTGCTTAAGAAGTGCTGCTTCCAATTGCTGCCAGTTTTGCGAAACTTTAGCTATCGCTTTGATGGCATCATACATTTCATATTTGATTTGATCTGAACCCTTAAGGCGCTGCCCGTTTACCTGGGCTTTACCTTCCGCTAAATGGTAACCATATTTCAAGGTAATCTCCTTGCAAACCTTCGCATTAACTACTTTCTGGTAACGGTCGGTAATCGTCTGCCCATTGTTACCAACCCGGTTGTAAACAAGATGTAAATGCGGATGCTGCCTGTCTGTATGCTGCACTATTAGATATTGCGTATCTCTGATTTTCATTTTGTGCATATACTCCTTTGCCCGCTCAACCATGATCGCATCATTAAGCTTCGCTTTATCTTCGGCACTCCAACTTAAAACGATATGGCCGACAGCTTGCCCTAAGTTTGGATTTAGCTTTCGCTGGAAATTAAAGTCGCTGGTAATATCCTTAACGCTCGTTGTACGCACGCCGCTTGCATCCAATATGATTGCTTCATCCCGCTGCAAATTGTAGGCTATGCACCCTGCAAAGCTTCTACCTGTAATCACTTTCCCTATCATCGCCAATTATTTTTTTAAGCAACTCATTTATTTCAGCCATTAGCAACCTGCAATTTCTCTGGACGCTAAGCAACCCGTTTAAGTGAGCCAGGTGTGTGAGCTGGTTAAGGTTATTTGCCATACCCGCCAACACGCGCATATCGCCCGCCTCCTCAGTGGTCAACCGGGATACGACTTTCGCCTTTTGTGCCGACTTCCTGAAAAAATCGCTGATTGAAGTTCCGGCGTTTTTGGCTTTCGTGGCAATAGTAAATTGCTCTAAATCCGTTAACCTTATCATATAAATATGGCACCGTTTTATTTTCTTTTGTGGTCTTCCGCCTTTGCTTCGGATCACTTTTTCTGTTTTAATTTTTTGCTCTTCCATCACTGCCTCCTTTGAATTCCTTTCGATTTTTCCTTCTGCAACCAACGGGCGCGGAAGGCAAGTTTGCCGTTTAGCCGCTTAGGCGAAACGAGTTTTTGTATAGCAAAAACACAAACTTGCTCTTAACTATCGGTTATGCCTGTTCAGGCGTTCTCTTAAGATTTTCATATCAGTACTAACCTTCTTTTTCTTGACCTTAGAATAGATCTGGGTTGTCCGAATGCTCGAATGTCCAAGCATTTTAGACACACTTTCCATGGGTACGCCATTCTCCAAAGTCACGGTAGTCGCAAACGTATGCCTTGCGATATGATAGGTTAAAGCGAAATTCAGGTTAGCCATTTTGCTGATAACTTTAAGGTAGCGATTGGTAGCCTGGTTTGAATAGATAGGAAAGACGGTACCGGTGTAAGATGCCATTGGATGACCTTTATATTTTTTGATGAGTTCGATGGCTTCCGGCAACAATAAAACATAGAATTTCTTGCCGGAAAAATTGGCTGTTTTCTGCCTCACCATTTCAATCCACTTTTCGCCTTCTATATCGGTTACTAAGTGTTCACTACTCAAGTTGCATACATCGGCAAAAGCCAAGCCTGTATAACAGCTAAAAACAAAAGTGTCTCTTACTATCTCTTGCCCATGAATATCGAAATTCAAAGCTTTGATAGTTTCCAATTCCTCCAATTCCAAACACTGCCTATCCTTGTGGATCATGTGACGCTCGAAACGAAGAAAGGGGTCTTTGACTATCCAGTCGTTCTTCAGTGCTATGTTGATCATCTTACGTAGCCGCTCGATGTGTTTCATTACGGTGTTATTGTTACAAGGTCGCTGGCCTTTATCCGGTTCCCGTTGACGTAAGTAAATTTCAAAGTCTATGATGAACTTGTAATCTAATTGGGATAAATAGATATCCGTCCGCTTTTTCCGTTTGATTATAAACTCCTTCACATACCGCTCGGTACTATAGTAGTTTTTCATCGTGCCTGGCTCCAGTAGCTTTTTGACCTCTGTGTTATGATAGTTCATTAGAAAAAGCAAAGTAGTTTGCTCTTCCTCGCCACCGCTTTCCAGAAAAGTTTTGATGCTATCTGCAGTTAGAACTTCTTTATTGTAGCGCAAGGTATCATAAGCGGAGTTAACCTCGGTGCGTGTCTGCCGGATCTTCTCCTGTATCTCTTTTAATTCCTTATCGGCTCCAATTACTTTTTGAAACTTGTGATCCCAGGATATTAACTTGAGGCGGCGTTTCAAAGAAATGTCGACGAACTTCTTGTTAATGGTGATTCGCACATACAAGGGGGCGATCCCTTTGCTTGCTTTATCCTTTTTTAGAAAAAAAAGGATACTGAATGAATTTGTTGTTTTCATACGCGGTTTTACTTATTTGATATTATCCCCGTCGACGCAAATACATTTTGCGATAAACGGATTAAAACACGAAATCAGTTACAAGCAACCACGGGTTGCGAGTAAAAACGCATTGAACAATTTTACAAATTAAAAAGAGGGTGCGATATAGGGCATGTAGAAGTTTGTATTAATATGGATTACTTTGAACTATAATTTTGCAAAATCCATAAAAAAACCCTCTAAATCATACAATTTAGAGGGTTTTGATACAACTTGGTATCGCTTGTTGTCGGGATGGCAGGATTCGAACCTGCGGCCTCCACATCCCAAATGTGGCGCGATACCGGGCTACGCTACATCCCGAAAGGGAATGCAAAGGTAGCTTTTTTAGCAAGAGGTGCAAATTTTTTATTCATATTTTTACGTAGTTACATTAAACACGCTGATTAGCAGAAATATAATTTATTTTTCTTTAACATCAATATAAAACTCTTGCCTCAACAACTTGCCATTAATGTTTATTCCCTCGGCCACTATCCGGTAAGTGGCAGGTTCATCAGCTGTATAAAACGAAAGCTTGGCGTTGCCAGCTGCGTTAGTTACTAAATTAGGTTGCCAAAATATAGTTGAACGTTGGTCATTGTATTTGTTGTCGGCTTTTGGCTTGTCATACAAAGGGGTATAAAATTCTTTATCTTCAGCATATCCGGGTAATTTAATTCTTGCTAGTCCGGGCTGCTGCATGCGCTGCAAATCACCACTTCCCTTTTTTAAAGTGACCACCACTACCCCCCAGTAACCTTCGGTACCATAAATAGCAGCACCAACGCCTGGCTTTAGTATCTCTATACCTTCAACATCATAAGGTGAAATTTGCATTAACACATCAAAGCCAACCTGCACACCATCAAGAACTATTAGCATTGGACTACCCCCTGCTTTAGTAAGCGAGATTGTTCTTCCTATAGAATATATGCCATTTCCTTTTACCTGTATACCCGGCAAACCGTAAAAAGCATGTACCAGCTGCGGGTACATTGCAATTCTATCCTTTTTAATAACAATGTCTGCATACGCATTGCCCAATTTGCTGGAACCTGCAACAGAGTTTTTTTGCAGATATGACCGGTCTTTAACCTTTACCTCGTTTAGTACTATTACCTTATCACTAAGCATACTACTGGTCTCTTGCGTTTTTTTGATATTTTGCAAAAAACTTACTAAGCCACTATTCGATAATAAGGTAGCGTCGTAATCCATCGGGGCTATTAAATTACCTAGTCTATCTAAAGTTATTTTCACATTATCAGTATTCTTAGCGTTTTTGGCCCGTATCACTAATGATGAGGTTCCTACAAAATCCAGGTTCTCAAAAATGAACTTTCCGTCAGCGTCAGTAGTGGTATCCATCAAAACAATCCCGTCAGAGGTATTACCGTACAACGTTACCTTACCATTAGCTATAGGCTTGTCATTTAGCGTGGTCATTTTACCGGTAATATCTAAGCTTTGCTGCGGCTGGTAAATTAGAGGCTTAGAATTATAGGCGGTTAAATCCGTCCACTTAAACCTTCGCCAACCTTGTGTAAGCAGCAAATTATCAAGATGACGGGTTTTTTCGGCAGATCCCTCAGCAAAATAATAATTAGGGTTTTCTACGTATCCCTTAATGTCAGAAGTAAGTAGAAGACTGGCGTATATGCTTGCTTCTGTGCTATCAACAGCAACCTTTGCTACATTTGTAACAGCGATAGATAAATTAGACTCTGCAGGACGTCCTGCTGCATCCTCAACCGAAACCACCATATTCACTTGTTCACGTTTACCATAAAATGGCTTATCGAAGTTAACCTTCATTCTGAGATGATCATGATGATTAATAAAAATCAACCGCTCGGCAAGTGGCTGAGCATTAGTTGATAACAATGTAAATACCACCAAGCCAGTACCAAACTTACTTTCAGGTATATGTGCGTTAATAACCGGCTGATTTAGGTTGATTTTAGTTGCATACTTAACTACCCCATTTTGCTGTGCTATTAAGGCTACCTCTTCGCCCATCAACAAATTGCTTGATGCAACCTGTACGCCAACACTATCAGTTAAATGATTAATGCTAAGCACGTACCCTTGTGCATCTACAGAAGGTAAGGGGTAACGGATCACTCCGCCGCTTCTATCATCTATTATTGCAGTATATACATTACCTGCTACTGGTTGCAATGCAAATATGCCCATTCCGGCATGAGCCGTTGTAAATTCAGCTACAATCTTATTATGATTATCAACAACCTTCCCATTTATTTCCCCACTTAATCCTTTGGGAGAAAGTACTTTAAAAGCAACTTTTGATCGTAACCCAGCTACCAACCGGCCACCTTCCGGAAAAAACTGCACATCCAACTTCCCCTTTAAGGTTTTGATAGGGAAAGACTGGGTAATGGTATTTCCATTTGCCAGCTTAATGTTGGTGCGCAATATCAAGCCGTCAATTGTTTTCCAATTCTTGGCTTTTATATTAACAAACGCATCACCAGTGCCGCTGGTAATTACATTCCCGTTGGATATTGTTTTATTCTGGTTCACCAAAGAGTAGGTAAACGGTTTACCTGCTAATGGCGATTTGTTTTCAGATCCGGAAAACTTTATGTTGACGCGAAAACCATCTTCTGAAATGGAATCGAATTTTGCATCAGCAATAGCATTTAGCTGTTCATGTGCATTGCCAATCCAGATGTTTTTTGAGAAGATAAACTTAGTATCAAAGTTCTGCATCCAGTGTGTGTACGCGTTGATACGATATCTTCCTGTATTAAAAGTTGAGTCAGACAGGTTTATTACACCATTACTTAAGCCATTTGCCAATTGTAAAGCAACTGTTTTCCGAATCGAATCACTATCATCAACAATGTCAATGTATAATACTTTACTTAAAGCCGAAAGCTCATTGTTCTCTGCATTAACAACGTACGCTTTTATCCAGACATCGTCGCCGATGGCGTAATAAGGTTTATCTGTATGTAAATGCACCTTTTCCTGAGGATAACTAGTCCTGATAACATCCAGTTTGTATAATAATGCGGTTAGCCAATCCTCATCCGACGCAGCGGAAGCAAGTAGTATAAAACAGATAGCAGAGAGTAAATAAGTATATATCTTTCTTATCATAGCGTGGTGTCAAGTTAACCAAAAATTTCGTCATCGTTAAAACTAGTTGCTGAAATTAAATTATCGTAACTGCATTTTTGCAAAAGATTGGTGTCAATTGTTGGCTTATTACCTCATCTTTGTGTCACTATTAAAACCTGGCTTTCCGCCGTTTGATGAAGACACCTTTACTACTGCTTCTGCTTGTTTTGTCGGCTAAATTGTTTGGACAAAATAACGAGTATCAGTTCTCAAAACTGGATATAAGCAGCGGGCTGTCTCATAATCAGGTAAACAGTATATTAAAGGACAGCAAAGGCTTTATGTGGTTTGGTACTGTTTCTGGCTTAAACCGCTACGATGGCTACAAGTTCAGGACCTTTAAACATACACAGGGAGACAGTACAAGCCTGAACGATGATTTTATTGAATCGATATCTGAAGGACCAAATAACACCTTATGGATAGGAACACGCACGGGCTACAACATCTACGATCCGCGCACAGAAAAGTTTAGCCATGACATAGGCAAAGCTTTAAGATCGTTAGAAATTCCGCCTCAAAATATAACCAGGATAAAAAAGGACTGTGCGGGTAATTATTGGTTTTTAAATTCGGTTACCGGTATTTACAAGTACAATCCTGCTACGGCGAAGACCATGCACATAGCCGCGAGTAGCAATGGTATCTACAGCAATACAGTTTCTGATCTATCGGTAGATTACAGAGGAAATATCTGGCTGGTTTACAATCAGGGAGTAATGGAGCGGCTTAATGGCTTTAATTATAAGGTAAACTACCGCAGGAAGTTGGCCGAGCTGCCAATTGGGTTAAACAGCGGTTATAAAGTTTTTATTGATAAGCAAGATGATGTATGGGCCTTTGTACCGTCATATTCTAATGGCGTGTACTTTTTAAGCAGGGATCAGAAAACGTTCAAACACCTGGATAAAGGAACAACTCCTGAAAGTTTAAATACAAACGTTGTTGCTAATGTTGTTCAGGATAATAACAACAACATCTGGATAGCGACAGATCATGGTGGAATAAACTTGCTGAACAAGCAGGATTTTAGCATTAAATACCTTCTAAATCGGGAGGACGACAACAAAACTGTTGGCCAAAATAGCATAGTACTGCTTTATAAAGATGATACGGGTATTATTTGGGTAGGCACCTACAAAAGAGGTGTTAGCTATTATCATGAAAGTATTATCAAGTTCCCGCTTTATACGCATCACTTGTCAGACCCCGGAAGCTTAAGCTTTAGCGATGTAAACAAGTTTGTCGAAGACAAACTTGGAAACCTCTGGCTGGGAACAAACGGCGGCGGCCTGATGTACTTCGATCGGCAAAAAAATACGTTTAAAAAATACCTCCACAATGCGGCTGATCCAAACAGCTTAACCAACAATGTAATTGCCAGCATGTACCTGGATCATGAGCAAAAGCTATGGATTGGGACCTACTTTGGCGGTTTGGATTGTTTCGACGGAAAGGTATTTAAACACTATCGCCACAGCCAGTCGGATACAACTAGTTTGTCTGACGATAGAATATGGTCGATATTGGAAGACACTGATCACAATCTGTGGGTGGGAACGTTATCTGGCGGATTGAATATGCTGAACCGTAAAACAGGTAAGTTTACACATTACATTCCTACGCCAGGTTCCTCTAATTCTATCCATTCCAATTACATACCTGCACTACTCGAGGACAAGCACAATAATATCTGGATAGTAACCTCCTATGGTATAGATGTTTTGAACAGAAAGACGGGACAATTTTCTCATTATATACATGAGGATAAAGATCCATCAAGCATTATAAATAACTGGACCAACAACATCCTGGCAGATGGTCGCGGTTTAATTTGGGTGAGCACACGTGAAGGATTAAGCATATTTGATCCTGCCTCCGGTAAGTTTACTAACCTCACCAGAAAGGACGGGCTGGCTGATAATACCGTTTTGGATATTCTGGAAGACAAGGCGCACAACATTTGGGTAAGCACCCCTAATGGCTTGTCTAACATCATTGTAAACAGGCAATCTGCTGCGCTGAAGTTCCAGTTCATCAATTACAACGAGAAAGATGGTTTACAAGGACGTGAGTTTACGCCTTATTCCTCTTACAAAACCCGTAGCGGGGAGCTAATATTTGGAGGCGGAAATGGTTTCAACATTTTTCGTCCGGAAGATTTACGCACTAGCAAACGCGTACCTCAGCTGGTGTTTACGGATCTACAAGTGTTTAATAAAAGCCTTGCAGTTGGAGAAAAGATTAACGGAACTGCTATACTGACCAGCTCAATTACGGACGCTAAGCAGATAGAACTGAAATATAACGAAAACGTGTTTTCTGTAGAGTTTGCTGCACTTAACTACTTTGATCCGGATAAGGTAAAGTTTGAGTACACCATGGAAGGCTTTAACAAGGATTGGATTGCTGCTGATAACCTCACACGTAAGGCAACTTACACAAACCTTGATGCGGGCGACTACATCTTTAAAGTACGTGCTTCTAACCCTGGCTTTTGGACAAGTAAAGAGATTACACTACATGTTACCATATTACCTCCATTTTGGAAAACAACCTGGGCTTATATACTATACGCGCTGGCCTTCACCTGTGTCTTGTTATATATAAGGCGTCGTGGTATAGCTAAACTACGTACGCAATTCTTGCTGGAAAAAGAACGTGAAGAAACCCAGCGCCTGCATGAACTTGACCTGATGAAAATCAAGTTCTTTACAAACGTAAGCCATGAGTTTCGTACGCCTTTGTCGCTGATTATGGCACCGGTTGACAGGATAGTGAAACAAGCAAAAGATCCCGAGGTAAAAAGCCAGCTGCTACTGGTTAACCGTAATGCTAAGAGATTGCTTAACCTGGTAAATCAATTACTCGATTTCAGAAAGATGGAACACCAGGAGCTTAAACTCCATAAACGCTCCGGAGATATCGTGAGCTTTGTGAGGGAACTCTCCTATTCCTTCACAGACGTTGCGGAGCAAAAAAGCATAGACTTTGTATTCGATACGGACATAGAGCAGTTCTACAGCAACTTTGATCATGACAAGATCGAGCGCATATTGTTCAACCTTTTGTCAAACGCATACAAGTTCACCCAATCGGGCGGGCAGGTAAGCGTGTTGCTTAACCTGGTTGAACAAGAAGACAGCACCGCATTGGAAATCAGAATAATAGATACCGGAATTGGCATTCAATTCGACAAAATAGATAAGATATTTGAGCCATTCTTCCAGAATGACCTCCCCGGTAGTATGCTGAACCAGGGCAGCGGCATAGGCCTATCCATCACCAAAGAGTTCGTGCGGCTTCACGGCGGGGAGATAACGGTGGAAAGCGAACCTGGTCAGGGCAGTTGCTTCACCGTAATACTTCCGCTGCAGCAGTTAGCCGACGCGCTGTTCACAGATACTACGCACACTATTGAACACGAAAAGGATGAAGAACATAATGCCATCGCTAAAACAACAGCTCGCCTAAAAGACAACCGCGACACCCGTAAGCCTACTGTACTATTGGTAGAGGATAACGACGACTTCCGCTTTTACATAAAGGATAACCTTAAAGACGCTTTTAATATTATTGAAGCAGATAATGGCAAGAAGGGCTGGCAAAAGACTTTGGCTCAGCACCCAAATCTTGTGGTAAGCGACATAACCATGCCGGAGATGAACGGCATCGACCTTTGCCGTAAGATTAAGACCGATCCTCGTACCAGCCATATACCCGTTATATTACTTACAGCTATAGCAGGCGAAGAGCAGCAATTAAAGGGACTTGAAACCGGCGCCGGCGATTACATGACCAAACCCTT
The DNA here is from genome assembly GCF_059691875.1 of Mucilaginibacter sp. 320_HR. Taxonomy (NCBI): domain Bacteria; kingdom Pseudomonadati; phylum Bacteroidota; class Sphingobacteriia; order Sphingobacteriales; family Sphingobacteriaceae; genus Mucilaginibacter; species Mucilaginibacter sp. 320_HR. Next base: position 984,495 of record NZ_JCAWAI010000002.1, read on the forward strand.
TAACTTTGAGATACTCGTTTCCAAGATTAAGAACATCCTGAGCCAGCAGGAAAGCATGCGCAAAACCTATCAAAAACAGGTTGAGGTTACTCCTACTGAATTGCACGTAGACTCGCCAGACGAGCTATTCATCAAAAAGGTGTTATTACTAATAGATAACAACATATCAAATCCGGGCTTTTCAGTAGAAGAGTTGAGCAGTGAAATGTTTGTGAGCCGCTACACCTTATACAAGAAGATACTGCAGATGACCGGCAAAACCCCTAACGAACTGGTGCGCCAGATGCGCCTTAAGCGTGCTGCGCAGCTGTTAGAGACCGGTCACCTTACCATATCGCAGATTTGTAACAAGGTTGGATTTAAAAGTCAGAAGTACTTCGTAAAAACCTTTAAAGCGGAATTCAACACCATCCCCTCCAGGTATGCTGAGCAATTTAACGAATCTTAAACCCTGCAAACTGTAACACAATGAGGTGTTACACCTGATACACTTTTCCGTCTCTAAAAACACCTTAATTATTGTTAATCAATTTGTTAACAAAATCTCATGTTACAGTTTTTGGAAGCATGATACAGTTTGATAAAAATATAATTTTACAATTATCTCATTTCCAATAATTTACACAAACCGTCGTATTTTCGTGTTTACACCATGTTACACTTATTGTGCTGACAAGATCATGTCGGTTGGTAGCTGACAATCAGCTATAATACCCCTCGCAAAATGGAACTTCTTCCAAGTTTCAGCAAGCACCTGTATTCTTAAACCTTCAAAAACCACATATAAATCACAGCCGTTTAAGCAAGTGTGATTAAGCCGATGTGTCCTAAACTTCTCATTAGTCAACTGTACCATTTGAGCTTTGTACTGTTACTACCTGCAAAGAATGCTCGTGTCAGCTGTTTACTCGTCAGTACTCCCATATTGTTTGATACTATTTCTTCACTTTATAAAGTATTCATCAATAGAAATAGGTACACAATTGTAACAAAAGGCGGCACATTAAAGCTTAAATATAGTTTTACTTGTTGACAATCAGTAAGTTATGTTTAGTTGACATTTGTACCCCTATTTAGCCACAACGGGTTAAAAATTGAGATATAATTTTAACCTCTATATAATCCTTATCGCATCAGTTAATTACCCTGAATGGTAAGTTATAAACCAATTACACCAGTTACTAACTTTTGACTATTGCAGAGAGGCAGCCGTGCTGTCTTAATGCTTGCACCTGCTAAAGCGCTTTACGGGACTAAGCAGGTAAACCATTTTATGCTGTAAAATCAATATAACAATCAATCAATAACCAATTAAACCATTATGAGGAAAATTCTACGAATAGCACTGCTGTTTGCCTCTTTTTTTGTTTGTGCCCGGGGCATGGCACAAACCGGCAGCACAGTGGTCACAGGAACCGTGTCCGACGACAAGGGCGTTACCCTTCCCGGGGTAACCGTCGCCGTTAAAGATGTGCAGGCTAACGCCATTACCGACATTAACGGTAAGTACAGCATTAATGTACCGGCAACCGGCAGAGTGCTGGTTTATTCTTTCATCGGCATGGAGCGCCAGGAGATCACCATTGGCGGCCGTACATCAATTAACGTTACATTAAAATCGGGTACAACTGCCCTGTCAGATGTTAACGTGGTAGCTATCGGTTATGGCACGCAAAGGCGCCAGGATGTAAACGGCGCGGTATCATCGGTAAAAGCTTCTGATATTGCCAACATTCCGCAGTCCAGTGTAGATCAGTTACTACAGGGTAAAGCGGCAGGTGTTACCGTAACGCAAAATACCGGCGCGCCGGGCAGCCAAACATCAGTACACATCCGCGGTATCTCGTCATTTGGCGCTGCAGAGCCGTTGTACGTTATAGATGGTGTACCTATTTCGGGTTCGGCCGGTGCTAACGGTGGTGTTGCGCTTAACGCTAACAATGGCCAAAACTCGCCAAGTCCGCTGGCATTATTAAACCCTAGCGATATCGAAAGCATCGACATCCTTAAGGATGCATCAGCTGCCGCTATTTACGGTAACCGCGCATCAAACGGTGTTATCATCATCACTACAAAAAAAGGCCGCAGTGGTACATCGCGCATCAGCTACGATGGCTATGCAGGTTTCCAACAGCCGCAAAAGTATCTGGATCTGATGAAGCTGCCTCAATACGCATCTCTGCAAAATTCTCTGGCAGATGTATACGGCACAGGCCGCCGCGGGGAATTTGCCGACCCTACCCTGCTTGGGCCAGGTACCGACTGGCAGCGCGCTATCTTTCGTACTGCTTACCAGCAAAGCCATCAATTATCTTTATCAGGTGGTAAAGAAGGTATCAATTATTACGTTTCAGGCGGATATTTTGATCAGGATGGTATCGCTATCGGGTCAAACTTCAAACGTTACTCTTTCCGTTCAAATATCGATGCCCAGATCAAGGACTGGTTCCGTGCAGGTTTAACCCTTTCCGGCAGCCGATCTACCGAGAACATCGTTTACAGCGATAACGGCGGTATTATTTACAATGCCTTGCTGCAAGCACCAGACGTTGCAGTTTACAATGCTGATGGTACCTTCGCAGGTCCGCCAAACACGCCTGACGCAGTAGGCGGTATACTTAACCCTGTACAGCAGGCGCTAAGCATCTCTAACCTGCTTAACCGCAATAACCTTAACGGTAACTTTTATGCAGAGATACGCTTTGCACCAGGCCTTACAGCTCGTACGGAAGCCGGTGGCGATTTTGGTTTCTCTAACAACAACCTGTTTAACCCAAGCTACTCATACGGCCGCTTTAGCAACCCTACAGCAACCCTGCAGGAGCAGCAGAACACCAACAGCTTTTATAACGTAAAGGAATACATCACCTACAACCACACTTTTGCGCAAAAACATGCGCTTACCGCTTTATTGGGTTATGAGCTTTCTTCTTCGCGCTGGGGCTACACCCGCGGTACCATATCAGGCTTCCTAACAAACGATTTAGGCGGCAACGTACCAACCCTTAACCTGGGTACTGCAACAACCGCCGTGGTAGACGAGCGCAAGAGTGCGCCACACAACCTAGAGTCGCAGTTTGCGCGTGGTATTTACACTTTCAACAATAAATACAGCGTAACGGCTACCATTCGTACTGACGTTTCTTCAAACTTTGCGCCGGGCCATCAAAGGGGCTATTTCCCATCGTTCGCCGCATCCTGGAGACTGTCTGACGAATCATTCATGGCACCTATTAAATCCGTTGCCGATAATATCAAGATCAGGTTAGGTTATGGCCAATTGGGTAACGAGGGTATTGCCCCTTACTCTTTTGGTTCGCAGTTAAATCCAACCATCACAGGTTTGGGTACAGGCTTCCTGGTGGCACGTATCGCCAATCCCGATCTTACCTGGCAGCACCAGATAGAGTATAACGCCGGTATAGATTTTAGCTTGTTTAACTACCGTATAGATGGCTCCTTTGATTACTTCCATCGTAAGGCCAGCAAATTCCTGTTCCAGTTGCCGCTTCCATCGTACCTGGTAGGCGGGCCGGATTACCTGGGAGGTATAGCGCCACCGTATGTTAACGCAGGTGGTATAGTAAACAAAGGTTTCGATCTTTCTTTAAACTCACGTAACATCACCGGTAAAGATTTTAAGTGGAACACCACTTTAATTGTATCCCGCTACAAAAACGAGGTTATCTCTTTAGCTAACGGCTTGCCTCAGCTTATTCAAAGCGTTACCAACGGTTTCCTTAGCTTGCCTATCACCCGCACCGTTGTTGGCGGCCCGCTCGGCGAGTTTTACGGCTACCGTGTTAAAGGCGTATTTAAAACCGATGAGCAGTTGCGCAATGCTCCTATCCAATTCGGTTACCCTGTATCAAACGATGGCAACCTGGGTAACAAACGTACCTGGCTGGGTGATGTACAGTATGAAGATATTAACGGTGATGGCAAAGTGGACGCTAATGACCAGGAATCACTGGGTAGCCCGCAGCCAAACTTCACCTTTGGTTTTACCAACACGTTCAACTATAAAGCTTTCGACGTAAGCATATTCCTGCAAGGCCAGCAAGGTGGCAAGATCCTGAGCCTGCTTGACCGTACGCTGGGTGGCCTGGCTAACCTTTACCAGAACCAGTACGCTGCCGAAGCAAACTTTTGGAGCCCGACAAACCCAACATCAGACGTTCCGGCTCCAAGGGGTGGTACAGATAATGCCAACCTGCAGATCTCTGACAGGTTTATACACAGCGCTACCTACTTGAGGGTACAAAATGTACAGCTAGGCTACAACTTCCCGTCAAAAATCATTCGCAAGGTTAAGCTTAACCGCTTAAGGATGTATGTAAGCGGCCAAAACCTGTACACCTTTACCGGCTACAAAGGTTACGACCCGGAGATTGGCCTGCAAAACCAAAATCCGCTGTTATCTAACGTAGATATAGGCAGGTACCCATCGGCACGCACCGTTACATTTGGTATTAACGCTGAGTTTTAACCATTAATAAGTAAACAATGAAAAGATATATAAAATATATAAGTGGCTTAGCTGTGATGACCTGCATTACCGCTACCAGCTGCAAAAAGGAATTTTTTAACAAAGCGCCCGAGGACGCTATTACTCTGGACAACTTTTATAAAACTGCAGACCAGGTACAATCAAGCACTAACGGCTTGTATAATAACGTATGGTTTAGCTGGAACAACAAGGCCGCGTGGGCAATTACCGAGCTTTCCAGCGGAAATGCGCGCACCTACTCCAGCGACGTGGTTGCTTTTGGCAACTTTTCGGTAACGGGTGATAATACCGAGCTGAATAACGCCTGGGTATCGCTATTTACTGTGATAGCGCAGTCTAACGCGCTTATCAACAACCTGCCTTCAAAGGTGTCTGCATCAGTTCCCTCTGCAGTAGTTAACAACGCGCTTGGCGAAGCGCACTTCATGCGTGGCCTGGCTTACTTCTACCTGGTAAGGTTATTTGGTAATGTACCGATTATTGAGAATAGCCTTGATTACGTAAACAACTTCCAGATAAATACCAACCCCGTTGCTGATGTGTACAAGTTTATTGAGCGCGACCTGCAGTTTGCAGAAGCCAATTGCAACAAGATGGTACGCAGTGGCAGTTCTGTAGCGCAGGGGCATGTATCAAGCGGCTCGGCAACAGCAATGCTTTCTAAAGTATACCTGTACCAGCAAAAATATGCTGAAGCACGTGCTGCTGCAGAAAAGGTTATAAACAGCGGCGAGTTTAAACTCTACGGTGTTGATGTAGCGGGTAAAACCTATACCGACCTGTTTGAGACTGCCAGCAACAACAATGAGGAATCTGTAGCTGCTTTACAATGGGCTGCGGGTGCGCCTTATGGTCACGGCAACTCCATGCAGGCATCATTCGCCATTAACTCTATCATCACGGGTACCGGTGACGGCTATTCGGTTATTGGCCCCACAATTGACTTGCAAACAGCTTACGAACCGGGCGACAAACGCCTGCACGGCACTATAATGCTTGCCGGCGATAAATACCCTGAACTGAACCAGGCAGGCGGCGGTTTTACCGTACCTACCGACGTGAACTCACAAAATACCCGGGCGGGAATTAAAAAGTATGTAACAGGTACCCCTGCTGATAACGGCGGTAAAGGTGGCGCCCAATCAACCGGTAACAACACCTACCTGATGCGTTATGCAGAGGTATTGCTGATAGAGGCCGAGGCCGTATTAGGAAGTAACTCCAGCACTGCAGACCCTGCCGCGCTGGTACCGTTTAATAAAGTAAGGCAACGCGCAGGCTTAAACCCGCTGCCGAGCATCACTAAAAACGACATCTTTCACGAGCGCCGCATAGAGCTGGCTATTGAAGGCGATTACTGGTTTGACCTTGGCCGCCTGGATGGTTTTAATGTTGCCAGCCACCCGCTTGCCAAAGCAATTATTGATAACCAGGAACGTGGCACTTACAGCAACGATACCCCTCCTGTTGTGTATAGCCAGAAAGTGCCAATTCCGGCTGATGGATTCCTGTTCCCTTACCCCACCACGGAAGTAGCAGCAAACCCTAAGCTGAAAGAAGCGCCAGTAGCTTATGTATTTAAATAAATTTTTAAGAATCAGTTTAAAATGAAAAATATAAAAACATACTTCTGGGTACTATCGGCATTGATGGTATTCGGATTTGCGGCCTGCAAAAAAGACCAGCCTGAAGGCGGCAAGGGCGCGCCAACCATTAGCCGTGTGCGCACAGTTAGTAAGGCCGATACCATTGTAGGGGTAGTGCACCGTATTACCCTGGATTCAAGCAGCGTTTATGATGATCGCACGGTTGTGGCATTCGACTCTACAGTTGCAGAAGGTAAGCTGAACAATCAATACGCAATAATTGGCGAGAACCTGCAAACCACCACTTCGGTATCTTTCAACGGCTCATCGGTATACTTTAACCCGGCACTTGTTACAGATAAAGTGATCATTATCACCATACCTAACGGTACTCCTTTCGGGCCAAGCCAGGCTAACAAGTTAACGGTAGTAACCAAGTACGGCACGGTAGACTTCAACTTCTCTATAGCGCAGCCGCCGCCGACTATCACCAGTTTCGATCCGCTGGCAGCCAGCACGGGCGACATCATCACCATCAAGGGTACCGTGTTCGATGGTGTTACCGCTGTTAAGTTTGATGATACACCTGCCGAAATTGTAGGTACACCTACCCCAACGCAAATTCAGGTAAAAGTACCGGCTGGCATTGTACAAAGCTACATTTATGTAACCACACCGGGCGGCACTACAAAGTCTGCAGCATCATACGGCTTTAAATATGTTATCTATGGCGACGCACTTTCTGCAGGCTGGGGCGGCCAGGGCAATGGAGGTTACGACGGCTACGGAAGTACGCGTAACTACGCCAGCACCGAACATCCTAAGCGCGGCCCTAACGCAATTGCTGTAACAGTTGATAACGGCTATGGCGCTTTGCAGCTGGGTTACGGCGGTGCTACCTTAAGCGTTACCGAAAAAGGGCTTACCAGCCTTAAGGTATCAGTTTACGGCGGCAACGCCATTAAAGCCGGTGATCGTGTGCAATTGGTGATAAACGGCAATTATGGCGCGGCTTACCCTATAGAGCTAAAGCCTGGCGCATATACCGACTACACCATCCCGCTTAGCGCTGTAGGCAGCCCTGCTACTATTAGCGAGATTACCTTCCAAACACTTGGTGTAGCTGCACCAAGCACCTTCTATGTAGATGACCTTGGTTTTATATAGCCATAAAGCTGCCGCAACAGTGACAAGCTGTTGCGGCAGCTTTATATTACACGTAAATACATCCAGCTGATATGCCAAACAATGTAATGCATGAGATAACTCCGCTTACCCCAAACGACTGTTTTACCATATTCAACAGGGTAAAAACAAAGTTTGATTTCCCGCTGCATTATCACGATGAATATGAGCTTAACCTGCTGATTAATGCCTGTGGCGCCAAACGTGTAGTGGGAGGCAACATTGAAGTTATCGGCGATGTTGATCTTGTACTTATCGGGCCAAACCTTTATCATGCCTGGTTTGACCATGAATGCAGGAGTACAGAAATAATTGAGGTGACCATACAGTTTCACCGCGATTTATTTGACGAAAAATTTCTAAGCCGTAACCAGATGAACTTTGTGAAAAGCATGCTTGACAGGTCGCTCAGGGGTATAACGTTTACGCCTGAGGTTATTGATACGGTAAAGGACCGGCTATTAGAACTTGACAAGAAGAACGGATTTTTATCGGTACTGGAGCTGCTTACCATATTGCACCACCTTTCTGTAGCGCCGGATACCCGCACACTGTCTGAATGGAGCTTTAGCAGCGACAAGCTGAACAGCAACAGCAGGCGCGTACAGAAAGTGTTTGATTATCTCAACAGCAATTACACCCGCCCGGTAACCCTCGCGGAAGTGTCGCGGATAGCTAATATGCCCGAAGCAAGTTTCAGCCGTTTTATAAAAAGGCGTACCGGTAAAACGTTCATAGATAGCCTAAACGAAATAAGGCTAGGCCATGCATCCCGATTACTGATAGACAGTACGGCCACCGTTGCCGAGATAGCTTACAAATGCGGCTTCAACAACATATCCAACTTTAACAGGATATTCAAACGAAAGAAAAGCTGCAATCCTAAAGTATTCCGGGACACCTATACGGATAACCGGGTTTTTGTGTAACAGAGCATCAAATAAAAGCCCCGCTGCATTATACAGCGGGGCTTTTTTAATATTAATAACTATTTATTGTTTGGAGATGCCTGCCCGTGTTTGGTGGTATCTTCTTTTGGCAAGGTATCATTCATGTGTGCCCTGCCTGCAGGACCTGCACCGGAGCCGGGCGTCTCATCCGTGTCCATAGAATGGTCATCACTTTTGCCAGGCTGATTTTGTCCGGCAGTATCACTGCTGCTTTGTTTGCCATTGCCGCTGCATCCGGCTAATGTTAGTGATGCACCTAAAGCACATATCATTATTAACTTTTTCATAGCTTTTGATTTAAGTATTTACCGGTACCTGTACATGCCAGGCAGCCGGTATCTTTATTATGGTAAAATGGTGTCTTTGATGTTCTCCAGGATACCTTTATCGGCACCGCCGGTCATTTGCTGTTCCTGTGCATACCCTTTAACATCCGGCGGACCTAGTACGGGTACATCTCCCATAGGAGTAGCATGAACGTATGAGAATTCGCCCTTGCCATCCATTGACGGGCCACTTGCCCAACGTGCATCCGGTGCTTCGGGGCGCTCTATATTGGTTGATACGAACGCGTATTCAAAGCCTTTCACCTGCTCTCTTGTTGGGAAAGTGTTAGGGATTGGCATGTTAGCGCTTAAACCACCAAGGTCTTCAAGCACAGCCAACCACTGGTTCTGGTGCATAGTATCGCGGGTGATCAGGAAGGATAACAGGTCTTTCATGCCGGGGTCATCAGTTAGTTCCCATAAACGGGTAGCTAAAACACGACCGGTAGACTCTGCCATTACGTTTGCATACATATCAGCCGCAATGTTGCCGCTGCCTACCACCCATGAACCGTTAAACGGAACACCGTTACTGTCTACGGCCATCGCTGCCAGCCCTGATGATAATACATGACGCGGATCCATTCCGCCCATTATACTACCAACTATTGGGTTCTCGCCGGCAATTTTGTCTTTAAGGTCATTGGTTGCACCTTCGAGGTTCAGCGCTACTGCTGTGCTCAGCATTTCAATGTGCGAAATCTCCTCGGTACCAGTATCCAGCAGCATATCGCGGTATTTGGCCGGCCTACGGGCGCCCCATGCCTGAAAAAGGTATTGTAAACACACCCTTATTTCGCCTTCTATACCGCCTATGGCCTGTTGCAAAAGTTTAGCAAATGCGGGGTTTGGTTTTTCTACACGTACCTGGTACTGTAGCTTTTTGTCATGATAGAACATACTTAACCTGTTTTTATTTATAATTAACAATAAATGAGTTCTAAATTATTTCCGGCAAGTATGGCGGCATCACAGATGGATGCTGAAGCGCTTTCTGAAAAGAAGTGGTCAGGTAATTTGACTGCTGTAATTAGAATGATTTTAGACTTAGTTTGTTTTACTTTTAATTAATAAAACTCAGTTAAGTAAATTAATAATATAAAAATTAGCTAAATAAATGTTTTAAAACCCGGAATACAAATCAAAATACTAGATAGTTAATTTCTAATTAAAACAATTTCACGTTAAATAACTTGAATATTGACCTTAGATTTTATAGAAATGAGAGAAGAAAAGATTAACTCGTGCCCCATACCATCAGGAACATTATTGGTTGTGGGAGGACATGAAGACAAAGGTGCGGGTGAAAAAGAAAGCAGCCAGGCAGAATATAAACCTATGGAAATCCTAAAAGCCTTTGTTGATCTTGTAAGTAAAAAGGACTGCGTTATTGAGGTAATTACATCTGCAAGCGCAGAGGGTGACGAGTCTTTTGAAGACTACAGAAAAGCATTTACTGAACTTGGGGTAAACAAACTGGGCCATATACATCATGATAAACGTGCAGACGCTGCAAATGAAGAAGATGTAGAGCGTATTAAGAAAGCAGACGGCATATACCTGGCCGGCGGCGACCAGCTTAAACTCACTTCTATTTATGGCGGTACCCAGTTTTTATTTGAGCTTAAGCAGCGCTATATACACGACAAGTTGATTATTGGTGGTACCAGTGCAGGCGCAATGGCAATGTCTACCCCGATGATATTCGCAGGTAACAAAGATGCGCAGCAAATTGCTGGTGAAATAAAGATCACAACGGGTCTGGAGTTCCTGAACGACGTCTGTATTGACACTCACTTTGTGGACAGAGGCCGCTTTGTGCGCATGGCACAGGTGGTTGCAACCAACCCTACTAATATTGGCATAGGCATCGAAGAAGATACCGCTCTGATTGTTCGCAACGGTATTGAAGGGGAGGTAATTGGCAGCGGGATAGTTATCGTGATAGAAGGCTTCAACATCACAGATACCAATATTGTAAGGTTCAACTCGGACCGCAGGATATTTATACAGGACCTTAATGTTAAACTGCTTTCAAAAGGCTGCAAGTACATTATCCCGCAAAATAATCCACCCCATATTTAATCAGGAGAACGCTGTTACAAAGCTGTTGTTTCTTTATGTTGATTGAACTCGCGCCATTCGTTTTCGAGTATGCTCATCTCCATCAGGCTCCAAAATGTATCACCGTGCCGGCTGATGTCGCGCAGCAAGCCATCCACCTGAAAGCCACATTTACTATAACATTTTATAGCGGGCTGGTTAAAATCGTAAACACCGAGGCTCATCCGGTGGAGATGGAAATCTTCAAACCCAATCTTCATAACAGCCCGGGTAATCTGTTCGCCCAAGCCTCTCCCCCGCTCATCGGTACTGCCTACAAGCACCCTGGTAATACGTGCGGACCTGTTGCGGCGGTTCAAGGCAGTTAATGAGACATGGCCTACAGTCTTGCCGCTCTCTTCATCAACAGCTTTATAGATCATAACGTCAGAATCATTGAAATCATTAGCGTCCTCTATGTACCAGTTCAGTTTATCAGGCGTAAGCGGAAAACGAAACTGCGTACCCGCCCAGTTCATCAGCAAATCTTCGTTGTCTATCCAGTCTATCAGCAACGGAAAATCGTTCGGTGTGAAATATTCTAATTTAATCATGTTTGCTTTAAGATCAAGCGGGTTGAAATCCTTTAACATCCATAGTACCTTCTTTGTTCAGTGTTTAAGGCACGGCAAGCATCACTACTCATTATATGAATATCACGCTAAAAATAACAAAAGTGCTTAAGGCGGAGAAATCCGCCATTGTGTTGAATCTTAAACAGCTATTGTATTACCAAGGTAGCTGTTTCCGGTGACATCTACATAATGCCGCAAAGCACTTTCAAGAGTAGGTAGTTTTACGCCTTTTTCACTCTGCAATACGTTACTCTTCGGCATTCTTACCTTCAAGTTCATCTGTTTAAGTGGGGTTGGTTTTATCACGCTAGCATCCAAGCCGGTCATCTCTGCTATTTTAAAAGCGAGTTCGGCCCAGGTGATACGCCCGGTGCTAGCAACATGGTATAGGCCATTCTCGTTATCAAGCATCAGGTCCAGGCCAATGTGAATAAGATCGGGCACGTAAGTAGGCGATACAAACACATCACTTGCGGCCACAACAGTTCTACCTTCTTTAAGGTCGGAAATTGTTTTTGCAACAAAGCTGGTATCATCCCATGGGCCAAAAAAGTTACAGGTGCGCACAACTAAGGCATTTGGGTTATTAGCTAATACAACCTCTTCGCCCCTGGCTTTACTTTCGCCGTAGACATTTAACGGAGAAACGGGATCACTCTCAACATAAGGTAATTGTTTAGCGCCGTCAAAAACAAGCCCGGAAGAAAAAGTGAGCAGTTTTATAGCGTGCTTTGCACATTGTGCTGCTAATACTCCAGGGCCTTCGTAGTTAGATCTGAAACAAGCCTCACGTTTATCTTCTGCAGCAGCAACATCTACGTAGCCTGTCGCGTTTATAATTGCCCATGGGTTATAATCTTCAATAATCTGCTCTACAGTTTCAGAGTCTGTAATATCAACATCTTCCCTGCTTAACAAGAAATGATGTATGTTCCTTTCATCGCAAACTATACTGAAAGCATTGCCTAGCGTGCCCGATTTGCCTATGATAAGTACAGGCTGACACTTTGGGATATGTTTAATGTTTTTTAGAGGTAAAATATTGTCGAAGCTATATTGCAACCTGTCTTCGCGTTTCCACCAGCCCTCTGTTTCCAAAACAGGGTGATAATAAACTTTACGTTTTGTAAGCACTCTGATCAATCGCGCGAGTGCCGTCGGTCTTGGATAGCCCGAACTTAAGTTGAAAACGCCGGGCTCATAATCGCCGTAAGGTTGGGTAACCAGCCGGTTCCATCCGTGCAGGCCAAATATCGCCCAAACAGTAATCGCTCTTATGTCCAGCCCCTCTGCTTTAAGTCTGTTAACGGTTTCCCACATTTCATGAAACCAGCGCATCTGCTCCTCGCGGGTACTATGTAAGTGGCACTCTGTAATTGCCATTGGTAACCCAAGCCTTTCCCACGCCTCGCTAAGCAGTTTATCTGGTCCCCATTCAAGTTCTGTGGCCGCCTTTACTATTTCAATGTCTGCATACGCATGTATCCCATTTCCACCGTGGTATTGGTTTGGGTAAGTATTTAATGTCTCATCGAGGTATCTTTCCGAAGTAATGTAGTAATTAAACCCGGCGATATGAGGACGGCAATTATTTGCAAGGAAGTACTGCAGCTCGCTTTCTGGTATGCCAACAGCCAACATCTGCCGGTACATAACTTTGTCGGGTGTTAAGGTTCCGCATAAAAGTTCATAAGATGCCCAACGGCGCTCGTTTTCGAAATTAGCCTGATACTGCAGCAATGGTGTGCTATAGGTTTTGCCTAGGTCTTCTGTTTGTACTAGTTTAGCATCAGGGTTAATTTCCCGTATGGCTGCCATAGCCATTACGGTTGCTTTACATTCGCTCAGCAGTATATTATAAAAGCTAAGCTCATCTGCCATATGCGGGTACCAATGCCCATAAAGCCCGCAAAACCTTGCGGTAGTTAAAGGCTCATTAACTGGTGTGTAATATTCCAGCCAGGGGAAGCGCTCAGCTACTGCCTTAGCATACTTAGCAACACCCTCCTCAAAGCTTCCGTCAAAAAAGTTAACGTGCAGCGGGCCACTCCCGTGGTGTACCAATCCGGCTATCGGTTCTATATTAAGCTCCTTTAAACGGGTTAGTTTCCTGTCAGTAAAGCCCCAATCAATTACACCGTCCTTAACAGGTTGATGTTTTTCCCAAAGAACAGGGTACCGGAGCATTTTTATACCCAAAGACCCAATCAAATCAATATCATTCTCCCTTTTATAGTGTCCACCAAATTCAAACTGATCATGATATGCGTCTTTAACGCGGTTTATAGTACATTCTAAACCGCCCCATATATCAACCGGGTTTTCTAAAGCCATAATTCTACTCTTTCCTTACATATAGCAAGACAATTGCCAAATCGATTATTAATTTAAATTATTATCTAATAGTTAAGAAATCAACGGTGTTTTGTTGCTCTTGCCACCTAATTGTCAAAAAAATCCCCCTACTCATCTTCTAAATGGCTTAAAGTGTATGGAATGTTGGATGGTGTGTAGTTAATTCATTCACTTTTATTTAGGAGGCAAATTAGCTGTAAACCAGAAGTAAAAAGCCATTATCGATTTAATACGTTGAAAATGAATAGAATGCAGTCGATGTTTAAAACTTTTATTATCGTATTAATTTAAATTGTTTCCAATAAGATACATTTCGGTATCTGCTTTGCTACTCTTCTATAAACACAAAACGAATATGAAGATTATAAACAGTAACACTGAGAAAGACCAGGTAAGGAGCATTTACAACACCTTACCAGCTAACCTTATCTGTTTCTCTCACCTGCGCTGGGATTTTGTTTATCAGCGACCACAACACTTGCTAACACGCCTGTCAAAGGTTTTTAACATATTTTTTATTGAAGAACCAATTTGCGATGCCACTGAAAATGAATACTATGAATACCTCACAAGGGGTAACAACCTTGTTTTAATGGTTCCGCATATTAACGCTGGCCTTAATGCCGAAGAAACTAAAACAATATTAAAATCAATGTTCGATGGCTTTATGAAAAACAAAGACCTGTCTGAATATGCATTTTGGTATTACACTCCTATGGCGCTTGATTTCAGCCGTAAGTACTCTCCTGATTTGATCATATTTGATTGCATGGACGAACTATCTGCGTTTAAGTTTGCGCCGGAAGAATTGAAAAATCTCGAAAAAGAAATGCTGAGCAAGGCAGACGTAGTATTCACCGGTGGTCACTCCCTGTACGAAGCCAAAAAAAATCAGCACGCTAACATACATGCTTTCCCTAGCAGTATAGAAAAAGAACACTTTGCAAAAGCAAGGGAGATAACTAAATGCCCGGAAGACCAGGCGCACATCAGCGGTCCAAAACTTGGTTTCTACGGCGTAATTGATGAACGCTTTGATATTGAACTGATAAGAGATATTGCTAACGCACGTCCTGAGTGGCAAATATGTCTGATAGGCCCTGTAGTTAAGGTTGATCCGGAGACACTACCCCGTAACAAGAACATCCATTACCTTGGTCCAAAAAGCTACCAGCAATTACCAGAATACCTGGCACACTGGGACATTGCACTAATCCCTTTCATGCTTAACGAATCTACAAAGTTCATCAGTCCAACAAAAACTCCTGAATACCTGGCCGCCGGCAAACCGGTGATATCAACCCCGATTAAGGATGTAATAAATCCTTATGGCAAGAACAGCCTGGTGCACATTGCAAGTGATGCACAAGGATTTATTGATGCAGCTGAAATAGAATTAAGCAACAACCAAAAAGCGAAATGGCTGTCTAAAGTTGACTCTCATTTGAAACAAAACTCATGGGATAAAACCTGCAGCAACATGCTTCACTTGGCAAAGGAAGTCATCAACCGTAAGGCATATTCATCTATTGCACAATAAAGGGGTTCAGGCTCGCAAATAACGTTGAAGACAGGTGCAGGTTAATAGCCTGGTGGGAAAGCTATGAAAAAAGAGTCCATTCATTTTGATGACATATACCGCATCCTTATTGGTAATGCTCCTCCAATTTTCCTCCTGGAAGTTTTCCTGAGGACAATTATCATATTCGTTACACTGCTACTCGCCATACGTTGGCTTGGTAAGCGCATGAGTGGGCAATTAACCATAATGGAGCTTGCAGTTATGCTTACGCTAGGGGCAATAATTTGCGTTCCGATGCAAATACCAGACAGAGGCCTTCTGCAAGGTATTGTATTACTGCTTTGCGCCGTATGGCTACAACGCGGAATTAGCTACCTGGGTGTTAAAAGCACCAAAATAGAGGATATTACCCAAGGTAAGCTCAGCATGCTTATAAAAAATGGTGTGCTTGAATTAGATGAACTCAAAAAGAATCGCATATCTCACAGGCAACTTTTTTCACAGCTTCGACAGCTTAATGTATTTAACCTTGGCGAGTTAGACAGGGTTTACCTGGAAGCTAACGGCGTATACAGCATTTTCAAGTCTGATGAACCAAGGCCCGGCTTGCCGATACTGCACGTTGACGACGAGGAAATTGTGGAAAAACAAGAACATGCTGGTAATAACGATACCGAGCAAAAACCGCTTAAAGCATGTAAGATGTGCGGAAACGTTGAGCCGGAGGAAACAAAAGGCAGATGTAAGGTATGCGGAAACGATGATTGGATTAAAGCTATAATTTAAATATGCAACCAGATCAGATAAAGTTAGAGGATTGGAAACGCATACTGATAGGCGATGTTCCGCCTAGTTTCTTTTTAGAGTTAGTTATCCGGTCTGTTATTATTTTCTTACTGCTGCTGTTTTCCATGCGATTGATGGGTAAACGCATGAGTGGCATGCTAAGCAGGAACGAGATGATAGCAATGGTATCTCTGGCAGCAGCCATAGGTATTCCCCTCACCTCTCCCGACCGCGGCATTTTACCGGCATTCATTATAGCCATTGTTGTAGTATTCATACAGAGATGGATCTCGGCACGGGCAATGTCTGACACTAGCTTTGAAAACTTTGCCCTTGGTGAAATGGATGTGCTGGTGAAAAACGGCGTGATAGACCTGAAACGGATGGAAAAGGTAAGAGTATCCCGCGAGCGTTTGGTAGCCCAGTTACGATCGCAGGGGATAAAGCAACTTGGTAGTGTAAAAAGGCTGTTTATGGAGGCAAACGGATCTTTTACCCTTATTCGTACGGAAGATAGCACTCCAGGACTTACACTACTCCCGCATTGGGACAAAGAATTTAATGCCCGCCTCAAGCATCATGAGGAACTAATGACATGCGAGGCTTGCGGATTAACCGTAAAAACAGCGGAGAAACCGGAGAAATGTCCACATTGCGGCTTTAATCAATGGACTACTGCGGTTGAATAATAAAACACCAATAAGTATTTAATCAATTGTTAAAACTATAGTTATGGCAAAGAATAAAAATGGCGCATTTATACCGCCAAAAGGAAAACCATCTGGCAACGGAAGAGAAACACATCAGTTAAAAGATGCTTTCGCGGTAACCGACCCGGAAACGGAGAACGAAATAGCTGCCAAATACACCAGGGACGGTACAGATGAAATTGCCGATGGTATACACGTAAGGCATGTAAACCGCAACCTACACAAAGGTGAAGATATGGATGGAGATGACAGTGTTAATAATGCTAAATAGCTACTGATGGAATTGATAACTAAACAGGAATTTACCGAACTAGCCAACCATAAAGGCGAACCATGTATCTCGATTTACATACCTACTCACCGGTCAGGTGTGGAGGTTAATGAAAAGAAAGATGCCCTTGTATTTAAAAACGCTTTGCAAAGCGTAAATGCTCAGTTGCAGCCAAAAGGCATGGATTCTGAAAGTATCGCAGAATTGCTGACACCTTGCTATGAGCTTTACAACAACGAAATATTTTGGAATAGCCAGCTGGACGGGCTGGCTGTATTCGTGACAAAAGATTTCTTTAAGGCAGTGCAACTACCTTTTGCTTTAAAAGAAGAATTGTTCATTAACAGCGAATTCTATGTTAGTCCACTATTGCCAGTAATAACCAATACTGAAGAATTCTACCTGCTTGTGCTAAGCAAACAAGAGGCAAGGCTGTACCAGGGCAACGCATTTGGGATGCAGCATATACAAGTGGCTGGAATGCCCTACGGTATGGAAGATGTTATCCAGTATGATGAAAAGGTTGGCGCTCAGCTGCACAGGCGCGGCAGCAGAGGTGGTAATGATGGCGGTGCGAACTTCCACGGGCAAGAAAACCAGCTTGACGACAAGACGTTAGTAACAACTTATTTTCAGGAAGTTGACAGAACGCTGTTCTCAGAAGTACTGCACGACAAGAACCTACCGCTGGTGCTCGCCGGTGTTGAATACCTGCTTCCGATTTATAAGAGCATATCAAAATATCATTTTATAGAAGAAGAGGCTATTACAGGTAATCAACAGCACGAGAGCTTACAGGCACTATTTACCAAAACGCGTGAAAAGCTCACTTCCTACTTCAAGCAACGTACAAACAGCGCGTTGGAGAATTACTACAATGGGATAGCTACTTCGCTTACGTCATCTATACCCGAGAAGGTTATCCCGGCAAGTTTTTACGCGCAGATTTCCGATTTGTTTGTTTGCCAGGATCAACATATCTGGGGGAAGTTTAATGCAGACACTGCTGAACTGGAGATACACCCCGAACGTCAGGACAATGACGAGTGCCTTATTAATAAAGCGGCTGTAAATACATACATAAATGGCGGCAACGTATATGTACTGCCTGCTGAAAAAATGCCTAAAGAAAGTATTATCGCAGCCTTTCTCAGATTTTAAGGTCTGCGTTAGTACCTAAAAGTTATGAATATAATAAAAGCGTTTAAAGCATCTTCAGCACGCCTATCAGCCATTCTCGTACTTACGGGTCTAATGGTGTCTACTGGTTGCACCACCACGGACAAGGATATTAAAGCAGAGATCACCCAACTAGCTAAAACAGATGTGAATTTTGCTGATGTAAAGTACACGGTTGAAGATAAAAGAGTGACGCTTACAGGAAGTTGCCCTTCAAAAAAGTCGAAGGATGCGGTAGAAAAAATGGTTAAGGGTATACGTGTTGTAAAAGATATGGTAAGCCGCTTACAAATAGCGCCGGTTACGCTAACTAACGCTTTCCCCATAAAGCAAGCTGTAGATAGCATATTGGCGGGGTACCCCACAGTAATAGCTGATGTAAGCGAAAAGGAAGTAACCCTGTCCGGCAAAATTACAAAGCCGGAAGTAGTTCCGCTTTTAACCGCTATCCGCAGATTGAATCCACCCAATATTAACAACAAGCTTCAGGTAAAATAATCTGAAGCTTGTTACTTTAAAACAAACAGGATCGACAGCTAGAATCCCCCTAATTCCAAACAGGTGTCCCGCATAGGAAGTGGGACAAGCGGGACAACTTCAAACATTAAGTACTTAATTTACAGTAATTTACACCATCAAAGCGGGACACTGCGGGACAGTACAAAAGCTTTAGGTCTTTGGTAATAAACATTTAACTGATAGTAACTTACACGTTTACTGACTGTTTTTAAAAAAACTGATGGGACACCATAGATTTTTTAATTGGGACACTCTTTGAAGGCTTGATAATATAGAAAAATATCTAAATTGTCTCATGTTTAAGAACTGGTTGTCAACTTGAAATTTTCAACCGAACTTCACCAATAAAAAGCCGCAATATGAAAATCATAACCATTATCTCCTTTTTAATTTTAATATCCGGTTCTGCCGCATTTAGCCAGGAAAAGCAAAATACCGACACCAAAGAGCGCAATATGGCTGTTGCTGAAAAGGGCTTGATCAAAGTAACCGTTATGTACCCATACGCAGAAGGCAAAAAGTTTGATATGGAATATTATGAAACCAAACATATGCCTATGGTTGCCGGATTTCTTGGATCAAACCTGGTGAAATACACAATTGAAAAAGGAATGGCCAATGGCATGCCCAATCAACCATTACCTTTTGCAGCAATCGGAACGTTTTACATCAGGAACCTTAAAGATTATCAATCAGCTGTTGGTCCGCACATAGTTGCTATCAGGGCCGATTTTGCCAATTACACGGATATAGTTCCTTTAATTTTGGTAAGTGAAGTTGTAAAATAATCTTGTACATAACATAGCTTTATGGTTATGTATTGCATAAACGCACGCGGTTTAACAATCGTACCCTCCTTCGCTTATAGCCTCATCAGGTTTGTCGTTTAAGCTAAAACATACACGTGCCTTTGCCTTAAAAACAAAATATTTTGCCGATAATGTTTATAAATGCTAATTTGACATTTATAAACCAGGGTAAATCTGCCACGCTTATGAGAAAACTTATACTAACTGCACTTGGTGTATTGCTTAGCATGTGCAATTTTGCGCAAACCACACCCAACAGAAAGGTTATAAAGTACTCGCTAAAAGACGGCCTTTCCTTTGGTTTTGTAAACAGCATTATACAAGATAATAAAGGTTTTATGTGGTTTGCTACCGCAGATGGCCTAAACCGGTTTGATGGTATAAACTTTAAAGTTTACAAGTACGACCCAACTAAACCAGAAGGCCTTCCGGGAAACTATCTTGAAATGATGTTTAAAGATCCGCAGGGCGAAATATGGGTATCAACCCGCCGCGGCCTGTTTAAATTTAATACCAGTACCGAGCAATTTACCCCGTTCTACTTAACGGGTAATCCGGCTGACCGCATCAATAGCGTTAATAACATTTCTGTTGCTGATAAAAATACTTTATGGTTTTCGTGCAACAACCTGGGCATGTTCTCTTACAACAAAAACACCGGGCAAATAAAGGAATTTAGCAAGCGCAACGTGCCCGGCATGTTCAGCAATAGTATAAGTATGTCACTGCAAGACTCCCAAGGGCTATTATGGCTGGCTGACCAAGGTGGCACATTATCTGTTTATCATGTAAAAAGCGGCGTAATCTTAAGTAAGGCAACGGAAGTTGATGTAAGCAGTGTAAAAGCAGGGCGTTTAAACGCCATCTGCGAAGATCATAATCAAAATGTTTGGATAGGCACCAGCCAGGGCCTCGCCTATTACGTCCGCAGCAAAAATAAATTTTACTTAATCAACGGCCCAAAACATCATCTCCGCAGCAACTATTTCTATTCGCTTTTAGAGGACAGCCAAAAAAATCTGCTTATTGGTTTGCAGGATGGTGGCCTGTATAAACTGGACCTGCAAGAGCTGCAAAAGACCACTCCCGAAAAAATTGACATAGAACCGGTAGGATCAGAAGACAACTACAACATTACCGAGCGAACTATTCAGTCGCTATACCAGGATAAGGACAATAACGTTTGGGCGGGCACCTACGGCGACGGCATTTACATGGTGAGCAGCGTACCGGAAAAATTCATGAAGTTTCAAACCAAGCAAACCAGCGGCTATAGCACCAGCCTGTTAAGATATTACGGTATGTGCCTTGATGCTGATGGTTTGTTATGGCTGGGCAGCGATGGAGATGGCATTTACAAAAAGAACCTGAACGGGGATGTTTTAAAGCATTATTATGCCGACGGCAAAAACGGCTCATTAACCAACAACGCAATACTATGCGCGGCAAAAGACAACGCGAATAACCTATGGTTTGGCTCGTATGAGCAGGGACTGTTTAGGTACGACAAACGTACAGACAAGTTCATCAACTTTACACACAGCGGCAGCAACCTGGCCAGTTTGTGTTCAAATGATATAAGGGTGATATACCCTGATTCACACAATAGCTTGTGGATAGGTACAAATGGTGGCGGCATAAGCCGAATGGTAGGCAATGGAAACACCTTTATAAACTACAACACCGGTAACAGCTCGTTAGGGAGCAACAACATTAGGGCTATCTGCGAAGACAACGACGGCAACTTGTTTATAGGCACTTATGGCTCGGGGTTGTGGTATTATGACAGGGTTAAAGATAAGTTCTCCAATATTTCTGCTGATAAACAGATGGTTGAATATCTGCCAAGCAGGGTAATATATTCTTTGAAGATGTACCCTGGTAACAAATTGCTTATTGGTACAGAAGACGATGGCCTGCTTTTTTTTGATATTAAAACAAAAAGCCTGAGCCGTATCACCGAAGCTAACGGATTGGCCAATAATACCATTAATGCTATACAGCCTGATGAAGATTACAATATTTGGGTAAGCACCAACAAAGGCATCTCCAAAATAGATGTTAACGGTAAAATAGTCAACTATGATGCTTCTAACGGGTTGCAAACCGGCCACTTTAGCCCTAACGCGGTGATGTACAGCCTTAAGGATAAGTTTATTTGTTTTGGCGGTACCGAAGGCTACAACATCTTTTTTCCACAACAGGTAAAAACCAGCAGCTTTAAACCAAATATTGTGATTACAGCCCTTCAGCTATTTGGTAAAGAAGTAGAGGTTGGTAAGAAGGACAACATCCTGACGGAGGTAGTTGCCGATGCTCGGCAGATCACCCTGAAGCCCGATCAGTCTGTATTCTCTATACAGTACGCTGCGTTAAATTACGCCTATACTGATAAAAGTGAATTTGCGTACCAACTGGAGGGGCTTGATAAAAGCTGGAACTATGTAAAAAACCAAAAGTCTGCCACTTACCGGTATCTTAACCCGGGCACTTACAATTTCAAGGTTAAAGCAGCTAATCAGGACGGGGTATGGTTTGATAATTATACGTCCTTAAAGATAGTGATACTGCCGCCGTGGTATAAAACCTGGTGGGCATACCTTTGCTACTTTGCAGTTGGCGCCGTTTTGGTATACTATTACCTTCGCTATAAAAGTAATCAGGCGAGGCTTAAGTACGAGATACGCATAGCCAATATATCTGCAGAAAAAGAGAAAGAACTGGTAGAAAAGAAGCTTTCATTCTTTACCAATATATCGCATGAGTTTCGTACGCCGCTTACACTCATCATAAATCCGGTAAAAGAAATGATCGCCAATAATAACGATGAGACCGATAACATAAACAATCTGCATCTTATCTACCGCAACTCAAGGAGGTTACTTAGCCTGGTAGATCACCTCCTTCTGTTCAGAAAGGCAGATACCGATGGCGACAAACTCAAAGTAGTTAAGCTTAACTTTGTGAATCTTTGCCGCGAAGTTTTCCTTTGCTTTAGCTTTCAGGCTAAAACCAAAAACATCAACTTCAATCTCGAGTGCAGCGTAGAGACTATAGAACTTTACGCGGATAGAGAAAAGATGGAAATTGTGCTGTTTAACCTTCTTTCTAATGCAATTAAATTCACACCAAAAGGTGGCAGTGTAAGTTGTACCCTTACCGAAGATGAAAAAGGCGTAAACCTTTACATTAAAGACAGCGGCGCAGGCATACCACCAGGCACAGGTGATCAGCTTTTCGACAGGTTTTATCAGGTACAGGACGCAGCGCAGTCACAGCCCGGCTTCGGAATAGGGCTCTACCTCGTAAAAATGTTTATAAACAGCCACAAAGGGGCAATCAGTTATGAAAGCAAACCTGGCGACGGCACTACATTTAAAATTGATCTCCTAAAGGGCAAGGAACATTTCGGAAGCGCTTTTGTATTTGAAGACGTAGTGGAAACATCAGTCTTCCTGGACGAACTGATGGATTTTAGCGAGCCGGAAACGGTTGTTTTAAATAGCGTTAACACCGTAAAGGTAAATACCTATGATACTTTGCTGGCAGCTAAAAATACCATGCTTATCATAGAAGATAACCTACAGATTAGGCAGTATGTAAAGCAAATTTTTCAAGCAGAATTTGAGGTGTTTGAAGCAGACAATGGGCTTGATGGCTTCGAAATGGCAAGTAAACTTATCCCATCCATTATCATTTGCGATGTTATGATGGATGGGATAAGCGGTATTGAGTTATGCAGCCGGGTAAAGGAAGATGTCGCGCTGAATAATATACCCGTAATTTTGTTGACAGCCAGTACCCTGCCGGAGATAAGGCTGAAAGGTATAGAGGGCGGTGCCGACGATTATATAACAAAGCCTTTCGAAAAGGAAGTACTAATTGCCAGGGTTAACGGCCTTTTAAGGAACAAAGAAAACCTGCACAAGTACTTTTATAATGAGATTACTTTTAAGACGAACGACTTTAAGATATCAGCTGATTACAAAGAATTTTTAGAGAAGTGTATCAAAATTGTAGAGGAACACCTTGAAGACAAAGATTTTTGCATAAAAGATGTAGCTGACAGGATTGGAATGAGCCATTCTAACTTCTATAAAAAAATTAAATGCATATCGGGCAGTTCGGCAAATGAGTTCATCAGGTTTGTACGCCTGCGCAAATCTGCAGAGCTTATGATCACTACAGACTGCTCCGTTGCCGAAGCTGCCTACAAAGTGGGCATTAATGATAAAAAATATTTCAGGGAAAAGTTCAGCAAGCTTTTCGGGCTTAACCCGTCGGACTATATTAAAAAGTTCAGGCAGCCTTATCACAATCAAAACGTGCGCAGTATAGCCAATAGTCGGCGCAACTCCTGATATAAAAAAAGCCCTTGCCACTCTGGCAAGGGCTTTTTTTTACGATATACCCCCGCTACAAATCCGAGTTTACCCCCTTTTCAAGTGCGCTGATATCATCAAATTAGCGGTACCAATTATTACCTGTATAAATAACAGTAAATAAATTTTTGCCTTAAGGTTGTTACTGATGCTATTCGCACATAAACTCCTTTAATCCTTATGCAACTATTTGCTACCTGGCTATACGGCTGTTCTTTCAATTAAAAACCAACATTAACCAAATAAAACAAAACTTATATGAGAAAGGCCAGCAACTTATAACCAATTACCGATCCTTTTAAACTTAAAGCAGCATTAATTATCACCTAAAAAACCAACTATGCAACATAACTTACTTAAACCTTTTTACCGGCCAAAGTTTAGCAAAGCGGCAATTTGCGCTCTTGCTGTGCTGATGTGCCTGGGAAATGTTACTTATGCTCACAGCGGCACCTATGCAATGTCTGCAGCAGCCAACGTGCCACCTATAACCATTAAGGGAAAGGTTATTGATAAAACAACCGGCGAATCGCTGGTGGGGGTAACCATCAGGGTTAAAGATGGTACAGGCGGTGTGGTAACCGACGTAAACGGCGACTTTACACTTTCCGCCCCCGACAACGCTACGCTGATAGTGTCCTACATTGGTTACGAAACTTCAGAAATAGCCGTAGGCGGACAAACTGTGTTGAGCATACGCCTGCAGCCTGCCGGCAAAAACCTTAACGAGGTTGTTGTAGTAGGCTACGGTACCCAGAAAAAAACATCTACGACAGCGGCCGTATCCACATTAAAAGCTAAAGATATCGCGCTAAAACCAGTTGTGAATATCTCCAATACACTGGTGGGCCGTGTGTCGGGCTTAATTGTTACCCAAAGCAGCGGTGAGCCTGGTTTCGACGGTTCAAACATACAGATTAGGGGAACAGGCTCATTGGGCGGCAGCGCACCTTTACTTGTAGTAGACGGCGTACCGCGCGACTTTACCCGGTTAGACCCAAACACCGTTGAAACCTTAACCATATTAAAAGATGCTGCCGCTGTTGCACCTTACGGTGTTGCCGGAGCAAACGGCGTTATTTTGGTAACTACTAAGAGAGGACGAGTGGGGTCACCTACCCTTACTTACAACGGCTATGTGGGCTTTCAAAACCCTACCAAGGTGCCAAAGTTTGTAGGCTCATATGAGTACGCGTTGATGCGTAATGAAGCCAACAAGAACGAAGGACAGCCGGTGGCTTATACAGCTGAAGAGCTGCAAAAATTTCTGGATCATTCAGATCCGGACAGGTATTCAGATGGCCATCCTTTACAGGAGATTATCAAACCTAATCGCCTGCTTACTTACCACAACCTTACCTTGTCAGGTGGTGCTGAACGTATAAAGTACTTCGCATCCCTGGGCTACACGCATCAGAATGGTATGTGGGACCCAACCTATCTGGATAAATACAATGGATCAATAAATTTAACAGCCGATGCTACTAAAACTACCAAGGTTTCATTATCTGTAAACAAATGGGTAGAAGATCAGCACTTCCCAGCACAAAGCGCAGGTACCATTATAGGCCAGGCGCAAAGGCAGGCACCAACTACACCGGTATACTATAGCAATGGCCTGTGGTCTGGTTACATTGGTCAGTCGTTAATCGGCGAGATCTACCATAGCGGTACTCAGTTTAATGAGAACCCTGGCCTGCAAACGCAGTTTACAATTGAGCAGCAACTACCTATAAAGGGGTTAAGCTTAAAGGGTGTTGCCAGTTATGATGAAGGCCCCGACGCATTGTTCCCTGGGCAAACTAATTCATTCCAGCGTACATATGCCACCCCTATCCCCTTCTACAATCCGGACTTTAGCACTACCCCTTACACTTTCAAAGAAGGTATACAGGGTAACTCAAAAGCAAGTTTCACGCAGTCATACGCGCAAAACCACTCTTTTACATACCAGGGTTTGTTAAACTACCAGGGTAACTTTGGTAAAAACTCCATTACTGCATTGGGCGTTGTTGAATATCGCCGCGTGAAATACCAAACATTCAGCGCTACCCGTATCAACTATAACCTGGATCTGGACGAGTTGAACTACGGCGGTCCTGCTCCGTCAGATGCTACCAACTCAGGCTTCTCAAACGGCCAAAAACAGTTAGGTTATGTTTATAGGGTAAGCTATGCCTACAGCGGTAAATACCTGCTGGAAGCTGCCGGTCGTTATGATGGCAGTTACCTGTTTGGACCGGGTAAACGCTTTGGTTTCTTCCCAGCGTTTTCAGCCGGATGGCGCTTATCAGAAGAGAAGTTCATTAAGGACAACTTCAACTGGATAGATAACCTCAAACTTCGTGCATCATGGGGCCAGTCTGGTGCTTATCCACGCCAGGGAGGCGGCATCAGAACATATGATTACCTAAGCCCATATAATGTTTACGGTAACTCAGCTGTACTAAACGGAAGCGCTACACAAGGCATATACGAGGCTCTGCAAGGTAACCCCAACATCACCTGGGAAAAATCAGTAAAGACGGACGTAGGCTTTGAAGCCACGTTATGGAAAGGCGCTTTAAGCATAGAAGCCGATTACTTTTCAGACAAAAGATCAAACATGCTTGTGGGTGTTTCCGGAGCACTGCCAGGCGAGTATGGTATAGGACTGGGATTCGAAAACGGCGGCGAAATGGTAAACCGCGGTGTTGACCTTACCGTAAGCAGCTCTCACACATTCTCCAATGGTTTACGCTTAGACCTTACCGGAACTTTTACGTATGCCCGCAACAAACTGCTTAAGTTTTTTGAGAACGGCGCAACCTTTAATAACCCTAACCGCAGGCAAACCGGCAGGCCATTGGGTACACAGTTTGGCTTAGAGGCTTTAGGCTATTTCTCTGCAAACGACTTTAATGCTGACGGTTCCCTTAAGGCAGGTATTCCTGTGCCATCTTTTGGTGTTGTAAACCCGGGAGATATACGTTATGCCGACATAAGCGGACCAAACGGTACACCTGATGGTAAAATAGATGCAAATGATAACACGGTAATAGGCCATCCGCAAACACCGGAGATCATCTACGGACTTGAGCCACGCATTGCCTTCAAGAACTTTGATCTCGACGTATTGTTCCAGGGTACTGCAAACTCAAGCATTAACCTTAACAGCTACTTCGTTCAGCCATTCGCAGCCTCTGGTTCTCCTTCGGAGCTATCATTTACGGAGTACTGGACACCGGAAAGAACCAATGTGCTTTACCCAAGGTTGACAGGAACACCAACACCGAACAATACGCAAACATCATCATGGTTTTTGCGCAACAACGCTTACCTCCGCCTAAAAAGCGCCGAGATTGGCTACACCTTTTCAAGCAAATTATTGCATAACAAGATTCAGTCCCTCAGATTGTACCTCGCAGGCCAGAACATATTTACCTGGACACCAAACATTAGAGAGACGATAGACCCGGAAAACAGCGGCAGCAATCAGAACTATTATCAGCAGCGCGTTATCTCGGTGGGTGTTAATGCTACTTTTTAATATTAATAATTTTAGAAAAGATGAAACAGAGATATAAGATATATACACCAATACTTTTGCTGGCTGTGCTTGCCATAAGCTTCAGCGCCTGTAAAAAAGACGGCTTTTTGGAAGTGCCGCCAAAAGGGGCGTTAACTGATGTCACTACCTTCAGCAGTGAAAGCAATGCTGATCTATTCTTAAATGACGTATACAATCAGTTACCTGATCTCAATAATGAGTATCAAACTTCTGAACAGTATTCAGATAATAGCTTCTGCGGTGCAGCATGGGAAACCGGCCAATCTGTAGTACGGGCGGGCTCTATAAACCCTAATAACGTACCAACAGGACCGGGCACCAACGTTGGGCCGGGCATGTGGGATTGGGAATCAAACTACACCAAAATCAGGAAGTGCAACGTGTTTTTACAGCAGGTTGAAAAGTACAAAACAAACTTTTCAGCTGATTGGATTAAACAGCGTACTGCCGAGGTTACCTATCTGCGTGCATTCTTTTACATGTGCCTGTTCGAAAGCTACGGCGGCGTACCTTTGATCACCGTTCCGCTGGATAATAAAACGCAGGGCGACGACATATTCTTTGGAAGAGGCACTACTGATGAAACGCTTGCTTTTATTGAGAAAGATTGCGATGCAGCAGCTGCTGTATTGCCCTTAACCGCATCACAAGCGGGCAGACCTACAAAAGGCGCGGCACTGGCGCTTAAAGGTTGGGTTGAGCTATTTGCTGCCAGCCCACTGGCAAACCCAAGTAACGACGCTACAAAATGGGCTAAAGCCGCTGCTACAAACAAAGAGGTAATGAACCTGAACCAGTACTCCCTGTTTCCGGATTATGCGGCTCAATTCCTTGCTGTTAACAACAACAACAGTGAAACCATCTTTGCACGACAGTACGCTACTCCTGCAAAAGGTGGCCACCGCGAGGGCTACCTTGGGCCGGTAAAAGTGAACGGTGTACAGCAAGCCTGGGGCAATCTTGCGCCAACACAAGGCCTGGTGGATGACTACAGCATGGATAACGGCTTACCTATTACTGATCCGGCTTCGGGGTACAATCCGCAGGATCCGTACAAAAACCGCGAGCAGCGCTTTTATAAATCGATCATTTATGATGGTTCTTCGTGGCAGGGCGATGTTATTACAACCCGTGTAGGTGGTAATAATGAAGTTGACCTAGGCTCTAACAGCGACATTACCAATACAGGTTATTACGGAAGAAAGACCCTGGATGAATCTATACTCGGGCAAACCAGCTTAAACCTCGGTGCCAGCACGGCAAACTTTATTTACTTCCGCTACGCAGAAGTATTGCTGAGCTATGCGGAAGCGCAAAACGAGGCCGCCGGACCAGATGCATCTGTATATGACGCAGTGAACAAAGTAAGAGCCCGTTCGGCCCTGCCAGGTGTAAAACCTGGCCTCAATCAATCGCAGATGCGCGACTACATACGCCGTGAACGCCGTATAGAACTTGCCTTTGAAGACAAGCGATGGTTTGACATCAGGCGTTGGAAAATTACGGCAGGTGCTACAGGGGTGCTGAATACACCGGTATACGCAATGAAGATTGTGAAGGACCCGGCAACCGGAAAACTTACCTACACTCAGGTTAAAATATTCCAGAACGTTTACTTTGATCAGCAAAACTGGATGCCAATACCACAGGTAGAGATAGACAAGAACAAAAAGCTTGTTCAAAACCCCGGATATTGATTACATATATATTGGTTGGATCGCGCCCCGGATGTAAAAGTCCGGGGTTGCGATTTTTTACAGCAGGTGGTTTTTGCAATTGTTCTGTTTAACTTAAGCCTGTTGTTTAGCTTATTTCTATGCAAAAATATTTATTCTCTCCTGGTCAATTTACTTATTACTATTCAGCCAAATTGTTCAAGAAGCTTTGGACGTGCCTGATCGCCGTTCTTGCGCTTTTCAGCTGCGGAAGATCTCATAAGGACGAACAGCAGACCCACACTCTATTTAAGCTGTTAAGCCCTCAGCAAACACATGTCAATTTCAGCAACACCCTTACTGAAGGCCTAAATACCAACGTGTTGATGTACGAGTACTTTTATAATGGTGGCGGTGTTGCTATAGGTGACCTTAATGGAGACAATCTGCAGGACATCTATTTTACCGGCAACATGGTAGATAACAAACTTTATATGAATACTGGTCACCTGCAATTTAAAGACGTTACCACCTCCGCTGGTGTGGCTGGTCGTCCAGGTCCGTGGAAGACAGGGGTAACTATGGCGGATGTAAATGGCGATGGCAAGCTGGACATTTATGTTTGTTATTCTGGCAAAATACGTGGGGAGAAGCGGGTTAACCAACTGTTCATCAATCAGGGTAACGACAATAACGGTACTCCGCTCTTTAAGGATATGGCTACCGAATACGGGCTGAATTTTCCGTCATTCAGTACGCAAGCCTACTTTTTTGATTACGACCGGGACGGCGACCTGGATATGTTACTAGTTAACCATAACGCGCAGCGCATCAGCAGCCTTGATGATGTATCTGTTAAGGTATTAATAAACAAACCGGATGCGGAAGCCGGTATACGGCTACTACAAAATAACAACAATCGATTTAGCGACATTACTGCTAAAGCGGGCATAATAAATACTTCATTGTCTTACGGCTTGGGTGCTGGTATAGCTGATGTAAACAACGATGGCTGGCCGGATATCTACATCTCTAACGATTACAACGTACCGGATAGATTGTACATCAATACAAACGGAAAGTTCACAGATCAGCTGCAAAGGCAAATTGGCCACACTTCATTTTACTCAATGGGTAATGATGTGGCGGACATTAACAATGATGCAACACCCGACATCTACACACTTGATATGCTGCCGGAAGACAACAAACGGCAGAAATTATTATTTGGTGCAGATAACTATGAGGCGTTTGACTTAAACCTGCGTGTTGGATTTTATTACCAGTACATGCGCAATATGCTGCATCTGAATAATGGCAACAATACATTCAGCGAGGTGGGTCAACTATCGGGCGTTTCCAATACTGATTGGAGCTGGGCTCCCCTATTTGCCGATTATGATAACGATGGATGGAAAGACCTTTTTGTGAGCAATGGCTACACCCGCGATTACACCAATATGGATTTTTTGAAGTACATGGGCGATAACCTTCGTGACCGGCGTGTGATGCGACAAGACCTACTGAACATAGTTAACCAAATGCCCTCTTCAAAAGTGCAAAGCTACTTATTTAAAAATGATGGCAATCTTGGCTTTAGCAATACCAGTTCGGCATGGGGAATTACGCAATCATCCAACAGCAACGGAGCCGCCTACGCCGATCTGGATAACGACGGCGACCTCGACCTGGTTGTAAACAATATAAATCAGCCCGCTTTTATATACGAAAGCGAGGCAACCACTCAAAACAAAAACCACTTTATCGAGATCAACTTAAAAGGAAGTACAGGTAACACCCAGGGCATCGGCGCAAAAGTCACCATCTATAAAGGCAACAAAAAGCAGTACTTGCAGCAAATGCCTACCCGGGGCTTTCAATCAAGTGTTACACCTGTACTTCACTTTGGATTAGGGATAGATAACGATATAGATTCGTTACGAATAACCTGGCAGCAAGGTGGTACGCAGCTGTTAAGCAGCATAAAGGCAAATCAACATATTACCATCAGTGAAAAAGATGCTGTAAAGACAACAACGCCGGTAAACAGTATAGTGCCGGTGTTTAAAGAGGTTAATTCCCCTATTTCGGTTACCAAAAACATCAACACTACTAATGACTTTAAGCGGCAGCCGTTATTAACTAACTCATTATCTTTTTCTGGCCCATGCCTGGTGAAAGCAGATGTTAATGGCGACGGATTGGAAGATGTATATGTTGGTGGCGAAAACGGGCGTCCGGGCGCACTTTACCTTCAGCAAAAAGGTGGCGGCTTTGTGTTGAAACCTACATCAGCTTTCACGGCAGACAAAGCAAGTACCGACGCTGCAGCAGTGTTTTTTGATGCCAATGGCGATGGCAAGCCTGACTTGTATGTAGCCTCTGGGGGATATGGAGATTACCTGCCAGATGACCCCGCACTGCAGGATAGGCTTTATTTAAACGACGGTAAGGGAAACTTTGCTAAAGCAACGAACGCCCTACCTAAAATGTTGAGCAGTAAAGGTTGTGCAAAAGCAGCTGATATAAATGGTGACGGAAACATAGATCTTTTTGTTGGCGGGCGCGTGATACCGGGAAGATACCCCGAAACTCCGCAAAGTTATCTGCTGATTAATGATGGCAAAGGCAACTTTAGTGATAAAACAGCTTCGCTGGCTCCAGCTTTGCAACATATAGGGATGGTGACGGACGCGGCATGGGCAGATATGAATGGCGATAAAACGCCCGACCTTGTGGTAACAGGCGAATGGATGCCGATAACCATTCTTACCAACCGCGCAGGCAGGCTTACGGATGAGACTACCAAATTTTTAAACAAGCAGTACACCGGATGGTGGAACTGCATAAGCGTAAGCGACATTAACAATGATGGACATGCTGATATTATAGCAGGCAACCTTGGCCAAAACACCCAGTGTAAGGCTACCGACAAAGAACCTGCTGAATTATATTACAAAGACTTTGACGACAATGGCTCGATAGACCCGATACTTTGCTTTTACATTCAGCACAAGAGTTATCCGTATGTAACGCGTGATGAACTGTTGGATCAGATCAGCATGATGCGTACCCGCTTTCCTGATTACAAAAGCTATGCCGATGCAACAATAAACCAGGTTTTTACTGCCGAAGAAATGAGTGGTGCCAAACGTTTAACGGCTAATCATCTTTCGACAATTTGCCTGCTAAGTAATAAGCAAGGTAAACTTCAAGAAACTGCTTTAGCTATCCAGGCCCAATACGCGCCTGTATATACCATAACTATGCTTGATTTTGATAAAGACGGCAAAGAAGATATGCTGCTTTGCGGAAATATAAACCATGCGCGCATACGGTTTGGAAGGTACGATGCAAATTACGGCACCTTGCTAAAAGGAGATGGTAACGGACACTACGCTTATGTAAGCCAGCTACAATCCGGGTTCAAGTTGTCGGGAGATGTAAGAAGTGTAGTGCCGCTTGGTAATCTGATCCTTTTCGGTGTAAATCAAAGCGGTATTAAAGCTTATAAACTGGCTGGTAAATGAAAAAGCAATTTATTCTTATGGTGTTGGTGGGGTTAACTGTGATAATAAACAGTTGCGGCAACACCGCTAACCCAAAACTTACGGGTAACGATGTTGCAAAAGTGATTGACGGAATGACCGATTTGATGATTCATGATGTAACTAACCCTCCTCTTGCATCGCGGTTTTTTACTTACACCTGCTTGGCTGGTTATGAGGTTGTATCGCAAAATGATAAAAAAACTAAAAGCCTTCGTGGCGTACTGAACGAGTATCCTGTGATAGATAAGCCGGCCCGGTTTAAAGAATATGACTACCACCTGAGTGCTATACTGGCGATGTACGAAACTGCCGGAAAACTACAGCCATCAGGCACCGAAATGATTAAACAAGAGCAAGCTTTTGTAGATTCCTGTCGTAATCTAGGCTTTGATGACGCGGTTATTGACAGCTCAAAAAGCTACGCTAAATTCATCAGTAAGAAGATACTGGCTTACGCAAAATCGGACAAGTATAACCGCATTAGCAATTACGCGCGCTATAAGGAATCAGCCGCGGATAGCGGCTGGCATCCCACGCCGCCGGCATACATGCTTCCGGTAGAACCCTATTTTAATACCATACGTACGGCAACCCTTGATTCTGCTTCGCAATTTTTGCCGCCCGCTCCTATTCCATTCTCCACAAACAAGGGTTCGCCTTTTTACAAGTTCCTGCAAATGAGTTATCAAAAAAGTGGCAAGGGACTAAGCGAAAAAGAACGATTGACCGCCGCGTTTTGGGATTGCAACCCTTTTGCTGTGGAAAGCGACGGACACATGCAGATAGGTTTAAAAAAGATCTCTCCGGGGGCGCACTGGATGGGAATAGCCAGCATCGCCTGTAACAAAGCTAAAGCCGACTTTAACAAAGCAATGCAAGTGCATACAGTTGTAGCCATTGGCCTGCTCGATGGCTTTATCTGTTGTTGGGATGATAAATACCGCACTAACCGCATCCGGCCGGAAACTGCCATACGGAAATATATTGACCCTAATTGGAAACCACTTTTACAAACCCCTCCTTTCCCTGAATACATCAGCGGCCACTCAGTTATATCTGCTGCATCCGCCGTTATACTTACCCACTATTTTGGTGACAGGTTTGAGTATGTAGACAATGTGGAGCAGAAGTATGGTTTAGCACCACGCAAGTTTAACTCTTTCACGCAAGCGGCTAATGAGGCTGCAATCTCAAGGTTTTACGGCGGTATCCATTTTATGGATGCTATTGACAATGGTATTATACAGGGAAAGAAGGTGGGTAACTGGGTAATTAATAAAGTCAACAAATAACATGTATAAAACCATCTGCCAAATAATCTTATTCGCACTGTTTACATCCGTCCGTTCCCATGCGCAGACCGGAGAAAAAGATAGCACGGCCTCTAACTTTTACCTAGGTAAAATTTGGCCCGACAACAATGGTGTACACATCAATGCGCATGGTGGTGGCATTATCTACGAAAAGGGCACCTATTATTGGTTTGGCGAACATAAGATTGCGGGTCCTAAAGGAAACAGTGCACAGGTAGGTATTCACTGCTATTCTTCAAAGAATCTGTATAGCTGGCGTGACCAGGGGATTGCGCTAAAGGTGTCTGATGATCCTAACAGCGATATTACCAAGGGTGCAATTATAGAGCGTCCTAAGGTGATATTCAATAAACGAACCGGCAATTACGTTATGTGGTTTCACCTGGAATTGGCCGGTAAAGGATACGGTTCGGCATTGGCAGGTGTAGCTGTTAGTAAAAACATCACTGGTCCTTATACATTTTTAAAAAGCACCAGGGCAAATTCGGGCAAAATGCCTTTTTACCCTATGGGAACTCCGGAAAGTGAAAAGGTAAACTGCTCCGATACCACGAAAAAAGACGACAAATTTTTCTGCCGCGATTTAAAGCCCGGGCAAATGGTGCGTGACATGACCTTGTTTGTTGATGGTAATAAAGCGTACCACATATTTTCATCAGAAGAGAACTACACCTTGCAAATAGCCGAACTAAATGATGATTATACCGGCTACACCGGCAAGTTTGTGAGGATGTACATCGGCCAGCAAACCGAAGCTCCGGCAGTGTTCAAGCGTAAAGGTATATATTACATGATCGGATCTGGCTGCACGGGCTGGGCACCTAATGCCGCCCGTTGGTTTACTGCTGCGTCTATATGGGGGCCCTGGACATTTCATGGCAACCCGTGCAAAGGGCCAGAAGCCGACCTAACATTTGGCGGTCAAAGTACTTATGTACTGCCGGTCGCCGGGAAAAAAGATGCCTTTATTTTCATGGCAGATAAATGGACACCGAAGAACCCTATAGATGGCCGTTACCTGTGGTTACCTATAACGTTCAAAGGCGGCAATTTGCAAATAGAATGGAAAGATAAGTGGAACCTGAGCTCATTTAACGGTCTTTGATGAATGCGAAACCGACAAATGAAAAGCCTAAGTCTCGTTTAGTTAAACGGATTGTATTTTCTGTTTTGTTGCTGTTAATTATTATTTGCGCATATGTTTTATTAAAGAACCCGCAGAATGATAAAGACATAGTATCGAGTGCTGGTTACAGTGCAGTAGCTACTACCAAAGCTATTGCCGACGGCAAAGCACTTTCGGCGGTTTACTGTAAGTCCTGCCACATGTACCCGGAACCATCACTGATAAATAAGGCAAAGTGGAAGAATGTATTCCCGCAAATGGGACTAAGATTAGGAATAAAACAACACCGCGGTGAAAGCTATGTGAGTTCACTCAGGGGAACAGACCTGGTAGTTCCTAGTAAACCTGCAATGAACGATGAGCAATGGCAGCATATCATAGATTTTTACATGGCCGCTGCACCAGAACACCTTCCTTCGCAATCCCGTAGCATACCAATTACACGGCAGCTTCCATTTTTCAACATTATAGCCTCCCCTGCCAGGTTCTCAGCACCAAAAGTACTTGCTACGTATGTGAAGATAGATACCACAAAAAAACCAGCCAAGATATTTGTTGCAAACTCCTTAAAGAACCAGCTATTGCTTTTGGACCAGCACTTAAAGGTCATAGACTCAGTTGCAACGAACGGTCCTGTGGTTGATATGTCATTCTATAATGGTGATGTGCTGGTTTGTACCATCGGAAAAGAATTAGGTGCTAACAGCGATAAATTGGGCAACGTTTACCGATTACATGTAAGTCATTCCGGTAACCTGAATTTTGATGCCAAGCCTATGTTCAGCAATCTGGCCAGGCCTGTACAGGTGCTGGCTGCAGACATAAACGGCGATAGTTACACTGATTACCTCCTATGCGAATTCGGCTCTCTAAAAGGTGATTTATGCTGGATGGAGAACAAACATAATGGCAGTTTTACAAAGCACGTCATCAGCAATTTGCCGGGGGCTATTAAGGCTTACGTAGAGTATGCACCTGGTAAAAAACTGCCTGATCTGTGGGTGATGTTTGCACAAGGCGAAGAGGGAATCTATCACTTTATCAATAAGGGCGGCGGCCATTTTGAAGAGCAACAGGTATTAAGGTTTCCGGCTGTTTATGGCTCCTCCTACTTTGAACTGACCGATGTAAATCGCGACGGCTACAAGGATATTGTTTATACCTGCGGGGATAATGGCAATGCTTCACTTGTACTAAAGCCTTATCATGGGGTCTACGTTTATTTGAACAATACACATGGCAGATATCTAAAACGGTTCTTCTACCCTATTAATGGCTGTTATAAAGCCATTGCCCGTGATTTCGATAACGACGGCAACGTTGATTTAGCAACTGCAAGCTTGTTTACAGATGCGGACCAGCCCGAAGAAGGCTTTGTGTATTTACATAACACCGGCGGGCACTTTAAACCTTACGCCATGCCACGCGATACTGCTTTTGAACGGGCAGTAACTCTTGATGCAGGCGACCTCAATGGAGATGGCAAGCCTGATCTGGTCATCGGCAATGCTTATTTCGACATAGGGCCATTTGGCTATCATATAAAAGAACCGCTCTTCTACCTGCTTCAAAACACTACAAAATAAACCTGTCATGAAAAAATCATCTACCCTTCTCTGGCTGTTACTGGCGTTATTTTATTCTATCGAAAGTGAAGCACAGCCCGCCCGCAGCAAAGTTCTTTTTAATAACGATTGGAAGTTTTATAAAGGTGATGTCTCAAATGCCGAAACAAAAGGCTTTAATGATCATGATTGGCGGACGCTAAATTTGCCCCACGATTGGAGCGCTGAAGGTCCGTTTGACAGCAAATGGGCAAGTGCTACGGCGTTCCTGCCTGGTGGAGTCGGCTGGTACCGTAAAGTCTTTAGCCTGCCTGCAGGTATGAAAGGAAAAAAAGTTTTTGTGTACTTTGATGGGGTTTATAACAACAGTGAAGTTTGGATTAATGGTCATTTGTTAGGTAAAAGGCCCAACGGCTTTATAGCTTTTCAGTACGATCTCACTCCCTACCTTGACAAAGGCACTAACCTGATAGCTGTTCGGGCTGATCATTCAAAGTTTGCCGACTCACGCTGGTATACTGGCTCAGGTATTTACCGTAACGTTTACCTGATTGCTACCAATCCTGTTCATGTGGGTTTATGGGGAACCGCTTTCACTAATGAAGGCAGCCAAGGTAAGATATCTGTTAGTGTGGACAACACATCCGCCACCAGGCAGAACGTACTTGTAAAAACTGCCTTGTACGACTCCTCCGGCAAGCTTGCAGCGCAGAACAGTAACTCAGTTATCATTGCGAAAGGTGCTCAAGGTCAGTTATCACTCTCTTTAACCGTGCCGAACGCAAAGTTGTGGTCTGTAGATCAGCCTTATTTGTACAAGATGCAGACGTTAGTATATGTTGGCGCTAAAAAGGTAGATGAGTACACCGAAAAAGTAGGTTTTAAAACAATTAAGTTTGATGCAGAGAATGGCTTCTTCTTAAACGGTAAGAACCTGAAAATAAAAGGTGTATGCCTCCATGACGATGCCGGCGTGCTTGGTGTAGCAGTACCTCAGGAAGTTTGGAGAAGGAGATTGCTTCTGTTGAAGGCTGCAGGCGTGAATTCTGTTAGAATGAGCCATAACCCGCACGCAGACTATTTTTATGACCTGTGCGATGAATTAGGTTTGCTGGTAATGGACGAAGCCTTTGACGAGTGGGAATATGGTAAAAACAAGTGGATAGCAGGCTGGAATCTGGGAAAACCCGGTCAGGATGGTTATCACGAATATTTTAAAGAATGGGGAGCGCGCGACCTGGGCGATATGGTGAAACGTGATCGTAATCACGCCTCAATTTTTATGTGGAGCATTGGTAATGAAATAGACTATCCGAATGACCCCTACAGCGCCCCGGTACTGAGCACCGGCAGAAATCCGCAGATCTACGGAAGAGGTTACCTGCCAGACCATCCTGCCGCAACCGCACTTGGCGAAATTTCTGCAAGGCTGGTTAGGGCTGTAAAGCAGATTGACGTTTCGCGACCAGTCACTGCAGCACTCGCCGGAGTTGCCATGTCTAACACAACTACTTACCCACAAAATTTGGATGTTGTTGGTTATAATTACCAGGAATATCGTTATGACGAGGATCATAGACAATATCCCGAAAGAATAATCTACGGCAGCGAAAACGGCATGAAAGCAGGTTACTGGGCGGCGGTAGACAGTAACAAATATATCAGTGCTCAATATCTGTGGACCGGGATTGACTACATGGGCGAGGCCCACAAATGGCCGGAACATGCAAATGGTGCGGGTTTACTGGATATGGCCGGGTTCCCTAAAGCCGAGTATTATTTTAGGCAAAGCATTTGGACGGAAAAGCCGATGATTTACATAGGCGCATCACGCCCGGCAAGCAATGGTGACAACAGCATTTGGGCACAAAAAGATGCACAACCAATTTGGAACTGGACAAAAGAGGAAAAAGTTGTTGTAAGTTGTTTTAGCAATTGCGAAGAAGCTGAGTTATTTCTTAACGGCAAATCGCTTGGCCGTAAGGTGGTAAAAGATCATACGCTTACCTGGAGCGTCACTTACCAGGAAGGTACACTTACTGCTAAAGGATATAAAAACGCGAAAGTGGCTGCAACTTACGCCATTAGTACTGCAGGTGAGCCGTATACTATTAAAGTACATAAATTCGAATCTGCATCGGCTGTTAAGCCCGAATTGACGCATTTGGAAATACAGATTGTTGATGCAACAGGAGTACCCATATTAACAGCAACTAACAATATAACTGTTACAGTAACCGGCCCTGCAAAATTGCTAGCACTAGAAAGCGGAAGTTTAAACACCACCGAAAGTTATAATGCCGACACCCGCAAGGCTGTGAACGGAAAGTTGTTGGCCTACATCAAATATAGTTCAACAACCGGCAAAGTAAATTTAAAAGTATCAGGGCAGGGTTTAAAAGATCAAATTATAGCATTGTAGCGGTTACAGTGGTCAAGTCAATCTCCAGCATTTAAAAGGATAACATATTAAACAAAAAAGCGCCACCGGCTCTCACAACCGGCGGCGCGTATATAAATCAACTAAATTAAATACTTACTTCTTTTTAATTAAGCTTAATCGGGCATAAAGCTCCGCAATGCAAGCTTCGTCTAAAAGCCATTTAGGTTTGTTCAACTCCAGCTGTTTAGGCAACCAGCTGTGGGTAGTTAGACCGTACTTGTCGCGTGAGTTCATCCACGCATAATTTAAATCGTGCTCTATAGCTCCCAAATATTTGTAGTTGCCATCTACTTTATACAGAGCTTCATATCCTCTGAACAATACAGTAACAAACCATGGCAAATCAATATGCAGCACCAGATTACTATCGTGTGGTACACCGCTGTAATATTTATAACTGTCAGCGGCTAATTGCTGTGCTTGTAGCAAATATTGTTTTTGCCCCGTAAACTGGTAAAGCAGTACCGCCGCCTCTATTAATGAGCCTGTGTTGTATGTCCAAAAGGTGCGGTTTTGCTTCCCGTCGAGTTTTACATCATTGGTGATAATACCGGTTGTGGTATCCCGCAAGGTTTTATACATCCAGCTATAAAAGCGCTTGCCTTGCTCCAGATAATACTTATCCTTGCTGCCCTGGTATATTTTAAGCGCTGTAAGTGTGGCCATACCGTTTGTGCAAGCGGGTTTCTGGTCTTTATGGCCTTCGAGCCAAGTTACGCCGCCGCCCACATCGTCATTCCAGCCGCTCAAAATAAATTTGAACACGTTTTTAGCGCGTTGCAAATAAATCGGGTTTTTGGTGTTAAAGTAGGACTCCATATAATCTATACCGACCAGCCCGTTATCATCATAGTACCTGTCAGCCTTTTCAAACCTAACAGGGTATGCCTGGTACCCTGCCGGCTTCCGTAAGGTATCACGGTACTGCTCTATTCCCATCACTAAACTATCCTGGTAAGTTTTGTATTTGGCTTTCAAGGCTGGCTCTTTCATTAGCACGTTAGTTGCCGAAAAAACGCCCGAGAACGGCCACAAAAAACTCACCTCTTTCTCTTTTACGCTCTCGCCCTGGAAATAGTTGAGTGTATCTTTTTTGTTGGAGGGATAATTTTCTGAAAACAACCCAACCTGAGAAGACACACGGTAATGTTTCCAGATATTGCTATACATTTCCTCGGCACGGTGCAAGTACATTTTACTGGTTGCATTTTGTTGAGCCATGCAGGAAAACGTGTAGCTGATAAAGCCCCCGAAAGCTATCGCGTAGCGTAAATACTTGTTGGTAATTTTCATCAATTTATGTTTTACTGCGCCGAAGGAGGAGGTATTTTTACTCCCCAGTTTGTATTTGGCTGCCTGCCCATTATTAACGTTATTTTGCCGCCCTTCATTAACTCATCTCGATACAGCCAGCAGTTATCAAGCGGTTGGTTGTTAAATTCTGCCGATTGTATATAGAGGTTGTCTTTTGAGTTATTTTTAGTTTGAATAATAAGCGTTCGGCCATTACCCAGCGTAATAGTTGCCTTATCAAACAGTGGGCTGCCCAGTTCAACTATTGGCCTTAGATCTGTAAAACCTTTCACATCAAATAGTCCCAGGGCGTTAATAACATACCACGAACCTAATTGTCCCTGGTCTTCGTCCTGGCCGTAGCCATAACCATGAATGGGTTCCGTTCCGTAAAAATCGCGACCAATGAGTCTGGTCCACTTTTGAGTTAGCCATGGCTTGCCAGAAAAGTTAAAAAGCCAGCTGATATGCAGGTTTGGCTGGTTACCGTGGTTGTAAATAGAGTTTATCCCTGCAAAGGCATCAATTGTTTTGCCCCCCCCGAAGCCAAGTGTTTCTGACACGGTAAAAATGCTGTCGAGCCGTTTATTAAAGTTAGCCTTACCAATAGCGTCAACAAGCCCGGCCGGGTTCTGAGGTACGTAAAAGGTATATTGTATGGCGTTACCTTCCTGAAAACCTCTCCAGGGCTGGTACGGATCAAACTTTTCTATAAAACCGCCGTTTGCCCGTTTCGGCTGCATTAGTTTGTTTCGCGGATTAAAAATTTGCCGCCATCCATTCGAGAGATTAATAAGCTGGCTGTAATCTGTTGTTTTACCCAACGATTTTGCCATTTGCGCCGCGGCAAAAGCGCTGTAACTATACTCTAAGGTGTGAGATCCGGCAAAGTTTGAGCCTGTTGAATCAGTTATGAAATCGCGACCGGTCTGATCGAAAAATGGCACGTAGCCATGATCAACAAAGGCTTTGGTATCCAGCTTACCCGAACCAACCGGTCGGTTGTGGTAATTTAATTCATTAGCTCTAACTGCTTCATACGCCAGGTTAACATCATAGTTGCGAATACCTACATTATACGCGCTGGCCACTGCCAGGGCTACAAAGTTGGTACCTACCCCGGATACATACTCGCTATTGGCAACACCATCACTAAACCAGCCTTTGTCTTTATATATCTGCAATTGGGTGTTCACAAAGCTGCCATACCATTCGGGGTATGACAGAGACCAAAGCTGTGTAAGGTTCCAAAATCCACCCCAAATAGCATCCGTGTTGATGAATTCAGCTTTAAGTTTTTTATCGGTTTGGATAGGTAACTGACCGATTAATCCGCCATGTTTAGGATAGTCGCCGTTTACATCACTGGCTATCCCTCTTCCAAGCAAGGCATGAAATAAGCCTGTATAGAACTTTGTCTTATCCTGTAAATTGCTTCCTTCAACAGCTATTTTACTTAGCTGTTGCTCCCAAACTCCCTGTGCCTTCGCTTTAGCTTGTTTGAATGATAAATTACTTGCTTCAGCCATAAAGTTGGCTTTAGCATTAGCGTTAGACGTGTAGGACAAGCCGGTTTTCACCTCTATCACTTCGTCCTGGTTAGTTTGATAATTAAGTACTAATCCAGCGCCTTTACCGCTAGCAATAGTTGTATTTTCTGTAACAACGCCACTTACAAAAGCATGTACCGTTGAAGGCTTTTTACTCAATTCGCCATAGAAATACATGTTCACTTTTCCCTGCGGGTCATATATCTTCACGTACTTAGGATAAGTGCTCACAAAGCCTTCAAAGTGGGTTTCATCAAGCATTTTAATACTTGCATTGGTAACAATATCGCTTTCTCCCTGCTTGTTGCCAATGTCTAAGATGATGTGCGCCTGATCATTTTTGGGGAATGTGTAGCGTTGGAAGCCTACTCGTTTTGTAGCGGTAAGCTCGGCAGTGATGCCGTAATCATCTAACAAAACTTTGTAGTAGCCTGGTTCAGCAACCTGGTTTTTACGATTAAATTTGGAGCGGTATCCGTTGTTAAGACCCTCCAGGTCGCCGGGTATAACCTTTAGCATCCCTGTAGTAGGCATATAGCTTACACCACCCACCTGCCACTCATGAAAATGTACAAAACCTTCTATAGAGTTTTGGCGGGTATCATAGCCGACAGCTTCCCAACCAGATGGGTTACCATAATGCCCGTTGGTAGACGGAGCCAATTTGGCCATACCATAAGGTACCGCTGCCGGCGTATAAAAGAACCACCTGCTATGGGCCGTACCAATGTTTGGGTTGACGTATTTGGATACACTTTCACGCTTAACGCTACAGCCTGTTAATAAAACAGCGAGCATTGCAGCAGCAGGAATAAATTTAACTTTCATGTATATATTATATAACAACCAACTAAGCTTCAGATTAACTATTTATCGTAAACAGACATCATAGCCTGTACCCTTTGCATCCAGGCCTGATCTACCCCCTCTATTTCCGGCGAGCGGCTTGAACCATCAAAGCTTGCAAAAAAGTAGTAAGCACGGGAGTCGACATTTCTGGTTGCTTTGTTTAAGGCAGCAATGTTATTGCGGGCAAAGGTAAGCCACTTTTGATCTTTATCCTGTTCGTACAGCCTGATCATTCCCTGTGTACCCCAACCGCACCATGCCGGGTTAACACGTGTTTGTGTGGGGTCAGTATTAAAAATGTAGCCTTTGTATTGCGAATTCCATAACACGGTATTCATTGCGTTACCAATAGCCTGCGCTTTTGCTAAATAAGACGCATCGTTTGTTGCCTTGCCAAAAAGTATATCAGCCTCCAGCATCACGGCATTGTCGTACGTAAATTTTTCCAAGTGTTTTGTACCTGAGCCACCTCCATCAATCTTCCAGATGTAAAGGCCACTCGCAGAGTCGTACATGGTTGTACGCAGCCAGTTATTCACCTGGGTAGCCCAGTCACGGTAAATAGTTTCGCCGGTAATAGTGTACAATTTGGCGAAGAGCTGCATAGCCACACCATTTGATTGCGTTGGCTTATCCGGTTTGGAGGTATTCCACCAAAAACCACCGCCGTATGTACTATCCCACAGCCCGCTGTTTATTAGCCAGTCAGCACAAGCTTTAGCCTTAGCTAAATACGCTGCTTTGTCTGTACCGTTAGTTATTTCGTACGCTTCAAGGTAAACCATACCGGTCAAGCCGTTATCATCTACATATTTATCGCCGGCAGCGCCGCTGCCGTTCAGGTTTACAGAAGCAAAGTACCCACCGCGCATGTCTGCCCTGTCCCAAAAGTTCTCCATAAACTTAAAGGTATTATTCATGTAAGGCAAAGCCGAGGCATCGCCCGCGGCCACCAAAGCAGCAT
Organism: Mucilaginibacter sp. 320_HR; assembly: GCF_059691875.1. Taxonomy (NCBI): domain Bacteria; kingdom Pseudomonadati; phylum Bacteroidota; class Sphingobacteriia; order Sphingobacteriales; family Sphingobacteriaceae; genus Mucilaginibacter; species Mucilaginibacter sp. 320_HR. Next base: position 1,028,122 of record NZ_JCAWAI010000002.1, read on the forward strand.
CAGCATATATCTGGCTTACGTTGTACCACTCGTAGCAATTATTAGCGTGAGAGGTAGTATTTGCCCGGTAACTAAAGTTAGACGTAAGCAGGTTACTGCTTATAAAGCTGCGCGTTTGCTTAGCCAAATCAAGGTAATTAACGGTGGTTGCAGGTGGGTTAACCACCACAGGCGGTGTTGTGCCACCGCCGCCCCGACCTGGTGTTACTCCTTTATCTTTACTACACGATGCTGCCAATACAGTTGCAACAGCTGCCAACCCAAAAAGTACTTTTTTCATAAGGTGAAAATTTAATTAAGCACCTGCGGCCATCGCCGCAGGTGCTTAAATGTGCAACAGTTTAAAGAACAGTCACTTTGTGTGTATAAGCGTTAGGTTGTAACATCACATCAACTTTAACATTCTTCCTGTCGGCAGACGGATCAAACTTATACGTGTTATCCCATTGCGAATTAGTAACCGGAACCAGGTAAAAGTAGGAAGCTGCCTGGCCTGCCGGCGAAACGTTGTTTGCGTTAGTGCTTCCCTTATATTCTAAGCCTGTTGCAGTGTGGATGATGAACTTGTAGCGTTCGTCACGACCCCAGGAGAACTGATAGAATTCAACGGGGATGCTTGCCGCTTCAAATACACCGTTACCAATGTAGTTAAGGGTACCTATTTCGGTACCATATGCTGACATGTATAAACCGATAGATTGTATTTCTAACGACTTGGTAGTAGCTGATGTAAAATCATAGTTTAAGCGGTAAGTTTTGGCAGTACCTGTAACAGTTACAGCGCTTGCACCTTCCTTAATCACGCCGTTTTCAATGTAATATTTTTTACCTCCGTCAGCATTTTTATCGGTAAGGTAGTAGTCGCCTGCCTTTAGAGAGGTGTAAATCTCAAACACACCGTCTTCTACCTTTTTTAGCTTAACTGCTTTGCTTAGATCAGCACCACCTTCGGTAGCCGAGCCGGTGATGTACAAATCGATAGGGTTTTCAGCAAATCCGGCGGGACGTTCCAACTGCAACATGCGCGATGCAGAAGAAGGCAAGGCATTTGTACCTTTAGACGCTATAACTGTCCACTTTAACTTTCCGGTGCTTGAAGAAGCGATACCTGCTGCATTGGCAATTTTATTAAGGTCCTTATGTGTTATGGTGATCTCTGTTTTTACACCACCGCCATCAGAAACAACTTTGTAAACAGGTTTGCTAAAATCGCCACCCTCTTTATCAAACGCTATTTCATAAAGTATCAAGCCGCCATCATCAGTAGATGCCGCGTCCCACTTGAATAAAATGTTTGCGGAACTTGTAGGGTCAAGTTTTACATCCGCATTGTCGTTAGGTGTAGCCAGGGATCCAACCGGAGTGAGGCTAAGGTCTAAAGGTCTGTTGTCTTTTTTGCAGGAACTTGCTGCAATTACCACTAGCAGCATTATACCTGCCAGCTTTATTATCTTCTTCATAATATTTATGGTTTGATTGATTTATTGAGTGTAGCCGGGGTTTTGAACAAGGTTTTTATTCAGATCGACATCATGCGCGGGAATGGCCCACAGGTAATCACGATTGGGGTTGAACTTACGCAGCTGTACCCTTATGTAACCGTTGTCTGTATTTTGGTCATTAGAAAACTTAGCCCCGTGGATATAGCCATTCATTACTGTTTCGGCGGTCTTCCATCTGCGGATATCATCAACACGCAAGCCTTCCATCGCCAGCTCTACCCTTCTTTCGCGACGGATGATGTTAGTCATGTTGCCTGTTCCCGGATAATTTAAAGCGCCTGCATCTGTGAAGCCGGCTCTCGCCCGTAATGCGCCAATGGTTTTCGCCCAAACACTGGCATCCATCTGTCCAAGGCTTTGTTTTGCTTCTGCGTAATCTAAAAGGATCTCCGCATACCTGATAAGGTGCAGGTTGTTGCCCGAAACGAAGTTGGCCAGTGCGCTTGGATCATAGTATTTTCTCCAGTAATATGCCGTCGCCGATGCCGCCTGCGAACCCGCGTTGTATTCATCTAATCCAGGCTGAACAGGGTCTGTGCCTGGCTTAATGTAAATGGTTTTAGTAGTATTATTTGCATTTACCCAGGTATAACGGTCGTAAACTACTGTAGCAGTTAAACGAGGGTCGCGGTTTACGTAAGGGTTAGTTTCCACATAGCCAGAGCCGGCTTCTTTGATTCCTTTGCCGTTTAGCATAATATAATCATCAACCAACTCCTGTGTAGGCGCCATGTTACTTACACGACCACCAACAGTGCGTGGAGCGAAATCCCAAAAGTTTTGCCATGTACGTAAAGTAGGCACATACTGTAGAGAGAGTATACTCTCTTTAGTGGTTTTATTAACGTTGGGATCGCTGAACAAAGCGCTGTAACTAGTTTCCAAACCGTATGAGCCGTTCGTACCCTGGTCATTCATGAGTTTCTCACAAATGGTTACTACATCGGCCATACGGTTTCCCTCATACAACAATACCCTTGCTTCTAATGCTAGTGCTGCACCTTTAGTTATACGGCCATTCTCGGTAGCTGGGATCGCGTCTTTTGATGGCAGATCATTAACTATAGCTTCCAGTTCTTTAACCACAAAGTTTATCACTTCTGCTTTTGGTGAGCGCGAAACTGTTTGGGCTTCCTCGGGAGTAGCATCGTGATCAACAATTGGCACATCACCATACCATTTGGTTAGGTTAAAATGCTCAAACGCACGTATAAAACGTGTCTCTGCTACCAGCCTGGTTTTTACCGCAGCAGGCAGTGTTGTGTTTTTATCTATGTTTGCCAAAAATATATTACAAGATTTTATTGCCGAGTAATAATTGTTCCAGTCGCCGGCAAATTTCCCTGTTTGCGATGTTGCATTGCCACTGGCAATAACATTAAGGTCGCCTGATGGTGAGTAGGCGTTGTCAGATAATGCTTCTGCATCAAAATATAAACCGCTGTTATAAATTAAGCTGTAGTTGTTGTATAGTGCGTTATAAACGTTTGCGTCGACCTGCCAGAAGGTAAGATCGGAAAACCGGTCTGTTGGAGCGATATCGAGTTTTTTACAACCCGATGCTGCTAAAACCGCAACAGATACGATTAAAAGCTTTTTAAAAAATCTCATTTTCTTATGTTTTTAAATTATCTGTTCTTTAGAATGTAATGTCGAGGCCGGCACCGTAAAATACAGGTAGCGGATATTGCCTTGCACTGTTAGAGGCCGAACCAGGGTTAAGGTTATTGCCAAACTCAGATGTTTCCGGGTCAATAAACTTCAGCTTGCTCAATGTTGCCAGGTTTTGGCCGATGAGTGATACCCTTAACCGCTGTATACCTAACTTCTTGGTAACACTGCTGCTAAAGTTGTAACCTATGTTTACGTTCTTTAACCTTGCGTAAGCTGCATCATACTTATACAAATCAGACCCGGTACGCCAGTTGTTTGTATTTGACGGAGAACCAATGTTAGCCAATATTGGGTAACGGGCATTCGGATTGGTTGGCGACCAAATATCTGTTTGATGTTCATAAACAGTAGCACCATAACCATAGTGGAACGGTTCCACAAGTTCGCCGCGCAGGAATGCATCACGTTTGCCTACACCCTGTATAAAGAATGATAAATCGAATCCTTTGTAAGCAACACGGTAGGTGAAGCCAAATGTGTAACGCGGGAACGGGTTACCTAACACAGTTTTATCTTTCTCGTCAATTATACCGTCGCTGTTGCGGTCTTTAAACTTCAAATCGCCAGGCTGTACGTTATTACCTGCAAGTTTTGGCGAGTTATCGATATCTTGTTGATTCTGAAAGAAACCGTTTGTTTCATAACCGTAGTACTGCGTAATGGGTTCTCCTACCCTCCTGATTAGTTGGAATACATCCTGGTTGTAGATGGTCTGCGTAGCACTACCGGTCAATTTTAACAATGTATTCTTATTGTCGGCAACGTTTATGCTAAAGCTTTGGCTAACTTCTTTGCCGCGCAAATTGTACGTAAGGGATGCTTCCCAACCTTTATTTTTTACCTTGGCAACGTTATAGTCCGGAGAGCCAGCGCCGAAGATGAATGGCACATCGGCACGAGGTGCAAGAATGTTGCTTCTGATTTCACGGAAGTAATCGAAAGTAGCCGTTAACCTGTCATCAAATAAGCCTGCATCAAAGCCAATATTAAGCTTTGCTGCTTTTTCCCAAGTGATATCGCGGTTAGCAATATTTGTACCCGCACCACCTACTATATTGTTTCCAAAACCATATGCATTAGCATAGTTAAAGTAGGTAGTTTGATACTGGTAGTTACCTACGTTTTGGTTACCTACAGTACCGTAAGATGCCCTGAGCTTAAAGGTGCTCAGCGTATTCTTAACAGGTGCCATAAAGTCTTCCTGGGTCACGATCCATCCTGCGCTTACAGATGGAAAGAAACTTGCGCGATTACCGGCTGCAAATTTCGAGGAAGCGTCCTCACGGAATAATGCCTCAAACAGGTATTTATCTTTATAGGAGTAGTTAATACGTCCAAACGCAGATAGTAAGCTTGTTGAGTTTACTGCTATACTGTTGTTAGAGTTTTGTGTATCAACAATAGTACCCGTGGTTGGCGTTCCCAAGAGCGGATCAGTTAGCGTTTTTTGTAACTGAAAACCCCTTTGATTGTAAGTTTCACTTGATGCACCGATCTGAATTTTAAAGTTATGATCGTTTACTTTTTTGCTGTACTCAGCAGATAGTTTGGTATTGGTTAGGAACGATTTACTGTTGCCGTCCAATACTGTCAGGTCGTTACCATAAACACCAGCGGGTAAGTAATTAACCTGGGTACGGCGGAAAAAGGTTCCGTTATTTTGAATGGTACCGCCAAACTCTCCAACAAGTTTTAAATCTTTAGTAATACTTAGCTGACCATTAAACGCTCCGAATATCTCATCATTATCAGCCTGATTGTAACCTCCCTTTTCCAGCACACCGTATTCATTATACTGTGATGCAACCGGATTAGTCAGGTAATTGCCGTTCTCATCCTGCCAGTTGTAGTTGTGCGGAACGCGGTTAGCATCTGCAAAGATGTTATTATCGCCAACACTGTTGGTTTTGTTGCGGGTTTTGGTATAATTCAGAATAATGTTAGTCCTGAAACGTCCTATTACCGAAGTTTGATTCAGCCTTAAATTATACTTCTGGTAACCGAAATCGGCACCTGTGCCACCATTACCTATCAGGTTGCTTCCCTGATTCTGGTAACCGGCAGATATATAATAAGAGTTGGTTTCGCCACCGCCTGTTATGTTCACGTTGTGCGATTGCAGCGGAGCTTTTTTTAGCAAGTGCTCAATATCCCAGGTACCATTACCGGCATCTTTCAAAGCCTGGATCTGGTCGGGTGTGTAAGCTGCGGGCAGGCCTGAGTTAATGAGCGACTGGTTTTTGTAATAAGCGTTATCCCAGGCATCAACTTTATGAACCAACACTTTGGCATCCTGCAAACCATAGCTGCCATTATAACTCACAGAGGGCTTAGCGTTAAATTTACCGGCCTTTGTAGTAACTAAAATTACCCCGTTAGCTGCACGTGAGCCGTAAATAGCTGCAGAACCTGCATCCTTTAGTACAGATACACTGGCAATGTCATTAGGGTTGATAGTGTTTAAGTTACCCCCTACTATACCATCAATAACAACAAGCGGCGTGTTATCGCCAAGCGTTCCTATACCTCGTATATTTACCGTAACATCGCTGCCGGGGTTTAAGTTAGTTTGTTGTATAATCAAGTTTGGCGATTCACCCTGTAGCGCTTGGTAAGTATTTAGTACCGGTTTGCTCTCGATATTTTTAGAGCTTATAGTACCAACCGCACCGGTAACGTTAATCCGTTTTTGAGTGCCATAACCTACTACCACCACTTCATTAAGGTTGGTGTTGTTGGTTTTTAGATTTACGTTGATTTCTGTTTTACCTGAAATAGCAATATCCTGTTTGATATAGCCAATGAACGAGAAGCTTATGCTGCGGCTTGCGTAAGCATCAGGTATGTTAAGAGTGTACCGGCCGTTTACATCAGTTATGGTACCAATGTTAGTGCCGGCAATACTTACGTTAACACCGGGTAACGGCTGGTTAGTTTCGTCTAACACTCTACCGGTTACGGTAATGTCAACAACCTTTTTTGTGTAGAACAATGGTTTTGTGCCCACAGCATAAGCAGCGCTGTTAAAAGCGGCTATGCCCAGCATACCTGCTACAATGGGTCTGCTGTAAAGCCATTTAAGCTTTTTAAGTTTTTGTAATAGTTTTGATCTCATAACTACGGATTGATGGTTTATATTGGTTTGGTTTATATTGGCTTGTTATAATTTAGGTCTATTTAGGTGGTAGTCTTCTTTCCAGTAACGCTCTATGTTTTCCAGGGAACGGCCCTTAGTTTCGGGAATTAACTTCCAGGTGATCCACAATGCCGGTGAGCAGCAAAGGGCAAAAAGCCAAAATGTCCACGACGAACCCAGACCTTCCAGCATAACTGGCGTTAACTGGCCAACTAAAAAATTGCCTATCCATAAGGATAAGGTTGCAAGCGCCATAGCTTTGCCACGCACCGCGTTGGGGAATATCTCGCCCACAACAACCCAGCAAACCGGGCCGAATGAAAAAGCAAAGCAGGCGATGAAAGCCAGAATGAATATGAGTATCCAGGGACCAGAAGTAACACCCAGCGCAAACAGGGCTCCTATAATAAGAAGCGACAGTACTGCGCCGCCAACACCTGCATAAAGCAGTGGCTTACGACCCCATTTGTCTATGGTAAAAATTGCAACGAAGGTAAATACTACGTTTACAAGCCCTATTGTTACCTGACCGCCTAGCGCATTGTTGAGCGTAAAGCCGGCTTGTTCTAAAATGCGCGGACCATAGTATATTACTGCATTTATACCGCAAACCTGCGATAAAAAAGGTAGCAGCAAACCAATCAGTAACGCTTTGCGGTATACAGGTTTAAATAGCTCTTTAAGGAAGGTATTGTCCGCCTCGTCCTGATCTTTAAAAGCTTTGATCTCATTTGCTGCAGCGTTCTCACCATCTATTTTGATAAGTATGGTTCTTGCTTTTTGCTCTTCTCCTTTTAACAAAAGCCACCTTGGTGACTCCGGCACCATAAATAAGGATAACAAGAATATAGCAGCAGGTAAAGCACCCAAGCCAAGCATTGCTCGCCACACCTCGGCCGAGAAAATATTTTGCAATAACCCCGATGAGTAGCTATCATTTACGTGATTAGCTAGATAAGCATTAGAAAAATAAGCCAGCACAATGCCAATTGTTAAAGCCAATTGGTAAAGAGACACCATCATACCACGGTATCTAGATGGAGAAAATTCTGATATATACAGCGGTGACACCATTGATGCTACACCTATGCCCAAGCCACCTATCAGGCGAAAGATAATTAACTCGGTAAACGAATTGGTAAGCATACAGCCTAATGCTGATGCCAAGAACAACACTGCTGATAGGATCAGCACTATTTTGCGCCCGTACTTATCACTTAACTTGCCCGAAAAGCTTACCCCTATTATACAACCCAATAAAGCACAGCTTACAAACCAGCCTTCACTTACGGCAGTGAGGCCAAAATCCTTTTTAACCAGGCTCACGGTGCCTGATATTACGGCAGTATCAAACCCAAATAAGAATCCTCCAAGAGCAGCCACCAGGCAAACCAGGTACAGGTATGTGGTACTTTTTTTCGCACCAGTATAGTTTATTGTGTCTATCATGGTGCTTATTTTAGAAATGCTTTTACAACTTTAGCTCTGCCTTCACTCAGGTTGGTAATAGTGTAAGATCCGGCCGCTGCAGGAATCACGAAGGTTTCAGCATAAGCAAAATCATGTTTGATGCCGTTGGCGGTTTGTATGGATATTGCTTTCCCTTCAACCAGCATTAACACATGGCACACGTTGTTAGTCTCTACTGTTACGGTGTTATCAAATTCAATGCGGTGCACATCATAAAAGTGTTCGGCGTGTGTTGGTACATGTACCAACTGATAATCTGCCGTTTGATCAATTATTTGGGGTTTTGATATCAGTTCGCGGTGAACCTGTTCACCTTTGCGGTTAAAATCAAGATTTTTAAAGGCGTGATCTATATTTATCGGACGCGGATTTCCGTCCAGATCAAGCCGTACCCAATCGTACATTTTAAAGGTGAAAATGTAGGGCGTAGCACTTATCTCCAACACCAGGTTACCGGCACCGGCGCTATGCACAGTGCTGTTTGGTATCAGAAAAAGATCGTGCTTGTTTGCAGGGTGCGATTGCACATACTGCTCTATTTCTAACGCCTCGCCGGTTTGTTGACTTTGCTCTAACGCCGAACGGAAATTGGCAGGGTCAATTCTTTCCTGAAAACCAAGGTATACACGCGCGCTATCCTCACAATCTAATATGTAATAAGTCTCATCCTGCGTAATGTTCTCGCCAAAGTTTTCCTGTATATATTGCAGTTTAGGATGGCACTGAATTGAAAGATTACCACCCTCGTAAGTATCTAAAAAATCGAAGCGGATCGGGAATTCATCACCAAAACGTTCTGCGTGTTTCCCAAGAATATTCCCGTTGTTGCTGAACATTAGCATGTCGAACGACACTTCCAGCAGATTACCATCACTTTCAAAAACTAAACCATTTTCAGGTACTATCAACTCAAACGACCATGCGAGGTTCACCACATCGGTATTCAAGTTTTTAATGTGCCTTTTCATCCATTGGCCGCCCCAAGCACCCGGTTCAAACCAGGGACGAACACGCAATACAGATGTGCTTAAACTATCGAGTGCTTTAGTCAGTTCAGTTCTGTACATCCAGTTGATGCTGTCCGGCCACTGGCTATCTGCAACAACGGCGATTTCATTCAGGATAGTTTTTTTATGCTCATTAAGCATCACCCAGTCCACAAAGTAGAAACGTTTGTACATCTGGAAAGGCTCGTCGTTTTCCGCAGCACCCAAATTTGTAATGCTGCCTGCACGCATCCTGAACTGGATCTCGTTTTTCGGCAGATCGATGTAGATAATCGGAGCTTCCCACCCTGACAAGGCGGCACCAGTACCAATTATAATGTTCAGGTCACTATTATTATTTGCTTTTTGGGATGTTAAGGCATTTTCAAACAGATCCGATAATTTTAAATTTGTTTTAGTACCCCATACTGATTCATGTTCGCCTAAAAAGGGCTTTACCGTTAATGCTATCACATCAGCAGGTTTTAGCAGATCACTGGTTGTTATCCAATTAACCTTTAGGCCAACATCGTTAAAGCAATCCTGAAGATTTGCCTGAATCCTGTCCCAAAACACACCAACATAACCATCTATTAAAACTGTCTTTTCCTTAATGATATATTTAGCAAGGGAATCGAAGCCATTATAGATTTTGCCTGAACCAAGTGATGCAGTTGGATAAATGTTATAATCTCCTTCAACTTTCAAGGCATCATCAACCTTATCGGGCATTAAGAATTGTGATGTCTTTCGCAGCTGCATGTTAGTCTCTGGATATGATTTAATAGTAGTATCGATATTCATTTATTTGTAGTAATGTATGTACATATTAACAATCAAATAAAACGACCTGATGCGGTAGTTTCCTTAGCATTAATGACTAAATGATTGTTGATTTATATTGGTTATGTACAAACATATGAACAAATTAATAAATTAAAAATTATTTTGTTATAAATTTTTCCTTGGTGTAAAGCATACACATAAGCTTTTATTGCTTCCTGTATGTTTAATATGTATGTACAATGGGCACAACAAATTGAAAATTATTATCATTGCAATAGCATACCTGTCATGAAATACACCATAGATCATAAGAGCCCCATCCCCCTACATATACAGGCTGAAGAACTCTTAAGAAAACTAATAGCCGAGGATGACTTTCAGAATGGCAAGCTTTTACCTAATGAGGTTGAGCTAGCTAAAATGTTGGCAATATCGCGCACTACACTTCGGCAGGCTATAAACAAGCTGGTGTACGAAGGTTTGCTGATAAGAAAAAAGCGTACAGGTACCAAAGTAAACCAGGGCACTGTAAGTTCAAAATCTAATAATTGGCTTAGCTTTTCGCAAGAGATGAAACTGCGGGGCATTACCATAAAAAACTTTGAGCTGCATGTTACCTGGGTGTATCCTGATGAGATACTGGCTAACTTTTTTGAGATTAAAACAGACAGGAAGGTTTTGAAAATGGAACGTGTACGTGGCAAAATCGATGAACCATTTGTATACTTCATTTCTTACTTTCACCCACGCATTGGGCTTACCGGCGATGAGGACTTCAAACGGCCCCTTTATGAACTGCTTGAAATGGATTATTCCACCACGGCCACGCTATCCAAAGAGGAAATAAGTGCCCATGCAGCCGAAGATGAGATTGCCGCTAAATTAAGGATTGCTAAGGGCTCCCCGGTGCTTTTCCGCAAGAGGTTTGTTTTTGACCAAGGCGAGCGTCCGCTTGAATATAATTTAGGATATTATAAAGCTGACAGCTTTGTTTACACTGTGGAAAGCAGGCGGTAAAAGTAATCCTCAATGTTTGAGGTAAAACAATGTGGATTACGTTCAATGCAGAGCGTTTAAAATAGAAGTCGATTGTTGTTGCGCTATCTATTATAGATGACAATCATCAGCAATAGTTTACACAGACATGCCTAAATTCATCGTTAACAATTATTCTAATAGATCTTATCACACCCATTTAAATGGTTCTCCGGATGCAATGTGCGTTATCTTCATGCCGGGCAGCTTAGGTTGCAGCCATTCTACAAAATACTCCATACCGGGTTCTTCGCTGTAAGAATGGCCAAGTACAATAAGTGCCATCTTACGGCCCTGCAGGTTACCGTCGCGGAAGTATTCGGCAGTTTCCCATTCAGACACTTCGCCCACCACCAACACATCCGGCTGATCAGCTACGGCAACGGTCATTTGCATCAGTCCTCCGGCGGCTCCCGGAATAAGGGTGACGCGGCGGCACTGTTGGTTAAGATCGCCTACCACGCGCAGGTGCGGTATATTCAACGTCTGCTTTAAATGCTGCACCATTTGCTGCAAGGTTGCATCAGGCAGAGTAATGGTATATTTATCAGTTGGTTTATAGTATTGCAGCCAGTTGGTCTTTTTCAGGAAACCGTAGCCAACTACATCCGGCTTAATGCTATGAATGTAATCGTGACAGCGCCAAACGGTTATGTTGTGCTTCGCGAGCAGCTCTGCTTTTTGTTTTACCACCGGGTTGTTCGGAACCATTTCCTTATTGTCGATATGATTATAAAAGGTTGGTTCGTGCGCAATAATAAAGTTGGCTCCAAGCCTAACTGCCTGTTCTATAACAGCTGTGGTAGCAAACATGGTGATTACAATGCCGGTAACAACCGCATCAGCGCTACCGCTCTTTAGGGTATCAACGGTATTAATAATCGGCGTTAGCTTACCTTCTTTTAACACCATATCTATAATCTGCTGTACGGTTTTGGCACTTTGTGCCTTAACGTGCGTATTTTTATCAGATGCAAAGGATGATGTAACCCCTGCAATGGCCAGCCCGCCTGCTGCGGTGAGCGTATTGTTCACAAATTTCCTGCGGTTCATTGTTATTGATATGTAGATAACTTAAAGCTATGAATAATTGCGGAGTGATGGTGCATTATCCACGTATAGGCATAAAAAAAGCTGCTTGTTAAGAGCAGCTTAATAGTTTTATTTTTGGCCACCACTTGGCGGCGGAGTTGCAGGCGTACCACCTTGCCCGCCCGCAGGAGCAGGGCCGCCCGGACCGCCGGGGCGGGGACCTCGGTTAGCTGATGCTTTTACTACCTCCGGGTGAGAGTTACCACGGTGACATGAATTGCAGTTAATACCGGTTTCGGCCATCATGCCTGTGCTGTCCTTTTTAGCTTCAAAATATTTTTTATTAATAGCAGCAGTCATCTTGAACATGTGGCGCGCCATCTCTTTTTCTGGCTTGGCGTCATTGGCCCAGTCCATTTTCTTCGTTTCCTCATTCCGTACATGGCAAAAGTTGCAGCGTGCGCCCAGGGCGTGTTCCCATTCTTCCATAATGTCGTGCAGTTGCTTGTCGCTAATGTTTTTAGGAAGTACCTTCAGGTTAGTAAATTTAGGTTTTTCTTCCTGTTGCTGTTGTTTAGCCGGCGACATGGCCATAAAAACTACGGCAGACAACAGGCTGGCGGTAGCTATTAATTTTTTGTTGATCGTCATAAATGAGGGGCGTATTGAGCTACTAAAATAAACAATGTTTTTAGTTTGTAACGGAAAAGTCAAATTAATGGTGTTCCAACACGAAAATGTTACACTGCTAAATAAATGGTTCTATCATTTCCGTGCTTAACTCCCATAAAGTTTGACGTGCTTTTTCGTCCGCTGCGGTGGCCGATGTTGCTGCAACTTCCTGCTTTTTAAAATACTTACCGCTTTTCGCATCTATCCGTTGCGCGGTAGCCAGAAAGATAGTTGTCTTGGCGCCTTCTTCTGCTGTGATCATAAACGGACTTGCCAGCCACATCAGCGTTTTGTTAAATCCGGTAAGTCCAGCCCCAAACTCCGTGCTTACCACGCCAGGGTGCAGTGCAAATGAAGATATTCCCTTTAGGCCAAATTTGGTAGCCAACGACCGCGTGAAGTAGATGTTAAACAGCTTTGCCATTCCGTACGCCTTCATGGCGGAGTAGGGTGTGTGCTCCCAATTAAGGTCATTAAAGCGTGGCTTGCCCAGGCGGTGCCCCTCACTGCTTACGTTTATAATACGTGCTTGTCCGCGTTCTAACCGCTGCATCAAAGCATTCGTTAGCAGAAAATGCCCTAAATGATTTACAGCAAAGGTCATTTCGAAACCATCCTTGGTAATTTCCCTTTGCGCAAAAATCCCGCCGGCATTGTTGATGAGCACGTTTATGGCCATCAAGCTATTGCGGAGGGTGTCTGCCGCGGTACGTACGCTTTCCATGTCAGAAAGGTCACAATGCACTATGTATACGCTATTATTCTTACTGTAGGTGATAATCTGCTGCCTTACTTGCTCGCCTTTCTCCATATTCCGCACCAGCAGGTAAACGGCGTGTCCTTTTTTGGCGAGGGCCAAAGCTGTTTCTTTACCTATCCCGGATGTGCCCCCGGTAATTACTGTAGTAGTAAAGGCCATGATGTTAACAGTTTAAGAATTGGTGACTCAAAACTAACATTTTATAAACGTACAGCAAATCAGAGCTACTATATTTCAGATATATAATGCCTGATTGACAAAGTCTTTAGTAAGGACGCTTACAAGTTCTGCGCTATAACGAAGCCGCTGGCCCATGCCCACTGGAAATTGTAACCACCCAACCATCCGGTAACATCAACGCACTCACCACCAAAGAATAAGCCCGGTACTTTTTTGCTTTCGAGGGTTTTGGAGGATAGCTCGTCGGTATCTACGCCGCCCGTCATTACTTCGGCTTTGTCGTAACCTTTGGTGCCGGCCGGCTTAACTTTAAACTCGTGTATCAGAGTTTGCAGGGCATCCAGTTCGGCGTTGGTGAGGGAAGCCAGGTTCTTTTCTGCGGGCAAATAATCGCTGAGTGCTTCGGCAAATTTGCGCGTAAACAGCCCTGAGAGGTACGCCAACAGCATTTTTTTACCATTCTGTACGCGTTCCGCAGCAATCAGTTCTGCAATGCTTTGGCCGGGCAGCAGGTCTATAAAAATAGATTCGCCTGGTTTCCAGTAAGAGGATATCTGCAGTATTGCAGGCCCGCTCAATCCCCAGTGGGTGAAAAGTATATTTTCCTCAAAGCTGGCATGGTCGTTCCATACACGGCTAAATATACTATTGCCAGACAGCTTTTCATACCATGGTTGATCTTTACCCGTAATGGTAAGCGGTACCAGTGCGGGTGACGTAGCAGTAACTTTCATTCCGAAACCACGCGCAACACGCATTCCCAGGTCCGTAGCACCCAACTTCTGTATAGGTAAGCCGCCCGACGCAACTACCACTTTGGCCGCAAAAATCTTCTCCTCGGTATTGTATTGTTTATAGCTAATGCTAAAGCCTCCATCCTGCTGCTCCAGTTTGACTACCTCTGTATTGTACCATATCTCCTGGCCAAGATCGGCGCAAAGGGAAGTAAATACATTTACAACATCTCTGGCCTTATTACTTACCGGGAACAGTTGCCCCAGTGTTTTCTCTTTACCTTCAATTCCGTAAGCCTCAAAAAAACTTATCGAATCATCCACCGTCCATTGCGCCAGTGCCGACCGGCAAAAGTGCCCGTTTTGCGAGAGGAATTGTTTGTAAGAGGTATGCAGGTTGGTATAGTTGCACCGCCCGCCCCCGCTGATGAGGATCTTAGCGCCCGCGCGGTCGTTCTTTTCCAGTATCAAAACACTTTTGCCTAAAAAGCCGGCCTGTACTGCGCACATGAGTCCGCAGGCACCGGCGCCTATAATTATCGCATCAAAGTGGGTTTGTTTTGTTAAATTTGCCGTCATGAATGATGTTTCGCAAATATCAGAATTTGGAAAGACTTTGATCTTTTTAATTACGGGCGCTATTTTCATAGGCCTGCTGTTTTTTGTGAACCGCCTTTTGGCTCCGCGCAACCCCAATACCGAGAAACTTACCTCCTACGAATGCGGCGAAGACCCCGTTGGCGATGCATGGATACCCTTCAACTCCCGCTTTTATGTAGTGGCCCTGGTGTTCCTGTTGTTTGATGTGGAGATGGTGTTCGTTTTCCCTTGGGCTACTGTTTTTGCCGATAAACAAATCATTGCAGCTGACTCACGCTGGGGATGGGTATCCCTTATAGAAATGTTTGTGTTCCTGGGTATACTGATACTTGGCCTGGCTTATGTTTGGGTGAAAGGCGACCTGGACTGGATCAAACCAACCCAGGCCATCCCCAGGACGGACACCAACATACCCGTATCTTTATACGAAAAACTTAACATGGAGCAAAGCAGTTACAAGCTCCGCACATTTGCTGCAGATATTGCAGAAATTGTCGTTACTACTGCTGTTGACAGGCATGCTGCTGCAGCTACAGGAGATGCACCTGCGCGCAAACCAATGTTTAAACCCAACTTTAAAAAACCCGGTAATGACGCCTGATCTGACTAATGAAAGCGGTGGCATTGTGGTCACCAAAATGAACGACCTGCTTAATTGGGCAAGGCTCTCATCGCTGTGGCCGCTTAGCTTTGGCATTGCTTGCTGCGCTATAGAAATGATGGGCAGTATGGCGTCTACCTATGACCTGGACCGCTTTGGCGTGTTCCCCCGCCCTTCTGCACGCCAATCGGATGTGATCATTATATCGGGTACGGTTACCTTCAAAATGGCCGAACGCATCAAACGCTTGTACGAGCAAATGCCCGACCCCAAATACGTTATCTCTATGGGGTCATGTTCTAACTGCGGCGGCCCGTATTGGCAACACGGTTATCATGTGGTAAAAGGTGTAGACCGCGTGATACCTGTAGATGTTTATGTACAAGGCTGCCCGCCCCGCCCCGAAGCACTTATTGGTGCTATATTGGAGTTACAAAAGAAAATAGAGACAGAAAGCCTGGTAGGATAGTGATCGCTGCTTTTTCTTTGATGTTTTCACTCCTGTTACGGAAATCACATAATTCCGTCCTCATGTAATTTCGCCCTTTCGCCAGAATAATTACATTTGTTTCTATGCAAAAAATTCTGGTTGCTAATCGCGGTGAGATAGCCCTGAGGGTAATGCGCTCTGCGCGCGAAATGGGTATAAAAACGGTGGCAGTGTATTCTGCTGCTGACCGCAACGCCCTGCATGTACGCTATGCAGACGAAGCGGTTTACATTGGCGAAGCGCCGTCTAACCAATCTTACCTAGTTGGCGAAAAAATAATTGCTGCCTGTAAAGCTACCAGCGCGGAAGCTATACACCCTGGTTACGGTTTTTTAAGCGAGAACGCTGCATTTGCGCGCGCAGTAAGAGATGCAGGATTGATACTTATAGGCCCTTCTCCGGAAGCGATGGAGGTAATGGGTAATAAGCTATCTGCCAAAGCAGCAGCCTTAAAGTATAACATACCAATGGTGCCCGGTACCGAAGAGGCCATAACCGATATTGCTGAAGCCAAAAAGCGCGCAACAGAAGTTGGCTTTCCCATATTAATTAAAGCTGCGGCAGGCGGCGGTGGCAAGGGCATGCGCATAGTGAACAATGCAGATGTTTTTGAAGAGCAGATGAACCTTGCCGTGTCCGAAGCTACTTCGGCCTTTGGTGATGGGTCGGTATTTATAGAACGATACGTTTCCTCCCCACGACACATAGAGATACAGGTAATGGGCGACACCCACGGCAATATTGTTTACCTATTTGAGCGGGACTGCTCGGTGCAGCGCCGCCATCAAAAGGTGGTGGAAGAAGCGCCGTCGGCCATCCTCACCCCTGCCATTCGCGAAGAAATGGGGAGGTGCGCGGTGAATGTCGCACGGTCTGTAAACTACACTGGTGCCGGTACCGTGGAGTTTATCATGGATGAGCAGCTCAACTTTTATTTCCTGGAGATGAATACACGGCTTCAGGTAGAGCACCCCGTTACAGAACTGATAACCGGCATTGATCTGGTAAAAGAACAAATTAAAGTAGCACGCGGCGAAGCATTAAGCTTTACCCAGGAGGACCTTAAGATAAGCGGCCATGCCATGGAGTTGCGTGTTTACGCCGAAGACCCCTCCAATAACTTTTTGCCGGGCACGGGCACACTACAGGTATATGAAACACCAAAGAGTCTTGGCATACGTGTAGACGACTGCTATGAGCAGGGCATGGAAATACCAATTTACTATGACCCGATGATAGCGAAGCTAATCACCTACGGGAAAGACCGCGAAGAAGCCATTTCACGCATGATTCGCGCTATTGACGAATACCGCATCACCGGCATACCTACTACTCTTGCTTTTGGCAAATTTGTAATGCAGCATGAGGCATTTACCAGCGGGAATTTCGACACACATTTTATTGAAAAGCATTTTACCCCCGAACTGCTGCAGGATGACAACGAAGAGGAAGCTTTAATAGCGGCCTTGGTGATGGACAAACTTATGCAGGCTCTTGCAACCAATACCGCTCATTCTATCGAAGTTCAATCATCTAACTGGGTAAAGAACAGGAGAAATTAAGCGGCGGTTTGTCTGCTAACTTCTTAAGCTTTTTTATAAAAACCGGCAATAATTACAACAGAAAAAAAGCCAGGCTAAAACAATAGCAATAATTGCGTTGCCGCCTGCCAACAATAAAGTTATTGCTACCTTTGCGGCACTGTAACATGAAGTTTATATACCAAACCTGGTGGAAGGTACTGGCCGTTGTGCTGGTATTTTATACGCTTATTGCCGGACTTCTTTTAAGGGTGCCGCGGCTGGACATTTTGCACGAGACCATTCGTAACCTTTACTTCCACGTACCTATGTGGATGGCTATGCTAACGGTATTTGTGATATCGGTATTCTTTAGCATACTATACCTGCGAACCGGGAAAGAAGAGCATGATCTTGCTGCTGTAGAGTGCGTAAACACAGGCATGATCTTTTACGGGCTGGGCCTGCTTACCGGCATGCTTTGGGCCAAGTATACCTGGGGCGAGTTTTGGAGCAACGACCCTAAGCAAAACAGCGCAGCCATTGCTTTTTTACTATACTGTGCCTACTTGGTGCTGCGCAACTCTATAGATGAGGAGCAAAAGCGCGCTAAGATATCAGCCATTTACAACATCTTCGCCTTCCCTATCATGATTGTGTTGTTGTTTGTGCTGCCACGCATGACCGACTCTCTGCATCCTGGCGGCAGCGGAGGCAACCCCGGCTTTAACAAGTACGACCTGGACAGCCAGATGCGCGTTGTACTTTATCCGGCTTTTATTGGCTGGAGCCTGCTTAGCCTGTGGATAGCAACTATACGTTACCGCATCCGTTTAATAGAATACAAAAAGAACACCATAGATTAACATGAAGAAGCTTGTTGTTTTAGCCATTATGCTGCTTTGCTTTAGCGGCGTTTACGCCCAGGCCGCGCACAATGTTGAGATGGCCGATGTGCTGCGCGGCTCGGGTAAAATATATGTTGTGGTAACCACCATAGCCATTGTGTTTGTAGGGCTGGCCATTTACCTGTTCAGCATTGACCGCCGCCTGACAAAAATAGAGAAGGAAGATTAAACCAATACCCCTTTTTATCTGTTTAAACCACGTACTTGTCCAACTTTACACTTTAAACAGATTTCTACTCCTTAAAATTTGCATTATTGGCAAAAAAAGCATCAACTTTGAGCACTTTTTTGAGGATATAATTATTTACCCAATACTAAATTATGAACATTAACAATCCTACTGCAAATCAGGATACACACTTCTTTGGTGATGTGTGTAAAAACTTTGATCATGCAGCACAATTTACCAAGCACGATTCCGGTTTGCTCGATCAGATCAAATCATGTAATAGCGTTTACCGTTTCCGTTTCCCTATACGTAAAGGCAATGGCTTTGAAGTAATAGACGCCTGGCGCGTAGAACATTCTCATCACCAGTCGCCAACAAAGGGCGGTATCCGCTACAGCGAAATGGTTAACGAGGATGAAGTAATGGCCCTTGCCGCGCTCATGACCTATAAGTGTGCTATTGTTAACGTACCGTTTGGCGGTGCTAAAGGCGGCATCAAAATAAATCCAAAGAACTATACTGTTGGCGAACTGGAAAACATTACCCGCCGTTATACCGTAGAGTTGATCAAGAAAAACTTTATTGGCCCTAGCATAGACGTACCTGCACCTGATTATGGTTCGGGCGAGCGTGAAATGAGCTGGATTGCCGATACCTACGCGACCATGAACCCAGGCCAGCTGGATGCGCTTGGTGCCGTTACAGGTAAGCCAATAGCCCTGCACGGTATCGCGGGACGACGCGAAGCTACCGGCCGTGGTGTGGCAATTGCTGTACGCGAATGCGTTGGCGTAGCCGAAGACATGCAGAAGATAGGCCTGACCAGTGGGCTTAGTGGAAAGAAAGTTATTGTACAGGGACTTGGTAATGTGGGCTACTACTCGGCTAAATTTCTTTCAGAATTTGGCGCGTTGATAGTTGGTATTTGCGAGTTCGAGGGAGCTGTTTATAACGAAGACGGTCTGGATGTTGAAGCAGTGTTCCAGCACCGTAAGACTACCGGCTCTGTTTTAGGATATGCAGGCACTAAACAGGAATTTAAAAATACTATGGACGGCCTGGAACAGCCTTGCGATATATTAGTACCTGCCGCGCTGGAAAACCAGATAACTGTCGAGAACATCCGTAACATTAAAGCAAAAATTATTGCTGAAGGTGCTAACGGGCCAACTTCGCCTGAGGCAGAAGCCATATTTTATCAAAACGGTGGCATGATCATCCCGGATATGTATGCCAACGCAGGTGGTGTTACAGTTTCTTATTTCGAATGGTTAAAAAACCTTTCGCACGTTGCATTTGGCCGTATTAACCGCCGCTTTGAAGAGAATTCTAACCTTAACCTGGTGAACATGGTAGAAGGCATCACTGGTGTTGCCCTTACCCCTATCCAACGATCTACCATTATTAAAGGTGCGTCGGAACTGGAGCTGGTAAATTCGGGTTTAGAAGACACCATGATCCGCTCTTACCATGAGATCCGCGAGATATACAAAAACAACCCTAAGGTAGAGACCCTGCGTAATGCAGCCATGGTGGGCGCTATCAACAAAATAGCGGTATCCTACATGAACCTTGGTGTATGGCCGTGATCGCGTGGTGAAAATCGGAAACTAACGATAATTTTTATCAGAATAAAGAAAGCGCCTACGGGCGCTTTTCTTGTTTAAAGCTGTAGTAAATTTTAGTAAAAATTTCTTCTAAAGTCTATTCAGACTATATCTCCTTAACATTCCTTATTTAATGTTAACGTATGTTAACGAACAGCCCTGGTTGCTTTTGAGGGAATTACCTTTACCTTAAGCAACTATAAAATGAAAAAGAAACTAACCTTTGTTCTGTTCTTAACAACCTTATTACTTATCGGCATAATAGCGCTGCAAGCCTACTGGAGTTTTAGCGCGTATAAACTCAATAAAGAGAAATTTGATGGCGACATTAACCTTGCCATGCAGCGTGCGCTGGACAGCTGCAAAAAAGATTATTTCGATTCAATACGGGTGATAATGGTAAAGCGACTTTCCGATACGGGCACAAAAATAAAACTCGACACTATCCGCACTCAAGATACTGTTCATACACCTTTAGCTATCACAATATCCAACCCGTATACTGGTATGGGGCAACCTTTCCAAACTACTATACCAACGTTCGACTGGTATCGTAATAAGATAGCACATCAGGCTACCATACCGGAGTTAATTACCGAAATGTCTTTTTATGTACCCGCGTTGATGGACGACATACAATTAATAATGAGCATGGAGGATATTATGTCACACCAGGGCGAACCGAGTGCTTTTTTACAGGCACACACCAACGAACCCCGGGACAGCGTTATGGCACATAACAAGATAATCCAAAGCGGTACCTTTGCTATGCCGGCTAACTATCGCAAAGCAGACAGTATAAGACTTTATCACTATTACGACAAAGAGCTACATAAGATGCACCGCTATGCAGATTTCAGCCTCAAGTTTTCCGATATAACTATTCCTGCTGACGACTTTGACCCTCATCATGTAAAACAGCTACGCTACAGCGAAACTGACGAGTTCACTTATAAATACCATGGCTTTCTGTTCCTGCAGCACACGGATAAGGGACAGCTGTTCGTACGCGCCGTGTTCGACCGTGCACAGGTAGGCCTGCTAAAAGAGATGATACTGGCGCTGGGAGCATCAGGTATAATTATTATTTTTACTATTGTTTGTCTGTCATACATAATCCGCACGCTTATTCAACAACGTAAACTGGCCGAACTAAAGGACGACTTTGTTAACAACATGACCCATGAACTAAAAACGCCTATTGCAACCATCACCGTTGCCCTTGAAGGTTTGCAGAAGTTTGACGGCCTGAATGATGCCGAAAAAACTCGGCGATATCTGCAAACCTCACGTAACGAACTGCAACGGCTGGACCAGCTCGTAAGCAAAGTGCTTAACGTGGCTGCCTTTGAAAACAAACAGATTACCATAAACAAAGAGTTTATTGCTGTAGATGAGCTGATATCGCAACTGATTGAAGAAGAGAAGCAAAAAACAGATAAGCAGATAGAGATCAGTTACACCAATGCAGACAGCATAAAGGAAATACCCGCCGACCGGGTGCATTTCAGGAATGTAATATTTAATTTAATAGATAATGCAATTAAATACTCTACAGAACCTGTCATCATCAGCATCAGTTTGAAAAAAGAAGGTACTTACGCCGTTTTTACCGTGCGTGACAACGGCAGCGGTATACCCGCAGGCCACCTGAACCGTATATTTGATAAGTTTCATCGTGTGCTGTCAGGCAGTGTACATAACGTTAAAGGCACAGGATTAGGACTGAGCTATGTAAAATATATAGTTGAAGCACATGGCGGCCACATCAGCGTACAAAGCGAAGTAAACAAGGGCAGCCAGTTCACAGTTACCATCCCCCTCAAACATGGATAAGATACGGGTACTGCTTGCTGAGGACGAACTATCGTTGGCGCACATTGTCCGCGAAAGCCTCGAGCATTCTGGTTTTGCCGTAACACTGTGCGGCAACGGGGAGCAGGCGCTACAAAAATATCGGGAGTCTGCTCCCGATATTTTGGCGCTTGATGTAATGATGCCCAGGATAGACGGATTTGAAGTGGCCCGCCGGATCCGCGAAACGGACAAACGCACACCCATTATCTTCCTTACCGCACGTTCTCAGCCAAAAAACGTGGTAGCCGGTTTTGAACTAGGCGCAAATGATTATTTGAAAAAGCCTTTTAGTGTAGAAGAACTCATTGTACGAATAAGAGTATTGCTAAGCGAAGGCCGGCTGCTTAAGCCCACTCCTGCATTGAAACCAGTAAGCCAACGCTATCAATTAGGCAACATCAGCTTTAACCCTGCCCGCAACAGCCTGCAGTTGGGTATCAGCACGTGGCAGCTTACCGCCAGAGAAAGTGATATACTGGCCTTGCTTTGTAAAGAGCAGCACCAGGTTATCCCCCGCTCTAAATTGCTGAACGAAATATGGGGTGACAATAGCTTTTTTAACGCCCGCAGCCTGGATGTTTTCATTACCAAGCTGCGCCGGCACCTGCAGGTGGACCCTGATATCCAGATCATAAACATCCGAGGTGTAGGATATAAGTTGGTTTGGTAACTTATTCTCCGAGAAATTTAGTTAAAAACCGTTAAATAATTTGGATATTTACGAAACAGTCGTAGATTTACGAAATAGTCGTAGTATGATGGAAAAATTATCACAACAGGAAGAGGAAGCAATGCAGGTTGTTTGGCAGGCAGGATCGGGTTTTATAAGGGAGTACCTTGATAAATTTGGCGAACCTAAGCCGCCTTACACCACCCTTGCATCCACCATAAAAAACCTGGAGAACAAAGGTTTTTTAATCAGCGAAAAGTTCGGCAACTCTTACCGGTACACCCCTGCCATTAAGGAGGAGGAATACAAAAAAAGGTTCATGAGCGGCTTTGTGAGCGATTACTTTAAAAACTCTTATAAAGACCTGGTAACCTTTTTTGCCAATGAGAAAAAGATAAGCGCTACTGACCTGAAAGAGATCATCAAACTGATTGAAAAACCTTAACTAATACCCACTATGCCAGCCTTATTTATCTTTTTATTTAAAGTAAACGTAGCATTGCTTGTATTTTGCGCAGGTTATTACCTGGTGCTTAGGCACCTTACGTTCTACACACTTAACCGGGCTTATCTGATTACCGCTATTGCGTTTGCTACCATTTACCCTAAAATAGACCTTACTGCATTTGCAGAACGGCACGAGAATATTGCCGTGCCGGTACAAACCATCATTCTGAAATGGCAGGCGCCCGCGGCCAAACTAATTACACCTCTCGCCCATCCCGATTACTGGCAATGGGCCACTCTGCTGTTTTGGACAGGCGTAGCATTGCTTACAGTGCGGTTTGCCGTGCAGCTGGTATCATTGATAAAATTGCACCGCAATTCACACGCTGCAAATATAATGAACCACGAGGTACGTTTAATGAGCGGCGATGCAGCCCCGTTTTCATTCTGGCGAAGTATATATGTAAACCCTGCTAATCATACCCCGGCAGACCTCAAATCCATCCTCTTACATGAGCAGGTGCATGTGAATGGCTGGCACACGCTGGATATTTTGCTGGCGGAGCTCAGCAGCATCTTCTACTGGTTTAATCCTGGTGTATGGCTGATGAAAAAAGCCGTTCGCGAAAACATCGAGTTTATTACCGACCGCAAGATCCTGAACAAAGGCGTTGATACCAGAGCGTACCAGTACAGCCTGGTAAATGTGAGCTTTAACACAACTACCCCGGGGATTGTAAACCACTTTAATATATCAACCATCAAAAAACGTATAATTATGATGAACACTAAAAGATCTTCGAAGGTAAACCTCACCCGTTATGCATTCATACTTCCGGCCATAGCGCTTTTAATGGTATTCAGCTTTTCAAAAGCTGCTATTGTAAAAACAAGCCGTAAAGCAGTTAAAGACATAACTTACAAGCTAAAAGCTGATATAAAAGAAGTTATTCCGCAGGAACTGGTGGCGGGTGTAACGTTTGATAAGGCCACAAACACTTCAAATAAAATTGCACCTACAAACACGAATAAAAACGCTGTAGGTGTACTTATTGCCAGTAAAAGAGATGATCTGCTGCCAGCATTAGCAAGCCCGGTAAACCTGCAGTTAGGAAGGGCAGATACCAATTCCAAATCTCTTTTCTTTGCTACAACCCTTTTGAAAAAAGGTGACACACTTACTTACATTCTTAACGGAAAAAAAATAAGTGCTGCCGAGTTCAACAAAACAGACCCGGAAAAGATCATTTCTATAAACATTACAGATGCAGCTTCTGCTAAACGCATGCTTAACGACTACCCATCTTTAGGGTTAAAAGATGAAGGAAAAGTTCTCTTCGTAACGACAAAAGACTCGCCGGAAGGTAAAAAGATTACTGATCTGCTCGGCACAAAGCGCCAGATTACCCATATTACGGTGAACAGAAATGGCGATATACTTACTCAAGACTTTAAACAAATTCCGGCCGATACTTTCGTAACTATTACTGGCTCCCTATCTCCGTTAGCTTCAACAGTTTACAGGAGCAGCAAAGAGCCGGGTGACGTTATCGTTAGAGGTTATGGCAGCAAAAAAGGAGCACTTGCATCAACCGGTGATAACCTAGTGTACAAAGAAGTAGTGGTTAGTGGTAAGCCGTCAAAAGCTTTGACGTATTCTTCGGTAGGTGCACCAGCTGCCGTAAAAGTTTACACTACAAGGCCAAGAGCAGATTTAGCAGAGGTAAGAAGCATTAACCGTAGCCTTACGTTTACAACAGGAAGCGTTAACCGTATATCCGATAAGCTTATTGTAATTGATGGCAAGGAAGCGTCTGAGAACGATCTAAAAAAACTTACTGCTTTCGACATTGACAGGATGAACGTATCGTCTGATGCTGATACTGTAAAAAAGTACGGTGAAAAGGCGAAATATGGTGTGGTTTACATTTATACAAAAAAAGGCAGCAAAAAATAAGCACCAGTTATAGTTAATAAATGTTAAGCCGGGCGAAGCGATTTTGCCCGGCTTCTCTGTTTTATTTTTGATGCTGATTGTATGTTAAATTATTCAGTTAAGAAAACTTCTAACCATTTTAGGATTCAGGTAATATCCTGGTTGCAAAACGATCTATTAGCAACTTGGCAAAAAAACTCCTTGAATAAGTTGGTTTTCAAGTATTTACTTTTACTTGGTTTAACATTTAAATAATTAACTACGTTAATACGAGATTCATCACGATAAAACACCTACTTGGCAGGGATTTTGATTATTAGTTAATAAGCATAACTAATTACTAATACGAATATGTCAATTGTAGCCCATCAACAAACCGCAGACGTACAGCTTAAAGTTGTTACAGTAAATAAAGGCCAGGCCGAAAAAACAAGCACCGGCACTGCGTCATCAAAAATATTTACTATTTCGTTCAGCTATCTTAAGAAAGCATACCGCACTAAAGTAATGAAAGTGATTTATGCTAATAAAGAGCCCATGTACAAAGTGGTGTTGCCATGTATAGGTGAGACTGAAAATTGCATGTACTGGCTTCAACGCGAGAATAATGAGTGGACAGTTGCCCTTGGCGATACCGCTGTAGATAATAAAGTATTTAAGGCAGTTACAACTGCTATTGAGTGCATGGAATAACGGCGCCGTTATCCTTTCTAAAATATATTAAAAGAGCCCCGGTAAACCGGGGCTCTTTTTAGTAAATAAAAAACTCTACCATCTTTATATTTCTGGCCAACCAAGCGACGATTGCCTATCCTTTTACATCAGGCAAGCTTTTTCCGCAACCATCTTCGAACAGGCTCATCATACCATTTCAATGCGGCGTATGCTAAACAAATCGCGCCGACTAAAATAAGCAAGGCATAGGGCCACGCCTGCACAATGGTTGTACCTTTATGGTTGCTGATCCAGGCTACATAAAAATAAACCAGCGGGTAATGTACCATGTAAAGCGGGTAAGATATATCTCCCAGGAATTTGCATGTTCTGCTCTCCCCCTCGGTGTGCATCACACCGCCAGCACCTATGTATACTATTAAAGGGAATATTATTATGATGCAAACAGATTCATATATACCATTCATCCAAAGATGCGTGGCGCCACCTATACGAGGCATGTAAAGCACAACGGCTATTAACAAGCTGCACCATAAAAATGCATTTTTGATTTGGATAGGCTTAGCCACTCGGAAAAGCAATAATCCGGCAAAGAAAGGGTACATTGTACGTGTAAACCCAATACGCACCTGTTCTACATTCAGCGTCCAGCCGCCGCTAACATCCCCGTTTGTAATTGCGAGGTGAGCCAGTGCAATGGCTGCAATGGCAACCAGCACACCTAATACTACTTTGGAAAATTTTTTGATCCAGATGGCATAAAGAATGTTGGCTATGTACTCGAAGAACAACGACCATCCTACGCTGTTTAAAGGGTGCATTTCTTCCCAGCCACGTATGTCAAGCGACAACGGTACCGGCAGGATAGTATACCCAATTAGCATTACCAGCAACATCTTCCACACCGGAATGGTATGAATGAGTGGCCAAAGTGTAGAGTCTGTAAAGTAGAACCCAATTGCACCGAGTGTCATTCCCAACACTACCATGGGCTGCAGGCGTTCTACCCGATGCCTGAAAAAGCCGGTGATCGTCATTTTATTCCAGCGATCGTCATAGGCATAGCCCATTACAAAACCTGATAATAAGAAGAAAAAGTCGACAGCCAGGTAACCGTGGTTTACCAGTATATCGAGGTGCCCGTTTCCTAACGGCTCAGTCAGGTGAAATGTTACTACTATAATGGCAGCAATACCGCGTAAACCATCTAATATAGTATAGTGCGGCTTACTGGCCAGTTCATGATTGTTCATCAAAAAGTTGAATAATTGGGATAGATCACCGCCGCAAATTATAAAAAACTGTTTATTAGCCGCGCCTGAGCGGTAAAACTGATATTAATAACTTGTAGTATTAAGATAGTCAATAGGTTTAATTCAAACTATAACATTATACATCAATAAAAGACCCGGTAACTCGGAAGTTATCGGGTCTTTTGAAATTTTTTTTGCTATGGACAATGTCCACTATATTTACACCGTTGCGTCGGGATTGCTATCCTGTACGTCGTAAATCGAACGTTCTTTTTTGAATATTGCTGCTCCTATTAGGGAAATGATACAGCCGAAAATAAGCGAACCAAGCGCTGTAGCGATCATGCCGAACAACGGACCCCATTTTTTGCCGATCTCCAAAGCTTTGTCTATTTGATCTTGGCTCATGCCTTTATCTGCCATAACCTGCTGTTGCTGTTCCAGCGAATGCGCCAGCATACCGGGACTCAAAACCGCTAGGTATAAATAAACAAATATCGCTAGCAATAACCCTGAGAACAAAGAATATCTAAAACCCGTTGTAAACGCCTGCCCAAAGGTAATGTAACCGCCTAACTGATCTTTAAACTCCTTTTGAGCCAAAAACAAAAACGCTATAAAAGGTATATAGCTGATGTACTTAAGCGGTGACTCCGGGGCTATGTTCAGGAATTCGAACGTGTAAGTAAGCACGATAGATACCAGTACATAGAATAAGGTCCATTTAGTAGCTACCTTGGTTGGGTTAGCGGCAACATTTTCCATTTTTTGTGGGGATAAGGTTTATTTAATTTTATTTAAAGCTAAGTAATATTTCCAACACAGCCATATCAAACGGAGCATTTACAGCATTTTCAGCAACTTCTTTCTTTTCGGCATCTTCAGGATCAGTGTTCTGGAAAAAAGCGATCATCGGGTAGAACAACTCTTTTACTTCCGAATCTTCGGGCAGTGTACCGGCAACCTTTTTTACTTCAGCAAGGGGGCTTTCAATTAATACCTGGTTGGCAATAACCGGTTCATAAATGCGGTGCTCGTCCTGAAATTCATCCTCGTCTACTAACAGGAACTCTTTAAGGTAGTCTTCCAGTTCCGGCTCAATGTCTTCGTCTTCACATTCATTAAGGTACAGCAGCAGGTTCAGCAGTTCAGTACCACGGTCAAGGGTTTGTTCTTCTATCTTCTCCCATTCAGGAGTTTCCAGGTAATCGTCTTCCAGCTTTTTAACATCTTCGCTAAAGAAGTTTACCAACAGCAGGTCAAAGAACACTTCGCGGAGTTCTCCTGCCTTTGGGGTATCGTCGAATATTTTGTCAAGGTCGTCAACCTTGCTCATGAAGGTAGCGTCAGAACTAAAAACCTTTTCTAATTCGGTTTTTAGCGTGGTGGTATCATAGCCATTGTAGGCAGTAAAAGCCTGCAGCGCGCCTGTAATAGCCGAACTTACTTTTGGGTCAGTCATTATTGGTTAGATTTAAAGAGTTGATTATTATTACAGGTTAACAAAACTTTTCCTTTTAAGTTCTGACCGATGAACGGCGAGTTATAGCTCTTGGAACGGTTGAGCTCTCGTGTATACGCCCATTCTGCATTAGGGTCTGTAAGTACCAGATTGGCTGGAGCGCCCTCTTCAATAGCGGGTACCTCAACGTTTAACAACCGGCGTGGGTTAACAGCCAGCTTCTCCACGATAACATCTATCGGTAAGCCCGCTCCAACCGCAAGTGAAAATGCCGTTTGCAAGCCAATGATGCCATACTCGGCCACTTCAAATTCCACATCCTTGTATTCAATTTCGTGAGGGGTGTGCTGGGTAACAATGGCATCAATAGTGCCATCCTTTAAACCGGCTATCAGCGCGTCTACATCATTTTGCGTACGCAAAGGTGGTTTTACTTTGTAAAGGCTGTCAAAGCCGGTTAGGGCTTCATCTGTAAGTACAATATTGTGCGCGGCAACATCGCAGGTCACGCTTAGTCCGCGTTTTTTGGCTTCTCTTATTAACTCTACCGAACGGGCAGTAGATATAGTGGTAAAGTGGATAGCCGTACCCGAATCTTCGGCTAAATAAATGTCGCGGGCAATCATCAGTTCCTCGGCCAGAGAAGGAATACCCTTCATGCCCAGCATGGTGCTTACCACGCCCTCATTCATCTTTGCCTTGCCGGCAATAAAACCATCTTCGGGATATGAAATCACTTTAGCACCAAAACCCTGTACATACAGTAATGCGCGCTCCATCAGTCCTGCATCCTGTACCGGCCGGTCGCCGTCAGTAAAAGCCTTAGCCCCGCTTTTGAACATGTCGTACATTTCCGACAGATCTTTCCCTTCCCGTTTGTGCGATATAGTTCCTAAGGGATAAATATCTACCAGGTTGTTTAAAGCGCGGTTCCGCAGGTACTCTACTTCAGCTTTGGAATGTACCGGCGGGTGACTGTTAGGCATTAATGCGATGCCTGTGAAGCCTCCGGCAGCAGCTGCTGCTGTACCGGTTTGCAGGTCTTCCTTCGTTTCAAGGCCCAATTCGCCAACATTGCAGTTGAGGTCAAAAAAACCGGGCGACAGGTATTTACCAATACCGTCGATAACCTCGGTGTTATCACTCTCATCAATGTCACCAATTTCGCTGATGGTGCCGTTTACGATTAAAATATCGGTAACCTGGTTATGAAAAGGCGATGCGGGATGTACAACGGTGGCAGATTTGATAAGCAAGTTCATTAGCGCTGCTTGTGGTGGGTTTAATGTTATCCCGGCTGCTGTGCGTAGCTTTTGTTGGTTTTATAGAACCTGATAAGCAATGTTTCAGCGGCCAAAAATATCAAAGCCAAAATTATACAAAGTTTCCATAATTGCAGTCCTGAATTTTTCGCGGTATTAATATTGTTCACATTTAACTTTTCGCCCTGCAGCAAAGTTGCTTTACGGCCAAAAACCTTCTCCAGGTCGCTCGCGGACAAATAACTCAGGTCGCTTTCTCGGCGATTATCGTTAAAGGCCAGCACGGCTGCTGTACTATCCTGTTTTTTAAGCAGGTACAAGCCGGTGCTGTTTAGCTGATCGGGCAGATATAAGGTTGTGCTCCCCTCCTGCTGCCGTACCTCTGGTATTATGGTCTGGTTGCCTTTAACCACTTTTACCTGTTGCTTCTCGGTTGATTGCAGAGGAACGGTTTCGATTGGCTGATTGTTGCCGAGCGTGTAGAACAAAGGCTGATCATGCCCGCCGAGAATAGCTATACGGAACATCACAGGCACAAACAGAGGGTGTACCGGCAGGTTACTGTATTCCTCGTTCAGCGGAACTGCAGCTACATACACCATGCCCCTGCCATGCGCATAGCCCGACCAGAAAGCATCCCCGGTTTGCAGCTTCATCAGGCTTTCGGCACTGCCGGTACCGCCGGTAAGCGAGTAGTATTTCTTTACAGCAGGCAAGTCTGGATTTTGTGGGACAGCTTCGAAAGTGTTTTTGAACACCGGGCTTTGCAGGTTTAGCGAGCCAACCGTAGCGTTGGTAGTTACCAGTTTTTCGGGATAAGCCGTGCCCAAAGGCTGCAGTAACGAGCGGTAACTATTCACATCAGCATCTGCCGCGGGGAACACCATCAGCGTACCGCCTTTAGATACATAAATTTTCAACTGCTGGGCTAGACCTGCGGAGACACTTTTGATATCGCTTAGGACAATCAAATGGTATGTATTTAACGAAGCGTATTCGACATTCCCGTCCTGCGCGCGTTTTACAGCAAAGAACGGGTCGGCACTGAATACGGCATTCAGGTACTTGTTTGGCGTGCCGCCATCTACCAGTAACACCGCCTGCCTGCTGCTCACATTAAAACTCAAGTAAAAATTATTGTCGAACACCACAGGGTTATCCTGCAACTGTATCTCTCCGTTTTGCCAGCCCGGCTGCAGTCCCGAAAAGCTGAGGGTATCTGTCCGGGTTGATCGTGCGGCAATGGTAAAGCTGCCCAGCGCTTTTTGCATACCGTTTATGGTTAATTTAAGCGGTACTTTTTCTGCTGGTTTGCCGGCATAGTTATGCAGCCGCACCAGCATCTTTTCGGTTTCGCCGGGACGGTGTATGGCATTCACCAGCCAAACAGAATCTACCGCTACATTGGGTAGTTCCTGCGCCTTCAGCTGCACCAGGCTCATCGGGATATCGGTCTTGTTGGCGTCGCCGGCAGATATGTTCTTTTGAAAATCAGACAGGATATATCCACGTTTTACTGTACCGGGTTGCATATCCAGCAGGCTCTGCATACGGGCAGTAACCTGCTGCAATGTGCGGCTTTGCGGGCTTATCTTAATAGCGTCTACCGCGTCATTAAATTCATCGCGACTCAGCATGCGCTGGTGCTTTCCGTCAAAATCCTGCGTAAGCAGCTGGAAACGGTCGTTTATGGAATATGCCGATGCTATTTGCTTGGCTTTTTGTTTGGCTTCGTCCAGCAAGCTGCCTTCCCGGCTAAGGGTCTGCATCGAGTAAGAGTTATCTACAAAAATGCTAACTGCCTGCTGTTTGCCGGCGTTAACGGCATCGTCTCCCGGAATGTATGGGCGCGCAAACGCAAATACCAAAAAAGCAAGTGCCAGCATACGGGCTGCAAGTATTAAACGCTCTTTAATGTTTCTAAGTGAGGCCTGCTGCTCCTGCACTTCTTTTAGGAATTGCACATTGCTGAAATATACCTTTTTATAACGCCTGAAATTAAACAGGTGTACCAACACCGGGATAGCAAGTGTAAGCAGCGCAAAAAGAAAAGCCGGGTACAGGAAGTGCATCAAACAAATTTGCAAATAATATTCGAGGTAAGCGCTCCTACGAAAAAGAGCAACGCCTGTAAATTACTATTTACCTGTATTTAACGGTGTTTTTTACGATGACGTATTGTTATTCATGATGTCGAAATAAAAGTTAACACATCATACCACGATATCTTGTACAATGGGCCGTCAATGGTCTGAGACAACTACTTTGGTGTTTGCAGCCTGTGCAGACCTTTTCTTGATGGTGATGATTACCAAAGGTATACAGCAGGCATTTAAAATGGCCAACAACAGAAAAGCATCCATATAGCTTAACAGGAATGTTTGCCGTACAACCGTATTTTCCAGCGCGCCAAAAGCTTGCTTAACCGCATTGAGATAGCTGGCACCGTGCGCCATAAAGTTTCTGATGAACGACTGCATGCGACCTGTGGTTTGCGGATCTGATGCAGTTACGTGTGCAATCAGCGCAACCCGGTTAGCCGCAGCCCGGTGTGCAATGTAGGTGTTGATGAGCGCTATACCAAAGGACCCTCCCATTTGGCGCATCATGTTATTTAAAGCAGCGCCCTGCGGAATATCTGCCGGTTTAAGGTCTGACACAGCAAGGGCAGTTAACGGCACTATCAAAAGAGCCGCGCCCAGCCCCCTAAATATAAGCGGGATGAAGAAGTAAGCGTCACCCGTTTGCAGGTTTGAGCCCGACATCATGTACCCGAATATAGCGGAAAGGCCAAACCCTACTATAATAAGGTATTGTGGTCGTATACCACTTTGCAACATTTTCCCCAAAAAAGGCGAAACCATTGCAGCCATAAGTGTACCGGGTAACAACATGGTACCTGTTTGAAATGCAGAGTAGCCAATTAATCGCTGTGAATACAATGGAAAAACAAATACCGCGCTAAACAGCCCAAAACCCAGCACAAAGGTCATGATAGCGGAGATGGACAACGTGGTGCTCTTCAGCACCCGGAGATTGATAACAGGGTATTCAATCCGCAGTTCCCACCAAATTAATACTGCTAAAGACACTACAGAAACGATGGTTAGCAGAACGATATAGTTAGCCGAGAACCAGTCGTCTGTTTCCCCGCGTTCCAGCACTACCTGCAGCGCGCCAACACCTACCGCCAATAAAAAAATACCGAACCAATCTATACTCCGTTCGTTATCTGATTTTTTAGTAGGCCGAAGGTATATATAAGATAAAAGTGCCGCCATTAGCCCGATAGGAATATTTACATAAAATATCCACTGCCACGAAAGATTATCTACTATGTAACCGCCCAATACCGGGCCTATGGACGGACCAATAATAACCCCGAGGCTAAATATCCCGCTGGCTGTGCCACGCTCTTTAGGTGGAAATGTTTCAAAAAGGATGGACTGCGAAGTGGATAGCAAAGCGCCGCCGCCAATACCCTGGAAAAAACGGAAAGCAACCAACTCCCATAAACCATGTGAAAACCCGCACAGCGCCGAAGCAAGCGTAAACAAGAGGATAGAACCAATATAATATTGCTTTCGCCCAATCTTCTCGGCTAAAAAGCTCGTCATCGGGATGATGATAACGTTAGCAATTGCATAGGACGTTATTACCCAGGCCGTATCTTCGAGCGACGCGCCTAAATTGCCGCTCATGGTGTTTATAGATACGTTCACGATAGTGGTATCTATCAATTCGATAATTGTGGAGGTGATGATCGTTACAACGATGATCCACTTTCTGAAGCCCGTTTCCATACCGGCAAAAGTATACCCACAGCTTTAGTTTGCACTTGTGATTTTCAAGCAAGATTTTATACTTTTCAAACAATCCTTTTCTTTAGCATCATTGCTTCGTCAAATTCGTTTATAAAAATCAAACAGTTTACTATCTTTGATTATGCAGCCTATTGAAACATTAGCAGAATTCTATCAAACCCATCCGGTAGCTAATCAAAGGGTATTTTCAGAAAACAATACCGGACAAGGGCATTTTAACGTGTTTTTACGTGAACCCTGCAAGATGAGAAGTCCGTTTAGCCGCCGCGATTTTTATAAGATTGTACTGATACTTGGCCAGGGAAAAATGCATTATACCGATAAGCAGGTAAAGGTTGACCGCCCCGCCCTAGTGTTTTCCAGCCCGTCTGTTACTTCATCCTGGGAGTCTGGCGCGGGCGAACAGAAAGGCTGGTTTTGCCTGTTTTCACAGGCATTTATCGAATCGCAGGAAAGAAACAGTGTTTTACATGATTTCCCCATGTTCAAGCCGGGCGGCAGTCACATCGTTTTTCCTGATGAGGCCCAGCTTACATTTTTGACCGGGCTGCTGCGAAGAATGATGGAAGAGATGGACGGCGAGTATATACACAAGTACGACCTGCTGCGTAACTACCTGCAGGTACTTATGCACGAAGCGCTGAAGATGTCTCCTGTAAATACATTTGAGCCGAATGCAAGCGCTGCTGCAAGAATAACTACCCGGTTTCTGGAGCTGTTGGAAAGGCAATTCCCGATAGACCCATCTGGCAAGGACCTAAACCTTAATTCTGCACAGGACTTTGCGCAAAGTTTGGCAGTACATACCAACCACCTAAACAGATCAGTTAAGGAAATTACCGGTAAGACCACCACGCAGCACATATCAGAGCGAATTTTAAAAGAAGCTAACGCGCTTTTAAAACATACCGACTGGAGCATTGCACAGGTAGCCAACGCGCTTGGCTTTGAGGAACCTGCCTATTTCACCAGCTTTTTTAAGAAGAGCACCGGTGTGTCGCCTGTGATGTACAGAACGGCGAACACTAACATAGCAACCTTATAGAGGTGAATGAATTTAAGTATTAAAATGAGCTTACTGGTTAGTATATAAATCTTTTGTACTGTTTCGGTCTGTTTCGCTCTATTTTTTAAAAGCTTGACTTGTAGAAAGTTAGGCAAAGTCGCTGTTGCGGGTGTTTCGCTTTTGCTAACCGAAACACTCCTGAATCGTTGGATGCTCATCTGAGATTATCAATCTGCCTGGTTTTCTGAAACAATTTTCCGCGCCATTTTTTTACCTATTATGGATTGGCATATCGGCTGTTCGGGTTTTCATTATAAGCATTGGCGGGGTAAATTCTATCCGGAGAAGCTGGCGATGACCAAATGGTTCAACTTCTACGCTCAGCACTTCAGCACACTTGAGCTTAACGTTACCTTCTATCGTTTTCCGCAGCTTTCATTCCTGCAAAAGTGGTATGATACCAGTCCTTCAAACTTCAGGTTCGCGGTGAAAGCGCCGAAAGCTATTACGCATTACAAGAAGTTTAATGATACCACCCAGATGCTAACCAGCTTTTATGACACTATAAACAGTGGTTTGCAGGATAAACTTGGGCCGGTGCTTTTCCAGCTACCACCAAGTTACAACTACACAGATGAAAAGATTGGCAAAATACTGAATGCCCTGAACCCAGCCTTTAAAAACGTGCTGGAGCCCAGGCATGTTTCGTGGTGGCAACCCGAGATTTATAGTACGCTTGCAGCTCACAATATCAGCTTTTGCGGCATGAGCCACCCTTTACTGCCGCAGGAGGTTATTCAAAACACACCATCCGTTTATTATCGTTTCCATGGGGTGCCTGATGTGTATAGGTCTGCTTACAGCACACAAGCGCTGCAGCAAGTGGTTGATACCATAAAAAACAACAAAACCACTGCCGAAGCGTGGTTTTACTTTAATAACGATATAGAAGCTTACGCGATAGATAACGCCAGAGAAATGTTAACAATGGTGGACTAACTATCTCCTCCTGTGCCTACGTTTTCTCGTTTCAGTTTTCTTTCTTGATGATTTCTTAGAGTTGGTTTGCTTCCTTTCCGGTTCAGCTTTTTTAGCTTCTTGTTTGATAGGAGCAGCAACTCCTGTAGAATCTTTACTGAGCTGCTTTACGGTAAAGTCATTACCATGAAGGCTGTACTCCAGAAGGCGTTTCGCTCCTGTTTGAGTAGCGGTACTATCGTTACTGCTGTAGATCGGGAACTCGCGGATAAGCTTACCTTCTTTAATATAGAAGTTATCGTTACCACGGTAGCCTTTTCGCTGCGAGCTGGTGAGCCGCGGAAAATCGAGCTTATTAGCATCGTTGTTATTAAACTCGAAGGCATACACTTTGGCATAGTTCACGGTGTCCTTACCTTTTGATTGGATCAGGATCTCGGGATTACCATCCAGGTCCATATCGGCGTTGTAAACGTCGGTAATATTACCATCCAGATCGCCGGTGGTGGTAGTGTACTTTATATTGGCCGAGTCTGAATGTAATATCGCGTATGCGCCAGCCGACTTTGATCCACGACCCCAGCTTACTACATCGTAAGTTTGCCCGGGTGCCACTTCAATAGCTTTATGAAACCGGAATGGCTCCATCAGCGAAGGTTTTGCCGTAGTTACTGCCGAGCTAATATTGGTCGGCTTCTTTTCGTCGGAACCGCAAGCTACTACTAAGGTGCAGCAAGCGGCTATAAAATAATTGTACTTTGCATTCATTTTATAATTAGGGGGGAATGTATCAATAGTAAAGCATGTCTGGCGATAGCTCACCCTTCGGCTTGCCCGGTATGGTCATGTAAACACGAAGTGTGCTAGTGCTTAAACTTGCATCAACATACTTAATGGTAAGTTTATGAAAACCCTTTAGCAATGGTACCGCGCTTCCCTGCTCCCACTGCCCATGGCGGCCATCATTATCTACAACCGGGATATCATCAATATACAGCACAGATCCGTTAACAGACGAAGTAGAGAACCCATAAGTACCGTCCTGATCTACCTTAACATAGCCATTGTAAACAACACCGTA
This sequence comes from Mucilaginibacter sp. 320_HR, assembly GCF_059691875.1. Classification (NCBI taxonomy): domain Bacteria; kingdom Pseudomonadati; phylum Bacteroidota; class Sphingobacteriia; order Sphingobacteriales; family Sphingobacteriaceae; genus Mucilaginibacter; species Mucilaginibacter sp. 320_HR. Next base: position 1,064,435 of record NZ_JCAWAI010000002.1, read on the forward strand.
TTTACCAAAAGACTTCTTAAATGCGCTGTTAGCCGTCTGGAAGCTTTTAGCAATACCGGTATCAATAACCGCTGCCGAATTTACTTGGGTTGTGTTCACATAAGTACCTGCAGATACCTGGTATTTAAGTCCCATATTGTTACCGTTATAAGCAACGGCAGCCAAAGGGGCTTTATTGTAAATAGTAGTCTTAGTTATTGGGCTGCGCTTACCACCTGGTGTAACTACAACGGTTTGTATCTCGCGGTATTGGTCAAGAGGCACCTGGTAGGTCATAGGTTTGGTGTACTCCATCTCCGTTTCTCGTGGCGTGTAGCCATCTACCGTGTAATAAATCTTAGCACCTTTAACCGGCGACTTGAAGTCTACAGTATATTGTGATCCTATTATCGTCGTATCCTTACCACCAATCGCTGGCGGGACGCGGAAATTGTAATCGGCATCTAACCAGGCAAGGTGACCAGGCAAGCGCGTTTCAGAGAAATCCTTAAAGTTCTTATTAGCCATTGGGGACCAGGCTACTTCTGCTACAGCAAGCATCCGCGGCAGCAGCATGTATTCCACCTTGTTCTCGGTAGTTATATATTCCGTCCACAAGTTAGATTGTACACCTACAATATGCTTTTGCTGTGCCGGTGTTAATACCGCAGGCGTAGGGTTATAAGCATAGGTTTTATAAATAGGTGCGTTTCCGCCGATACCTAAAGGCTCCTGGTTAAGCTTACCTTGTGCATGGTCAAGATAAAGCCCCTGGCTTGATGGCGTCATAATTACATCGTGGTTTTGCTGGGCTGCTGCAATGCCACCTTCTTCTCCGCGCCAGCTCATTACAGTAGCATTAGGTGCAAGCCCTCCCTCCAGTATCTCGTCCCAACCAATTATACTGCGACCTTTGCTGTTCACAAATTTTTCCATCCGCTGGATAAAGTAGCTTTGCAAGCCATGCTCGTCCTTCAAGTTTAGCCTTTTGATCAGATCCTGACAGAATTTAGAATTCTTCCAAACGGTTTTTGGAGCTTCATCACCACCTATGTGTATGTACTTGCTCGGGAACAGGTCTATTACTTCCGTCAATACGTCCTGCAAGAAGCTGAACGTCTTTTCAGACGGACAATAAATGTTATTGAATACTCCCCATGTTTCCGCTACCTTGTAATCCAGCTTAGGGTCGCAGCTTAACTCCGGGAACGCTGCCAGGGCTGCCTGCGCATGGCCCGGCATCTCTATTTCGGGTACAACAGTTATGTACCTGTCAGCTGCATATTTCACTACATCACGTATCTGGTCTTGTGTGTAGAAGCCGCTAACGGGTGTATTATCATACTGTTGCGGATTGCGGTCGCGGTAGTTACCAATTACGGTTTGCGCGCGAACACTGGCAACCTGTGTTAACCGTGGATACTTTTTGATCTCTATACGCCAGCCCTGATCATCGGTTAAATGCCAGTGAAAGTTATTCAGCTTATAAGCAGCCATCAGATCAATGTACTTCTTGATAAACTCCACTGAGAAGAAATGTCGGCACACATCCAGCATCTGGCCGCGATAGCCAAAGCGCGGGTAATCTTCTATTGTAGCTGCAGGTATTTTAGCAGTTGCAGAGCGTTCAGCAGGCAGCAATTGAATCAAGCTTTGTATTCCGTAAAACAAGCCTACGCCTTTCCCCGCAACTGTAATTTGCTGCGGTGTTATGGTAAGGCGATAACCTTCGGCAGGCAGTCCTTCAGTCCCTGAAGAAGTTAAATAAATGCTGTTTGATGCTGCATTGGCGCTTCGTAGGCCCACCTGCTTGTTGTAGGCCATGTGGTCGCGCAGGTAGTTAGAGAAAAACACCACTGCTTTATTATTCGGTGTATCTGCCTGGATGCGGGTTTCCTGGCTCAGGACAAACATACCTGCCGATTTTTTTACAGATACCGGCGCCGGGATAATACCCATATATGGATCTGTGTCCTGGGCTTTAACAGCAGTTGTAGCAAACATGACAGCAAGAAACAGGGTAGAAATTTTTTTATACATAGCAGAGATAGCCAGGTTTATTACAAGGCTGTGAATTTATATTTTTTTTAGAAAAGGACGGTACTTAGAAGTGTGATTATTGCAGATTTTTGCACGCTGATGCAAAAATCTGCAATGTTCCTATATAGCGGAAACTGATAAGCTAATGAAAGTAGCTTAGTTTAAAGTAGGGTTTTCAGGAAAATTGGCAATGTGGGCGTAACGCTGCCCCAGGCCAATAACTACCTCTTTCCACATGTTGTGTTCGTGGTTGCTAAATACGGCATCAGCCTCAAACTTATTGGCCACTATCCATGCATCATCCCTGAGTTCATCGTCTAGTTGGCCGGGTGTCCAGCCGGAGTAACCGGTGAAGAACTTCACCTCATCTTCCTTTAGCTGGTAATTGGTTATCAGCTCTTTAATCTGTTCAAAGTCGCCGCCCCAGTAAATACCGTCCCATATCTCAATGCCACCTTCAATTTTCTCAGGGCAACGGTGAATGTAGTGCAGTGTATTTGCAGCTACCGGGCCGCCCATATATACCGGTATCTCAGAATATGAAAGATCAGGCAGAATATCTCCCAGCATATATTCTGTTTGCTGATTAAGTATAAAACCCATAGCACCAGCCTCCGAGTATTCGGTAAGCAGTATAACCGATCTCTTAAAATTAGGATCGGGCATAAATGGTTCAGATATCAATAATCGCCCTGCGGCTGCTGTAATTGGACTTAACATTTGGTAAACAATTTTAATATATAACGATCTTTGTAAAATTATGTTCAAGATCATTTAAAAGAACGGAGCTAAACATAAGTACGGTATAATTAATTTGTAAGTTTGCATAAATGGATCAAGAGCAAATAGAAAATTTAAGACAGGATTATAGCGCAGCATCGCTTAACGAGACAGATGTAGACGCTAACCCGATGCGACAGTTTGACAAATGGTTTAATGAGGCCATTAACGCCAAAATACACGAACCAAATGCCATGACGTTGGCTACCAGTACACACGATGGCAGGCCCTCAGCTCGCATTGTGTTGCTGAAAGGCTTCAGCGATGATGGTTTTAAATTTTATACCAATTACCTTAGCCGGAAAGGTCGCGAACTAAGCAAGAACCCAATGGGTGCGCTTGTATTTTTCTGGGGTGACCTGGAACGCCAGGTTCGCGTGGAGGGTACTATAGAGAAACTGGATAAAGATTACTCTGAAAAATACTTTCATTCAAGACCTAAAAAAAGCCAGTTGGGCGCTGTTGCTTCGCCGCAAAGCCAGGAAATTAATGGACGTGAAATGCTGGAAGAACGCATGGCACAATTGGAAGCAGAATACGCTGACAAAGATATCCCTAAGCCGTCATACTGGGGCGGTTATGTTTTAAGGCCGCGCCTTATAGAATTTTGGCAAGGCCGCCGCAGCCGCCTGCATGACCGTATAGTTTATAAAAAAACCGATAACAAAAACTGGAAGATAGTACGGCTGGCACCATGAGTTTTGATGATATTAAAACTTTACTGATAGATAAATTTGGCCCTGACGTAGTACTTGGCGAAGAACGCACAGGTTTGCAGCCTGCGCTGCTAATTGAACCCGGCCGAATAGCTGAAGTTTGCCTGGAACTGCGCGATAATCCCAAGACTTATTTTGACTTTTTAGATTGTCTGAGCGGCATTGACTACGGCCCGGATGCAAGGCTTTTCGGAGTGGTTTATCAGCTGTCATCTATCCCCTACCATTTGCAGCTTACTTTAAAGGTAAGCAAAGAGAATAATCGGGATGAAAACGATCTTCCTTACTTTCCCAGCATAGCCTCCGTCTACCGCAGCGCCGACTGGCATGAACGGGAAGCTTTTGATTTGACAGGTATTTTCTTTGAGGGCCATCCTGATCTGCGCAGGATTTTGTTGCCCGATGATTGGGAAGGTTATCCTTTACGAAAGGACTACGTAGCCGCAGAGTATTATAAAGGAATAAGAATTGACTACCCTGTACAGCCTAACAATCCTGTAGAAAAGGTTCAATACAGATTACCTGTAGATCAAAATTCTAAATACACTGCCGCTTTTAGCGCTTATCAGCAAAAAATAGCTAACGCCAGTGTAGAGGACATGATCCTGAATATGGGCCCCCAGCACCCATCAACACACGGCGTTTTGCGGCTTGAACTTATTACCGATGGCGAGATTGTAAAGGAAATGATCCCGCACATGGGCTACCTGCACCGCTGCTTTGAAAAACACGCCGAGTCGCTCACCTACCAGCAAACCATTCCGTTTACCGACAGGATGGACTATCTGTCATCCATGACCAATGCACATACCTGGGTGATGGGTGTAGAAAAAATGCTTGGCATTGATCAGGACATACCCAAGCGTATAGAATACATCCGCGTTCTCGTTTCTGAACTAAACCGTATCGGCTCGCACCTGATCGCTATCGGCACTTACGGGATAGACATAGGCGCATTTACACCGTTCCTGTGGTGTTTCCGTGATCGTGAACATATTATGGGTATGCTGGAGTGGGCTTCAGGCTCGCGTATGCTATACAATTATATATGGGTTGGAGGCTTGTTTTACGACTTGCCCGTTGGTTTCGAAGAACGCTGCCGCGAGTTTGTTGACTACTTTAAGCCAAAGATGGTTGAGCTTAACGGGCTACTTACCAACAACCAAATATTTATAAGCCGTACAGCAAACGTTGGTGTATTGCCAATGGATGTTGCTATCAATTATGGCTGCTCGGGCCCGGTACTGCGTGCATCAGGCTTAAAGTATGATTTGCGCCGTATAGACGGATATTCAGTCTACCCTGAAATTGACTTTGAAATACCTGTTGGCAAAGGCACCATGGGCACCGTCGGAGACTGCTGGGACAGGAATAAAGTAAGAGTTGACGAGATAGAGCAATCGCTGCACATAATTGAGCAATGCCTTGACAGATTGCAAAAGGAGCTAAAACGTACACCAGATTTTGACCCAAGAGCTAAACTTCCACGCAAACTCACACCTAAAAAGCAGGATTTCTACGTGCGCGCAGAGGGCAGCAAAGGTGAACTGGGTTTTTACTTTATACACGATAACGAAAAACGTGAGATACCTTTTAGAGCAAAAGCGCGGGGACCAAGCTTCTCCAACTTGTCGGTTGTTCCGGAGATTTCTAAAGGGGTAATGATAGCTGATCTGATCGCCATTATAGGCTCCATTGACTTTGTAATGGGCGAACTAGACAGATAAACACGCTCTATTTACCCTTTAACCATTTTAAGGCGGCCTGCACTTTTTTGTCTGTTGAAAGGTCATCCAGGTTATCACCTGTAACTATCAATTCATCTGGCACAACGTTTTCGTAATAAATTATACCGTTCCGGTCTGCTTCTACTGACGTGGCCATAAGCACCTGCACCCCCAGATATGAAAAAGAATCATTTGCGGTGGTATAGCCGCCGGTAACTTCACCTATAATACGTACGTTCTTTTGTCCTTTAAAGGAAATAAGCAACGCCTCTGCTGATGATGCTGTAAATGGCGATGTAAGCAGCACAATTTTAATCTTAGGATTAACTTTGCTGTACGATGGTATTGACATTGCCTGCTTTCCTGACATAAAAAAAGCATTGCCAGCAATGTGCCATTCGTCTTCGGGCTTGTTGCCCGGGTAAATAAAAGCACCAAGCTTGCCTGCAGTAAACAAGTTGCCCACACCTGTTATCATCGGGTACATATCGCCACCGGTATTGGTACGCAGATCAATTATAAGGCCCTTAAGCTTAGCCGGATTAAGATTGGTAAGGGATAGTTGTATTTGCCTTGCAATACTGTCAGATTCGCCAGGCTTTGTTGGATTGTTAGCAGGTATAATAAGATAACCATAACCATCCTCGAGTATTTTTGAACTTATCTGCACAGAGCCACTCCGTATTTTATTTAAAATATCCGTGTAAAGCTTATAGTCTACGTGCGGCCTGTTAGCAACCCATTTATAATTCTTTCTTTTATAGTATGCACCGCCATGAAAATCACCAAGCATTTTAAACAATACCTGTAATGCTGGCATGGCTTCTTCTATATTCTTGGCGTTTTCACCACGGCTTTTTACTGAATCGGTGATAGCAGCCCAGTTTACCTTGTTACCTGCTAAAGCATTTTGCCTGGCGTAACGCAAAGTACTGTCTATTAACATGCGTGCACTGTCAGTACCCGTGAGAGTGGTTTGGGCATATAAAACTACCGAAGAGAAAATGCAAATGAGTAGTAGAAAAGCGGGTTTAATCATGCGGTTAAGTTAAGTATTAAGCAACAAAAAAGGAGACGCAATTGCATCTCCTTTTCTATTGTTGATTGTTTTGGATGTTTATTGTTTGTAGACCTTAACCATGAACACATAGTTGCGCAACTTTTTTATTTGCTGGGGTCTGCTTAGTCCCGCTAAGGTATTTTTACTATTTAGGGTAAGATCTTTACTGAGTGAGTCTGACGGGATGTCCTGAATAGCTTTTAATAGATAGTTTGATTTTACAGCAAAAGCCGCTCCTGACGTTTGGGTTTGTTTACCATTTATAACACCTATAATGTTACCCTTATCATCAATAAGCGGACCACCGCTATTACCGGGATTTACCGGAATATAAACCTCATACTCAGTACTGTCGCCATGGAAACCTGTGTTTGCTGACAAAGCACCCGGACCAAATTTAATATCCTCCCCAGGATAGCCAAGTGTAAATACGTTCTCTCCCAAATCACTCTTAGACTTTTTGAAACCGTATGGCACCGGACCCAAATTCCTGAAAGCGGTATCTACTATCTGTAAAACTGCAACATCAGCCGTGGGATCCTTATAGATTACTTTTGATTTGAAAGATTCGCCTTCAGCATTTTGAACGTAGATAGAATCTGCTTCATTCACAACGTGCAAATTGGTTACTACATAACCGTTACCAGTAAGGGCAAAACCAGTTCCTTTGAAATTAGCCGCTGTAGTAGGGCCACGTTTAGGGCGAATGTCGTTCCCAAGCTTTTTAGTAGCTTTTTCTATCTGATCTACCTTACGTGCCAGTTGCACAAAGCGTGGATCTTTATTGGTTAGATACCCGGTAAAAAGCAAAGTAAGCAGTGTAGCAAAAATGGCAATAGATGCTGCAACAGATATTTTAGAATGATGCTGGCGCCACAAACGAACAACAACTGACGGATGTGCCATCAGGTCGTCTTTAAGCGTGTGCACATCTATTTCGTCATGTATCGCATTCAGCCTCGCCTCCAGGTCCAGCTTGTCGCTATACTGTTTCAGCAAGGATGTAAATTGCCTGTGCTCGTTAAACTTGTCCTCTATTGCTGCATCTTTTTTACGCAATGCATCAAATTCAGCACGTTCTTCAAGCGTTAACTCACCATTAAGGTACCGCTCGATAGTTTCCAGTAACTGGTTCTCTCTCATAATAAACCCCTTCAATTTTGCTGAAAAAATAACTTCTTCAGCCGTTGCAGACATTTGTATTTCTGCGTTTTCGCGTTATCCGCATTAGTATATCCAAACCGTTCGCATATTTCCTGCATAGAACGGTTATTCATATAAAAATCTTCCATAATGGTTTTGCAGGGCTCGCCAAGTAATTGTAACGCATCAGCCATTTTACTTAACTGCAGATCACGTTCCTGGTGCCGCTCTACTTCCTCCTCTACCGTTAAGTGATCTTCAAAATCCTTTATATCGCCGCCATATCTGTTCATTTGCTTAAGGCGCTTTAACCACAACCTGCGGCAAATAGAATATATGTAGGTTTTGAGTTTGGCACTTAGCTCAAAATCGCCCCGCTTAACTTTATTGTAAAGAACAATTATTGCTTCCTGGTAAATGTCCTTCGCATCATCCTCATCGCCGTTGTTGTTTAATACTAACTGCAATATCATTGGAAAATAAGCCAGGTAAAGCTTTTTTAAAACACTGTCAGAGTTGTTGAGAATACCCAGTATTACTTCACTATCTGCCGGTATTTCCACGTTATATATATTATTCACTCCTTAATACTCTTTATATCAATTTGTAACCCAACTCAACCAATTTTTTTTTGTCATACTATCAGCCTTCCGCCGGAGTAGCTACTAAGGCTGCAGATCACGTAACCCGCAATATCGCTTAATAAATTGAGAGCCCGAAGCTACGGTTGGCATTATGTTTGAAATCTGCTGTGTATCAGCATACATTAAAGAACAAAAATTAAATTATCTAAACATGAAAAACGCATTCAAAACAGGCGTTGTTGCAATCGCCATAGCAATATCGGCAGCAGCATGCTCGGGCAACAGCTCTAAACCAGGTAAGGACACCACCGGAGGTGCAGCCACAATGAGTGATAGCAGCCAAACAGGACGCGAGCCCGGAGCAAACGGTTCTGGCGCAGGAATAGACAGCGGAATAGAAAAATCCGGATCAGGTGGCGTAGACACTACCAAGAAGGTCCAGTAAACATTCAATCCTCTTTCGGCCGACTGTAACCCGTAGAATTATTTTCTATGGGTTACCTTTTGGAGTTATTGATATTAAGGCTAAAACATTAACACTCCAAATCATGAAAAATTCATTCAAAATTGCCACTCTTGCTTTAATAATTTCAGTATCTGCTGCTGCTTGCGGCGGTGACGCTAAAAAAGCTGATGTTGACAGCACATCTGTTGATTCAACTGTTACTAAAACTACTATCACTGATTCTACCAAGAAAGATTCAGTAGTTAAAACTGATAGCGTATCTGTCGACTCAACAAAAAAATAATCAAATAACGGGTTACCTTTTTTAATATTAGGCATTAACCGTTACTTATTAAATAATAACAAAAACACAAACATGAAAAATTCATTCAAAGTTGGCGTATTGGCTTTAGCTATCGCTGTATCTGCAGTTGCTTGCAAAGGTAAATCTGGTGAAAACGGTGGCGACACTACTAAAACTGATTCAGTTGTTAAAATTGATTCAACTGTCGTTGATTCAACTAAAACTGACACCGTTGTTAAAACTGACACCGTTAAAGTTGATTCAACTAAGAAATAATTACCGCTTAGGTTTTTAAGTTTATTAGTTTTTCAATAATTAAAGGTAATCTGCATTTTTTTTAAAAAAAGTGGGTTACCTTTTTTCATTTGCTGTATTAATGGGTGAAAACTATTAAATCACTTAAAAAAACAAAAAATGAAAAATGCATTCAAAGTTGGCGTATTAGCCATCGCTATCGCTGTTTCAGCTGTTGCTTGTAAAGGTAAATCTGATTCTTCTTCAGCTGATTCAGCTGCTATGGATTCCGCTAAGATGGATTCTACTACTAAAATGGATTCTACTACTAAGATGGATACCACTACTAAAATGGACTCTACTAAAATGGATTCTACTAAAAAGATGTAATTCTTTTTACGTTTAACAAAAAAGCCCTTTGGTTTACTCCGGAGGGCTTTTTTGTTGCCTTTGGTTTACTTGTAAAACAAATGCGTGTTTTGTTGTTTATTGAGGAAAGCTTTAAACATGCGATACGCCGACTATAATAAACTAAGCGCCGAAGAACAACAAAAGCTACACTGGAGGCGGCACCCAAGGGTAAGAACGGCAACAATCTTCTCTGTATTATTTGCCTTGGTGTTGGTGGTGTTCCTGCTTAGGGTATTTCAGAACAGGAGAATGCATGTTAACCGCAAACCAAACAAGCTGGAGGCATTTACCGTAGCAAAAGGCTTTATTAAAGATAAACTAAAGCAACCTGCTACTGCAACATTCCCCAACAACAAATTTGAGTCAGTAATTGATACTGCCAGCAATAATTATCAAATATCATCTACCGTTAGTTCGCAGGACAGCACGGGCACCCTCATTAAAAGGAGTTGGAAAATACAATTAGGATACACCGGAGGCGACTGGGCTGATAAAAAGAGCTGGAAAGTAGGTGAAGTAACTATTAAATAAAAAGAGCGCTTTAAGCGCTCTTTTTATTTAATAGTTACATTATTGAAATCAGTTTGACACGCTATCGCGTAGTGCTTTAATTTTATCGTGAGCGGCGTTCAATATAACTTGCTGCTTTCTCAGGATGTCCTTTACGTAAGCAGGTAAAGCTTCATAATCAAGTGCACTCTGGTAAGACTTTTTAATAGCATCTTCGCCAAATTCGCATTCTTCCAATACGCTGTGGGTACTATGCCCCGTAAACGTAGCTTTTAAATCAAGCCAGGTTCGATGCAGCTTACCACTTGTAGAAGAGTTCGTCTCGATATCTTTACCAAGAGCAGCAACTTCAGTAGCCAACTCCATTTTAAACTGATGGCTTTCACCTATGCAGTTTGTAAACAAATATTTAAGATCCGCGTTATCGTCCTCTATTTCGCTTATTGCTCTTTCAAACCCAGCTATGCGATCGTTGTTTATCGCAATCAGATCGTTGAGCGCCTCAACAGTTGCTTTTGCATTTTCCATATGTTTTTTCCCCTGTGTTATTAACCAGCAAGAAAAAATATTGTTTACAAAAACTCCGGCAAATGTTTAAGAATTACTCCTGAACTTAGATATTATCCAGAAAATAATCAGTACCAAAATAATGATACCAATAATAGCGGTATAGGCACCTGCTTTAAATATATCTCCGACAACAGAACAGCTGCTTAAAAAACAAAGGGCTGTTACAAAAAATAATAGACTAAACTTTTTCATAATAGATGATTGATTATACTAATAATACAATGATCTATTGCAATTGTTATTGGTAGCCCCGAATTAATTTTCCTTCATATTCCCACGCTCTGCGGGTAAAAACCTCACAGCTATCAACACAACAAATAAACTCATCAGAAACAACTTTACAGCTGTCTCGAGCAGCAATAATAAACTCATATCTCAATAATTAACAAGTGCCGGGGCACCACGTAAAAAAATAAATCGGTTTTTGGTTAGTACCCGCTCAACGGCGTTTCAGATAGGTTTTACTAATTTATAAATTGAATTCCACAATAAAAATAGTTTGATGAAAAAAAGATGAAAAACTTTATGGTGAATGACTTTAGCTCAAACTATAACCTTAAATAAGTAATTACTTGTTTAAAATCCTTGTCCAATGCTAAATTGCGGGCTTAAACATCATGAACAAACCACTTGTATCACTTGAAGACGTCAGCCTGAAAATATCCGGCAACAACATACTAGATGGCATCTCTTTTCAGATAATTAAAAAAGAGAACATAGCAATTATAGGCAAAAGTGGCTCGGGCAAGACTGTCTTGCTGCAGCTCGTCGCAGGTAACATGTCCTCCACTTCGGGCAGCATCAAGTACCATTTTTTTGATAACGATGGATCCGAAATTAACGACTACCACCTGAAAATAGCATTTGTCGGATCTCGGCACCATTTCAAGAATCTCTCTAACACATCCAACTTCTATTACCAGCAGCGTTATAACTCATCAGATTCGGAGGATGCCTTAACTGTTGCACAATACCTTAATACAGCTGCTAAGCCCGGTAACGCAGCTTGTAATTATTGGACTTTTGAAAAAACAACTGAGGCCTTAAACCTGAGGCAGTTGCTCGATAAAGAAGTAATTAAACTATCTAACGGAGAAACTAAACGGTTAATGATTGCAACAGCCCTGCTAAAAAGCCCAGACCTCCTGCTCCTGGATAACCCATTTACCGGTTTGGACATTGCCACTCGCACCTACTTGAACAAATTGTTAGATGAAGTAAGCGCATCCGGGATCACGATTGTCATGGCCACATCCGGCCACGAACTTCCGGATTGTATAAAACACATTTTAATGCTTAAAGATGGCAAATTGGAGCAAAGGCTTAGCAAAGCAGAGTTTTTAAAGAGAATAGAGCATGACCAACCAACACTTCAAAACATTGATCTTTTGGAGGCGCTGATTAAACAGCCGCAATCTGTTACCTACAATACTATCGTTAACTTGACTGGAGTAAACATCCGGTACGGCAATAAACAAGTACTTAAGGATATTAACTGGACTATAAACCCCAGCGAGCGATGGGCGCTGCTTGGGCCTAATGGCGCGGGAAAATCTACCCTACTCAGTTTGATTAACGGCGACAACCCGCAAGCATATGCTAACAGTATAACCCTGTTTGATAAGCAACGCGGCACAGGAGAAAGCATTTGGGATATTAAAAGCAAAATCGGCTTTGTGTCGCCGGAACTGTATCAGTACTTCCCTACTGATAACAGTTGCCTGCAAGTTATAGAAAGCGGTTTTTACGACACACTAGGGTTATTCCGACCTAGTGTAAAGAGCCGTGCCGATCTCGCTTTAAGCTGGATGAAAGCGCTTGAGATAGATAAATACGCTCGTGTGCTGCTAAAAAACATTCCGGCAAGCGCACAGCGGCTTTGCTTACTAGCAAGGGCACTAATTAAAAACCCGGCGCTTCTAATATTTGATGAACCATGCCAGGGGTTGGATGATCATCAGCAGATGAATTTTAAGGCGATTGTAGACGCTATATGTGGTGTAAGCAATGCTACCCTTATATATGTCACCCATTATCATCATGAAATACCTAATAGCGTTACTAACGTGTTAAAACTGGACAAAGGAGCGATAGTAGAAGATTGAGGTGAAATTTACGCCTTGGTGGGTCTTCTAATTACATGCTGTTTTAGACTTTGTCACCACCGAAACACCTTTCATCTTTGGCTTTCATGTTTCAAATCAGTCCGTGTATATTTGTATATGATTACAGCCGATCTGTTGCAGCGTGCGCTAGCATTCGATTTTCTTAGTATGGAAGAAGGGGTTTATCTATACCATAATGCCTCCACCCCCGATCTGATGTACGTTGCTAACGAACTGCGAAAAATACAGGTTCCGCATGGCAAAGTAACCTGGCAGATTGACCGAAATGTTAACACCACTAACGTCTGCATTGCTAATTGCAAATTCTGCAACTTTTTCCGTCGGCCTGGTCACGAAGACGCTTATATAACCGACATAGAAACCTACAAGCGTAAAATAGAAGAGACCTTCCGTTATGGTGGCGATCAGTTGTTATTACAAGGCGGCCACCATCCCGATCTTGGCTTAAAGTTCTATACCGATTTATTCCGCGAACTTAAACAGCTTTATCCTAAATTAAAGCTGCACTCTTTAGGTCCGCCAGAGATTGCGCATGTGGCAAAATTGGAGGGCATGAGCCATTACGAGGTGCTTAAGGCTATGAAAGATGCGGGTTTAGATTCACTGCCTGGTGCCGGCGCAGAGATATTGAATGATCGCGTTCGCAGGCTCATATCCAAAGGTAAATGTGGTGGTAAGGAGTGGCTGGATGTTATGCGTGCAGCTCATCAGCTTAACCTCCCATCTTCGGCAACAATGATGTTTGGCCATATAGAAACTATTGAAGAACGCTTTGAACACCTGGTATGGCTTCGTGAAGTACAGTCCGAAAAGCCGGAAGGCCACTATGGGTTTATAGCCTTTATTCCGTGGCCTTTTCAGGACGACGGCACACTTCTACGCAAAGTGCGCGGAATTACTAATAACGTTACCGGCGACGAGTATATCCGCATGATTGCGCTCAGCCGTATTATGCTGCCCAATGTGAAGAACATACAGGCATCGTGGTTAACTGTTGGTAAACAGGTCGCGCAGATATGCCTGCATGCTGGCGCTAACGATTTCGGCTCTATAATGATAGAAGAGAACGTTGTTTCTGCAGCAGGTGCACCGCACCGCTTTACTGCTAAAGGTATACAGGATTCGATACGTGAGGCCGGCTTTGAACCTCAACTGCGTACCCAACGTTACGACTGGCGCGAGATACCCGCGGAAATAGAAGAACAGGTTATTAATTATTAATTTGTGGATATCTCAGGCGAAGTGGACAAATGCTGCTAAACAAAAGTGATAGCAACGAGTTACAAGCTTAATACTACTATGGAACGCCACAAACTAACAATAACCAAAGACAAAGAAGTTTACCAGTTTGAGGTAAGCGATCATCCGCATCACGAACGTGAACAATGCAAGTTTGATGTTTTTAAAGACGGCGAACTGGTGGCTTCATTCGATCCCGACGAACAGCACATTTTGCATGTTTGTAAAAATTTGGGGAAAGTGCCTGAAGAGGTGCTGCATCTACTTGCTGATAAGATAGAGGCTCATCACTGGATATAAGCTCACTCTAAATACTAAAGCCTTCCCCTTTAATTCCGACTTCGCACTTCCATGCTATCTTATATATTTGCATCGAATGGATAACATTGGCGAATACATAGAAGCGTTGATCTTTGCATCTGAACAAGGTATTCGCATGGAGGAAATTCTCTACTGTTTACAGGCTGCTTTTGATCATGATTTTGATAATGCTGAAGTAGAATCAGCTGTCGATCTCATCCGAAAAAAGTATTCATCAGATAACCTCGCCATAGAACTCGTCAGGGTAAACAATGGGTATCAATTCCTAACAAAGAAAAAATATCATCAGGTAATTAGCCTGCTGCAACTACAGCGCTCTAAAAAGAAATTAAGCCAGGCTGCATTGGAAACACTGGCTATTATTGCTTATAAGCAGCCCGTAACCAAGCTTGATGTGGAACAAATACGTGGCGTAAACTGCGATTACTCTATACAAAAGTTGCTGGAAAAAGAACTTATAGCTATTACCGGCAAAAGCGACACTGTTGGTAAACCCATTTTATACGGAACAAGCAACCTTTTTATGGATTATTTTGGTATCAACAATATCAATGAATTGCCACAGCTTAAGGATGTTACCCAAAGCGACAATACTATTGGAGAGGCATCCGAATAAATTTTAAAGATTTTTTTATTGAAAATTGATTTTAGCTATTTTTACAGTAATAAAGTTCGATATTAGAACATCATAATTACCCAAACAAATAAACTATCAGCTTACCGATATAAGTTTTACCCTTAGAAATTTATTAAGATGGCAAAGAAACCCGTAAATAAGAATATCTCCTCGAAAAAGGCTAGTGAAGATGACGAGGACGACATTGATGACGATGATGTAACACCAGGCAAGAAGGTCGCTGCCGATGATGATGAAGATTTCGACAACATCGCACTAGATGATGATCTTGGAAGATTCGACGCTTACGATCCGTATGGCGACGAAGATGACGATTAACTTCGTTTCACTATAATTGCAGAAGCATTCAGCAGCCGCTGGATGCTTTTTTTATGAAATGCGCACATAGAAGCATGAAAATTACTGAAGTAAAAAGTAAATCGGATAAAAAAGCCTTTCTTGATGTAGCAAGGATTATATATAGAAATGACACCAATTGGGTGTGCCCGCTGGATAATGATGTGGAGGCCGTTTTCGATCCTGAGAAAAATAACTTCCATCAGCACGGTAAAGCTACCCGCTGGATACTAAGAGATAACAGCGGCAAACTCATTGGCCGTGTTGCAGCATTTATAAACGAAAAGAAGGCTTACAATTATGAGCAACCAACCGGCGGAATGGGTTTTTTCGAAAGTATTAATGATGCGAACGCTGCTGTACTGTTGTTCGACACGGCAAAAACCTGGTTAAAGGAAAATGGCATGCAAGCCATGGACGGACCGATAAATTTTGGTGAGAACGATAACTTTTGGGGATTACTTGTAGAAGGATTTACGCCTCCCTCCTACGGCATGAACTATCATATGCCCTATTACCACAAATTCTTTCAGGATTACGGCTTTGTTAAACTTTATGAGCAAATCACAAATCATCTTGATGCGCGTAAACCCTTTTCAGAACGCTTCACCAAAATTGCTAATTGGGTAATAAAAAAACCGGGATATAGCTTTGCCCACTTTAAATCAGCGGAAATAGAAAAGTTTGCTGATCACTTTATCGAAATATACAACGACGGCTGGCAAGACTTTGAAAATTTTGTGCCGATAAACAAAGCAACTATACTGGAGAGCTTCAGGCAAATGAAGGCTATAATGGACGAAAAACTCATCTGGTTTGCCTACGTAAACAATGAACCAGCTTCTTTTATTGTGATATTGCCAGACGCAAATCAAATGATAAAGCCGCTTAACGGCAAGCTCGATATTATTGGCAAATTGATATTCCTATATAGAAAATGGAAGGGTGTTTCGCGAATGCGTGCAATAGTAATGGGAACAAAACAGAAGTTCCAAAACCATGGCTTGGAATCTGCACTGTTCATCAAACTTAAAGAATACGTTATACCTTTGGATCAGTATGACGAATTAGAATTATCCTGGGTTGGCGATTTTAATAATAAAATGATAGCAATACATGCTGCCGTAGGTGCCACCTTTGGAAAAAGGCATTTAACCATGAGATATAAATTTTAAGCCCGGCACAATGCCGGGCTTAAAATTTAGGCCGTAACCTTTTTATGTCTGAGCTCTTCAAAAAGCTCAATAACTTTTTTCTGAAGGTCGATCACCTCGGTTTCACGGTCCATCAGTTTTTTATTAACGTTCTCTAATTCGCTGGCTATCTTCTGATCCTGCTCAGTTTCGTTATAGGTAAGGAGCTGCACAACAGACATCTCGAACAAAGCTGCTATCTGTTCTAAACGAGAAAGATTGATGTCGGTTATGCCAGTTTCAATTTTAGAGAAGGCAGGTATAGAAATGTCTAATCTCTTAGCTACTTCTTCCTGGCTCCAACCTTTTTGGTGACGTAATAACCGGATTTTTTTTCCAAGTGTCTTCATATATGGTTAATTAGGATAGGGTTTCTCAATAGTTAATAAAGTTACGAATATTTTGATCAATAAACTAATACTCAGTAATATTATAACAAATTATTTTTCAACGTAATAAGATCAATACCTCCAAAGTTGCCCGAACTCATCATTAAAAGGTTGGCATTTTCTAAATTTAACGCTTGCAAATAGGTCAACAATTTATCAGGCTCGTCAAAAAACCGCAGTTTTTCATTGTTAAATGCGGTTTTTACAACTTCCGGAGCATACGGCGTCATTTTCTTCTGCTCGAAAGTCCTATTGTGGATAAATACTATAGCATCATCTGCAGCATCCATCGTTCCGTTGTATTCGCTTAAAAAATCTTTATTCAAACTGCTAAAAGTATGCAGTTCTATACAGGCGATCAGCCGTCTTTCAGGAAATTGAGTACGTACGGCCTGGATTGTAGCTGTAAGTTTAGACGGCGAATGCGCAAAATCTTTAAATATGGTGGCCGTAGATGTACTGCCAACAACTTCCAAACGGCGGGCGGCGCCCTTAAAAGTACTTATGTGTTTATAAAATTCTGCAGCTTCTATGCCCAGGGATTTACAAACCAACCTTGCAGCTTCAATATTCAGCAGATTGTGTTGTCCAAAAACCTTTAGCTGATATTCATCGCTGCCGTTAATTATGGTTGTTACTCCGTTATCTATCTTATATAGCGGCAAATCATAAGGCAGCTTTTCGGCTGTTATATTACTGCTGTTTATCATTGAATCAAGTACAGCATCAGTCTGGCTATAAATGAGTGCTCCTCCGGGTTCTATGGTCTCTGCAAATATCCTGAACTGATCTACATAATTGTCAAAGGTGGGAAACACATTAATATGATCCCATGCTATACCGCTTATTACAGCAACATGTGGCTTGTAGATATGGAATTTAGGGCGACGATCTATCGGCGATGCAAGGTACTCGTCGCCTTCAATAACAATAACGGGAGCTTCCTCTGTAAGCCCAACCATTGTTTCAAAACCTTCTAGTTGTGCGCCTACTAAGTAGTCAAATTTTTGTCCGGCTTGTTGCAATGCATGCAGTATCATGCTGGTAATGGTAGTTTTACCATGGCTTCCGCCAATAACAACACGTTTCTTGTTTTTACTTTGTTCGTAAATGTAATCGGGATAAGAGTAGATCTTAATTCCAAGCTCCTGCGCCTTTAGCAGTTCGGGATTATCTGCACGAGCATGCATGCCTAAAATCACAGCGTCAAGCTCTGTGGTTATTTTCTCCGGGTACCAGCCGTCTGCAGTGGGCTTTATGCCGTATTTACCCAATCGGGATGCAGATGGTTCAAACAACACATCGTCTGAACCGGTAACTTCGAAACCTTTTTTATGCAGGGCTATAGCAAGGTTGTGCATAGCGCTGCCGCCGATAGCAATAAAATGAACTCTCATGTATAAATACGGTGCAAATAAACACAAAAACGCTTATCGCGCCAATTAAATTAATAAGTAATACTATTTTAACAATAACACCGGCACCGTAGCGCAAGAAGCTAACTGCCTTGAAACGCTGCTATGCAACAGAGAACGCAGGAAGCTGTACTTATGCGGCAATGCTATAATTAGCTGGGTATCCTGCTCATTTGCAAAATTGAGTACGCCAGCAATAACGTTTGGAGTGTTTATGTAATGGTAAGTGGGACTGTACTCTTCCAGCATTTTATATAGGGTTGTTTGCTCGGTAAGCATCTGTGGATCGGCACTGGCCTGTTTTTCAGTTGCATCTATATTTACTATTAAAAGCTCCATGGGCTGTGTACCCAAAAACTTGTGCAATGCCTCTACTGGTATACTTTCTTTCACCTTTTTTAAGTCGCATGCTATAGCAATGCGTTTTATAGTTTGATATGTATATGCTGGCGGTACAACCAATACTGGTGCCGGACTGGCCTTAGATACGTTAGTTACATGGCCGCCTATTCCGACACCATTCTCTCGGACGGTACTGTTTCCTATGCTACCCATAATTACCATATCTACCTTATCTTCTTCTACGGCATCAACCACTGCCCTCACCAAATGGGATCTGTTAAGCCGGATGCTTATTTCAATACCCGCTCTTACCTCAGCTCTCAATTTGTCGCGTAATGCACTTAGGTTCTCTATTCGCTCTGCGGCGCTCTCTTCTACCTCCTGCTCACGAAGCATCAGCATATCCGGATTCGGTAGTAATTCTTCGTAAGGCGTTATATAGTAGGCGTTCATCAAAACTATACGATGCGCACCCGATTGGTGAGTTAAATGCGCGGCCAGAAAAGCTGCATTTTCCGCAGCTGCAGAAAAATCAACAGGAACTAGATAGGTCTTCATAATCATTTAATTACACCCCGACCATTTCGGCCAAAGTTACTTCGCAATGCCAAATAGGTTTAAAAAGCACATTGTCAATCATAACTCATATTTGTATCGAGGTAAATTTAAGATTTGTTTAATTGATAAAAGCATCTACTTTTGTACTGTAATAAAAATTATTACATATAAGCATGAACGGTCGCTTTCCTATAACACTCCACATAATGACGTTGCTTTGTACTGAGCAAGGTGTAATCTCGTCGGAATTTTTAGCCGGGAGCATTAACGTAAACGCTGTGTTGGTAAGAAAAGAACTGAGCAACCTAATTAAACACGGACTTGTAAAAAGCCAGGAAGGGAAAAACGGCGGTTATCAGCTCGCAAGGCCTGGTACTGATATAAACCTGGCAGAAATTTATAATACGGTGAAGCCGGATGCGATTCTCGGACAGGCTAAAAATCAGCCAAACCCTAAGTGCCCGGTGGGAAGGCAGATAAACAGCCATTTAAACAACTTGTACGAAGAGGTAGACCAAGCGCTTATAAATAAGCTGAACGGAATAAGCCTGGATGCTTTTTGTAAAAAATTTGACTAAAAAATTTAAAACAAACTGTAACATATTTAATTACATTAAAAACAATAACATGAAAGTAGCAATAATCGGTGCCACAGGTTTTGTAGGAAGCGTATTGGTTAAAGAAGGTGTATCTTGCGGATATGAGATAACTGCAATAGCAAGAGATACCGCGAAAGTAGATACACATGCAGGCGTAACGCCAATAGCAGCAGATGTAAATAATATTGATGCGCTGGCGGCTGCACTATCAGGACACGATGCTGTTGTAAGTTCCTTTAACGCGGGCTGGACCAATCCAAACCTGTATGAAGACTTTTTACAAGGAAGTAAAAACATCCAGGAAGCCACCAAAAAATCGGGAGTAAAGCGCCTGCTGGTAATTGGTGGTGCCGGAAGTTTATATGTTGACGGCAAACAACTGGTAGACTCGCCTCAGTTCCCTAAAGAATATTACCCCGGAGCATCATCAGCACGCGATTACCTCAACATTTTAAAGGAAGAAAAAGAACTTGATTGGACTTTTTTAAGCCCGGCGATAAACCTGCACCCGGGCAAACGAACCGGCGAATTTAGAACTGGTACCGAAAGCCCGCTATTTGACGAAAACGGCCACCATGATATTTCTGTAGAAGACTTAGCTGTAGCCATCTTTAATGAGCTTGAACAAAACGAGTTTATTCACAAACGGTTTACTGTAGGTTATTAATACCGTTGATATAAAGAGCTAGAATGATTACACGGATTTGATGATACCCCAAACGCGGCATCAGTTCGTGTGATTATCTTTATTACGGACTACAGCACAAATTTTGCCGCTACCCATTCTTTATCTTTCTTATGTGTAATGTACTTAAGGTTATACTTTCTTGCTTCATCGGTGATAATCTCTGAATCAGGCGACTCATAAAACCCGCTGAAGTAGATCTCGCCGCCTGGCTTAAGCACCTGCGCGTAACGTTCCATCTGATCAAGCAAGATATTGCGGTTGATATTAGCAAGTATAATATCGTACTTGTCGTTAGGTATAGCTTCTTTAGACCCGCATAAAGCCGTTATGTTATTGATGTCATTCAATGCCGCGTTCTCGATTGTGCTTTCATAACAAACCGGATCATAATCTATTGCTGTTAGTTCAACCGCACCAAGTTTGCTAGCGAGAATAGCTAAAATACCCGTTCCGCAACCCATATCCAGCACTTTCTTCCCAGCAAAGTCGTTCTCCAGCATCAACGCCATCAGCATGGCCGTGGTTTGATGGTGCCCGGTTCCAAAAGCCATTTTCGGGTCTATCACGATCTCGTAAGGAAACTCCGGCTTCGCCGCGTGGAAAGTAGCGCGAACGAACACCTGATCGCCGATTTGTATCGGTTCAAAATTACTTTCCCATACCTCGTTCCAGTTTTTTTGAGGGATCAGGTTGACTTCATAACTAAAAGTGAACATTTCCTGATATGGACGCAAAGCATCGTCTACTTGCTGCCGATCAAAATTATCAACCGGTATATAAGCCTTAAAACCAAGATCGACTTCTTCAAAAGTATCAAACCCGATTTCCCCTAAAGCTGCAATCAAAAGGTCCTGCTGATAATCTTCGGTAGTTAGCGTAGTGAACAGGAGTTCGTAGTAGTTCATGATATGATTAGTATAGCAACTATATAAACAAAGATTGGAGGCCAGCCTTAACTAACCTCCAATCTCAAAACTGAATATCTGATTAATTGAACGCTTTAACGATGTCGGTAAAGTCGCGTGATTTTAATGATGCACCACCAATAAGGCCACCATCAATGTCTGTTTGTGCAAAAAGTTCTGCGGCATTCTTGGCATTACAGCTACCACCGTAAAGAATAGTGGTGTCGTCAGCAACTTGCTGGCTATATTTAGCAGCTATCTCCTTGCGGATAAATTCATGTATCTCCTGCGCTTGTGCAGACGTCGCGGTTACGCCTGTACCTATTGCCCATACAGGTTCGTAAGCGATAACGAGTTTGGCAAATGTTTCAGCATCCAAATGAAACACGCCCTCTGTAAGCTGCGCTTTAATAATGCCAAAGTGGGTATTAGCTTCACGCTCTTGCAAGGTCTCGCCAATACAAAAAATTGGTTTTAGGTCATTGGCTAATGCCGTATCCGTCTTTTTAGCCAGTAACTCGTTAGTCTCACCAAAATACTGGCGACGCTCGGAGTGCCCCAAAATAACGTATTCAGCACCGGTAGATTTCACCTGTTTTGCAGATATTTCGCCGGTGTAAGCACCTGACTCTGCCTGATGAGCATTTTGTGCGCCTATAGCTACGTTATTGGAGCCTTTGGCTAATTGCGCCAGGCTATGCAGATGTATAAACGGACTGCAAACCACCACCTGCTGATTGCCGGTGGCTTCATCTTTTACCATGTTAACTACTTCTGAAAACAAGGCTAAACCTTCATTATAATCAAGGTTCATTTTCCAGTTGCCGGCTACAATTTTTTTTCTCATTTCGTGTGTTGTAAAGGTTATAAAGGTACAGGTTAAAATTGCCTGTACTGCTTTGTCGTATTAAATATCTCTGTTAATATTGCTATCTCTGTTTCATCAAACACCCGGTGTTCACGGCGTGATATTACTTTGGCTGCAGTTTGCAGTACCTTATCCAGCCTGTATTCTTCCATTGCTTTAGCACCGCCCCACGAGAAGTCCGGGATAAAGTTCGGTGGGAAGCCTGCATCGAATACGTTAGCACTTACGCCAACCACTGTACCTGTGTTAAACATTGTATTAATACCGCATTTTGCATGATCTGCCATCACGAGGCCGCAAAATTGGAGACTTGTATTGCGGTAACTTTTCTGGCTATAATCCCACAAGCGTACGTCAGCGTAGTTATTTTTAAGGTTGGAGTTGTTACTGTCGGCACCTATGTTGCACCACTCTCCCATCACAGAGTTACCCAGGTAACCCTCATGGCCTTTTGATGAATATCCCCAGATAACAGCGTTGTTTATTTCGCCACCAACGCGGCTGTATGGTCCAACCGTTGTGCCGGGATAAATCTTGGTCCCCATTTTAACCTGCGACTCCATACAGAGCGCGAAAGAGCCACGAATAGCAGAACCCTCCCAAACTTCACTGTTTCGACCAATGTAAATTGGGCCATGAAGCGTGTTGAGTATAGCGCACTCAGCGCTAGCACCTTCTTCCAGGAATAACTGATCGCCCAGGATAGTATTGGTACTGCTCACCCGAGCGCTGGTGCGGCCCTTAGTTAGCAGTGTAAAATCCTTTTTAAGCTCCTCGTCGTTTTTTTTGAAGATATGCTCGGGATAGGTTATTGAAACCAATTGACCTGTATACTCTATCGGCGAATAATTTTGTTCGGCCAGGCTAAACTCCGCCGCCGCCGTGGCGTTAAGCTTAACAGCAATCAATTTACCCTGTTGAAATAAAGCCTCGCCTTCGGCAAGTTTATCTATTGCTTCCAGCAATTGCTCATCAGGACATACCGAACCGTTAATAAAGATATTTTCTTCGGCAATATTTATGGGGTACTTAACCTGCAGGTAAGGCTGCGTAAGGTAAGAGAAACCTGTATCGAGGTATTTACCCCACTTTTCGGCTATAGTAAGTATGCCAATGCGCAAATCGGCAACGGGGCGTGTAAATGTAAGCGGCAGTAAGGTATCGCGAGCGTTATCGTCGAACAGAATGATCGCCATGCGCCAAAAATAAAAAAAGTCGCCCGCATGCGGGCGACTGAACAATATTTTATTGAAAAAACACTTATTTCTTAGAGTAACGCGTGCGGAACTTATCAATACGTCCGGCAGTGTCAACCAATTTCATCTTACCAGTATAAAACGGGTGAGAAGTGTGTGAAATTTCTAATTTTACCAAAGGGTATTCATTGCCATCTTCCCATTTAACGGTTTCACGGCTATCTATGCAAGATTTAGTGATAAAAGAATAGTCGTTAGACATATCCTTAAAAACAACTAATCTATAGTTTGATGGATGCAGGTCTTTTTTCATTATCGTATACTTCTTATAAAAGAGGTGCAAATGTAACTAAATAGTTGAGAAGTAAAAAGGCTAATTAAAAAAGTTTTTAACATATACTATAACACCCAAGTGTCCCGCTTAGGAACCGGGACACTTGGGACACCTAAAATATTTAACGACCTATTTTACAGGTGTTTAGATAAAACAGGCGGGACACCCCGAGACAGTACAAATTATTTAAGTAAATCACCTATTCAGCTTTGCTACAGCTAAATAAGCAATTTTGAAACTCTTTGACCAAGCAGGCTGGGACACTCAGCTTGGGACACCTGTAGCATGACCCGTCCTATAAAGTGAAAATCAATGCGCGTTGAATTGAGCTCTCAGGCTCAATTGATAAAAACTTTAAACTTTTATTCGCACTCATTAAAACTAACTGTATTTATTTTGATTATGTAATCAGTTATTAACCAACTAAAATCATAGGTATGAAAAAACCCACTGCCTTCATTGTTTTAATAGCCTTAGCCTCCACTCTATTTGGATGCGGTGAGAAATTGAACGGGCACTCTGAAAAGGAATTTGAAAACTCAAGAAAGAAGGTTGAGGCAAAATTATCAAAAGAAGAAAAAAACACCCTTGAAAAGGCTATGAGGGTTATTGTAGGTGAATCTATGAGGCTTAAGTTTGTTGAACCCAAAAAATACAAAGGCCAGTCATTCAGTAAAATTGCACTTAGCATAGCAGATGGGCAAACCTATTCTTCTATAGTAGATAAGGCAGAGGATATTCTGCAGGAAGACAACAAACGTGAGATAAAGAATATTACTACTGAGCTTGACAGCCTGGAAAGGCAGCGCGCGAATAATCTTAAGATTAGCAAGTATATGTCATCGCTATTTACAATTGATTATTTAAGCCTGGAGCAGACGGATTTTTTTAATGTAAAAACTCCAACAATAAAAATAAGCTACAAATATACTGGTCAACAACCGCTCCGCGGACAGGTTATGGTATCATATAAATTATATGAGAAGGGCAAACCTGAACCTGTTTTCTATACTACATCAGGCACCGGCGATGAAAACAGCACCTTACAACCGGGCGATAGTGTAGATGACAATTTAATTTTAAGTTCACCGGCCCAAAAAAACCCTCAATTATGGAGCAGCATCAAGTACCCGCTTAAAGATCCAAATTGGCCCGCTCTCGGCCTTAAATTAGAAGTACAACCGGTTAGTTTTACACTGGAGGGCAAGCAATACCTTATGCCAACAACCAACAACGCAGAGTTGACCGCAAAGATAAAAAAACTAAAGACCGACTTAGCGGACCTAAAAGAGTTGAAAGGCAAACTTGATGAATACGACCTAACAGAAGCTAAACTGTAAGCAGAAGTATACAATTATTACCAGCCATCCATTTTATTTAAACTCAGTTGCGCCAATATCATATGCACCAGCAGACGGGCGGCTTGTCCCGTACAAATCACTTGTTACGCCATATACAGATACGTTTGCTCCGGCATTAATAAGGGGCGATGTTGGCAACAAATGATAGTCATTGGTAGCGTATGCTACAAGCATCAGCAAGTTAACACTTGTGGTGGTGTAATTGTTACTGGCAGTTAACTTAACCGCAGGACTGATCTTAATGATTGGAATAGAAGTCCGCGGACCTGTAATGGCATTGTTAATAACAATATTCATCGGGATGGTGGTAGAATTAAGCTTGATACCCCCCAGAACAGAATTTGTTATTGTATTATTAATGAACCGGAAGTAAGGCCCGGGTGTATATCTCGAATCGGCAAATATCCCGTAAGCGCCGGAATTCAAGATCACGTTATTGGCAATCGTATTATCTCCAAGCCCCAGCACTATAATGCCGTTACCGGGCGCACTTCTAATTATGTTGTTATAACATTTTCCACCTGTACCTTCTCCTATTTGTATGCCGTTATTCTGGCCGCTGGCAAAAGGCGAAACTCCGGGAAACTGCACCACATTATTGTAAATGGCACAATCAGCAATAGCACTACCTACTTGTATCCCCTCACATCCGGTATGTTCTACCCGGTTGTTGTATATCTTAACATTTCTAACATCGTGGGGCAGTACGGTACCACATGCCAGCGCTTCACCTTTGGCGTAATAGGAATTTCCTACGTAAAAACCCTCACCACCCGTATGGTGTATATAATTGTCATGCAGCAGCACGTTCTTCATGGTAAAGTGTCCCCGCCACGTTGCGGGATCACAAGTAGGGTCGGTTTTGGCCATGATGCCGGCAAAAGCAGAATTCCGTACCTCTAGATTGCTTATCTCGAAATCAGAACTAAAGCTATCCATAGTTACGCTGATATTGCCACCGGTAACAGTTATTCCGTATTGCAATGTGGAAACACCATTGCCAAGGATCTTAAAGTTTTGGCAGTTTTGTGTTTTAAACGCGTATGCAGCTCCCGCCATAGCGGTGATATTTACCTTCCCGCCTTTATTAACAATAATAATTGGTTTATCAGTAGCGCCGCGGAAGTTCTTTAGCAGCAAGGAGCCCCTGGATCCGGCAGGGATACTGATTACTGATCCGGGAAGAAAGTTTTGCCCATCAACATACCACTGTGTAGGCTGGATAACGTAAGTTGTGGTGTAAATGGCTGCGGCGGTTGTAACCTGGGTTTGATCAGTAGTAACAAAACCCGTCTCTATCGCTCCACCCAACTCTGGCATATCAATAGCTGTTTTTGCACAATTTGAAAAGCAAGAGCATACGACCAATGCCAGCGCCAGATTTGCTACGTTATTTATAATCCTCATGTAGTTTAAAGACGGTAGGGGGTTAACGCTTCAAAAACGGCACTATATTCTCAGAGCAAACCGTCACTTGGCTTTATACGCTGGTTGCCGTTACATGTTGTTCAAGAATAAAAAATAAGCGACTGAGTTTTCACATTTATAAGTTAAACAATTCACATCTAAATGCTTATAAAATTTATTATTAGATGTAAATCTTACACCATGGATATTGTCAAACATTTAGATTTAACTCTAAATGCAATGGTTTTTTGATTATTAATTTAAAGGAAAGTCGAGTTCTTTAATACATCCTTAACTACTCTTTCGCTCGCTAAAGTTTTTACCTATTCGCCTAACACAGCGCCTATAAAAGTACTTGATGTACTAGCTGTAATCCGCTGTAAACCATTAAGGTCAAGTGATATACCCAATACAGACACATCCGTCCCGGCACCAATAAGCGGCGAAGATGGTAAGAGCGTAAAGTCGCCGCCATCTAAATCAGTGTACTCCAGTGCATTTACGTCTGCACCTATGTAATTACTTGCTGATGTAAGCTTGACGCTGGTGTTCATCCGTGAAATGGCATTGTTGTTTAGCGAACTAACTATAGCGTTATTAGCTACCACATTCATGGGGATGGTGGTTGAGTTAAGCCGTATTCCCGCAGTTTTGGAATTGATAATGGTGTTATTTACAAAACGGAAGTAAGGCCCCGGTGTATACCTTGAGTCGGCAAAAATGCCATATACACCAGAATTGATAATAACGTTGTTGGCTAACGTATTATCTCCCAACCCAAGTACAATGATACCGGCACCGGGCGCGTTGCGTACAATATTACTATAGCACTTACCGCCTGTGCCCTCTCCTAGTTGTATACCATTATTTTGACCGCTTGCAAATGGAGAAAGCCCAGGAAAGTTTACAACGTTGTTGTAAATGGCGCAATCGGCAGTAGCGCTGCCTACTTGTATACCCTCGCAACCGGTAGAGTCTACCTGGTTATTATAAACCTTAACGCCGACAACATCGTGCGGCATTACCTTGCCACAGCTGGTTTGCACCCCATTAGCGTAAAAGGAATTACCAACATAAAAGCCTTCTCCGCCTGTGTTATGTACATAATTATCATGCAACACGACATTTTTCATAGTGAAGTTACCGCGCCATGTAGCCTGGTCGCAGGTCGGATCTGTTTTGGCCATAATGCCTGCAAAACCTGAATTACGCACCTCTACATTTGCTATCTCGAAGTCCGTACTAAGGGCATCCATTGTCATGCCAATATTACCACCAGTTACCGCTATGCCATACTTTGAAGAAGCATCGCCGTTGCCGAGTATTTTAAAGTACTGGCAATTTTGCGTTTTAAACCCATAGGACGCGGTTGCAGCGGCAGTAATATTTACCGTGCCACCCTTATTTACAATAACAATAGGGTTAGCCTCTGTACCATGAAAATTCTTAAGCAGCAAAGCGCCTCTTGTACCGGCAGGTATGCTTACTATCGTTCCCGGGAGCATATCTTTTCCGTCAACGTACCATTGGGATGGCTGTACGTTGTACACCGGCCTAACCATCAAGCTTTCGGCTGTAGTATCTGCTGAAACAGTAAGGCTGGTCAGGTTTTTTTTACCTGGTGCCGGCTCCGGCAACTCAGCTTTTTTACACATTGTGAAACAAGAAGAAACAGCCAGCATCAGCATGCCGCGCAATACGGGGGATAGGTTTTTCATACGAGTTTAAATACGTTAGGGTGCTGACTGCTAAACAGTTGGGAGAATAAAATTTATTTCCTCAATGTAAAACCGTCATGCGTCCGTTTACGTAGCCTCTAACCAAATGGTTGCACTCGTAACAAAGAAATGTAGAAATGACACAATGAACATCAGAGTTTAGGTACCCGGATGTTGCATGGTTTTATTGCCGCTCCTGGCACAACTCCACCAGCACGCCTGCAGCACTCTTAGGGTGGATGAAGCACACCAGTTTGTTGTCTGCACCGGATTTGGGCACATCATTCAGTAAAACAAAACCTTCCGCTTTAAGGCGGGCCATCTCGGTTTCGATGTCATCTACCGCGAAGGCAATGTGATGAATGCCCTCTCCTTTCTTAGCTATGAATTTGGCAATTGGGCTGTCTTCGGTGGTAGCTTGCAGCAATTCTATTTTGTTGGGGCCGCTTTTGAGGAAAGCGGTTTTCACACCCTCGGTAAGCACATCTTCTATCTTGTAAACGGTTGTACCAAGCAACTTTTCGTAGATGCTGCCCGTATCTGTTATGCTGTTTACTGCTATGCCAATATGCTCTATCTTGTTCATGTCCAAATATTGTAAATAAATGGCATCATACCGCAATTTACAGCAGCCGGCAGATGTAAAAGTAAAACTTTGCGTATATTTGTATTGTTAATTTTTTAACCATGAACATCCCAATTTATCTAGATAACAACGCCACCACACCAATGGACCCCCGGGTGCTGGAAGCTATGCTGCCTTACTTTACTTCTAAGTTTGGTAATGCTGCAAGCCGCAACCACCCTTTTGGCTGGGTTGCAGAGGAAGGTGTTGATTACGCACGCGAGCAGGTTGCTAAGCTTATAGGTGCCAGCGAAAAAGAGATCATCTTTACATCAGGCGCTACCGAAAGCGACAACCTTGCCATTAAAGGCGTGTTTGAAATGTATAAAGAAAAAGGCAACCACATTATTACCGCGGTTACCGAACATAAAGCCGTTTTAGACGCGTGCAAGCACGTTGAAAAACTTGGCGGCCGGGTTACTTACCTTCCTGTTAAAGAGGACGGGCTTGTGGACCTTTCGGTACTTGAAGCTGCCATGACACCGGAAACCATACTGGTATCTATCATGTATGGCAATAACGAAATTGGCGTTATACAGCCGGTTAGGGAAATTGCTGACATTGCCCACAAACATGGCGCTTTGTTCATGACTGATGCTACCCAGGCAGTTGGTAAAATACCTGTCGACGTAAACCGTGACGGTATTGACCTGCTTGCTTTATCGGCCCACAAAATGTATGGCCCTAAAGGTGTAGGCGCATTATACGTACGCCGTAAAGGACCACGTGTTAAAGTTACTGCACAGATGGACGGTGGCGGCCACGAGCGCGGCATGCGTTCAGGAACGCTTAACGTACCGGGTATAGTTGGTTTAGGTAAAGCCTGCGAAATTGCCAATCAGGAAATGGCACAGGAAGCTATACGTTTGTCTGCCCTGCGCGATAAACTGGAGCTATCATTATCTCAATTGGAAGAAAGCTATGTGAACGGCAACGTACAGCACCGCTTACCTCATGTTGCAAATATTTCCTTTAAATATGTTGAAGGTGAAGGCTTAATGATGGCCATGAAGGATCTTGCGGTATCATCGGGTTCGGCATGTACTTCGGCATCACTGGAGCCATCATACGTGCTGAAAAGCCTTGGCCTGAGCGATGACCTGGCACATTCTTCTATACGTTTTGGCTTAGGCCGTTTTACTACCGAGGAAGAAGTTGACTACGCTATTGAGGTGACTAAAAAAGCGGTTACCCACCTGCGTGAACTTTCACCGCTGTGGGAAATGTTTAAAGAAGGTATCGACCTTAACTCTATTGAGTGGGCAGAACACTAAGCCCTCTGTCCTCAAAAGGGGACGTATAAATTGATCGTAAAATAATAACATAACAAACTCCTATTCCCCCTTCAGGGGGTTAGGGGGCAAAACTTAAAAGAATGGCTTATTCAGATAAAGTAATTGACCATTACACCAATCCGCGCAACGTGGGCACGCTTGATAAAAGCAGCACTACAGTTGGTACCGGGCTGGTTGGCGCACCGGAGTGCGGCGACGTAATGCGTTTACAAATACAGGTTGACGAAAACAACATCATCACCGATGCGAAATTTAAAACCTTTGGTTGCGGTTCGGCTATCGCGTCTTCATCTTTGGCTACCGAGTGGCTTAAAGGTAAAAGCGTTGACGACGCCATGAAGATTGACAACATGGATATTGTTGAAGAACTTGCATTGCCACCGGTAAAAATTCACTGCTCGGTATTGGCAGAGGATGCTATTAAAGCAGCCATTAACGATTACCGCGTGAAAAACGGCATGGAGCCGATTGAGCTGGAAAAATCACACCACTAATAAAAACAGACGCAAGAATCAAGAGATAAGAGTTAAGACTTTTATCTGCTTGTGCGCTTTATCTTGATTCTTGTATCTTGACTCTTGATTTTAAGATCATGGTAACTGTAACTGATAAAGCAAAATCTAAAATAGATCACCTCATGCAGGATGGCGGGCTTGATGCCTCCTACTTCCTTCGTGTAAGTGTACAAGGTGGGGGTTGCTCGGGCTTGTCCTACAACCTCGATTTTGATAACGAGGAGAAAAAGGGCGACCAGTTTTTTGAAGACAAGGGCGTACGCATGGCACTGGATATGAAATCATTTTTATACCTGGCCGGCACCGAACTTGATTTTAGCGACGGCCTTAACGGCAAGGGCTTTAACTTTCATAATCCTAATGCTTCCCGCACCTGCGGCTGCGGCGAAAGCTTCTCGGTTTAAACAAAATCTTTATTCGATATCGGAATAATACTTGAGGCTCCTGCGAAGGGGCCTTTTTCTATTTAATGCCACACCTATTTAAATTGCGAAATAACCGTTAGTTTTGTTTTAATATAAACCTGATATAAACTTAATGAACCCGGTAAAAGAACACGATACTGTTCCTGGCCTTATACGCAATATTGTAAAGAACATTCATCCAGATACCCATCCCTTCATGACCCATAAGGTGAAGGATACATGGGTAGATATATCCTACAAAGAAGCTATCGAAAAGATAGATGCCATTTCTGCCTGGTTCCTGAACGTGGGTGTACTAAAAGGCGACAGGCTATCACTTATTATTGAGAACGGGCCGGATTACGTGTATTACGACCAGGCCTTGCAGCAAATAGGTGCAGTTAATGCCTCTATATACCCTACCCTTACCGAAGCTGAGATAGAGTATATCCTTAACGACTCCGGAGCCAAAACGATACTGGTAGGCAATCCATTCCTCTTTAAGAAAGTGCTTAAGGTTGTAAACAGCTGTCCTTCTGTACTGCGTATAATACCCGCTTTTGACGACTTTGAGAAACACTGCGAAAAGTTAAAGCTTAATGCGGGTGTGGTTGGTTTTAAGCAGGTGATAGAAGAAGGTAAAACGCTGCTGCCGCAATACGCCACAGCTATAAAGATAGCACGGGAAGCTATCCTGCCGTCAGACTTATCTAGTTTAATCTATACCTCCGGCACAACAGGCATTCCTAAAGGAGTAATGCTAACGCACAGTAACTTTGTAGAGACTGTACGTGAAGGCCTGAACCAGATACCGAACGTTGAGGCGAGCGACATTTTCTTGTCGTTCCTGCCGCTGTCGCACGTTTTCGAGCGTACTGCAACGTATTACATATGCATGGGCGCAGGCTGTAAAATAGCGTTCTCGCAAAGCCTTGAACTGCTTGCCAAAAACATGGTTGAGGTGAAACCAACTATCATGAACTGCGTACCGCGGTTACTGGAGCGCATTCATGATAAGGCGATGAAAACCGGCACTTCCGCCGGGGGCATGAAAACCAAAATTTTCAACTGGGCGTTTGAACTGGGCAAAGAGGCGCTGAAGTATGCCGAAGAAGGCAAAAAACCGGGGCTAATACTTTCCGGCAAACTTAAGATAGCTGATAAGCTTGTTTTCAGCAAAATACGCGAGAAGACAGGCGGCAACTTAAAGTTTCTGATTTCGGGTGGTGGTGCACTGCCAAAAAACGTGGGTATATTTCTGGGTAGTGTAGGCATTAAAGTACTGGAAGGCTTTGGGCTTACCGAGACTACCGGTCCTATGGCAGTTACAGAGTATCACCGCCAGGTGTATGGCACAGCAGGCCGCATCATGACAGGCACCCAGGTTGGCATTCAAAACATTGATACTAAGCAGATATACACCATTCAAACACATGATACCTTTAAGCCCGATTACCAGTCGGAAGAAGGTGAGATCATCATCCGCGGTATATCCGTTATGAAAGGTTATTGGAACAAGCCGGAAGAGACCGCTGCAGCCATTGATGCTGACGGTTGGTTCCATACGGGTGACATTGGTCGTTTTTACAAAGGCTACATCCAGATCACCGACAGGCTCAAGAACATGCTGGTGAACGCTTATGGCAAGAACATCTACCCTACTCCGGTAGAGAACACCTACCTGAAAAGTTCAAAAGTTGAGCAGATATTCCTGGTTGGTGATAAGCGAGAATATATAACCGCTATTATTGTTCCGCCAAAAGAACTGCTGCAGGAAACCTTCAAACTGGGTAACGAGTACTTTGAGCGGCCAGATACCTTTATAGAAGATAAGGAGATAGTAGACTGGGTGGCACAGGATGTAAAACGCTTTTCTAACGAGCTGGCAAAGTTCGAGCGCATCAAAAACTTTATTGTTAAACGTAATCCGTTCAGCATGGAAGCGGGCGAGATAACCCCTACCCTAAAAGCAAAACGCAAAGTTATAGAAAAGAACTACGCCCAGGCTATAGACGAAATGTACCTGCAGGAAACGGAAGCTGATTAATTAATCAGGTTTTTGGGTGGGAGTATATTTCCAAAAGTCGTACAATAAGCCGGGGTTGCCGGTGCCTGCGTACCCAGTGCCGTTGATGGTGAAACTGATAGCATCGTAACGGGCAACCCCGCCAAAAGTGGTGATCTTGACCCAGCTATTTGTTGCCGGGGAGTACTTAAACCAGTCGTCTGCAGAGGCTGCCTGGGTTGTACCAAGTCCCACATAGCCTTCGTTACCAATTACAAACTGGCTGCTAAACACCCGTGGTTTGCCTGTGAAATCTGCCTTTGCTGTCCATTTATCAGCAGCAGGATCATATTCCCAAAAGTCGGTTTTTATAACATCTGGCGACGTTCCGCCCAAGCCAACGTAAGCCTTGCCGTTTACCGCAAAGGCAGCAACGCCAAAGCTGCCATTGCCGGGGTAATCAGCAACCCGGGTCCATTTGTCGCTAACCACGTCGTATCTATAAAAGTCCTTATAACTGGCGTTGTAATCGTTATTGGTGCCGAGTCCCAGGTATCCCGAACCGTTAATTTCAAAAGCGACAACATTTTCGCGCGGCGGCCCGGGAACATCTGCTTTACGCGTCCATTTATCTAAAGCAGGATCATACTCCCAAAAATCGCGCTTCTGCGGCAGGTCGTCCTGGTGTTCTGCCCGCTCTCCAAAACCTGTGCCCAGGTAAGCTTTATTATTTACAGTGAAACCACGAAGATATTCAGCACCCTGCCCCGGGTAATCTGCCTTGCGCGTCCACTTGTCGGCAGCTGGATCATACTCCCACATATCGTACAACGCTATCGAACTAAAACCCGAACCAGCGTTCCCTCCTACAATATAACCTTTGTTACCTATTGAAAAACCGTAAGCCCGCACGCGACCAACACCTTCAAAGTTGGCCACCTGCTTCCAGAGGCCGGGTAGCGCATTTTCGTAGTTAGGTACAAACGGTTGTTTTTTACAGGATACCAGCAGCAATGCGGTCAGTAAAATTAATCCGGTTCTTTTTAAAAACATTTATAATTGGCGTAGAATAGTAAATATATCAATTTACCTGGAACAAGGCGATAAGTCACCTATCACAATTACACCTCAGTGGCCTATTTGGTTGCTATTGGTTAAGCAGTTGCTGCAACAGCTCTACAAACTCACCCACGTGCCGGCCATTAGTAAGCCCATGATGAACAGTTATCGATACCGGCATCATTCTTTTACCACCTACTTCGGTTACTTTTCCTACTGATATTTTAGGTACGCTGTCACGCCAGGTGAAACTGCGGGCATGGGTAAGCGCGGTGAAATTGAGCCACGGCAGTGCGGAGAAATGTATTACATCCTGTCGCTCGCTGTTGGGCGAGAACAGCCCGGTTGCAGCCCGCAAACGTTCCAGCGTTGCTGATGCAGTTTGCACAAAATTTTTCAATTCAGATTCAAACTCGATAAAGCCAAATCCGAAACTTCCGTCGGCCCTGTCCACTGTTGGCGAGACATTTATCTTGTCAT
This sequence comes from Mucilaginibacter sp. 320_HR, assembly GCF_059691875.1. Lineage (NCBI taxonomy): Bacteria > Pseudomonadati > Bacteroidota > Sphingobacteriia > Sphingobacteriales > Sphingobacteriaceae > Mucilaginibacter > Mucilaginibacter sp. 320_HR. The sequence goes on from NZ_JCAWAI010000002.1 coordinate 1,098,953, forward strand.
ACAAAAACAGTTCGGTGCCTTCTACCCTGTACTTGAAACTTTCCACCTCGTTTACCGCTAATAAAGCGCAATGCAGATAGTAAAGAAAAAAAGACAACCCCTGCTCTTTTGCGTTCGAATAAGCTTTTGTCACATCAACATTAACCACAATACTAAAATATGGCTCTTCAAACTTGTTAAAAAACTCGAAATGCTCTTTTCTTGACCAATTATCAAGATCGATCTTTTTCTTCATTACTATAAAAATGCTAAAACGTCGGTAATAGTATCCACACTTTTGAAACGTTCGTTATCTATGGTATGCTCTATTTGCTCATGCGCCCATGTTATATGATAAGGTACGTGAACAGCGTGCCCACCAACATTCAGCACCGGGATTACATCGCTCTTGAGCGAATTGCCTATCATTAACAATTCCTCCGGACCGATGTCCAGGTGTTTGATCAACTTGAGGTAATTAGCGTCGTCCTTTTCACTCATGATTTCGATATGATGAAAATAGTGGTTAATGCCGGATTTCCTGAGCTTGCGTTCTTGGTCCAGCAGATCGCCCTTTGTAGCTACAACAAGGCGGTACTTATTTTTTAAAGAACCCAGCACTTCTTCCACACCTTCCAGCAATTCTATGGGCTGGTTAAGCATCTGCTTGCCAAGATCCATAATCTGGCCGATCACTTCCACACTCAGGGTGTTGTTGGTGATCTTCATTGCTGCCTCTATCATCGATAGTATAAAACCCTTTATACCGTAGCCGTACAAAGACAGATTGGCTATCTCTATAGATAACAGTTCACGCTCAAGGTCGTGCCGGGACAGGTAGTCGCTCAGTAGTTCACAAAAACGTTCCTCCGTCTGCCTGAAATAGGGTTCGTTTACCCATAAGGTGTCGTCGGCATCAAAGGCAATAACTTTAATGTTCATACAGGCAAAGGTATTCATCCGCAGATAATTTGCAGCTTTTACCTGATGCTAAAAGTAGGATATTGCCTTAGGGAAAGAGCACCGCGACCTGCCACCTTCAAATCTCACATCCAATCGCTTACTTGTAAGCTAAAAAGCCTATTTTTGCACCCTTATAAAATACCTACACTTATATGAGTATTGCGCTGTCTGAACAGGAACTCTTCCGCCGCGAGTCGTTAAAACAACTACGCGCCCTTGGCATTAACCCATACCCTGCCGAGGCATTTGATGTGAACGCATGGGCAAAGGATATTACCGATAACTTTGAAGCCAATCCTGACCAATATAAACAGGTAGTGATAGCAGGCCGTATCATGACGCGCCGCATCATGGGCAGCGCAAGCTTTGCCGAGTTGCAGGACAGCACCGGCCGCGTGCAGATCTACCTTAAACGAGACGATATATGCCCCGGTGAAGATAAAACGCTTTACAATACCGTATTTAAGAAATTACTGGACATAGGTGACTACGTAGGTGTAAAAGGCTACGGCTTTATTACCCAAACGGGCGAGATCTCTGTACACGTACAGGAACTTACCGTACTTTCTAAATCGCTTAAGCCGCTGCCCGTAGTTAAACGTGAAGAGGACGGAACTATACATGACGGATTTACTGATCCGGAAATGCGTTACCGCCAGCGATATGTAGACCTTACAGTAAACCCGGAGTTCAAGCAGATATTCATCAACCGCTCGAAAGTTATCAGCGCCATGCGCGGCTACTTTAACGCGCAGGGATGGATGGAAGTGGAAACTCCTATATTACAACCTGTACATGGTGGCGCTGCGGCAAGGCCTTTTGAAACCCATCATAACACGCTGGATATGCAGCTTTTCCTGCGTATTGCAAACGAGCTTTACCTAAAAAGGCTGATTGTAGCGGGTTTTGATGGTGTATATGAGTTTGGTAAGATGTTCCGCAATGAGGGCATGGACCGTACGCACAACCCGGAATTTACAGCTATGGAGATATATGTAGCCTATAAAGACTATATATGGATGATGGCCATGGTTGAGGAATGTCTGGAAACAGTAGCTAAAGCTGTACAAGGCGTACCTGTGGTACAGGTGGGCAAAAACGAGATAAACTTTGCAGGCCCTTACGAAAAGTTGTCGATGTATGATTCTATAAAGAAATACACGAACATTGATGTATCGGAGATGGATGAAACGGGCTTACGCTCGGTTTGTGCAGACCTAGGTATAGAGGTTAATGCAACTATGGGTAAGGGCAAACTGATCGACGAGATCTTCAGCGCTAAAGTAGAAGCTAATTTGATACAGCCTACTTACATCACCGACTACCCTATAGAGATGACTCCGCTTGCTAAGAAGCACCGCAGCAAAGATGGTTTAGTGGAGCGTTTTGAGCTGTTTGTTAACGGTAAAGAGATAGCTAACGCTTACTCGGAGCTAAACGATCCGATTGATCAGCGCGAGCGTTTTGAAGAGCAATTGGTATTGGCGGGCCGCGGCGACGATGAGGCAATGGCAATGGATGATGACTTTCTGCGTGCGCTGGAGTATGGCATGCCGCCAACATCCGGACTGGGTATTGGTATAGATCGGTTGGTAATGCTGATGACCAATCAAAGTACTATACAGGAGGTATTGTTCTTCCCGCAGATGCGCCCCGAAAAGAAAGCTAAAGTAGCAACTGCTGAAGACTTCGTTAACGCTGGTGTACCTGCAGACTGGGTGCCTGTACTAAACAAGATGGGCTTTAATACCGTAGAGGAACTAAAAGCAGGCAACCCTAACAAGGTTTTTAACGACCTTGGTGGTATGCGTAAAAAGCTTAAGCTGGATCTTACCATGCCAACTAAAGACGAAGTAATGAAGTGGTTTGAATAAGAATAATCACTCGTCTTAATATAAACGAAAAAGGAGCTTAATGCTCCTTTTTCGTTTTACTAATATTTTCTTGAGTAACCAGCTATAAGTACCCTCGTCACAATTAACATTAACCCTCCACAAATGTGGAAATTAAATAGTGAAGGGCTTTACAATTTGTTAATGAAAGCATAAAACAAAACAAACTTTCGTAAAAGACAAGTTGTTTAACTTTATATCAAACACACTAATAAGAATTGTTATGACTAATTCTATCCTGGAAATAACAGAAAACGAATACCTGATAAAACTGAACAGAAGTAATTTCGACCTGTCTTTTATCCGTAGCTTGCTTAAAATGGTTGAAGTTTCTAAACCTTCTTCAGAAGATACTGACGTCACCGATCGCTATATAACTGCCAGACAAGGTATGTCGTCAGAACCCGATTACTTTAGCTCGCTGGACGAGAAATAACCGGGTTCATTGTTCTTCTAGAACTTTTGCTGGCGGAAACCTCCGCGTACTACCTGCTGCTTATCCATTTGAGCCATTTGGCCTTTCATCATCTTTATCTGGTCAGCCAGTAGCTTATTCTTGTCGTCTTTGGCTGCTTCTTTCAGGTACATTTCTGCCTCGCGTTTATTGCGTTTGGCCATTGATATGCCTGCAAGGCTTAGCTTTGCCAATGCCGTATTGTGAGACATGCTCATACCCAACTGCAAAGCTTTCTTAAAATACTTTTCAGACTTCATTGGCGATTTACGCGACTCAATCAGTCCTATCAGCAGGTTGTAATAGCCGTGCTGCGATTTGTATAGTTGCTTTTCGTAATCAGTAATCTTATCCAGAAACTTCTCGGCGCCTTCTGAATTTTCTTTACGCAAGTAGTACTGCGCGATAATCATGTTCTCATTAAAGAAGAATGTAAGCAGCAAAAAGCCACCTAAAATAAATACGGTAATACCCCAGCCCCAAAAACCGAAAGCGCAAAGTGTTACACCGGCTCCCATCATAACACAGGCAATAATCAGCCTAACTATATTCGACATAATTTGTATTAGTATAAACAGAGCGCAAATATCGTTATTTGCGTGCTAATAAAACATCCGTATTTTAATATTTATGGCAGGAGAATTACATCCATCGTGGATGAAGGTTGTAGGTGACGAACTAACCAAACCCTACATGGCAAACCTGAAAGGTTTTTTAAAACAGGAAAAAGACGCAGGGCACACGGTTTACCCAAAAAACGCCGACATTTTCAACGCTTTTAACAAGACACCGTTCGATAAAGTTAAGGTGGTTATATTAGGGCAGGACCCGTATCATGGCGTACACCAGGCACACGGGTTATCTTTTTCTGTACAGCGAGGTATTGCTATACCAAGGTCGCTGGCAAATATATACAAGGAACTTAAGACTGATATTCCCGGCTTTATTATTCCCAATCATGGCAACCTGGAGAAATGGGCAGAACAAGGCGTATTACTCCTGAATACTTCGCTTACGGTACGCGCCAACCAGGCAGGCTCCCACTCAAAAAAAGGCTGGGAACAATTTACCGACGCTGTGATCAGGAAAATTTCTGAAGAATGCACAGGAGTGGTTTTCATACTATGGGGCGCGCATGCGCAATCTAAGATAGCGCTTATAGATACGCAAAAGCATCATATTCTAAAATCGGTACATCCGTCACCATTATCCGTAGAGCGTGGCTTTTGGGGTTCTAAACCATTCTCTAAAACCAACGAGTTCCTGATAAAAGAAGGTAAGGAGCCCGTTGACTGGCAGGTGTGAGCCCCCTAACCCCTGAAGGGGGGACAAATTTCAATATCAGGTTTAAAGCAATGAGCCCCTTAGTTAGCTAAGGGGCTCATTTTTATTCTCCCCCCTTCAGGGGGTTAGGGGGATTAGTATTCCAACGGAACTATCGGCTCCTTTTTGCTGGTGCTCATGATCATCATGGTTTGGAAGGTTTTCACCACTGTTATGCGGCTTATCTTTTCCATTATAAGTTGCTCATACGATTTTATGTCGCGTACGTAAACCTTCAACAGGAAATCGCATTGTCCGGTTACGTGGTGGCACTCGGTAACTTCCTTAATGGTTTGTATCTCGTCCAAAAAGGTTTGAATGGTATTCTTCTGGTGAAAGTCCAGCGAGATTTGTATAAAAGTTTTTATACCTAGCCCAAGTTTCTCTTCATCAACCAGCGCGTGGTAACTTTTTATGTACTGAGCGTTCTCCAGTTTACGTACACGTTCAAGCGTTGGGGCCGGTGAAAGGCCAATTTCGTTAGATAGCTGCAGGTTGGTTATGCGGCCGTTTTCTTGTAATATCTTGAGTATTTGGAGGTCTATCTTATCTAATTCAGCTGCCATGGTACATGCAAATATATGATAATCTGTATTACACAAAATAAAATTTCACATTAATATAGTTTGACCAAACATTTTCTTTCATAAAATTTAGACATGACTAAAAAATTTATTAGATTTGCTTAAATGAATACTTTAGCCGAAGAAAACTACCTAAAGGCTATATACAAACTGGCCGCCTCTGTAGAAAGTGTAAGCACCAATCAAATCGCGGCTTCGCTTGACACCAAGGCGTCGTCAGTAACCGATATGGTGCGCAAACTTTCCGAAAAAGGTTTGATAAACTACACCCGGTACCAGGGCGTGAGCCTTACAACATCGGGCGAAAAGGTGGCGCTGAACATCATACGGAAGCACCGGCTTTGGGAATACTTCCTGGTAGAAAAACTTCACTTTAAATGGGACGAGGTGCACGAGATGGCCGAAGAAATGGAGCACATATCCTCAAACGAATTGATTGACCGCCTTGATGAGTTTATGGGTTTCCCGAAGCGCGACCCGCATGGCGACCCTATCCCCGACCGCGACGGCTGTTTTAAAACAAATGAACTTAAACCAATTTCATCTGTAGGCGTTTACAGCGGGGGTATCATCTCTGGCGTGCGCGAACACTCTACAGCATTCCTGCAGTACCTGGATAAACAACAGCTTACCATTGGGAAGAAGATAATTGTGAAAGAGATAATACAATATGACGGCACAGTAGTGCTGCAAACCGAAAACAAAGAGATACACATTAGCCGCGAAGTGGCAAATAACCTGCTTATAACCTTATGATAACAAGCGAATCTTTAGGAGATGTACATAATTCGGTAAGTACCGAAAATAAAACAGGATGGAAAAAAGTATTGTCCTTCCTGGGGCCTGCTTACCTGGTAAGCGTTGGCTACATGGACCCGGGCAACTGGGCAACGGACCTTGCGGCCGGTAGTCAGTTTGGTTACAAGCTGATCTGGGTGTTACTGCTGTCCAATCTGATAGCCCTGCTGCTGCAAAACCTTGCCGTACGGCTGGGCATTGTACGTGGGCTCGATCTTGCACAGGCATCAAAACACACCTACCCGCGTTTTGTAAACTTTTGCCTGTATATACTTGCACAAATAGCCATAATAGCCTGCGATCTTGCCGAAGTTATAGGTATGGCCATTGGCTTGAACCTGCTGTTTGGCTTACCATTAATATGGGGAGTATCCATTACCATGCTGGACACCCTGCTGCTGCTATTTCTGCTTAACAAAGGGATGCGCAAGCTGGAAGGATTTATCATTACGCTAATATTTATTGTGGGTGTATCCTTCCTGGTAGAGATGTTTATTGTTAAGCCTGATGTTGTGGAGATAGCCAAAGGGTTTATTCCTGCAAACCTTAACAACCAGGCCTTATATATAGCAATAGGTATTATTGGGGCGACAGTGATGCCGCACAATTTGTATCTGCACTCCTCTTTAGTGCAAACACGTAAGATAGACCGTTCCGAGTCGGGTATCAGGTCGGCCATCAAGTTTAACTTTTGGGACACAACCATTGCGCTCAATCTTGCTTTTTTTGTGAATGCAGCCATTTTAATACTTGCTGCCAGCGCGTTTTTTGGGCGCGGTTATCATGAAGTAGCGGAGATACAGGATGCACACAAGCTGCTTGATCACATATTTGGCAAAATAGCGCCGGCATTGTTCGCGCTGGCTTTAATTGCAGCGGGCCAAAGCAGCACAGTGACTGGCACTCTTGCGGGTCAGATAATTATGGAAGGGCACCTGAATTTACGTATTGCGCCGTGGCTACGCAGGTTGCTTACCCGGATATTTGCTATTGTGCCCGCCTTTTTCACCATTATGCATGCCGGCGAACAGGGATTGGGCAAGCTGTTAATTTTGAGCCAGGTGGTACTGAGCTTACAGTTAGGCTTTGCTATTATTCCGCTTATACACTTTACCTCCGATAGGAAACGCATGGGCAAGTTTGCAAGCAGTGTTTGGTTACAGGTGCTTGCCTGGATATTCGCGGTGTTGATTGTTGGGCTAAACGCAAGGCTGGTAATACAGGAAATAAACAGTTGGGCTGCTGATAATCCATCGTCTGGAAACCTTGTACATTATGTAATAACGCCAATAGCCGTGGCAATAGGCGCTTTATTGCTGTATGTGTTTCTTAGGCCGCTGCTGTTTAAGCACGCCGATAAACCTGCTTACATTCCGCACGGCATTGCAGCCGCGCTGGATAATCTGGAAGCCGTGCACTACGACCACATAGCGGTTACAATAGATTTTTCTAAAAACGATCAAGACTGTATCAGGCACGCGTTAATGCAGGGTGGTAAGGATGCGAAATATACGCTTATACATGTTGTTGAAACTGCAGCCGCCCGTTACTACGGCGATACCGTGATGGATAATGAGACGCAAAGCGATGTAAACAATCTTGATAAATATGTTGTTGCGCTGAAGGCATTGCACTATAATGCAGAAGCAGTAATAGGCTACGGTGGCCCGGCAACGGCCATTGCTCAAATTGTAAATAAATCAAGTATAGACTTTATGGTAATGGGGTCGCACGGCCACAAGGTGTTAAAGGACCTTATATTTGGCACTACTGTAAACAGTGTAAGGCACAAGGTAAACATCCCGGTACTGGTGGTAAAACCCGGCAAGAAATAATTTGCATATTTGCAGCGTAATGAAGCAGGACATATATATTAAGAATAAGAAAGCCTATTTTGAATACCATATACTTGACAAGTATGTGGCAGGCATAAAGTTGCTTGGAACGGAGATCAAATCCATTCGCGAGGGCAAGGCTAACGTAAATGATGCTTTCTGCACGTTCATTAACGACGAATTGTACGTTCGCAACCTGCACATTTCTGAATACTCCTTTGGATCATTCTACAACCATGAGGCAAAACGCGACCGTGTTTTGCTGCTAAACAAAAAAGAACTAAAAAAACTCCAGACCCGCGGTGAAGAAAAGGGATTGACCATTGTTCCGCTGGCCCTGTTCATCAGCGAACGCGGCTTTGCCAAACTGGAGATAGGCCTTGCCCAGGGTAAAAAGACCTTTGACAAACGCGAAACACTAAAGGAGCGTGATACAAAGATTGAGATTGACCGGGCGATGAAGAGATAGTCATCCTGGTGAAGTAGCAGTGCCACTGGCAGTAGCAGCTTGGAATCTGTAGTCTTAATCGTGGGATCATCATATTACAGTGACTGCAAAGTGCTTATTCGCAGCAGCAAACTGCAACTGCTACTACGGACTGCAAACTGCACTTTACCAAGCCCTGTCCCCTACCAGCGGTACAAATCTGAAAGTATCCAATACATGCCGTTCGTAATCGTGTTCAGCCGTTTTTAAAACAGTTACCATCTTCTGCGATTTTTCGTCACCTACCGGGATAACCAAAATACCGCCAATGCTAAGTTGTTTTAATAACAGGTCAGGCACTGTAGGTGCTCCTGCAGTTACAATTATTTTATCGTAGGGCGCATCTCCAGGTATACCAACAGAACCATCACCCAGAAAAAACTTTGGCTTATAGCCCATGTAAGGCAGCACCTGAATGGTACGCTCATAGAGTTTTTCCTGGCGCTCTATAGTAAAAACACGCGCACCTAGTTCCAGTAAAATACACGTCTGGTACCCGCAGCCGGTACCTATTTCCAGCACCTTATCTCCTTTGCGGATATGCAGCAATTCGGTTTGGTAAGCAACGGTATAGGGCTGGGATATGGTTTGCCCCTCGCCTATCGGGAAAGCGATGTCCTTATAGGCCTGGTTCCAGAAAGTCTCATCGAAGAAAAAATGACGCGGTACTTTGCCTATGGCTTTCAGCACCTGCTCATCAGTAATACCTTTCTTTTGTAATACTTCTACTAATCTCTTACGAGCCCCCTGTTCCCGGTAATTATCTATAAACTTATAAGCCATTGCAGCTACAAAGTTATACAAAAAGCCTGTTTTAGGCGGTTAAATGCGCACCACACTTATTAACAGCCTGAGCATGAAACTAATTTTTTCAATAAGGGTCAACATCGGGCTGTACTATGCTGCCCTTGCTGAGTTTGGTGGTTTGGAATTGCGTTATGGTCTCCCTGATAAGCGCCTTTGCCTTTGCCATAGAGGTGTTTTCCCGCTCAAATTTGAGCATTATGGACTTGATATAGTAATTACGTATCCTGTTAATCAGCGGCGCCTCGGGGCCAATTACCCGTTCACCAAAATGCTTACGCAATTCGTTTGCGAGGTACTCAGCCTGATTATATAAGATCTCAGGGTTTTGGTGTTTGATATCAATGTTGACAATGCGATAAAACGGCGGATAGTTAAACCCTTTGCGTTCCTCTAATTCGGTGAAATAAAGGTCAGCATAGTCATTCTCAATCACCTGCCGGATAACCCTATGTGATGGATCATAAGTCTGAATAACCACCTTACCCTGTTTGCCCCTCCGGCCGGCACGACCGCTTACCTGGGCCAGCATCTGAAAGCTTCGTTCGTTGGCGCGATAGTCGGGGTACTTTAGCAGGCTGTCTGCGTTAATAATGCCGATGACGGTTACATCGGCAAAGTCCAGCCCCTTGGCTACCATTTGAGTACCTACCAGCACATCTATTTTTTTATCCTCCAAATTATTAAGGATATTCTGCAAAGAATTACGGGAACGTGTAGTATCGAGGTCCATCCGGGCGAGGCGTGCATCCGGCATAAGGACGGATAACTCGTCTTCCACTTTCTCGGTACCAAAGCCCTTGTACTCCAGGTGCGTGGAACCGCAAGCCGGACATATAGAAGGACTGTCCTCTTTATATCCGCAGTAATGGCAATGCAGTTTACCTGTATGTTTATGAAAGGTAAGGCTTACATCGCAATTGATGCATTTGGGCGTGTAGGCGCAAACCCTGCACATCAGCACGGGAGCGTAGCCACGGCGGTTCTGAAACAGGATCACCTGCTCCTTATTTTCAATCGCCTGTTGCATATCGGCCATCAATACACTGGTGAAGTGCGATTGCATGGTTTTCTGCTTTGTTTCGGCAGCAATGCTTACCACTTCTATCAAAGGCAACTGAACTCCGCCATAACGTTCGTTAAGTTCTACCAGGCCGTACTTGTTGGTGCGTGCGTTATAATAGGTTTCAAACGAAGGTGTAGCGGACCCCAGCAGCACCTTACCCTTATGCATGTTGGCAAGATACACGGCTGCGTCGCGGGCATTGTAGCGCGGTGCAGGATCATACTGTTTGTAGGAGGTTTCATGCTCTTCATCCACAATAATCAAACCCAGATCCTGAAACGGCAGGAACACCGACGAGCGCGCACCAAGTATCACCTTGTATTCGCCTTGCAATACCTTTTGCCATACTTCTACCCGCTCGTTATCATTAAACCGCGAGTGATAAACCCCTATCGACCCGCCAAAGTAGATGCGTAACCGCTCTATAATGTGCGTTGTTAAGGCTATCTCCGGCAGCAGGTAGAGTACCTGTTTACCGCTGGCTACAACTGCTTCTATCAGCCTGATGTACACTTGCGTTTTACCGGATGCCGTTACGCCATGCAGCAGCACTACGTCTTTACTTGCAAACTGATTCTGTATATCCTCCAGTGCCGTTTGCTGTACATCACTTAAAGTGAATGTACTAATTGCTTCTTCGTCTTCGTCATAACGCAAACGGCTTATGGCGCGTTCCTCGGAAATAAATACTTCTTTATCAATAAGTGCGCGTATACTGCCATCACCTGCTCCGCTGTCTTCAATCAGCTCTGCTTTTGTGACGGTTTTCTGCTGCCGCGAGAGCTTTATAAAAGCCAGCACCGCGTCGGCCTGCTTTGGGGCGCGGCGCTCCAGTATCTCAAAAAGCTCACGTAAATTGTCCTGATTGTTGTACGACGCATGCAGCGTTATGAAGGTCTTCCTGCGGGGTTTAAAGCGCTCGCTAACCTCCTCGGAAATGTGTATGATGTTCTTCTCAAACAACGACTTAAGTACCGGCATTACCGTTTTCTGCCCCAGCAGCTTCACAATGTCGCTGATGGTGAGTTCGGGTTGCAGGTCAAGCGCCTCTGTTATCATGAACTCTTTGTCGTTCAGTAAGGCCTTATCAAACTCATATTCTTTGTTAAGTGTTACTTTCGTTTCACTCGCCAGTTTAAGTGCACTGGGCAGGGCGGCATTCATCACCTCCCCTTCGTTGCACATGTAGTATTCAGATACCCAATGCCAAAACTGTAGCTGCTTTTGGGTAACAATGGGTTTATTGTCCAGTATCTCTATAATGTATTTTGCTTCGTACTTCTCCGGCGCGAGTTCGCCGATACCGGCTACTATAGCGGTGTATAGCCTGCTTTTGCCAAACTGAACCACCACGCGTTTGCCTATAGCTATGTGATCGTTCATCTCAAAAGGAACACGGTAGGTGTAGTTACGACTGATAGCCAGTGGTAATATCACGTCTACAAACAGCGTTCGGCGGTTGCTTTGCGGAGCCTGGGCAAACTCTAACATCTGCTTATTTATTTTTTAAAGCAGCCAGCGCAAGTGACACCCATCCGGCAATAAACAGCAGGCCACCTATTGGAGTAACCGGACCAACTACACTCAGGCCCGGCATTTTCAGGATATCGCGACAAGCCAGCAAATACAGCGAGCCTGAAAAAAGTACAATACCAAAAGTAAATAAGTAGAAAGCCGCGTTGATTAATCCCGTTTTTACCCGACTGAAGGTAGACAAGAACAACAATGCAAACACATGGTAAAACTGGTACTGCACACCTGTTTGCCATACTTCTAATTGCCGGGGCAACAATACAGCCTTAAGCGCATGGGCGCCAAATGCACCACAGATAACGGCAATTGCACCTAAGATGGATGCGGTAATAATAATTCGTTTGTTCATGCAGATATAAAGGGCTAAGTTAACCAATTGAAAGAATTACTTTATTGTGGCAGCGTAAAATTCTAACTTGCGGGCAGAACGATGAGAAGACTTATTTTGTTCACTTTAGTATTGGTTGCGGCAACCGTGTTTATTACCGTTAAGTATTTTAAAAGTTTAAATACTTCCGGCGTTCACGCTGCTAATGTAATGCGCACCATTCCGGATAGCGCCGCCGCTGTGTTCGAGTTTACCAACGACAAGGGTTTTTACGAGATATTTAACGACAATTCGCTACTGGGCAGCCTTGCCGGCGACCAGAACATAGCAGACCTGGATACCGTTCGCAAAGCATTGTTAAGCCATCCGGTACTGCAAAGCGCTTTTGATGCAAGTAACATTTACATCTCCCTGCATCCTACTACAGACAATGAGCCAGATCTGCTACTGACCGCTGCGCTAAACAAGGATGCCGACCCAACCGCCTTCGATGCGGCAGCAAGGCAGAAAATACCAGGGCTACTAATTACCCCTCTTACATTGGCCGACAAGAAGGGTTACACCATCTACTTTACGTCGTTAAAAAAGCGGTTTTACCTTATCAACACAGAGGCAAACATCTACTCATGCAGTTTTTCAAAGGCGCTTGTAGAGAAAGCCGCCAGATACCGGCCGGACAAGGACAGGCATGCGTTTTTGTTGCTGCCCGATCAGCAGAACTCCAACTCTTTAGCCAATCTTTACATTAACTATGCTCATTTGTCGCCTTTATTCGGGCAATTGTTCCGCGATCAAAATACCGATCTGTTTAAAAGTTTCAGGCTGCTGCCCGCGCTGGCTGCCCTTAACTTAAATTACCGTACAGATGCGCTCATGTTTAATGGTTACACCAATATTGAGCAAGGCAAGCCGGCAAGCTACCTTAACCTTTTTAGCCGGCAAGCGCCAATTGAAACCCATCTAAAAGAAATTTACCCGGCTACTGTAGCGTACTCTATGGACATGGCGGTTGCAAACCCGGCAACGTTCCTGCGTGACCTTACCGATTTTCATGATCGTGCCGGGTTGAAAAAAGAGCGGGACACGCTGTTTAAAAGGATAAAAGCAGAAACGGGAATAAACCTGCGCGAAGAGTTTAACAAACTGGTTGGTAACGAATTTGCTGTAGTTACTACACGTTACCGCGAAAAGTTTGCTCTGATCACCATCAAGGACGGATCAGACCTCAGGCCATTTATGACCAATGTAAGCACCATGGTGAACGATGATGTTGGCGAGCTGAATTATAACAAGCTCCCGTATTTTTTATTGGGCGACGCTTTTAATGTTTTTAAAAGGCCTTACTTCCGGATAGTAGATAACTACCTCATCTTCGCGAACAGCTTTAAGGAGATAAATAGCTACTACGATAGCTATATCAACACTAAATTTTTAACGAAAACGGCCGACTACAACCGGTTTGACGACCTGCTTGCTGAAAAGAGCAACGTAGCCTTCTTTATAAACTTTAAAAACGCGCAGCTTATACTAAAAAACGACCTTAAGCCAAACACTTACAAAGCATACAGCAGCAACAGGTTGTCGCTTAAAAACTTCTACGCGGCATCTTACCAGTTCACAGCTGCCGACAATAATTTCTTCACAAACTTTTGTATCCAAAAGAACCCGGCCGACTCAGCAGCATCATTAAAAACTCTGAAGAATTCACAATAAAGTACAACTGTTGTTGCATTATTCCGTTTAAAAACCAATTATTTGAGCTTGTTTAACATTAAGTCACACAGGATTTTTATATTAGGGCGGTAATAATGCGCACGCTCGGCAAGATTATATGAAGAAAATTTTACCGGTTCTTATCCTTCTGCTGTTCACTGTCAACTGCTTCGGCCAACAATTTGCGCAATACAATACCGGCACTTTGTACGATTCTTTTGAGAACCTGTCGCAACGGTCCTTCATTCCCGATTCCAGCCGGAAGTACGCCTTTAACTTCTTTCTTCCAAATCTGTCTGTAAACTCTTATTTGAAAGGAAACGCGCAGGTACCACTTAAAACAAGGGCATTTTCTGGCTACTACACAGCAGACAACTTAAAGGTTGGGCCAGGCACCGTATATAACCGCGTAAATGCCAATGTAAACAACTATTGGGTTATGTTTAAAGTGTTTACAAGTTTAGAGGGCAACTCCGAGGTTGGCGTATCGTTGCAAACGCGGGCGGAAGGCCGGGGACTTTTTACCGATGAAACTGTAGGCTTATACGCAGGTCCTGGTGCTTTCCAGAAAGACCATTACGATGATATTTTTAACAATACCGGCACTTACCAGGCATACCACCAGGCTAGTTTTACCTACCGCGAAAAGCTGAGTAAAAAGTTTGCTGTTGGTATAAAGTTAAGCGCGTTAATGGGTATACGCTATCAAAAAGCGACGGTAACATCATCCAGCATTGATTTTGACCGGGCCAATGATGCGGCTTTGCTGAGTATGACCGGCAGGTACTACCTTAATTATAACCCGGGCCCATTTAACTCGCACGATTACTTACCAACCTTCAGAAACCCGGGTGCTGCCATTGGTATAGGAACATCATTACGTACCCGCGATAACTTTAATCTGCAGTTCAACTTTAAAGATGTAGGCTTTATCCACTGGAGCAGCAGGTCTACGGTTTATAACTTTGCCTCTGCAGATACCATCTTTAACTTATCTACATCACGCAGGGAAAACAACATTTACGATGCTGCAAAAAACATAGCTAAAACAAACGTAACTGTTGGTTCTTTTACAACGCCTACAAATGGCAAGTTTGAAATAAGTGCGAATAAACAATTTTGGCTTGATTACGATAACAGGTACAAATACTCGCCTACGCTAATCTTGTCCAAAGAGCTATTTTTTGATGGCTTTACCGCGGCATTGGTCAATCCTTTTCAGTACAAAAATTATGTAGTAACCCTTACTACAGCATACGACAATAACAGGGTATTTAGCCTTGGCGGGCAGTTTATGGTTAAAAGCCCCAATGCGGAGTTCTTTATTGGCAGCGAACGTTTCCTGCCTACAGCAAGCACCGCCCTTGCCGGCCTGAAAAGCAACTCGCAGATCAACAAAAATGCAGCCTATACGGCTGTGGACCTCTTTCTTGGGGTATCGTTTAAGTTCGGACCGGTTATAGAGCATCCACTGAATGCCAGCTTTATCCCTACCGAGAACAGCCCCGGCTTTATCAAGCGTTTATACAACAGGATATTCGGGAAAGATAATGGCGATTAAACCGTCTTCTTTTTAAGGACTATAAAGTCTTTTAGGTAATAAGGCTCAAAATAAGCAACGTCTTCAAAGTCCCGCGCCAGTAACTTCTGCTCTGCAATTTTTGTAAGGTGAGCCGCCGAGTTGGAGAATCCATCCAAAAAGCTCGCGTTAGCATTTGTGCCCAATACCTCGCGGCACTTTTCGGCACCATCACCAAAAAACAGCACCTTGTTATCGGCTAGCAAGTCGGCAAAACTTTCAGCGGTAATAATCTCCGCAGCGGTTGGTTTAATTACATCCCCGGCCTTGTTGTACACGGCCGTATAAACTTCCATCCTGCGCGCGTCTATCATGGGGCATAACAGCACGTCTCCGGCAACATCAGCCGCTACACCTGCCGCCATTGCTTGTAACGTTTCAACAGCAATCAACGGTTTATCTAAAGCAAAGCAAAGCCCTTTAGCGGTTGATACACCTATACGCAAGCCGGTATAGGAGCCGGGGCCGCAACTCACGGCTACTGCATCAATATTTGTGTAAGTAATGCCGGCCGCGGCTATCAGTTCATCAATAAACAGTGTAAGTACCTCGGCATGGATGTTTCTTGCGGTCACCTCTTTTATCCCTACAATTACACCATTATTAGTTAGAGCGGCAGAGCACGAAGTAGTAGCAGTTTCTATTTGTATGATGTAACCCATGAGAAGCGGAATATTAAAAGTTCTTAGTCTTAAGTAGTGAGTCTTAAGAAAAGTCAAAATTAAAAAAAATGAGGTAAGCGCTTAACCTAATTTCACTTGGAACTGTCGCGTCCGTTCGTCTTGACTTAAGTCTACTGAATCAACACCAGCTACTTAGTACTGGGGACTTCGAACTCGCTACTTCAGACTTCCCCACTTAATCAAGGTACCGGATCGTGCCCGTGCCCACCCCATGGATTGCAGCTGGCAATGCGTTTAACTGTTAGCCAACCACCCTTAAAAGGACCATATTTCCTGATGGCCTCAGCTCCGTATTGAGAACACGTGGGTGTGTACCTGCAGGACGCGCCTATAATAGGTGAAATAAAGTACTGGTAAAATTTAATAACCAGGAGGAAGAACCAGCCAATGGCGTTTTTTATGGCATTCCATAAGTAACTCATGCGCCAAGCTCCTTACTAAGCTGTATTAAAAGCTTAATCATCTTCTTTTCAAAGAAATCATAAGCGGCTATTTCTTTGCCTATATAACTGATTGAAAGAATGAGTTGCTTGTTGGATGCTATCAAAGCATCGTAAAGAAGGGCTTGTTTGTTAAGCCGGTAAGCTTCGCGCATGCGGCGTTTAACGGCATTGCGGTCTACCGCGCGTTTATAGCGCTTTTTAGACACGGTAAAAATCACTTGCACCGGGAAAACCTGTTGCTCGGTAGCAACCATCCACGATGCCTTGAAGGGATAACATAAAAAAGAAGAACCGTTATGAAAAAGCCCATCAATAAGCTTTTTATTACATAACCGTTCTTCTTTTTTAAAAGTATACATAGTTGCCGGCTCTAACCGATAGTAAGCTGTATTACGGTCCGGCCCCTTTATTTAAAGGAAAACAACCAGTAATTAAGCTTTGTGGCTGCGCTCGTCAGATACAGTTAATCTTTTTCTGCCTTTAGCTCTTCTGGCAGCAAGTATTCTTCTGCCGTTAGCAGATGACATGCGCTCACGGAAACCGTGCTTATTTCTTCTTTTCCTTTGTGAGGGCTGAAACGTTCTTTTCATGGCTATATTATATTATATACGTCGTTTTTAAAAACAAGAGTGCAAATGTAGCGTAATTTTTAGTTTTTTCAAATACTAATGTGGTTATTTGGCTAAAATTATTAACATCTGCATAACTCAAACTAATGAAGGCATTTTGCGCATTACTCCTGCTGTTTTTACCTGCACTATCTTTTTGCCAGGATGGTATGTCTGCTCATTATAAGGTATACAATACAGCTAAAAAGGCACCTGCCACGCTGGATGATATTGTTAATGACATGACTAAAGCAGATGTATTGTTTTTTGGCGAGGAGCATAACGACTCTACCGGACATTACCTGGAAAATGTACTTTTCAAAAAACTTGTGGAAAAGTATGCTGCCAAGGCGGCACTTTCTATGGAGATGTTCCAAACAGATTGCCAAACCGTGGTGAATGAATATTTAGCGGGATTTATCCGCGAAAAGAACCTGATAACTGAAGGCCGGGCGTGGAACAACTACAAAGACTACCGCCCGATGGTAGAGGTTGCTAAAGAAAACCACCTGCAGGTGATAGCGGCAAACGCGCCGACCAGGTATACCAATATGGTAACAAGAGGCGGGCTTGCAGAGTTGCAAAAGCTGGATGCTACAGCTAAAAACTGGCTTCCTCCTCTCCCGATTGATACGGCCACCGGCGCTTACTACGAGAAGTTTGTAAACATTATGGGCGGGCACAGCGCCATTGGCCCTATGAAAGTTTACCAATCACAAAACCTTTGGGATGCTACCATGGGCTACTCCATAGCGAAGTTTTATAACGCTCATAAAGGTTTTAAAATATTCCAGGTGAATGGTGGCTTTCACAGCGAAGAAAAACTAGGCACAGTTGCTCAGCTACAGAAATATGCGCCGGGTGTAAAGGTGATAAACATCCAGGCCTATGCCGATGACAGCTTTAGCAACCCGAACTGGAGCAAATTTGCTAAACTCGGCGACTACATTATCTTAACTGATCCAAAACTGCCCAAGACCTTTTAGACATTGCTTACTGAGAATTCTAGCGTGAAGTGCGTGTAACACTCCAATGCGGCAAATACCAAGTTAGCTGATCAACACGGTATGACTTGTCCTGGAATGAGTTTACACGGTAAAAGGAGTAAACGATGAAAAGAAGTAAGGAGCAAAAGATCATTGATG